>CAJFTS010000016.1 GCA_904420015.1 uncultured Clostridia bacterium
AGAAGAAAAGAGATGCTGCAGGATATCGCAATCCTGACCGGCGGTACCGTGATTTCCTCCGACCTGGGCCTGGAGCTCAAGGACGCCGACATGGCGCAGCTGGGCCGTGCCCGCCAGGTCAAGGTGCAGAAGGAGAACACCATCATCGTCGACGGCGCCGGCAACTCCGAGGAGATCAAGGCCCGTGTCGGCCAGATCCGTTCGCAGATTGAGGTTTCCACCTCCGATTTTGACCGCGAGAAGCTCCAGGAGCGTCTGGCGAAGCTGGCCGGCGGCGTTGCCGTCATCAAGGTCGGTGCTGCTACCGAGATCGAAATGAAGGAAAAGAAGCTGCGCATCGAGGACGCCCTCTCCGCCACCAAGGCTGCGGTAGAGGAAGGCATCGTGGCCGGCGGCGGCGTGGCCCTGCTCAACGCCATCCCGGCGGTGACCAAGGTGGTGGAAGACCTTGACGGCGATGAAAAGACGGGCGCGAAGATCGTGCTGAAGTCTCTGGAAGCGCCGATGCGCCAGATCGCGGCCAACGCGGGCGTAGAGGGATCGGTCATTGTGGATAAGATCGTATCCAGCGGTAAGGTCAACTACGGCTACGACGCGCTCAAGGAAGAGTATTCCGATATGATTTCCGCGGGTATTGTCGACCCGACGAAGGTGACCCGCTCCGCTATGGAAAACGCGGCCTCCGTGGCCGCCATGGTGCTCACCACCGAGTCCCTGGTCGCCGATAAGAAGGAAGAAAACCCGGTTCCGGCTGCTCCCAACCCCGGCATGGGCGGCATGTATTAAGAGAAGGGTCGATCCCTTAAAAAGCAGGGCTTTGGCGATGTGCCGGGCTCTGCATGACAAAGAGCCGCGCTGAATTTACCAATTAAAAACCGGCGTCCCAATTGATAGGGCGCCGGTTTTTTGTCGTTTTTGGCATGAGAACCTTCTGGTAGAACTGGAGGGAGGGGAAAAGCCCAGGCAACGAGTAGGGTGGAAGCCGGCGGTAAGGCAAAAAATCAGATTATTTCCCTCCATATCGATTTATCAAAGGGAATATAAGAGTTGCAGGATCACGGTAAGCGCGAAACAGACACCTGTAGCTGGTTACCAGATGCAGGGCGTCCGATGCTGTTTTTCAGCCCCTTTTCGGGGAAGGCAAGGGCTGAACCCTCTGGAATCGGACCAAACCATAAGTTTGCCGGTGGAGGAATCCCGTAAACAAGCGATCGCTTTCAGGCTTGAGCGAAGCGGGTTGCCGACAGGTATATGAGCGAAAGAATGTGCCTGCGGGCAAATGACCTGTTCATAGGCGGCGGAGGCATTGGATGCTAACGGCAAAAGGTTTCACGCGTCTTTCCATGCGGGCCGGTAAAAGACCCTTCCAAAGACTGCTCCAGCCCCTTTTTTGCTGGTGGTTATGACTGCAATAGCCTAAGACGCATCGGTTCTGCAATATGCCGCCGTAAGCCTGGCCGGGCTTTTGTCTACCATCCGGCGGAAGAGAGGCGCTTTCTATGGTCATGGTTTCCTCGGCGCTTCTTCGCGGCGGTACCTCTTTGTCTCGCAGCTGGAATGGACGGCGGTTTCATCCGCAGCATGGGACGGCGCCTATGATGCAGATGGCCTGCATGGGAATATTTTCAGAAAAAACAGCGCGGCCTATAGGAACCAACGCGAAAATGCGATATAATAAAAAATACCACCGGTTTTAAGCAGAGGATGGAAGCGGACAGTCCCTTCAAGCCCGCCTTGTCCACCGGCATCAAAAAAGATCTGCCTTGCCTGCCCACCGCATTCGGTATGGGGATGCGACGGCGGCAGGCCCCTGCGCAGACGGGTATGGGATGACCGCCCGCGCGCAGGGAGAAAAGACGTCAAAAAGGAGAAACGAGAATGATACGGTTATTTGAAACCCACCGGATCCGGCAGCAGCGGGAGCTGGACGGGATGTGGGAATTTCGCATGGACGGGTTTGAAAGGGAATACCGGCTGCCCGTGCCCGGCTGCTGGGAGCAGCATCCCGATTTTTTGCAGCATCGGGGTAAGGGTACCTATACAAAAAAGATATTTATCACCCAGGCGGGCAACGTCCGTCTTGCATTTCAGGGCGTAAGCCACACGGCGGACGTCTTTTTCGACGGAGAGAAGATCGCCCATCACTATAATGCCTTCACTCCCTTTTCCGCCATTGTCGGCAACGTTGCGGCAGGGGAGCATGAAATCAAGGTAGAGGTGGACAATACCTTCGGCATGCACAGCGCGCTGCATATTCCCAACGATTACTATACCTATGGCGGGATTACCCGCCCGGTTGCCCTGGAAAGGGTGCCGGACGTGTATTTGAAGCGGATCGAGTTTACACCGCGCCTGGAAAAGGGGCGGTGGTATGCCAGGACGGAGGTTTTCCTGTGCAATCTCTCGGCCGGCGAGAAAGCGACGGCGGTCAGGACGGAGCTTGCGGGAGTAAAAGCGGTACAAGAGGTGAGGATACCGCCTAAAACCGAAGCTGCCGTGACGTTCGAGCAGGCGTTTGACGGGGTTGCGCCATGGTCGCATACAAAGCCGCATTTATATCTGCTCAACGCGGTTTTAAGCGTGGACGGCGATGAGGTTGACGACCTCATCGAGCGGGTCGGCTTCCGGACGGTTGAGGTGAGAGGTACAAAGATCTATCTAAACGGGGAGCCGGTGTACCTCAAGGGCTTTAACCGCCATGAGGACTATGCGGTTGACGGCTGCGCCGTTTCCTTGCAGCACATGGTTCAGGATATGGACCTGATGCAGGATATGCATGCAAATGCAGTGAGAACGTGCCATTACCCGAATGATGACCGCTTCCTCGATCTGTGCGACGAACGGGGCGTCATGGTTTGGGAGGAAAACCATGCGCGCGGGCTTCTGCTTGCAGATATGCAGAATCCGAATTTCGAGGGGCAGTGCGAGGACTGTATCCGCGAAATGATCGAGCAGCATTATAACCATCCGTCCATTGTAATCTGGGGGATCTTAAACGAATGCGCTTCCGAGACCGACGAAGGGCGGCGCATGTATCAAAAGCAGTATGCGCAAATCAAAAGCATGGACCTGTCCCGCCCGACCACGTCGGCAACCTGCCGCCACTTTACCGACAAGTGCCTGGACCTGCCGGACGTCGCATCCTTCAATCTGTATTCCGGCTGGTACATCGACTGCCCGATCAAGGAGCGGAGCGACCAGGAGATGGACTGGATGATAAAAAGCGGCGCCCAAAACAAGCCGATTCTCGTATCTGAATTCGGCGCGGCGGCGATTTACGGCTACCGAGACCGCTCCCGCTGCAAATGGAGCGAGGAGAGGCAGGCGGATGTGATCCGTGAAAACCTGGAGGTTTACCTGTTCGACGACAGGATTACCGGCGTTTTCGTATGGCAGTTTGCCGATTGCCGTGTTACGGAGGAGGGCGAGTGGTTTGCAACAAGGGCGAGATGCCACAACAACAAAGGGGTAGTGGATGAATACCGCCGTCCGAAAATGGCGTATGACACGGTCAAGGAACTGTTTGCAAACCATCGAAACGGAGAATAAGGGGACCGCAATGGACTTAGACGGGTCCAAAGCCGCGGGGGATCGGAAAGGCTTGCCTGGTTAGGCAAAAGGGGTTGCCCCAGGTATAGATAATTGCGGGAACCGGCCGAATATGCTATAATAATTTTCTTACGCTATCGCGCTTTGCCGAAGGGAGCTTCGGTTTCTCTATTATTTGAACCGGGAGTGATGCTTGTGCTCTTGAACCTCTTGCAGGGCGGCGACATGACGCAGATTGTTCTGACGCTGCTGACCACGGCCTTCGTGGTGCTTGCGATTTTGCCCATCCACGAATGCGCCCATGCCTATGTCGCCCATAAGCTGGGTGACGATACGGGCAAGTACAGCGGCCGTATGACCTTAAATCCCATGCGGCATTTAGACCCCATCGGCTCACTGAGCCTGTTTTTGATTGGATTCGGCTGGGCAAAGCCGGTGCCGGTCAACCCCAATCACTTCAAAAACCGCAAGGCGGGCATGGCGCTGACCGCTTTGGCCGGCCCGGTTTCCAATCTGATTGTGGCGTTTATAGCGGTGCTGCTTTTGCGGATCAACTTTCAGATTGCCGCGGCAAACCTAAATTATTACTACGGAGCCCTGTACGACGCGGTCTACACGTTTTTGTATCTGTTGTCCGCTATTAACATCGGCTTGGCTGTTTTCAACTTTCTCCCGATCCCGCCGCTGGATGGTTCGCGGATCTTGTGCTTTTTCCTGCCCGACCGGGTAGAGGAATGGTTTTACCGGTATCAGCAGGCGATTTCGCTTGTGTTTCTCGCGCTGCTCTTCTTTACCCCCGTGTTCGATTGGGTGCTGAGCTTTGTGCAGACGCACGTGTTCGACGGCCTTTTGTGGGTGGCCGACCTGCCGTTTCGCCTGTTTGGGATGAGCGCGCTGTAAGGCCATGGAGAAGATATCGTATAAGCTGCCGGTCTTTGAAGGGCCGTTGGACCTGCTTTTGCATTTAATTTCGAAGAATAAGCTGAATATTCAGGACATTGCCGTATCAGACTTATTAGAGCAGTACTTAGCCCATATTGCCGCCATGCAGGAGGCGGACATGGATGTGGCCAGCGAGTTTTTGGAGATGGCGGCAAGGCTTGTGCATATGAAAACGGTATCCTTGCTGCCAAAGCACGAGGAGAGCGAGCAGCTCAAGAAGGAGCTGACCGGCCAGCTCCTTGAATACCAGACGGCAAAGGAAATCGCCGCCCTTTTGGCGGCAAGGACCGAAGGGTTCGACCTGTTCTGCCGGGAGCCGAGCCCGCTTCCCGTCGATAAAACCTATCGCTGCACCCATCAGCCAAAGGAGCTGCTTTGCGCCTACCTGGACGCCGCCGGAAAAGGGAAAAGGCGGCTGCCGCCGCCCCAGGCGGCCTTTACCCCGATTGTGGCAAAGCCGATCGTGTCGGTCACCTCCCGCATTGTCTTTGTCCTACGCCGGCTTTGGGGGAAGAAAACCGTGCCGATGCGCGGCCTGCTGGCCCAGGCGCAAAGCCGTTCGGAGCTGGTGGCGACCTTCCTTGCCGTGCTGGAATTGGTGCGGGGCAAGCGGGTGGAGGTCAGCGACGGGGTGCGGATGGAGGACCTGACTCTCACAGCAAAGGAACGAACGAAATGGAAGTAAAGGAAGCGCGGGCGGCTTTGGAGGCGCTGCTGTTTGCCAGCGGCACCCCCATCTCCGCCGAAAAGCTGGCCCAGGCGCTGCAGCTTGACCGGGAGACCGTGAGCAAGGTGGCGCAGAACCTGGCGGATGAATTGGATGCCAGGCAAAGCGGCCTGTGCGTGGTGCGCATGGGGGAGGAGTACCAGCTTTGCTCCCGTGCCGCCCATGCCGAGGTCATACGCAGGGCGCTGGAAATCCGGCGCAATACCCCCTTGTCCCAAGCGGCTATGGAGGTGCTGGCGGTAGTGGCCTACAACCAGCCGGTGACCAAGGCGTTTGTGGAACAGGTGCGCGGCGTCGACTGCTCGGGCGTGATGGGGAGCCTGTGCGCGAAGGGGCTTCTGGAGGAAAAAGGGCGGCTGGAGCTGCCCGGGCGGCCCCTTTTGTACGGGACGACACCGGATTTTCTCCGCTGCTTCGGGTTTTCCTCTCTTGATGAGCTGCCCCCCCTCCCGGACCGCCGGGAGGACGGGGAACAGGAAGAGGCGGAAAACGGGGAAGAATCGGACGGATGAGTTGGGAGGTGCGCTTTGATCGCATTGGCTGTCATTGGTGGAATTCTCGCGTTCCTGGGCCTGCTGCTCTTTATCCCGCTGCATCTTCTTCTGCGGTATGAGGACGGCTTTTTCCTCACGGTAAAATATGCCTTCCTGCACTTTCAGGTGGTGCCGAAAAAGGAAAAGAAGCCAAAAAAACGAAAGAAAAAGAAGGGGAAGGAGCCGGCTGGCGAACCAAAGCCGCAAAAGGAGAATGCCCTTCGCCAGATTTTAAAGGAAGAGGGGCTGTCGGCGGTGGTGCATTTGCTTTCCGAGCTGGCCCGCCATACCGGGAGGGCCGCCAGGTCTACGTTGTCGCGCATCCATGTCCGGGACGTGGCCGTTGACCTGGTGGTGGCCGGGGAGGATGCGGCGGACACCGGCATACAGTATGGACGGACCTGCGCGGCGGTCTACAGCGCATTTGGGGTGCTGTGCAATTTCCTCGCCATGCAGGTGAAGGCCTTTTCCGTGATCCCGGATTTTCGCGACGGTGCAAAATCCCGGGCGAAGCTGTATGCGCGCATTCAAATCCGCCCGTTTTTCATAATTTCCAGCGGGATTGGTTTAATCTGGCGGATTTTGGTTACCATGATAAAGGCGAAGCTATCCAAATCCAATACACAAAAAGGCGGTGCAGTGGCATGAGTGAACATCCCATTAAAAGTATGATGGAAACGACCATGCAGAAAATCCGGGAGCTGGTGGATGCGAATACGGTCATCGGCGACCCGATTTACGCAAAGGACGGGACCACCTTGATCCCGGTATCCAAGATCAGCTATGGGCTGGGGGTGGGAGGCTCCGACCTGCCGACCAAGACCGAAAAGGAGCTATTCGGCGGCGGCAGCGGCATGGGGATTTCCATTACCCCGGTGGCCTTCCTGGTCCTTGCAAACGGCGAGGCGAAGATGCTGCATATTGCAAACTCCGACAACGTCGGCAGCAACATCGTCAAGATTGTACCGGAGGTTTTTGACCAGATCACAGCCCTCTTTAAAAAGAAAAAGCCGGAGGAGCCTTCGGTCAAAATCGTCGAAGAAATGGAAACGCCGCAAAAAGCCGAATGATGAAACGCAAACCACCTGCATACAATGAAAGTGTCCAACTGGAAATTTCAAACGTATGAAGAGGTGGTTTTGCTGTGTGTAAACGAACGATCCGAAAAGGGTTGGCGACGGCGGCAGCGGTCGTGACACTCCTCTCCTGTGTGCCGGCGCAGGCCGCCGAGGGGGAGCCGTCCACCTCCGCTAAGGCCGCCGTCCTGATGGAATGCCAAACCGGCCGGGTCCTCTACGCGAAAAACGAAAAGGAAACGCTTCCCATGGCCAGCACCACGAAGATTATGACCGCGCTGCTGGCGGTGGAGAATTGCGATCTCAACCAGCCGGTGACCATAACGAGCGAAATGGCTTTGGTGGAGGGGTCCTCCATGGGGCTGCATGTGGGCGATGTGATTACGGTGGATGGGTTGGTTCACGGGGCGCTGCTGGCGTCGGGAAACGACGCGGCCAACGCCATCGCCCTGACGGTACGACCGAGCTTTGAGGAATTCGCGGCGCTGATGAATGCGCGGGCGAAGGAGATCGGCGCACAGAACACCTCCTTCGTCACCCCCTCCGGGCTTGATAACGAGCAGCATTATACCACCGCTTATGACCTGGCGCTCATCGCGCGGGAGGCGATGGCCAACCCGGTCTTTTCCGACATCGCCCGCAAGAGCCAGGCGCAGGTGGCGTTTCAAAACCCGGTGAAAACCTGTACCCTGCGCAACCATAACCGCCTGGTCAAGGAATATGAGGGGGCCATCGGGGTTAAGACCGGGTTTACCAAGAAATCGGGGAGATGCCTGGTGTCCTGCGCCGAGCGGGACGGGGTAAAGCTGATTGTGGTGACTTTGAACGATCCGGACGACTGGAAGGATCATAAGGCGCTGCTTGATTACGGCTTTTCCCAGGTGACGGTGCAAAACCTCCCGGCTGTGGAGGAGCAGACCGTCAAGGTTACCGGCGGGGAGCTTGAGGAGCTGGCGGTCATCCAGCGGCCGCCCTTGACTTCGGCCCCCCTGACCGATGGCGACCTGTCGAGGGTGGAGGTGAAAATCGAACTGCCGCCCTTTGTCTACGCCCCCATTGCAACCGGCAGCGCGGTGGGGACCGCATCCTATTACCTGGATGGACAGAAAATCGGGGAAGCGGTGCTTATGGCCAAGCACGACGTGCTTTTAAGCAAGAAACAGCCGTCCTTTTTGGAACAGATCGGGAATTTTTTTGCCGGGATCTGGCGGTACATAACAGGATGGTTCCAATAAGCGAGGAGTAGGAACACCATGAAGATGGAAAAGATGAGACTGCAAAAATACATGGCCGAATGCGGGGTGGCCTCCCGGCGCAAGTCGGAGGAGCTGATCGCGGGCGGCTATGTGAAGGTAAACGGGCGCAGGGCCTCCATTGGGGATCAGATTATCCCCCGCAGGGACTTGGTGACGGTTCACGGCAGGCGCCTTGAGCACAAGCATGCGATGCGTTACATCATGCTCTATAAGCCCAGAGGGTATATTACCACCCTGAGCGACGAGCAGGACCGGCGGTGCGTGGCCGACCTGGTGAAGGACATCCCCGAACGGGTTTATCCAGTGGGACGGCTGGACCGGGAGTCGGAGGGGCTGCTCTTTTTGACAAACGACGGCAATTTTGCCAATGTCCTCACCCATCCGTCCAAGCATGTCCCCAAAACCTACCGGGTTACCGTGCGTTCCGGCGTTTCCGATGAGCAGCTTATGCGCATCCAGGAGGGCATCGTCATCGACGGGCGCAAGACCGCGCCGGCGCAGGCTCATATCGTGACGCAGGAGGACGGGCGGACGGTGCTGGAAATCGTGCTTCATGAGGGGCGCAACCGGCAGATCCGCAAGATGTGCGAAGCGCTGGGATTGGAGGTCGCCCGCCTCAAACGGATCGCGGTCGGGCCGGTGCGGCTGGGGATGCTCCAGCCGGGAAAATGGCGGGAGCTGACGACCGAAGAGGTGCGCCGGCTGCTAAGCAAAAAAACGGCGGCGGGGGAATCCGCCGGCCAAGGGCAGGGAAAGAGGAGAGAGCATGTTAAGCATACAGCCCGTAAGGGACGATAAGACCCGCGCAGCGCTGCTTGCCGCCCACGGCCTTCCGGACCAAGCGGCGTTTGCGGTGCTCGAAGCGGTGGAGAATGGAACGCGTACCGGCAGTTTGGTGTTCAGCCGTGAGGCGCAGCGGGTGCTTCTTTGTTCGGTGCGGTATGGAGAGGATGAAGGCCTGTTTGACGGATTGGTCCGCGCGGCGGCCTCCATTGCGATGGATTCCGGAGCAAAGACGGTGGAATGCGAGCAAAGCGGCTGCTTTTCGGCACTGGAATCGGTTGGATTCCACAAAATAGGGAATAAAATGGTGATAAATTTACCGCAGTTCTTTCAAAAATGCTGCGGGAGACGAAATCCCCTTTGAAAACCTTGTTAAATTATATACAATTTATTATAATAGTTAAGTGTAAAAGTAGTTTTCGCGGGAAGGCGAACAGAAAAACGGGAACAGCAGGCCGGTCGATAGGCGGATGTTCCTGATAATGGAGGAACCAGAATGAGCTTAGAAAGCGGACTCAAAACGTTGTCGCAGGCGCGCGCGTCGCAGAAGCAGACGCCGGCCCGCGAGCTTACGGCGAAGCTGTTTGACGCCGGCTCCTTTACCGAGTTTGGTTGTCTGGCGGCGCCCGAGGTCATCACCGGCTGCGGCGCGGTGGATGGGGCCCCGGTGTACGCCTTCGTGCAGGACCGGGACGTAAACGGCGGCGCGGTCGGCAAGGCGCAGGCGGCGAAAATCCGTAAGGTGTACGATTTGGCGGCGAAAACCGGCAGCCCGGTCATCGGGGTGTACAGCTCCAACGGCGCCTATCTCAAGGAAGGTGTGGAAGCGCTGGCCGCCATCGGCGAGCTGCTGATGTGGAGCAACAACCTTTCCGGCGTGGTGCCCCAGATTTCCCTCATTGCCGGCCCCTGCGGCGGCGCGTTTTCCCTGATCGCGGCGGATGCGGATATCGTGGTGAAGGCGGGCGAGGGCGATTTGTTCCTGGTCGCCAATGAAGAGGACAAGGCGCAGGGCGTTGTCACGGTGGAGACCGAAACCGTGGATGAAGCCATTGCCAAGGTCAAGGAAATCATGTCGCTCCTGCCGCTCAACAACATTTCCACCACCCCGGTGGCCGATTCCGCCGAGCCGGATTCCGACGCCTGCCCTATCTGTCAGACGGTGGACGGCGGCAGCTTTGTGGAATTCCAGGCGAAGGTCGGGGAAAAGGCGGTAACCGGGCTTGCCCGTATGGCGGGTCAGACGGTAGCGGTCGCCATGACCAAGGGCGGAAGCCTGGATGCGGCGTCCAGCGCGAAGGTTGCGCGCTTGGTGCGGTTTGCGGACGCCTTTGCCATCCCGGTGGTTTCCTTTGTAGATTGCGAGGGCTTCTCCTCCATCAAGGAAGCGTCGATGGTGGCGCACGCCTATGCGGAAGCGACTACGGCGAAGGTTTCGGTCATCACCGGTTCGGCCGTCGGCTCGGCTTACATCGCCATGGCGGGTACCGGGGCGAATGCCGACGCGGTTTACGCATGGCCGCAGGCGGTGCTGTCGGGCCTGGCGCCGGAAACAGCGGTGGCGATTTTGTGGAACGATAAGCTCGCGGCGATGAAAAATCCGCTTACCGAGCGGGCGGCGCTGGTACAGGAATACGCCGAGACGGAAGCCGCTCCTTTTGACGCGGCGAAGGCCGGTCTTGTGGAAGAGGTTATCGAACCGGGCGAGACCCGTGCCCGTGTAATTGCGGCACTCGACCTGCTGGCGGGCAAGAGGGTGTCCCGTCTGCCCAAGAAGCATTCGAACATTCAGCTGTAATTGTTTTTTCTTGTTATTTGCAACCACCGTCATTTCCCAGCGGCAAATGCGGGTGGGGGTTTTTGATACAAAAGAGGATGAAAATGCCGCTGGAGGAAAGGTGGTAATTATGAAGAATTTAAGAGTAACGGTCAATGGAAAAGCGTACGACGTACAGGTGGAAGAGCTGGGCGCAAACGCCGCCCCTGCTCCTGTAGCTGCCGCCCCCGCTCCTGCGGCGGCACCGGCTGCTCCGGCTCCGGCCGCAGCTCCCGCGGCGCCGGCAGCGGCTCCCTCCGGCAGTGAAACCATCTCTGCCCCCATGCCCGGCACCATCCTGAGCGTCAACGTCAAGGCGGGCGACTCCGTCAAGAGCGGCGATGTCCTGCTTATTTTGGAAGCGATGAAGATGGAAAACGAAATCATGGCGCCCCGTGACGGCGTTGTGGTGGCCGTGATGGTCAATAAGGGCGAAAGCGTCGATTCCGGCAAGCCCATGATCGCGCTGCAGTAACATTCGGGAAAGAGGTGCAACAGCTTGGCTAAGGTTGGAATTACAGAAACCGTCCTGCGTGACGCGCATCAGTCCTTGATCGCGACCCGCATGACGACGGAAGAGATGCTTCCGGTTCTCGAACAGCTCGACGCGGTGGGCTTTCACTCGTTGGAATGCTGGGGCGGCGCGACCTTTGACGCCTGCCTTCGTTTCCTGAATGAAGATCCCTGGGAGCGGCTGCGGATCATCCGCAAGAAGGCGCCCAACACCAAATTGCAGATGCTGTTCCGCGGGCAGAATATGCTCGGCTACCGCCACTATGCGGACGACGTGGTGGAATATTTCGTGCAGAAGTCGGTGGCCAACGGCATCGACATCCTGCGAATCTTTGACGCGCTCAACGACGTGCGCAACCTGGAAACCGCCATCAAGGCCACTAAGAAGGAAGGCGCCCATCTGCAGGCCGCCATTTCCTACACCACCGGCCCGGTTTTCAATACCGAATACTATGTCAAATACGCCAAGGAGCTGGAGGAGCGGGGAGCGGACTCCATCTGCATCAAGGATATGGCCGGCCTTCTGACGCCCTATGCCACCTATGAGCTGGTCAAGGCGCTCAAGGAATCGGTCAAGATCCCGATCCAGCTTCATTCCCACTATACCGCCGGCCTTGCCTCCATGGTCCTCATGAAGGGCATCGAGGCGGGGGTGGATGTGGTGGACACCGCTATGTCCCCGCTGGCCATGGGTACCTCCCATCCGGCTACCGAGTCGATGGTGGCCGCCCTCAAGGGCACGCCCTACGATACCGGCTTGGATCTGGCCAAACTCGATCCCATCCGTGCGTATTTCGATACCCTGCGCCAGAAGTACCTTGCGAGCGGCTTGCTCAACACCAAGGTGCTGGGGGTAGACGCCAACGCCCTCCTTTACCAGGTGCCCGGCGGTATGCTTTCCAACCTGGTTTCCCAGCTCAAGCAGGCGGGCAAGGAGGACAAGCTGGAGGAGGTGCTCAAGGAGGTGCCGCGGGTTCGTGCGGATGCGGGTTATCCGCCTCTGGTTACCCCTTCCTCTCAGATCGTGGGCACCCAGGCGGTGTACAATGTGATTACCGGCGAGCGGTATAAGATGGTCACCAAGGAGTTCAAGGGCATTGTCCGCGGCGAATACGGCGCAACGCCTATGCCGATTGATCCGGAGTTTCGCAAGAAGATCATCGGCAATGAGAAGCCGATTACCTGCCGCCCGGCTGACCAGCTTGAGCCGGAGCTTGACAAGCTCCGCGCCGCGTGCAGCGAGTGGGTGGAGCAGGAGGAGGACGTCCTCTCCTATGCGCAGTTCGGCCAGGTTGCGGTCAAGTTCTTTGAGCAGCGCCGCAACGAAAAGTATCACATTGACAAGAATGTGGATATGAAGAATAAAGTGCATCCGGTTTGATGCGCCCGAAATGGAAAAAGGCCCTCGGAATTTTCTCCGGGGGCCTCCTGATTTTGTATAGAGCGGCAGGGCCTGGGAGAAGCGGCTTTTTCCTGATTTCCGCCCGCCTGCCGGGGGATGAAATTCGTAGAATTGGTTGACAGGGTAGGTGAAAAACGGTAAAATGAATGCAAGAAAACCCTGCTTTGTCTCAAAAGGAAGCAGGGAAATTTTCTGTTGATACAGGCGAATTCGACTAAAGTGGTGAAAGACATGATCCGAAGTATGACAGGGTACGGCCGCGCGCAGGCGGTCATCGACGGTCATGATATCACGGTGGAGATCAAATCGGTCAACCATCGGTATTATGAGTTTTCCGCGCGGGTCCCGCGCATCTACGGCTTCCTGGAGGAAAAGCTCAAGGGGTATTATCAGACCCGGATCGCACGGGGCAAGGTGGACGTGTTTGTTTCCATAGAAACGTTGGATTCCACCGCCTGCGAGGTGCTGGTGAACCATTCGCTGGCGGCCGGGTATCTGGCGGCGCTCAATGAGCTGGCCGACCGGTATGAGCTGCGAAATGACGTGTCCGCCTCCCTCATTTCCCGGTATCCGGATGTGCTCACCGTGCACAAGTCCCCCGAGGATGAGGAGCAGATTTGGGCGGCGGTGAAATCGGTGGCCGAGCAGGCCGGGGATGAATTCATCGCCATGCGGGAACGGGAAGGCAGGCGGATGAAGGAGGACGTGGAGGCACGGGCGCAGGTTATCCTTGAAAAGGTTGCCTATGTGGAGCAACGCTCTCCCGAAACGGTGCGCGCCTATGAACAAAAGCTGGAGAAGCGTATCCGCGAGCTGCTGGAGGATCGCACCGTAGACGAGCAGCGGCTTTTGACGGAGGCGGCCATCTTTGCGGACAAAACCGCCGTAGCGGAGGAGACGGTCCGGCTTCGCAGCCACATCGACCAGCTCTACGGCATGCTCGCGTCCGGCGAAGCGGTAGGGCGCAAGATTGATTTTCTGGTACAGGAAATCAACCGGGAAGCCAACACCATCGGTTCCAAGGCCCAGGACGTGGAAATCGCCCGGGTGGTGGTGGATATAAAGGCGGAAATCGAAAAGATCCGCGAACAGATTCAAAATATCGAATGATTTTATAGCGATTCCCCCCAGTAAAAACGGCAAAAAAGCCGGGCAGGTTTCCTTATCCCTGCCGGCAGATGAATGAGAAAGAGGAAAGCAGTAAACGATGAAATTGATCAATATTGGTTTTGGCAATATGGTTTCAGCCAGCCGGCTGGTGGCGATTGTCAGTCCGGAATCCGCTCCCATTAAGCGCATCATCCAGGATGCACGGGATCGGGGAACCTTGATCGACGCTACCTATGGACGGCGCACCCGCGCGGTGATCGTCACCGACAGCGACCATGTGATCCTTTCCGCCGTGCAGCCGGAAACGGTGGCCAACCGGGTGGGCGACCATGAAGAGGATGACGACGAGGAGATCGAGGACAATGAATAAAGGATGTCTGCTGGTGCTGTCGGGACCTTCCGGCTGCGGCAAAGGAACGGTGGTCAAGCGGCTGCTGGAACGTAATCCCCAGCTGCGCTTGTCGGTGTCGATGACCACCCGTTCCCCCCGGGAAGGGGAAGAGGATGGGGTTTCCTATCACTTTGTGACCCAGGAGGCCTTTGATAAAACGGTGGAGCAGGGCGGGGCTATGGAATTCGCCCGCTGCGGCAACGGCGACTGCTACGGAACGCCGGCGGCCCCGGTCAAAGCATGGCGGCAGGAAGGGCTGGATGTGCTCTTGGAGATCGACATCCAGGGCTACCGCCAGGTCAAGGAAAAGGCGCCCGACGCGGTGGGGGTTTTTATCATGCCTCCTTCCTTTGCGGAGCTGTCCCGCCGTCTGTATGAGCGGGGAACCGAAAGCGAAGAAAAGATCCGGCAGCGGCTGGAGACGGGAAAGCAGGAGATCCGCTGTGCGGAGGAATACGATTACATGGTGGTCAACGACGCGCTCGAGGAAGCGGTCAAACAGGTGGAAGCCATCCTGCTGGCGGAGCACGCCCGGATGGAAGAAATGCGTACTATAATAGAAGAGGTGCTTAACGATGCTCAAACCATCTCCCAATGATATTTTTTCCGACAACCGCAGCCGTTACTCCTTTGTCATCGCGGTGGCCAAGCGTGCCCGCGAAATTGTGGACGAGGCGGAGGAAAGCGGCACCATTCTGACCGAAAAGCCGGTCAGCATTGCGGTGGATGAATTTTCCAAGGGCGAATACGTTATTAAGGAAAAGAAAGAACCGACCGACGAAGTGTCCGAGTAAGGCGGGGGAATGGGTATGCCGCCGGTGGTGATTGCCGAGGTCGCGGTGGAGCAGACGGCCATCTACTTCGACAAAGGATACGACTATCTGATCCCCGCTTCCATGCTCGAGTCGGCCCGTCCGGGCTGCCGGGTACTGGTCCCATTTGGCCGCGGGAACCGCAAACGGCAGGGAATCGTCCTGTCGGTGCGGCAGGAAACCGGGTTCGAATCCATCAAACCGATTGCAGCGGTGCTTGACAAGGCGCCGCTTCTTTCAAATGAGCTTCTTTCCCTGGGAAGGTGGCTGAAGGAAAAGACCTATTGTCCCCAGTTCGATGCGTTCAAGGCCATGCTTCCGGCCGGAATGAGCCTGCGTTTGGTGGCGAGCTATACCATCGCGCCGGACATTCCGCCGGAAAGGATGGAGGAGCTCGGCGAGGAGGAGCGCCGGCTGGTCCGGTATCTGGCGGACAGCGGCTCGACGGTGGAACGGGAGAGGCTTTTGGAGATCATGGGCCTTTCCTCGGAAAGCGACCTGCCCGAGCGGCTGGCCAGGCAAGGCTTCCTTGTCCGCAGCGATGATTCGGTGCGCCGGATCGGGGATGCGACGGTCAAAATGGTGCGCCTGGCGCTTTCCGATGAGGAAACCCAGGCGCTTTTGGAAGGCAAGCTTTCTCCCAAGCAGCGGGAGGTGGTAACCTTATTGCACGAGGCGGGAGGCGCTTCGGTGAAGGAGGTCTGCTACTTTGCCGCTTGCGGCGTTTCGGTAATCAATACCCTTGAACGCAAGGGGATCTTGGAATTCTATCAAACGGAAACCTACCGTGCGCCGGTAAAGGAACGCCCTCAACGGGACGGGGGGGAGATCCGCCTGACCGAAGAACAGCAGCAGGCGTTTGAACGCCTGCTTTCCCAGTATCAGGCGGGAGGCGGGGTCTCCCTCCTTTACGGAGTGACCGGGTCGGGGAAAACCCAGGTATTTATGCGCCTGGCCGACGAGGTACTGGCGAAGGGCCGGGCGGTGCTGGTAATGGTGCCGGAAATCTCCCTAACCCCTCAAACCCTCAGCCTGTTCTACCGCCGGTACGGGGAAGAGGTGGCGGTTATCCACAGCGGTCTTTCCCTGGGGGAACGGCTCGACGAGTGGAAGCGGATCAAGACGGGCCGGGCCAGGATCATCGTGGGTACCCGCTCGGCGGTGTTCGCCCCCTGTGAGGACCTGGGGCTGATTATCCTTGACGAGGAACAGGAGCACACTTACAAGTCTGAATCGTCCCCGCGGTTCCATGCCAGGGATGTGGCGAAATTTCGGGCCAAGTGGCACAAGGGGCTGCTGGTCCTTTCCTCTGCGACGCCGTCGCTGGAGAGCTTTTATCTGGCAAAGCGGGGCAGGTATACCTTAAACCAGCTCAAGACCCGCTACGGCCAAGCCAACCTTCCCGCGGTTTCGGTCATCGATATGCGCCTGGAGCCGCCCGGCACCGGCAATGCGCTCAGCGGCGCTTTGGTGGAGGAGCTGGAGGCAAATCTCCAGGCGGGGCGGCAGTCGATCCTCCTATTAAACCGCCGGGGATACAACACCTTCGCTTCCTGCCGCAGCTGCGGGGAGGTCATCACCTGTCCCAACTGCAGCATTTCCATGACCTATCACACGGCAAACGGCCAGATGATGTGCCATTACTGCGGGCATATGCAGCCGTTTACCACCAAATGCAGCCACTGCGGCGAGGAACAGGTGCGTTATTCCGGGTTCGGCACCCAGCGGGTGGAGCAGGAGCTGATCGACCGGCTGCCGGGCGCCCGTATCCTGCGGCTGGATACCGACACCACCATGACGAAGGATTCCCATGAGAGGAAGCTGGGGAGCTTTGCCAGGGGTGAATACGACATCATGATCGGCACGCAGATGGTGGCGAAGGGGCTGGATTTTGAGAACGTCACCTTGGTGGGGATCGTCTCCGCCGATCAGTCGCTCTTTTCCGACGACTACCGCAGCTATGAACGGGCCTTCGCCCTGTTTACCCAGGTGGTGGGGCGCTCAGGGCGGGGTAAGCATGCCGGCCGGGCGGTCATCCAGACCTATACCCCGGATCATCCGGTGATTGCGCTGGCGGCGCGGCAGGACTACGACGCCTTCTATAAAAGTGAAATCGCCTCCCGCAAGACCATGCTGTATCCCCCCTTCTGCGACATTTGCATGGTCGGCTTTGTGGGGAGGGAAGAGGAAAAGGTGAAAACGGCGGCGGGAGATTTCCTCAAAATGCTGACACAGGTTGCCAGGCGCGAGTACCCGAAGCTTCCGCTGCGGGTACTCGGCCCTACGCCGGCGGTGGTGTGCAAGGTGGCGGGAAAATACCGGTACCGCTTGCTCCTCAAGTGCCGGGATACGGCGGAATTCCGCCGCTTTTTGATGGGGCTGCTGGTGGCGTTCGGAAAAAAACGGGGTTTTTCCGAGGTGACCGCGTATGCGGATATGAACCCCGAGGGCATTCTATAAGAAGGCAAAGAAAGCGCCGGGCCGGCGCAAAGAGATAGAAGGCGGGCCGACGGCGGATTTCCGCCCGGCTTTAGACCCAGTGTTAGGAGGACAAAGCAATGGCATTGCGTAATATTGTGACCGATACCGATCATTTCCTTCGGAAAAAGTCGAGGCCGGTGGACCGCTTTGACGAGCGGCTGCATGTGCTGCTCGACGATATGGCCGAGACCATGTACCATGAGGACGGCGTGGGCCTGGCTGCGGTGCAGGTGGGCGTACTCCGCCGGGTGGTGGTGATCGACGTGGGCGATGGGATCATCGAACTGGTAAACCCCCAGATCATCCGGCAGGAGGGGGAGCAGGAGGTAACGGAAGGCTGCCTGTCCTGTCCGGGAAAGCGGGCGGTGCGGCTGCGGCCGAAGAAGGTAACGGTAAAAGCGCAGGACCGGTTCGGCAAGGAAATCACCCTGGAGGGCGAGGATATTCTGGCCTGCGCCTTCTGCCATGAATGCGGCCACCTGGATGGGGAGCTGTTCTATGACAACGTCATCCGCATGGTGGACCCGGACGAAGAATAAGGAGGGACAGCCGATGCGCATGGTATTTATGGGAACCCCGGATTTTGCAGTCCCCTGCCTGGCGGCTTTGCTGGAAGCGGGGCATGAGGTATGCGGCGTGTTTACCCAGCCGGATAAGCCAAAAGGACGGGGATATCAGCTTACCCCTCCGCCGGTTAAGGTTTTGGCCCAGGAAAGGGGAATCCCCGTATATCAGCCTGCAACCTTTAAGGACGGGCAGGCGCTGGAGATTTTAAAGGAGCTTCGGCCCGATTTGATTGCAGTGGTGGCCTATGGGAAAATCCTGCCCAAGGCGGTTTTGTCGCTGCCTAAGTACGGCTGCGTCAATGTTCATGCGTCCTTGCTTCCCAAATACCGGGGAGCGGCGCCGATCCAGTGGAGCGTGCTCAACGGGGAGAAGGAAACCGGCGTGACCACCATGCAGATGGCGGAGGGACTGGATACCGGGGACATGCTGCTGCAGGCTTCCACTCCCATCGGGGAGGAGGAAACGGCGGGGGAGCTGCATGACCGGCTTTCCCGGATGGGGGCGAGGCTGCTGTGCCAAACGGTGGACGGGCTTCAAAACGGGGAGATCACCCCGAAAAAGCAGGACGATTCCCAATCCTGCTATGCGTCTATGCTCAATAAGTCTTTGTGCCAAGTGGATTTTTCCCTGCCGGCCCAAGAGGTGCACAATAAAATCCGCGGCCTATCCCCTTGGCCGGTGGCGGTTACCCAGCTCAGTGGAAAGACCCTTAAAATCCATCGCTCCCGGCTTTCGAAAGCGGCGTCGGGCAAGCCGGGGGAAGTTATTTCCACCGCTCCGTTTGCAATTTGCTGCGGCGACGGGAATACCATTGAGCTTTTGGAAATACAATATAACGCGGGCAAACGCCTGGCGGCCGACGCGTTTTTACGGGGCCACCGGGTAGAGCCGGGAACGATTTTAGGGGCGCCGGTTTGTAAATAACGGACGCCTACAGGAGGACAGGAAATGCCAGGACTTTATATGTGGGCCTTTGATCCGACCTATCTGATCTTTGTGGTTCCGGCCCTGATTATTTCAATTATTGCGCAGGCGGGGGTACATTCGGCCTACCGCAAGTATTCCAAGGTGCGAAACCTACGGGGGATGACCGGCGCCGAGGCGGCGCAGCGGGTGCTGCAGTTTTATGGGGTATCCGGGGTGTCGGTGGAGCGGGTTAGAGGGAACCTGACCGACCATTTTGACCCGAGGCATCGCGTCATCCGCCTGTCGGAAGGGGTATACGACAGCGCTACCATCGCCGCGGTGGGGATCGCCGCCCACGAGGCCGGGCACGCGGCGCAGTATGCCAAGGGCTACGTCCCCATCAAGATCCGAAACGCCCTTTATCCGGTGGCCAATCTTGGTTCCACCCTTTCGTTTTATATTGTGCTCATCGGCATCCTCTTTTCCTACGGATTTTTGGTCAACATCGGCATCCTCCTTTTCAGCTGCGCGGTCCTGTTTCAGATCGTGACCCTGCCGGTGGAGTTTAACGCCAGCCATAATGCAGTAGAGGCCATCGATGAGGCCGGCCTTCTCACAAAAGAGGAGCTTACCGGCTCGAAAAAGGTGCTGCGCGCCGCTGCCATGACCTATGTGGCGGCAGTGGTGGCGAGCCTTTTGAGCCTGCTTCGCCTGCTGGCTATCGCCCGGCGCAACAACAATGGGTAGCCCGGTGAAAAACGCCCGGCAGGTGGCGCTGCGGGCGCTTGTGAGGATGGAGCGAACGGATGGGTTTTCCAACCTGGTTCTCGACGGGGCGCTGCAGGCGGCCGGCCTTTCCAGGCGGGATGAGGCGCTGGTCTCGGCGCTGTTTTACGGCGTGCTGGAGCGGCGGCTGACTCTGGATGCGGTTATTGCCGTACACTCGAAAATCAAGCTCAAAAAAATGTCCCCCGAGGTGCGGAATATCCTGCGCCTTGGGGTTTACCAGCTTTTGTTTGCGGATAAAATCCCGCCTTCCGCGGCGGTGGACGAATCGGTAAAGTTAACCCGTGCCTGCCGCCAGTCGTCCGCTTCCGGGTTTGTCAACGCCGTGCTGCGGGCGGTGCTGCGGGATGATAACGCCCTTTCCATACCAAAAGGCACCTCGCTGGAGCAGCGCCTTTCCTTTCGCTATTCCTGCCCCGAATGGCTCGTAAAGCTATGGCTGGAGCAGTATGGGGAAAAGGATACCGAAGGAATGCTGGAGGCGTTTGTGCGCCCTTCCAGGGTCTGTATCCGGGTAAATACCACCCGCGTCACCGCCGAACAGCTCCTCGAACGGTTGGAGCACGAGGGGATCGAAGGAAGGCGGCACGACTATCTTGCAAACGCCCTTTGGCTGAAAAACGCCGGCGCGGTGGAGGGGAGCCGGGCCTTTCAGGAGGGGCTGTTCCATGTGCAGGACCCGGCTTCTCAGCTTTGCTGCCGGGCGCTGGAGGCAAGGCCGGGGGAAAAGGTGCTCGACGTATGCGCCGCTCCCGGCGGGAAGGCCTTTACCACCGCGCAACATATGCAGGACAAGGGAACCCTTTGTGCATACGACCTGTACCAATCCCGTGTCCAGCTCATTGAGGACGGGGCGAAACGGCTGGGCCTTTCCTGTATCACGGCCCGGGTTCAGGACGCGTCCGTCCCGCAAAAAGAGGGGGAAAAGGCCGACCGGGTGCTGTGCGACGTGCCCTGCTTTGGGTTAGGGGATATTGGGAGAAAACCGGAGATCCGGTATAAAATGCCGGATTTGCTTGCAAATTTTCCCCCTATGCAATATAATATCCTGTGTGTTGCATCTCAAAGAGTCAAGCCGGGCGGCCGGCTTTTGTATTCCACCTGTTCGCTGAGCTTTGCGGAAAACGAAGAGGTGGTCAATCGGTTTTTGTCGGAGCATCCGGATTTTGTACCGCAGCCTCTTTCATTGCCGCAGGAGCTGCTCCGCCCCTGTGACCGGGGGAGCCATATGGCCACCCTTTTGCCCCATATCAGCCAATCGGACGGTTTCTTTCTGGCGGCCATGACCCGCAGGGTGGAAACAAATGAACATTCCTAGGAGGACCCATGGGAAAACAGGACATCACGACCCTTTCACAGCCTAAGCTTCTTGAGGCGGTCAAGGCCATGGGCGCGCCCGCTTTCCGCGCTTCCCAGATTGCCCAGTGGCTGCGCCGGGGCGTATCCTCCTTTGAGGAGATGACCAACCTGCCTGCCGGTATGCGCCAGGCGCTGGCCCAGCAGTACCGGATCCCTTCGGTGGAAATTGAGCGAAAGCTGGTTTCCAAGCTGGACGGGACGGTTAAGTACCTGTTTCGGCTGTCCGACGGGGAACTGATCGAGGCGGTGCTCATGCAGTATCAGCATGGAACCAGCATGTGCATTTCCACGCAGGCCGGGTGCAAAATGGGCTGTGCCTTCTGCGCCACCGGTATGGGGGGATACCGGAGGAATTTGACGGCCTATGAAATGGCGGGGCAGATTCTTCTGGCCCAAAAGGACGAGGGGCGCAGGGTATCCAATGTGGTGCTGATGGGAATGGGGGAGCCGCTGGACAATTACGACCATGTGCTTGCGTTTTTGCAGCGGGTGTCCGACCCCCAGGGGCTCAACATCGGGATGCGCCATATCTCCCTTTCCACCTGCGGGGTAGTGGACCGGATCTATGAGCTGATGGCCCACCGGTTCCAGCTGACGCTGTCGGTGTCGCTGCACGCCCCCAACGATGAAATCCGCGGGAAAATTATGCCGATTAATAAAAAATGGGGAATTGATGCCCTATTGACCGCCTGCCGTGATTATGCGGCGGCAACAAAGCGCAGAATATCTTTTGAGTATGCCATGATTTCCGGGGTCAACGACTCGGACGCCTGCGCGAAGGAATTGGCGGGGCGGCTTCGCGGGATGCTTTGCCACGTCAACCTGATCCCCGCCAACGACGTCAGCGGCCGGCCGTTTCAAAAGAGCAGCCGGGAACGGCTGATGCGGTTTACTGAGATTTTGACAAAAAAAGGGATTCCCACAACCGTCCGGCGCAGCCTGGGGGCGGATATTGAGGCCGCCTGCGGGCAGCTGCGGGGAAAACATACGGCTGTGTCGTCATAAAGAATACAAAACGGAACACAGGAGGTGAGGTTTGTGAGACTTTTCGGCAAAAGTGACATTGGACGCAGAAGGAGTTCCAACCAGGACGACTATGCTTTCGGCAGGCTGGGAGGCAGCGCGGTTTGGGCTGCGGTCTGCGACGGAATGGGGGGCGCCAACGGCGGCAATGTGGCCAGTTCCCTGGCGGTGCAGGAAATTTCCAAGCACATTGAGGGGGATTACCGGGAAGGAAGCAAGCCGAACTCGATCAAGACCCTGTTGCAGTCGGCCGTCTATACGGCAAACGCTGTCGTCTATGAAGAGGCGAAGAAAAACGAGGCTTTGGCCGGTATGGGGACGACGGCGGTAGCCGTGGTGGTTGCAGGAAGGCTTGCCTGCATTGCACATGTGGGCGACAGCCGGGCATATCTCATCCACGCCGACACCATCACGCAGATTACACGGGATCATTCGGTGGTTCAGGAGATGGTGGAGGCGGGACAGATTACCCAGGAAGAAGCACGCGCCCATCCAAATAAAAATGTGATTACCAGGGCGCTGGGAATCGTACCGGAAATCGTCATGGATTACAGTGAAGTGCCCCTTGAGCGGGGAGATGCGTTGATCCTCTGTACCGACGGCTTGTCCAACCAGTTGGAGGCCGATGAAATAAAGAACATTGTGAAAGACGGCGTAGAAGACGCCTGTGCGCGGTTGATTACGCAAGCAAACGCGCGGGGCGGCTATGACAATATCACGGTAGTCGTACTTTCCGATAACTGAATTCATCTATAACCGGCGTTGGTTTGTGACTAGGAGTGGAGGTTTCCATGGATAAATATATTGGAAAACGGTTGGACGGCCGTTACGAGATTATCGAAGTAATCGGGGTCGGCGGCATGGCGGTGGTCTATAAGGCCAGAGACGTGCTCGACGACCGGATTGTGGCGGTAAAGGTGCTCAAGAGCGAATTTTTGGGCAACGAGGAATTCCGCCGCCGGTTTAAAAACGAGTGCAAGGCGATTGCCGTTTTGTCCCATCCGAACATCATTAAGGTGTACGATGTCAATTTCGGCGGCAATATCGAATACATCGTGATGGAGTATGTCGACGGCATTACCCTGAAGGAATACATCGAGCAGCAGGGTGTGGTCAAGTGGAAGGAAGCGGTCCACTTTACAACCCAGATTCTCAAAGCCCTCCAGCATGCCCACGACAAAGGGATTGTCCATCGGGATATCAAGCCGCAGAATATTATGCTGCTGCAGGACGGGACCATCAAGGTGATGGATTTCGGCATTGCGCGGTTCTCCCGGAATACCTCTCATACCGTCAACACCGACCGGGCCATCGGTTCGGTGCATTACATCAGCCCCGAGCAGGCCAGCGGCGACGTGACCGACGAGCGTTCGGACATCTATTCGGTCGGCGTGATGCTTTATGAAATGCTTACCGGCAAGCTGCCCTTTGAGGCGGATACGGCGGTGTCGGTGGCCATCATGCAGCTGCAGTCCACTCCGCGCATGCCCCGGGAGATCAACGATACCATCCCGGAGGGCCTCGAGGAAATTACCATGCACGCCATGCAGAAGGATCCGCAGAAGCGGTACCAGTCTGCGGCGGAGATGCTTCGGGATATCGAGGAATTTAAGCGGAACCCCAGCATCCGTTTTGAGTATAAATACTTTATCGACGACAATCCTACCCGTATCGTGCAGTCCATCGACCGGGTGCGGGCCAACGATTCTTATGTCTCTCTCGATGAACCGGAGGGAGACGAGGAGGAGGACGGCAAGAAGAAAAAGAAGCAATCGGCCATTCCGCTTTTGGCGGGTATTGCTTTCGGCGTGGTGCTTTTTACCGTGGCGTTCGTCATTGCGGTGATGTGGTGGATGGGCGTGTTTTCCGGGCAGGACGGCGATATGGTCGATGTGCCGAAGGTAATCGGCATGACGATGGAAGAGGCGCAGCTGCAGTATCCGGATCTAACGTTTGAAATAAAAAATACCCTTTACAATACGGCTCCCAAGGATCAGATCATCGAGCAGGATCCCTCGGAAGGCAGTAAGGTGGAAAAGGGCTCCTCCGTCCAGGTGGTGGTAAGCCTGGGCCCGAAGGAAAACGTGGTTCCCGACATTGTAGGCAAGGACTGGAAGACGGCCAAGGCCACGCTGGACGGGGCGAAAATTCAATATGAGGTGCAGGAGCGGGAGGATGAGGAAACGGCGGAAGGCTATGTCATCCAGACCTCGCCGGCGGTCGGGGAGACCGTTAAGGAAGGCGAGACGGTTTTGGTCTATGTCAGCCTCGGCCCGTCCCAGATTCCGGTGACCGTTCCCAATGTCATCGGTATTTCCGAGGCCAACGCCAAGCGCTTGCTGGAGGAAAAGGGCTTTACGGTGGGTGAGTCCATTCAGGTGGATTCCGACCGGCCCATCAACGAGGTGCTCGCCTGTGACCCGAAGGAGGATACCACGGTAACCAAGGGGACTAAGGTCACCCTCACCATCTCCAACGGGAAAGCGCCCACCAAGCAGGCGACGGTTTCGGTCAGCCTTCCTAAGACCGATACGCCGGTTTATTTGAAGATTTATGTCGATGGAGTGGAAAACCGGGATCTGCGCACCAATGAGATCATCCCGAGCCAGCGGCCGCAGTATGATTTTACGCTGGAAGGAACCGGCACTTCCACCATCACTGTGCGCATCAGCGCCAATCCCGACAGCGGGTTTACCGATTATGCCATTTATACCGTCAATTATGACAGCCAGACGGTAAAATTGACCCAGCAAAACGAATTTAAGGACCCCAATACCGGCTCCTCCAAACCGGAATCCAGCAAGCCGGAAGAAGACTGATCGGGTTACGGAGGAAGGGCATTGAAAGAGACAACGGGACTGATTATTAAGGGGATCGGCGGCTTTTACTATGTGGAAGCCGCCGATTCGGTATTGGAATGCCGTGCGCGCGGCATTTTCCGCAAAAACGGGCAGACCCCTCTGGCAGGGGACCGGGTAAAGGTATCCCTGCCTGAAACCGGGATGCCAATGGTGGATGCGATTCTTCCGAGAAAAAACAGCCTGATCCGGCCGCCCGTTTCCAATTTGGACCGGCTTTTTATCGTAATAAGCGTCTGCGATCCGGGGCCCAATACGCTGGTGGTGGATAAGCTTATTTCCATTGCGGAGCACAAAGGGATCGAGCCGGTGGCGGTGATTAATAAGGCGGACCTGTCCGACCCGCAGGAGCTTGCGAGGATTTACCGCATGGCCGGCATCCCGGTGTGCGTCGTATCGGCGCAGACAGGTGAGGGCATCGGCCAGGTCAGAGAGCTTCTGACCGACCGGATCTGTGCCTTTACCGGCAATTCGGGGGTGGGGAAATCCAGCCTCCTCAACCGGCTGGATGCCCGGCTGGGCCTTGCCACCGGAGATATCAGCAAAAAGCTGGGCCGGGGGCGGCATACGACCCGTCAGGTGGAGCTTTACCGGCAGGAAAACGGCGGATATCTGGCGGATACCCCAGGCTTTTCGTCGCTGGACTTGCAGCGGTGCGAAACGGTGCTGGCGGGAGAGCTGGCCGGGTGCTTTCGGGAATTTGCGCCTTTTGTAACCAGTTGTCAGTTCACCTCCTGCTCCCATACCGGTGAGAAGGGATGTGCCGTGAAGGCGGCGGTAGAGGAGGGGAGGATTCATCCCTCCCGGTACCGCAGCTATGTCGAGCTATATCAAGCGGTAAAAAACATCAAAGAGTGGGAACGAAAATGAAGAAGGCATGCGTCATCATCGGCGCGGCTCCCTGCGGCAATCCGCTTGAGCAGCGCGCCTATATTGAGTCTGGAAGCTTTGTCATTTGTGCCGACGGCGGATATCGCAACGCGCAAAGAATGGGGATTGCCCCCGATCTTCTGGTGGGGGATTTTGATTCCACACCGCTGCCCGAGCGGCCCGGCGTACCGGTCAAGACCTTTCCGGAAGAAAAGGATGATACCGACACTATGCTGGCGGTCAAGACAGCGCTGGAGAAGGGCTTCGGCCGGATCACGATTTTGTGCGGCACCGGCGGCCGGCTTGACCACACCATCGCCAATATCGACGCCCTTGTTTACGCGGCAAAGGCGGGGGTTCCCGCCCTGCTGGCCGACGGCAACAATGAGGTGCGGGTGCTGACCGGCGGGTCGGTCATCCTGCCGAGGCGGGAAGGGTGCAAACTGTCGGCCTTTGCCTACGGCGGGGCTGTGACGGGGGTCGATTACATCGGGCTGAAATATCCCCTGCACGACGCGACGCTGGTTCCCGGCATCCCTCTCGGAGTCAGCAACGAATGGGTCTGGGAAAAGGCGCAGATTTCCATAAAAAGCGGCGTCCTTTTGCTGGTCTCCTCAAAAATGTGACACCAACCTCCCTCTGCCGGCGTATGATGGCATAGGTACAACGCAACGGTACCGAATGAGGAATCTACGTTGACGGGCGGTGGCGATTTGAGACATCTTAGCCGAATGATCGGGACCATTATGCTGGTCTTGGGTGTTATGCTTCTGCTTTTCTGCGTTCTTCCGGTACAGGTACTGGTTGTGGTCGGAGCGGCGGTTCTGGTTTTAATTGGAATTGCGCTGCTGCGAGCCTGCTAGAATGCGGAGGGAGCTCTATGAAAATTGTTGTTGTAAGAAGTCCGAAATTCCTCAGAGGGATTTTGAGAATGATCTTTGGTATCAAAAGAGAGACGGTTTAAAGAGAAACCGAACATAAAAGCGCCGGGCGCCGTTTTGGAGACAAGACGGCGCCCGGCGCTTTTTGCGGTCTGCTTTGGAATGCACACGGGCCTTTTTCCATAGGTATAAAGATAACGCGCCGGCGGAGGCGGCGGGAAAATTTCGCGGCGCCGCTGGAATAGTGGGGACAGGATATGAATATAGATTGCTTAGAAACACTGTAGAAAGGCGAGGTAATCTCATATGGAATTAAAGGTTTCGCATGACACGGTTTCCATAAACGAGGTGATTTTCGAGGGCAGCGCCGAGCAGCCGGTGGATCTGGACGTCAACCTGCCCGACTATTGCCCCGATATTTCCCGGATTCTAAAGTGCCGTCTCATGCCCACGGTTTCCGTCCGGCAGATCACCGGCGACCGGCTCCAGGTGGAGGGCAAAACGCTCGTCAGCGTCCTGTATGTGGACGATACCAACCGGCGGGTGCAGTGCATGGAGCAATCCCTGCCCTTTGCCCAAAGCTTTGCTCTGCAAGGGGCGCCGGAGGATGCGGCGGTATTCAGCAGTACCATCATCGACTACGTCAACTGCCGGGCCAGCTCTCCCCGGCGGCTGGGAATCCACGGCTCTTTTACGGTATCGGTCAAGGTCCGCGGCCGGGCGGATTGCCAGGTGGTCACCCAGGCGGAGGGGGCCGGAATGCAGCTTTTGCGCCATGCGGAGCCTATCAGCAGCGTCATCGGCATGACCGAGCGGCAGTTTTCCATGAACGAAATGTTAGAGCTTGGCCAAAGTAAGCCCGCAGCCGCCACATTAGTGCGCAGCTCCACCACCATTCTCATCAGCGATTATAAGGCCATCGCCAACAAGGTCATCGTCAAAGGGGATATCCAGATCGCCACCCTCTACCAATGCCAGGACAGCGACGATATGGAGAAGATGGAGCACAGCCTCCCGTTTTCCCAGATCATTGACCTCGATGGGGTCACCGACGAGAGCTTTTGCGACATCCATTGCGAAACGGTGTCCGCCGATATCCAGATCCGTACCGACGGGGCGGGAGAGAACCGGCTTTTGTCCGCCGACCTGCGCCTGAGCCTCCAGGTTACCGCTTATCAATCGGCGGAGATTTCCCTCATCCGCGACGCTTTTTCCACCGAGTGCGAGATCGAGACCGATTTGAGCGAAATCCGTGCGGAGCGGATGCAGGGAACACTGCGGTACGACGGCGTTTACAAAAATGCCTTTGAGCTTCCTTCCGGCGACATCACCGCCATCTGCGACCTGTGGTGCGACGCCGGTGTGGTCAGCTGTGTACCCGCCGACGGCAAGCTTCTGGTCAAGGCCCCCGTGAATGTCAACGTCCTTGCGCTGGATGGGGACGGCTGCCCCACCTATTTTGAACGGGTGGCGGAAATCGAATACGAGGAAGCGCTCCCCGATGGGGTTACCCTAGCCCTTTGCGATCCCACGCTGTGTATCACCAGCTGCAGCTTCAGCTTTACCCAGACCCAGAGCATCGAGGTCAAGATCGAATACCGCCTGGAGGGCTGCATTTTCATTCCCTTCCAGGAGAACGCCATCTGCGACCTGCGCCTTTGCGAGGATCAGCCCATCGTCCGGGAAAGCACGGCGGCCCTGGTGATCTACTACGCCGACCAAGGCGAGCGAATCTGGGACATCGCCCGCAAGTATTGCACGTCGGTCAGCGCCATAAAGGAGGAAAACGAATTGAGTGAAGACGTGGTTCCCGCCCGCGGCATGATGATGATTCCGAGTATATAACGCAGACTGGAGGTGGAGTGAACATGGAAGAGAGAACCATTTATCAGGACATTGCCCAGCGGACCCAGGGCGACATCTACATCGGCATCGTGGGCCCGGTGCGCACGGGTAAGTCCACCTTTATCAAACGGTTTATGGATACCCTGGTGGTCCCCCATATCAACAGCGATTTCAAACGGGACCGCGCCATTGACGAACTGCCCCAGTCCGCCGCCGGCCGGACCATTATGACCACCGAGCCCAAGTTTATCCCCGAGGAGGCGGTGGAGGTCACCCTGGACGGGAACGCGAGCTTCCGTATGCGGATGATCGACTGCGTAGGCTATATTGTCCCCAGCTCCCTGGGGTATGTGGAGGGCGACCAGCCCCGTATGGTTAAGACCCCCTGGTATGAGGAGGAAATCCCCTTTAATATGGCGGCGGAAATTGGTACCAGACGGGTTATCACCGAGCATTCCACCATCGGTCTGGTGGTGACCACCGACGGCAGCATCAGCGACATCCCCCGGGAGGAGTACCAGGAGGCGGAAGAGCGGGTGATCGACGAGCTGCGGGAGATCAACAAGCCCTTTATCGTCCTGCTAAACTGCATGTATCCCAATTCCCAGGGCGCCAGACAGCTGTCGGAAGAACTCGGTGCAAAATACTGCGTTCCGGTTCTTCCCGTCAACTGCCTGGAGCTCGAGGAGGAAGAAATCCGCCAGATCCTTTCCCAGGTGCTCTTTGAATTCCCGGTCAAGGAAATATCCGTCGAGCTGCCCAAGTGGCTGTCTTCCCTTCCCAAGGACCATTGGCTTCGCACCTCGGTCTATACCGCCATCCGCGACTGCGCCGCCGACATTACCCGCATCCGGGAGGTGGACCGCATTGTGACCGGCGTGACCGTCTGCGAGTACATTGAGACGGCCAAAACCCTGTCGGTAGACCTGGGCACCGGCAGCGCCAGCATCCGTGTCTCTACAAGGCGGGAGCTGTTTTATAAAATCCTCAGCGAATCCAGCGGCCTTACCATTGAAAGCGACAGCGCGCTTCTTTCCAGCATGACCGAGCTTGCCGCCATGAAGAAGGAATACGACAAGATCAAATCCGCCCTCATGGAGGTGGAGGCCACCGGCTACGGTATCGTCATGCCCACCTTGGAGGAGCTGACCCTGGAGGATCCGGAGATCATGCGCCAGGGCGGCCGGTACGGGGTGCGCCTGAAGGCCTCCGCTCCCTCCATCCACATGATGCGCGCCGACATCACCACCGAGGTTACCCCCATCGTAGGCAGCGAGCAGCAGTCGGAGGAGCTGGTCAATTACCTGCTCAAGGAATTCGAGGAGAATCCCACCCAGATCTGGAGCTCCAACATCTTCGGCAAATCCCTTCACGAGCTGGTCAACGAAGGGCTTCACAACAAGCTCTACCGCATGCCGATGGATGCGCGCATCAAGCTCAAGGAAACCATCGAACGCATCATCAACGAAGGATGCAGCGGCTTAATCTGCATCATTCTCTAAGGGACAAACGGGCGCCGGCAAAATATGAAGGCCGGCGCCCGTTTTGCTTTGGAAAAGGAGAAAACAAGAGGAAATCGGGCGGACGTTCGCCGGAAGGGACCGCCTCCGTCCCTACAACTGCGTTTGGCCCGTACCGGTACTGGTATCTTTGTGAAATTCCGGTTTCCGCCCTTGTAATTGAGAAGCCGCGCTGATATAATGGAACAAGAAATGCGGGCGAGGAGGCTTTTTGCATGGAAAACCAGGTGATTTTCAAACGGTCGGCCTTCGGCGGGTTTGACCGGGGCGAGGTGCTTGCGTACATCGACGCGATGAACCAGGAGTCTCAGATGATCCGTCGGCAGCTGGAAGAACAGCTCAACGAAACCTCCCGTTCGCGGGATGAGTTTGCGCGCAAGGTTTCTGACTTTGACGAGATTATTCTAGGGCTGGAAAACCAGCTCGAGGAAGAGAAGGATAAGAATACCCGCTTAACCGAAGAGATGGCCCGTATCGAGAATGAACTGCGCAGCGCCAGGCTGGCGGAGGGACAGCGTATGCGGGAATTGACGCTTGAACAGGAAAAGAACCGCCAACTGCGCGAGCAGATGGACACCCTCTCCGAACGGGCGGGTCTATATGAACGGGTAAGTGCGCAGGCGGGCGAGGTGCTTTTGGACGCCCGGATGAGCGCGGCAAAAATTTTAGAGGATACCCAGAAGGCCGCCAAGGAGACGGCGGATGCCGCCAACGCCTCGGCGCAGGCCGTGTACGGTAACATCACCGGCCTTCGCGGGGAAATCGATACCATGCGAAAGACGATCCATCAAATTATCGATGACATCGATCAAAAGCTGGACACGATGTGCCGGGAGATTGACCGGGCGGCTGAACAGCTGTCCGAGCTGACAAAGGAGCCGGATGCGGAGGCGTTCGGGGAAGAGGGAGAAAACCGCGAGCCGCTGTTTTTTCGCCCCTCCGTCTGAGCCGGAGCCATCCTTTGAAAAAGGATCCGCCTTAAAAGCGCCAAAACCGGACGCTTTTAAGGGGAAAAAGGGGAAGGCGGCGCCTACCTCCTCCCCAAGCCCGCAGGAGAAAAGCGGGGTCCTGGAGGGGACGCTGCGTGTGTTGCATCAGACGGTTAAAGAGGTTTCTAAGAATATAAAGAGGTGGTTTCTACGCAAAGGGTAACGATCCATACCGACGAGCTGGCCGAGAAAGCGGGAGAATTGTATGCGGGGCAGGGAATTTTGCTCTCCGGTACCGTTTACACCGCCCGGGATGCGGCTCATAAGCGGATGATGGCCATGCTCGACGCAGGGGAGGAGCTGCCGATTCAAATCAAGGGCGCGGTCCTCTATTATGCCGGGCCTACGCCGGCGCCGGAGGGGCTGCCTATTGGGTCGTGCGGCCCGACCACCTCCGGACGGATGGACGTACATACGCCGCGTCTGCTGTCGCTGGGGCTTGCCGGAATGATCGGGAAGGGCCAGCGGTCTGAGGCGGTAGTGGATGCCATAAAGGCTTACGGCGCCACCTATCTGTGCGCCATCGGCGGCGCCGGGGCGCTGGCGGCGAAATGCATCAAAAGCTGTGAGGTGGTCGCCTTTGACGATTTGGGCTGTGAGTCCATTAAGCGGCTGACCATTGAGGCGTTCCCGCTGGTGGTCGCGGTTGACTGCCGCGGCGGCAACCTGTTTGATCGGGAAAGGGAATGAGAACAGTCAAAACCACCGGCAAAGCCGGAGGCAGGAATAAGCCCTAGAAGGGTTATTCCCAGCAAGCGTCTCAAGACGCGCGGAAACTTATTTCACTTGGCATCACTTGCCCCGCGGCCTGTTCACAGGCGAATCCCCATTAACCGGAAGCCTTCCGTCACCGTTAGGCTGGCTGTTGGCAGCTCGCTTCGCTCGATGCTCAAAGCGAACGCTTTTTTGCGGGACATCTCCACCGGCACAGCCGGTGGTTTCCGTTCACAATCGAAACGGCCGGAGGCCCTGAGGAAGGGCTCCCGGCCGTTTTCTGCTTTTGGAAAGCGGACCGGCAATAGCGGCGAGATGAACCGCCCAAGCCGGCGGGATAGATACCGTCGAAGTCCGGCCGCGGAATTGCTCCCGATTTTTTAGCCTGCGGTCTAATATTCCGGGAAGGAGAGCCGGCTGCAAAAAGGATAGGGATGCCGCCGCCAAGGATCGGCGCAGGCTCCTTTTTGGCGGCTATTCCTCCTGTTCGGACGTCGACTCAAAAAGATATTTGTACTGCCGGCTTTCCCGAAGAGAAATGAAGTCGTCGTCGGCTACAATGATGTGATCGGTCAGCTTCACTCCTACAAATTCCAGCGCATGCCGCACCATCCAGGTGGTTTCGATATCCGACTCGGAGGGAAGGGCGTTGCCGTTGGGATGGTGATGGGCGATGATCGCCGAGGTGGCCTTGTAGCGCATACTGATCTCCACCACCTTGCGCACATTGACGTTGACCTCATTGACCACGCCTTCCGACACGATCTCACAATTGAGCACCCGGCCCTTGCCGTCCAAGGCTAAAAAGAAAAGCACCTCATCGGTGCGGCCGATAAATTTGGGCTTAAAGTATTCGCCCGCTTCCTCCACGCTGGTGATGCACTTCCCGGAGCAGCGGTCCTCATAATACCGCCGGCATATGGCCGGGAGGAAGGAAAGGAAAACCGCTGCGTTTTTGGAAATGCCCTCCACCTGCATCAGTTCCTCAACCGGCGCTTCCAGCACGCCTGCCAAACTGCCGAACCGGGCCAAAAGCCGGTGGGCAATCTCGTTGGTATCCTTGCGGGGAATTGCATAAAACAAGGCCAGTTCCAGCACATTGTGCAGCTCGAAGCTGTCCAGGCCCTCTTCGATAAACCGGTTGCGAAGCCGTTCCCGATGTCCGTCATGCATTGCCATATAATGCGTTCCATCTCCTTAACGCCTGACGGCGCATATATTTCTTATCGATAATTATATACCATATTTCAGCCTTTGCAAAGGTTTGTGTTACAATGGGCCGGTTTCATGGTATACTAAAAGGCAAAAGGAAAGCAAGGAGCGTGTACCCCTCAAGATGAAACAATGGATTGTTACGGAAAACGACGCAGGCCAGCGGCTGGACAAGTTTGTAACCAAGGCCGTGCCGCTGCTGCCCAAATCCCTTTTATATAAATCCATCCGTCTCAAACGCATCAAGGTAAACGGAAAGCGGTGCGAGATATCCACCCGGCTTGCCAAAGGGGATGTGGTGGATCTTTATCTCAAGGATGAGTTTTTCGCCCCGGTCCCAAAAAAGCTGCCCTTTTCCGGTGCGCCGCCTAAGGTGACGGTGGTATACGAGGATGAAAACATTTTATTGGCGGATAAAAAGCCCGGGCTTTTGGTTCACTCGGATGACAAGGAGTACGGAGACACGCTGATCGACCGCATCCAGCATTATCTTTACAACAAGGGAGAATACGATCCGCAGCAGGAGCGTTCCTTTGCGCCCGCTCTTGTCAACCGCATTGACCGCAATACCGGCGGGATCGTCATCGCGGCGAAAAACGCGGCGGCGCTGCGGGTTTTAAACGAGAAGATGAAGGAACGGGAGCTGAAAAAGTATTACCTGTGCATTGTACACGGCACCCTTGCGAAAAAGGAAGCGACGCTGGAGGGGTTTTTATATAAGGATGCGGATAAAAACAAGGTGTTTGTCCATCGGCATCCGGTGGAGGGCGGGCGAACCATCCGCACCCGGTACCGGGTACTGCGGGAAAAGAAAGGGCTGAGCCTTTTGGAGATCGAACTGCTGACCGGAAGGACCCATCAGATCCGTGCCCACTTGGCCTCCATCGGGCATCCGCTTTTGGGCGACGGCAAGTACGGCACCAATGCATTGAACAAAGGAACCGGCTACCGCAAGCAGGCCCTTTATTCGTATAAGCTGGCATTTGCATTTGAGTCGGATGCAGGGCCCTTGCAGTATTTAAACGGGAGGACGTTTGCGGTCGAGGACGTGTGGTTTTTAAAGGAATTCGACGGCTTTCGACCGGCTGGAGAGGAAATCCGGCCAGGAAGATAGACGACGGGAAAAGGAGAGATACGGCATGTTTATTGCGGATCTGCATATCCATTCAAAATATTCCCGCGCCACCAGCAAGGAGAGCGTGGCGGAATATCTGGATCTTTGGTCCAGGCGAAAGGGGATCGACCTGCTGGGAACGGGAGACTTCACCCATCCAGCCTGGCGCGAAGAGCTCAGGGAGAAGCTGCAGCCTGCTGAAGAAGGGTTCTATACCCTTAAGGAGGAATACCGCCTGCCCGACGATGGGGTGGGAGGCGGCGCCCGGACCCGTTTTGTGGTGACGGGGGAGATCAGCTCTATTTACAAAAAGAACGGAAAGGTGCGCAAGGTACATAACGTGATCCTGCTTCCCGGGCTTGAGGAGGCCGAGGCCCTCTCCAAGCGGCTGGAGGCCATCGGCAACCTCCATTCGGACGGCCGCCCGATTTTGGGTCTGGACAGCCGGGACCTTCTGGAGATTACGCTGGAGGTCTGTCCCCAGGCCGTCTTGATTCCCGCCCATATCTGGACGCCGCATTTTTCCCTTTTCGGCGCTTTTTCCGGATTCGACACCATAGAAGAATGCTTTGAGGATCTGACCCCTCATATCCATGCGCTGGAGACCGGGCTCTCTTCCGACCCGCCCATGAACTGGCGGCTTTCCGCGCTGGACCGGTTTACCCTTGTCTCCAATTCCGACGCCCATTCTCCTGCAAAGCTGGGGCGGGAGGCGAACCTCTTTACCACAGCCCTATCCTATCCGGCCATGAAAAGGGCGCTGGAGGAACCGGAAACGGGGGGCTTCGGAGGGACCATTGAGTTTTTCCCCGAGGAGGGGAAATATCATTTGGACGGGCATCGGGCCTGTAAGCTCTGTCTCAACCCGTCCGAGACCGCGAAAACCGACGGCAGGTGCCCGGTCTGCGGCCGTAAGCTGACCATCGGGGTTCTCCACCGGGTGGAGGAGCTGGCCGACCGGCCGGAGGGCTATACCCCTGCAAAGGCGCCTCGGTTTGAAAGCCTGGTTCCCCTGCCGGAGACCATTGCCGCTTCCCTGGGCTTTTCCCCCACAAGCAAGAAAACGACGGCGCGGTATGAGACTCTGCTGCGGGAATTGGGGCCGGAGTTTTATCTGCTGCGGGAAGCGCCCTTGCCGGACATTGAGCGGGTGGCGGGCCCCTGCGTGGCGGAAGGGATCCGCCGGGTGCGCACGGGACAGGTGGAGCTGACGCCTGGTTACGACGGGGAATATGGGAAGATCCATCTGCTTTCCGACCGGGAAATCGGGCTCTTGTCCGGCCAGATGTCCTTTTTCCAGGCGCAGCCGAGCCCGCAGACAAAGCCGAAAGCGGAGGACACGGCGCGGCCGATGACGGTACGGCCCCAAAGGGAGGAAGCACCCGCAGAGAAGGAGCCGCAGCAGGAAGAGAAGGATCCGCTTTTCGGCCTCAACGACCAGCAGCGACGGGCGGTGACGGAGGAGGCGCCGGCGGTTGCGGTCATCGCGGGGCCGGGAACCGGGAAAACCAAGACTCTCGTTTCCCGCATCCTTTATCTGCTAAAGGCCCGTCGGGTTAAGCCCTCGCAGATCACCGCCGTTACCTTTACCAATAAGGCTGCCGAGGAGATGCGCGAGCGGCTTTCCAAAGCATTGGGCGGCAAGAACCGCCTCAAAGGGATGACCATCGGTACTTTCCATTCCATCTGCCTGTCCCTGCTTAGCGGCCGGGAAGGAGGCGTTACGGTCATCGAAGAGGGGGAGGCGCTTTCTCTTGCGAAGGAGGCGGCCGAGTCCCTTCCCGGCCGGGTTTCTCCCAGACGGCTGCTGCGGGAGGTTTCCCGGATGAAAAATGGAGCGGCGCAGCCGGATGCATCCGATCTGCGGGAGGGTGTGGAGCGCTATAACCAAAAGCTGCGCGGATACGGCGTAATGGATTTCGACGATCTGCTTTTGTCTGCCAGGGACGCTATGGACGGCCTTGACAAAAAGTCACGCCGTCCCTTTACCCATCTGCTGGTGGACGAGTTTCAGGATATCAACGAAATACAGTACCAGCTGATCGAGGCCTTTTCCAAAGAGAGTGAAAGCGTTTTTCTGATCGGCGACCCGGATCAGGCCATTTACGGCTTTCGCGGGTCCAATTCCCGGTGCTTTACCCGGTTTTTGTCGGAGCATGCCGGCACCTGTGTCATCCGCCTGACCGACAATTACCGTTCGACGCCGCAGATCCTCTCCTGCGCCCTGCCGGTTCTTGCGCCCCAGCCGGAGGGGGAGCCGCCCCGGACCCTGGAGGCAAAGCGGGCTGATGGAGAACCGGTGCGGTATATTACCGCGGCGGATGAAAAATCCCAGGCCATCTACGTTGCCAAGGAAATCGGAAGGCTGGTGGGCGGCATGGATATGCTGGAAACCGACCAGGGCCTGCGCGGCCGGGAAAAGGCGTTGGGCTTTTCCGACTTTGCCGTTCTTTACCGCACGCACCGGCAGGCGGCCATGCTGGAAGCCTGCCTTCGTAAGGAAGGGATCCCCTATGTTGTGACCGGACGGGACCCGGGCCTCCTATCCGAGACGGTGCGGGGGATATTGGGCTTTTTCCGCTATCTGCAAAATCCCAGGGACCTGCTTTCCCTGCGAGCCTGCCTGCGTTTGATACTGGGTTGCCCGGCAGACCCGGCTGCGGCTTTGATTGAGACGCTGGCCGAGGGGAATATGACGTTACATGAGCTGCCCCAGCCGGATCGGTTTCATCCCTCCGTCTGTCGGATGCTTGCGCTGCTTGACGATTTTGCCGATCGGTTTGATAAGGAAAAGCCCCAGTCCCTCCTGCAGGAATTTGTGCAGGACTGCTCCATTCCGGAAAGCGAGGAGCTTGCCCAGCTTTGCGGTGCGGCCGCCTTTTTTGTAAAGATGCCCGCCTTTCTCAACGCCCTGGTGTTCGGCCAGGAAGGGGATCTGTCCCGTGGCTTCGGCCGGTCTTATGTCTCCGACGCCGTACGGCTGATGACCTTCCACGGCGCCAAAGGGCTGGAGTTTGAGGTGGTTTTTCTCTATGATGTCAGCAAGGGTGTGATTCCTTTGGACGCACCCGGCCGGATGGCAGACGAGGAAGAGGAACGGCGGCTATTCTATGTGGGCATGACCCGCGCGCAGGATGAACTGATTTTGCTCTCTTCCAAGGAGCCGTCTCCCTTCCTTGCGGATATTCCCGCTTCCCAGTTGGCGACCGGCTGCGCCTTTGTGCCGAAGGCGCCTGTAGAAGGAAAACAGATGAGTCTATTCGACCTGTAAGCCCAAAATAAGGAAGAAACCGGGTGAAAAAAGGGCTGCAAAGAGAATCGAGAAAAAGGGTATGGATAGGATTTTTCCTATCAATACCCTTTTGTTCTCCTATTATACAAAGGGATATGGGTATGCTATACTAATTGAAAATACCATACCGGTACCAGGCCCAATCAGATAGGAGGTTTTCTTATGAAGGTAGTCATCATCGGCGGTGTAGCAGGCGGCGCGTCCGCAGCGGCACGGCTGCGCAGGCTCGACGAGAACGCACAGATCGTGCTGCTCGAACGGGGCGAGTACATTTCCTTCGCCAACTGCGGCCTGCCCTATTACATCGGCGGCGAGATTCGGGACGCCTCGGCGTTGACGCTGCAAACCCCGGAAAGCTTTCACAAACGCTTTCGCATCGACGTGCGGGTAGGCAGCGAAGCGGTTGCCATCGACCCGGCCGCCAAAACCGTAAAGGTGAAAAAGACCGCCACCGGTGAAATCTACCAGGAAACTTACGACAAGCTGATTTTGTCGCCGGGGGCAAAGCCGATTCTTCCTCCCATCGCCGGGATCCCCAACGAGAAGGTGTTTTCCCTTCGTACCATTCCGGACACCATGGACATCAAATCCTATCTCACACAGCACCATCCCAAATCCGCCGTGGTCGTCGGCGGAGGGTATATCGGCGTGGAAATGGCGGAAAACCTGACTAAGGCCGGAATTTCCACCACCATTGTGGAGCTGGCCGATCATTTGATCGGGCCGCTTGACCGGGATATGGCCTGCGATGTGCACCGGTATCTGCGCGGACAGGGGGTGCGGGTACTGCTCAAGCAAAAGCTCAAAGCCGTACGGGAAGAAGGGGAGGGCTTGGTCTTGACCCTGACCGGCGGCGAGATGGCGGCGGATATGGCGATTATGTCGGTGGGGGTGACGCCGGATACCACGCTTGCCGAAAAGGCGGGCATTGCCGTCAATCCCAAAGGCTGCATTGTGGTCAACGAACAGATGCAGACCTCCTTTAAGGACATCTATGCGGTGGGGGACGCGGTTCAAATCACCGATTTTGTCACCGGAAAAAAGGGCTTTCTTCCCCTGGCCGGCCCCGCCAACCGCCAAGGAAGGATTGCCGCCGACCACATCTGCGGCATTTTCAGCGCATACCACGGTACCCAGGGCTCTTCTATCTTAAAGGTGTTCGATATGACGGTGGCCTGTACCGGGCTCAACGAGCGTACCGCCCAGGCCCTGTCCATCCCTTATGAGAAGGTGTTTACCTACTCTCCTTCCCATGCCGGTTATTATCCGGGCGCAAAAAGCATGTCTATTAAAACCCTTTACGCCCCGAAAACCGGCCGGCTTCTCGGTGCCCAGATCGTGGGCTTTGAAGGGGTGGACAAGCGCTGCGACGTACTGGCTGCCGCCATTCGTGGAAAACTCACCGCTTTTGACCTGACCGAGCTGGAGCTCTGCTACGCGCCGCCCTTCTCCTCAGCCAAGGATCCGGTTAACATGGCGGGCTTTGTCATTGAAAACACACTGACCGGGAAGGTAAAGAACTTCCATTGGCACGATGTAGCTTCCCTGCCCCGGGACGGCAGTGTGACGCTGCTGGATGTGCGCACCCACGCGGAACGAAGCAAAGGATGGATTGAGGGCTTTTGGCACATCCCCCTCGACGAGCTGCGCGAGCACCTCGATGAGCTTCCCAAGGATAAGCCGGTATATGTTCACTGCCATAGCGGCCTGCGCAGCTATCTTGCCTGCCGGATTCTCAGCGGGCATGGGTACGACTGCTACAATCTTTCCGGCGGCTACCGGCTTTATGCGTCGGTGACACAGGACCGCACCACGGAGGATTATCCCTGCTATGAGCCGGCTACACAGCCGATCGGCACTGGCCGATAAAAGCGGAAAACGGGACGGAGAGGAATTTGTCCTTGTGGTAGATCAGGCGAAATGTCCGTGTGAGTGTTCGATCCTGGAGCGGGAGAATGTACAGCTTTTTCTGTGTTGCCTCCCGTTTTACCAGCCGCCTGGAAATGACCGTCATCCCTTGTCCGCCCATTACCGCGTTTTTAATGGCTGCTGAACTGTGACACACCCATTTTTCTTCAATTTGTACACTTGCCTGTGACAAAAATTGCTCAAAAAACTCCCTCGTGCCGCTGCCCCGTTCCCGCAGGATAAAATCCTGTCCGGACAGGTCGGCGGCTTTTATCGTTTTCTTTTTAGCAAAAGGGTGCTGAGGGCCGCAGACCAAAACCAACTCGTCCTCCATCATGGGAACCACAAGCAGGTCTGGATGCTTGACCTGCCCTTCCACAATGCCCAGGTCTAGCTCGCTTTTGAGGATTTTTTCCTCGATAACACTGGTATTGTCCACAAAAGCATGGATTCGCATCCCCGGATGCTCCGCTTCGAACCGATTGATCATATCGGTAAGCAGGCAGATTCCCACCGTAATGGTAGCCCCGACATGCAGCGACAGATGCTGGGAGGAGTATTGCATCTGCCGTTCCATTTCCTCAAAGAGCGGGACAATATGCCGCGCGTAAGTCAGCAGCCGGTGCCCGGCGTCGGTAAGATAAAGACCCTTTGCCAGCCGTTCAAAAAGCAGTACCCCGTAAGTGCGTTCCAACTCCGAAATGGTCTGGCTGACGGTGGGTTGAGCGATATAGAGCTTTTTGGCAGCCAGGCTCATTTTCCCGGTATCCGCTACCGCCAGGAATACCTTCAAATGTCGTATGGTCAATGTAACCCTTCCTTCTTATAGGCAAACCCCTATACTATAATCCGAGCATACGCGCTTAAGGGCGCAATTGCAAGGGCTTTGTCAAGAAAATTGGAGAAAAAAGACCGAAGCATACGAAAAAGGATGCTGTTTAAGAGGCGGCAGGCGCCTGACCATTGCAAAAGCGGAGGGCGCAGACGGGGGGAGGCGGGCAAGTGAATTTCCCAATAAAGCTCGGAGAATTGAGAAAAGAAGTAGAAAAGGAACCGAAAAAGCAGGGGTTTCTTATTTAACTTGACAGCTGGGCGGCTTTTTGGTATATTGTGACCGTTGGTTCACAGGGAGGTGTCTTTTTGCCGGTTCTGTAGCTTCATTTGTCTGGGCAGGAAAAAGCGGCCGTTCGGCTGCTGTATTTGCTGCGTGCAAAGAAGAATACAGAAAAACCGCTGAAAAGACTGCCGGATACGATGGTTGCAAGGAGCAGGTGCGGCGGGTTGCCGCACCTGCTTTTTTGCAACGGTTCTCTTTGCGCGCAAAAAGGAGAAAGGAAGCAAATTTATGTCCATATGCTTTTCCAAAGAATTTTTGCTAGAAAATATGATGGGTCCCAATGCGGTTACTATGTGCGAGGAACTGACGAAGGACCTGCCCTTATCCGGCTGCCGCCGCATTTTGGATCTGGGCTGTGGAAAGGGGTTGTCCTCTCTTTTCCTTGCCGACCGGTTGGATGCAGAAGTATTTGCCGTGGATCTGTGGACGCCGGCCAGCGAAAACCTCGCAAGGTTTGAGCAGATGGGCTATGGCGATCGGATTGTTCCCCTGCACGCAGGCGCCGAAGCGCTTCCCTTTGCCGACGGCTATTTCGATGCCGTCGTCAGCATAGACGCGTACCACTACTTTGGCCGGGAGAAGGGCTTTTTAGATGCGCATATCGCCCCCTTGGTGAAGGAAGGGGGAATGATCGCCCTGGCCTTTCCAGGACTCAAGCAGGAGCTTGCACAGTGTTCGCCGAAAGAACTCTTTGTCACCTGGTCAAGGGACGATCTGGAAACCATGCACAGCGTCGGCTGGTGGCGCTCCCTTTTATGTGCTTCCGCTAAGACGCGCTTAATTTCCATCGGGGAAATGGCCTGCTTTGAGGAAAGCTGGAACGACTGGCTCTCCTGCGACAATCCCTATGCCGTCGGAGACCGAAAGGCTATGGACGCGGGCGCGGGTAAGCATATGAACCTGATTGCCGCTGTTTGCCAGCGGATCCCATCCGCATAAAGGAGAAGGCTCAAAGGCCCTATGACGGCTGGGGAATACGGGGCGGAGCAAAAAAGGATCGTCGGTTTACGCAAAAAAGGAAGCGGGCGGTGTGGCCTGCCAAAGCTTTTTTGCATACCGCCAAAAAATTAGAAAGAAGGCAAATTCCATGAAGCTATGGTTTAAGCAACGGATGTTTTCCTGGTTTGACAGCTATGATATCTATGACGAGCAGGGACAAACCGTCTATGTTGTCAAAGGCGCTTTGTCCTGGGGACATTGTCTGCATATTTACGATGCGTTAGGGCAGCATGTGGGAACGGTAAAGGAGGAGGTGTTCACCTTTTTGCCCCGGTTTCGCATGTACGTGGGAGAGGAGTATGTGGGCCAGATTAAGAAAGAGTTCACCTTTTTTAAGCCGAGCTTTCTCCTTGACTGCAACGGCTGGCAGGTCAGCGGCGATTTTTGGGAGTGGAACTATTCGGTGTACGATGGAGAGCGGCCGGTGATGTTTGCTTCCAAGAAGTTTTTCAACTGGACGGATACCTATGAAATCGACGTCTGCCGTCCGGAGGATGTACTCTATTCGTTGATGATTGTGCTCGCCATTGATGCGGCGAAATGCTCCTCGGGCAACGGTTGAGAGAGAAGGAGATAAGATGCGAACTACCGTGCTTTTGGCTGTCCTGGCCGCGGTTGCGCTGTTGGTTTCCGGGTGTCAGCCTCCTTCTGCGCCGGCCTTGGCACAGGGAGACGGCCTGCTGCAAAGCGGGACGTCGGCTGTGGCCGAGCGGAAAAAAGAGCCGGATAGGGGGCCGTCCGCGGCGGTATCACAGCCCTCCGATCTCACCGCGCTCCTCGCCGCCTTGGAGGGGGCCGCGCCCAAACGAACGTTGACGGAGGATTTTCTCAACTGGTGCGTCTCGCAAGAGGGGGCCGATTTTCCCGAGAGGCTTTTGGAGGCGGTGGAAGCCGAGGGCTACAGCGACGAGCTGTTTTATCGTCTGACCGGCCGCACGCTGGTGGTGATGTACGATGTGTATACCGGTGCGGTCGGAAGGGAAGAGAACCTGCATAGCAGGGACGCGGCAGATCCTGGACGGACGGTGCTCGGCTTCACCGGAGACATCAATTTGGCCGACGGCTGGTATCAGATGAATTATTATGAGCAGCAGGAAAACGGCATCTACGGCTGCTTGGGGAGCGACCTGCTCGCGGAGATGAACGGTGCGGACGTGATGCTCGTCAACAATGAATTTACCTTCTCCACCCGCGGCGCCCCCCTTTCCGGTAAGCTTTATACCTTCCGCGCCCATCCCGAAAAGGTGGAGATCCTCAAACAGATGGGGGTGGATCTGGTGGGGCTGGCCAACAACCATGTCTACGACTACGGGGCGGACGCCTTTTTCGATACCCTCGATACCCTCGACCAAGCGGGGATCGCACGCATCGGCGCCGGGCGGGATATCCAGGAGGCGTGTACGCCGCAGTATTACATTGTAAACGGCCGCAAGATTGCTTATGTGGCGGCTACCCGTGCGGAAAAGAACATCATGACCCCTGCCGCCGGGGACAAGCAGGAAGGGGTGCTGCGCACCTACGACCCGGAGCAGTTTTTGCAGGTCATCGCCGAAGCTAAAGAGAACAGCGACTTTGTAGTGGCCTATGTCCACTGGGGAACCGAGAACAGCACCAAGCTGGAAGCGGCCCAGCGGACCCAGGGCAAGCAGTACATCGACGCGGGCGCGGATGTGGTGGTGGGCGCCCATCCCCATTGCCTGCAAGGGGTGGAGTTTTATCGCGGTAAGCCCATTGTGTACAGCCTGGGAAATTTCTGGTTCAACGACGTGCCCACCGATACCGCCCTGCTGAAGGTTATCTTGGATGAGGAGGGAACCGTCACCACCCAACTGCTGCCCTGCTATCAGGCGGCCGGCCGTACCGATATGGTGACCGATCCGGTCCGCCGAAATCGGCTTTTCTCTTTCTTAGAGAGCATTTCCATCGGGGCAAAGATGGATGAGACCGGTGTCATTCGCCCGGAAGGATGAAAAGTTAAGATCACCGGCAAAGCCGGAGGCTTGAGTAAGCCCTATCAGGGTTTATTGCCAGCAAGCGTCTCAAGACGCACGGAAATTTATTTCACTTGGCATCACTTGCCCCGCGGCCCGTAAACAGGCGAATCCCCATTTTAACGGAAGCCTTCCATTACCGTAAGGCTGGCTGTTCGCAGCTCGCTTCCCTCGATGCTTATAGCGAACGCTTCTTTGCGGGACATCTCCACCGGCAGAGCCGGTGGTTTCCAATAACAATGAAAACCGCCCGGATCGGTATTTCCGATCCGGGCGGTTGCTTTTTTATAGAAAGGAGCATAGCGCGTTCGGCTTGCCTATCTATCGTTGCGGCCGCCGCTAAGCTTTTCCGGCTATCCGCGAACCTTGTCCCGGATGACCTTGTAAAGCTGAATCACGACGGTTGGGGCGAAGGCCAGCAGGACAAGGAACCCAGTCTGAGAAAGAGACAGGGGCACAACCTGGAACAGACCCTGTAAAAACGGCACAAACAAAACCGCCGCCAGCAGCAGTACCCCTGCGCCGAAGGCCATCAGGCTGTACCGGTTGGAGAGAAGCCCCAGCTTGAAGATGGAGCCCTCCCCTCGGCAGTTAAAGCCGTGGAAGAGCCGCGCCAGCGTCAGGGTGGCAAAGGCCATGGTGCTGGCCATTGCCGCGCCTCCCTGATGAAGGCCGAGGAAGAACGCGCCCATAGTGGCCGCTGCGATCAATAAGCCCAGAATCCCGATTTTCCCCGTCAGCGCTTTGCTGAGGATGGGATCCTTGGGATTGCGCGGCTTTTGGCGGAGCAGATCGCTGCGCGCCTCCTCCATCCCGATGGCGATGGCGGGTAGGCTGTCGGTAAGCAGATTGATAAAAAGCAGGTGAACCGGGGCGAACGGGACCGGCAGGGCCAGCAGGGAGGTCAGCAGTACGCAGAGAATGCCCGCTGCATTGCCCGACAACAGGAAGGTAATGGCGTTTTTGATGTTGGTATAGACATTGCGGCCGTTTACCACCGCCTTGACGATGGTGGCGAAGTTGTCGTCGGCCAGGATCATGGAGGCCGCATCCTTGCTTACCTCGGTTCCGGTAATCCCCATCGCCACCCCGATGTCGGCTTTTTTCAGGGCGGGCGCGTCGTTGACGCCGTCGCCGGTCATGGACACGATGCAGCCCCTCCGCTGCCAGGCGGAGACAATGCGGATCTTATGCTCCGGCGATACGCGTGCATAGACGCAAACCCGTTCGAGAACTGTGTCGAGCTGCTCGTCGCTCATCTTATCCAGTTCCACCCCGTCCAAAGCCATATCCCCATCCTGGAAGATGCCGATCTGCCGGGCGATGGCCGTGGCCGTCACCTTGTGGTCACCGGTAATCATAACTGTGCGGATTCCGCCCGCCTTGGCGTCCGCCACCGCCTGCACCGATTCGGGGCGGGGCGGGTCCATCATGGAAATCAGCCCGATGAAGGTAAAGTCGGTTTCGTCCGAAACGGTAGGCGCCCGTTCGCTCTCCATCTCCCGGTAGGCGAAGGTAAGCACCCGCAGGCCGTTTTCCGAAAGCCGGGCGTTTGCTTCGAGGATCCCCCGCCGGTCCTCCTCCGTTATGGGGCGCACCCCTTCCCGGGTCAGCATTCGGGTGGACCGGGTAAGCAGCTCGTCGATAGCGCCCTTGGTCAGAAGGGTGGGCCTGCCGTCTAGATTATGTAGCGTACTCATCCGCTTGCGTTCGGAATCAAACGCCACCTCGCCCAGACGGGGATGCTGCTTGCGGTAGGAAACCTCCTCCACACCATAGACGTCCCCCAGCTGGACCAGCGCAATTTCCGTGGGATCACCGATGGCCACCCCATCCACGTCGGTGGCGTCGCTGGCCAAAACGGCAGCCTTCAGAAGCATCCGCTGCGCATCGTTTGCCAGGTCGAGCCGCGTCCCCTCTACCAGCGCCCCATCGGCGTAGACCTGCTGCACCTGCATCTTGTTTTGGGTCAGGGTCCCGGTTTTGTCCGAGCAGATAACCGAAACGCAGCCCAGGCTTTCCACCGCCTTGAGGTCCTTGATAATGGCGTTCTGTTTGGCCATTTTTTGGGTTCCCAGCGCCAAAACAATCGTCACGATGGAGCTCAGCGCCTCCGGGATGGCGGCCACCGCCAAAGCCACCGCAAACATCAGCGAGTCGAGCAGCGGCATCTCCCGATAGAGAGAAAGGCCGAAAACCACCCCGCAGATCACCATAATCACAATCGCCAGCATTTTGCTGAACCGGTCCAAGCTCTCCTGAAGAGGGGTTTTGCGCTGCTTGGTCTGGTTCATCAAGGCGGCGATTTTTCCAAGCTCGGTGTCCATGCCGGTGGCGGTGACCACCGCCGTCGCCCGGCCGTAGGTCACCAGGGAGCCGGAAAACACCATGTTTTTCTGATCCCCCAGCGCTACCTGGTCTCCTTCGATCAAGCCGGCGGTTTTTTCCACGCTTTCCGATTCGCCGGTCAGGGAGCTTTCATTGACCTTCAAGGAGAAGTTCTCCAAAATCCGCCCGTCGGCCACCACCATGTCGCCGGCCTCCAGTAGCACCAGGTCACCCACCACCACTTCGCCGGAGGGGATGACACAGACCGCTCCCTCCCGCATGACCTTAGCGCTGGGAGAGGAGAGCGCCTTGAGGCTTGCCAGGGATTTTTCCGCCTTTACATACTGCACCGTTCCCAAAACCGCATTGAGGACGATCACGGCAAAGATCACGATGGAGCTCTCCCCCTGGCCGGAGATAAGAGAGATCACCGCCGCCGCAATCAGGATCAAAACCAGCAGATCCTTGAACTGTTCGAGAAAAATGACGGGAAGGCTCTTCTTTTTGGTTTCCGTCAGGGAATTGGGGCCGTAGGCTTCCCGGGCTTTTTTTACCTGGGCGGCGGTCAGGCCGTCTTTCGATGAGCCGGTCTGACATAGCGCGTCCCGGGCAGAACGGTTGTAGTAGGTACCAGGCATGGTATATCCTCCTTTTTCTTCTATGAGAAATAAAAAAAGACTTTCAGACAGCGTCCAGAAAACTAGGACGGCCATCCAAAAGTCTTGTTACCGAAGGTCGGCGCTCATCGCCAGATTCCTTAGAATCGAGGTGTTGACAATGAGACTTATAACTACTCCCTTTTGAAAGGTACAAGTAATGTTGTTTCTCTATTATAACAGAGAAGAAAATAATGTCAACCGCGCAATTGTAAATAAATATTCGCCGCCTTGCGGGATTTCAATACAGCCGTCGTACACGCCGAAGAGAGGGGGAATGTGAGCGTGCCGCGCGCGTCGGAAAAGGGCGGGTTGCATAGCGCGCACAACGGCCCGGTGCCGCCGATAAAGGTCGGTCCGCCGGAACGGAAGGGAGGATAGACGCAGGTATCACCGGCCCGTTTCGGCCTGATCGGAAGGAGGGAGGCTTCTCGGCCTTCTCTTTGCATGGATTGCGGGAAAAGGAAGCGGTTGGAAGGCGTTAATGGGAAGAAACCCGTCCTGTGCAACGGGAGGTTGTCTGTTTTTTTTGCCTTTTTTGTCATCTTTGTTCCTTGCAATGGAGGGGGGAGGGTGCTATACTTTACCTCAATAATAAGGGTAACGTGGTGATTGCAACCGTGCAGGCAATAAAAAGAGGCGCGTTGAAGCTGCTCAACAAGTATTTCACCGGTGAATCGATGAATTTCCGGCAGATCATCGCAATTATCATTCCGCTTTTGGTGGACCAAGCCTTCATCATTGGGCTGAGTATGCTCAATACCGCTATGATTAGCTCGTCGGGCGTGGCGGCGGTCAGCGCGGTCAATATGGTGGACTCGCTGAATATTTTCCTGCTGAATGTGTTCATCGCCATGGCCACCGGCGGGACGGTGGTGGTGGCCCAGTATAAGGGCAGCGCAAACGACGAGATGGTTTCCAAGTCCGCAGCCCAGACCATCTCCTCGGTGGCAATGTCCGCGCTGGTGGTCAGCGCTTTGGTCATCCTTTTTCACGATCCGCTCCTCGGCCTTCTCTTCGGCGGCGCGGAGCCGGCCGTGTTTGAAAACGCCCGGATCTATCTGATCGGCAGCAGCGCGTCCTATACCTTCATCGCCATTACCGAGGCGGTATGCGGTGCATTGCGCGGTGTGGCGCAGACGCGTTCCTCGCTGGTTTTGTCGGTCATCACCAACGGCTGCTACGTGCTTTTCAATGTGGTCTTTATCACCTTCCTGCATTGGGGCGTGACCGGCATGATTACCTCCATGCTGCTCTCCAGAGGGCTTGGGATGATCTGCTCGATCGTCTACCTGGTGAAGATCAACACCTCGCTGCGGTTTCGCATCCGCGACGCCCTCAAGCTCAACTTCGCCATTCAAAAAAAGATCCTTTTTATCGGGATCCCCTTTGCCGCCGAGCAGATGTTTTTCAACGGCGGCAAGATCCTCACCCAGACCTTTATCGTCCAGCTGGGGACTCTTTCCATGACGGTCAATGCCATCTGCGGTTCGCTGACCCAGCTGTTCCAGATCCCCGCCAACGCGCTGAACCTGTCGGTGGTCACCGTAGTGGGGCAGTGTATGGGCAGGCGGGATGTAAAGGATGCGCGCAAATTTATCAAGTCTTTCCTGGGCTTGGGATCGGTCTCCTTTGTGCTCAGCGCCGCGCTGCTCCTGCCTCTGTTCCCGGTGTTGGTGCAGCTTTTCTCTCCGCCGGCGGAGATTGTGCCGACCATTTTTCAAATTGTGCTCATCACCGGCATTTGTCAGCCGTTTTTGTGGCCCTTCAGCTTTATCACCCCTTCCTCGCTGCGTGCGGCGGGGGATTCCAAGTATACCTCTATTGTTTCGCTGCTGTCCATGTGGCTGTTCCGGGTGGCGCTGGGCTACCTGCTTGGAATCGTGCTTCCCTTCGGCATTGTGGGCGTATGGGTGGCTATGATTGCCGAATGGGGCGTGCGCGGATTTATCTTCCTGATGCGTTTCCACGGGAAAAAGTGGTATCAGCATCATCTGATTGATTAACGGGAAAGGATGAGTAGATATGGACACGATTGAATATCTTTGGAAAGACCGCAAACGGATACTGGGAATGCCGATTTCCTTTACCCGGTATTCTTTGTCGGAGGATCGGATTTTTTTAGAGACCGGGCTTTTGAGCATGAACCTAGAGGAAATTCTCCTTTACCGAGTGCGGGATATCAGCCTGCGCATCACGCTGGGCCAGCGGATTTTCCGTGTCGGCACCATACTGGTGCAGTCGTCGGATAAGACCATGCCGGTGCTGGAAATTAAAAATGTTAAGAACCCACGGGAGGTCAAGGAGCTGATTCACCAGCAGGTGGAGGAGATGAAGATAAAGCGCCGCATGCGGGTAGGCGAGATCCTCGATAACGACGCCGAAGCGCATACGGAGGATTATTTCGGCCTGGATGAAGAAGAATAAGCAGAAAAACAGCGTCTCTGATTCTACAGAGACGCTGTTTTTCTGCCATTTTGCGTTATTTCCGTTTTTTCGGAGGTGCGGCCTGTCGGGTTGGTTCTTCAAAAAGGCGTCCTCGTTTTCCCTGTCCATGCCTTATAAAAGCACCGGCCTCTCCGATTCGTCCTTTTCGCCCGACAGCCAAGCGGGCGTCACCTACCTCGCCTTTGTCCGCGCGCAAAGCCGGATGCCGGCTGTCGGCAGGACGCCGTTCTTAACCTTTGCCGGCAAAGCGGCGAAAAAGAGCGAATCGGTCGCTGCCGGTTTTTTGAGCCGCTTTTGGCCGCTTCGTTCTGCACGCCGATCAAGCTTTTGGGTTCCAATAGGCTTCTAAGAGGGGACGGAAAATTACCCTCCTTTGATTTCACTCGTTCTCCCCAAACCCCTCCGGGCCGAAAACGGATGGAAAAGCCCCCGCCTTTTTGAACGGACGGGTGCAGCCCAGAAAAATGTACCCCGGTAAAGTGCGCCGGGACAAGAAAGGCCGTTGTCACACCCGGTCTTGTCCGGAAATATAATGAGAAAGGATAAGCTGTCGCTTACCCAAAACGATTTTTCAGAAAAGAATTGTTCCCCGGATTCTTTTCTTGTTTAAGCACGCGCCGATTGGGTAAAAATACTTCATGAGGAACGATTGAATAATGGAGTGTGACAATTTGTGATTATCAGAAGGGGAGACATTTATTATGCCGACTTGAGTCCGGTGGTCGGCTCGGAGCAAGGCGGAATCCGCCCCGTGCTGATCGTACAGAACGACGTCGGAAACAAATTCAGTCCTACCGTGATCGCAGCGGCGATAACCAGCCAGAAGGACAAAACCAAGCTGCCTACCCACATCCAGCTTGACGCCCAGGACACCGGGCTGAGCAAGAATTCCATCGTGTTGCTCGAGCAGGTGCGTACCCTGGATAAAAAGAGGCTCAAGGAGCGGATGGGACGGCTGGATGAAACCTCGATGGAGCTGGTCAATCACGCGCTTTCGGTCAGTTTCGGCTTGAATATGGGAGAATCCCGCAGGAAAGAGGCTACATAAGCCTTACAAAGAACCGGCCGTAACAGGCAGACAGACGGAAAAACAGGAAAACCCATGTGCGTTCGTCCCGCCGCAGACGGGCGGCGCATAAAGCGGCGGGAAGCGGACAAAGGGATCGGAAGAGAGGATAGATAAGAAAAAAGGACCGAAAGGAAAAAGCCGATTCCCCTTTGTTTATCGGCTTTCGTGTGAAGATGTGATAAAAAAGTACAAGGCCCTGCGCTTTTACGGGGCCTTAAATGAAAAGGAAATCGAAATCCGAGCAGGACGCGGTTGAGCATCCGCAATCCCTGTTCCATCTGCTTTGGTGGCGCAAGGGCAAACAAGCAGCATGGGATGATGTAAAAACGGATCGGAAAGCTTTGCTTTACGGCGAATCCGATGGGAAATTCTTTAAAAGGTTCGGCTGTTCTTTCACCGCTCAAGGGTGGAAGGAGCGTCCGGCTTTCTGTGCCACGGTTTCCCATTCCAGCTCTCCTTCTTGAATCCTTTACCATGGGTCAAGTAATAAAATGATACGGCTGTAACCAATCGTCTCGGTTCGGCCTTTTTGGCGCCCGGCAAATCTTTGTCCGGGCGCTTGTTTGTATAGAAAAACCACTTGCTAGGCAAGTGGTTCAAAAGAGGTTAAGCGAAGAGGAAGAAATAAAAACTCCTTTTGCTA
>CAJFTS010000017.1 GCA_904420015.1 uncultured Clostridia bacterium
AACCCCTGGTTTTACCAGGGGTAAGTAAAAAAGCCTTGGCAAAAGAAAAGAGTAAAAATGTGGTTTGTGCATCAAAAGAGAAAGAAACGCACAGGTTTTCTACTAAAACGCGGGGATTTTCGCGGAAAGTATGCCTGTCGCAGCATGCTATGGAATACCAAAGGGAACGGGTTTCCCAGTTGCAGGGCGAGCGATGCGATCCCTTCCAGGGGTCAGCAAGTTCTGACCCCTCGGGGGTCTGGGCAAACCACTCGTTTGTAGCCAAACATAAAAGTCCCCTGGCAGGAACCGGGGGCGAAAAGGGTTCGGGAGAGGCGATCAGCGGGAAGCGCGGACAATGGTGAATCGTCTGCGGTTCTGTTACCGGTACCGTGAACGGGTGGGTGGCCGTAGGATGCGACGGAGCGGTTTGCCGCCCTGTAAAGAGCCCGGCCGGCACCTTTGCATGCCTGCTGTGAACGGTCGGCTCTGATGGAGGGCATGGCAATGCTTAGAGCTGCACTGGTCCCGGTTTTGGGAAGAGGCGGGATGGGGAAAAGAACGGTTTTTTACAATGAATTTTTTACCATGTCAAAATGTCGAATAAAAAACGCCCGGTTCCGGGCGATGGATAAAAGCCGATTTTGCGGGCGGTTCCGGTGATTTTTAAAGGAAACACAGAAGTCCGCATCAGACGGCCGGGCAACAAAAAAGTGACGGGGATACCAAAAATCTCCGTCACTTTCTTGCTAACAGGAATACGGCCCGGTTTTGCAGAGCCGCGCCGTATGTAAGAGCGGATGGGAGGCCCTTATTTGGCCCTCTCGGTGAGCTCTTTGATACAGTTCGGGCAAATGTTTCTGCCCTTGTAGTTGATAATGTCCCGTGCATCGTTGCAGAAGATACAGGCCGGCTCGTATCTTTTGAGGATGATGCTGCCGCCATCTACGAAGATCTCCAACGGATCCTTCTCGTTGATGTCCAGCGTGCGGCGCAGTTCGATGGGGAGGACAATACGGCCCAGCTCATCGACCTTACGAACAATACCAGTAGATTTCATATATGCTGCCCCCTTATTTTGATAGGCTTCACACCTATCTTGTTCTCATAATAATAATATTTTCCATAGATGTCAACCGAAAATCTTATATTAATTGATAATAGTTTAAATTTCTTCAGATTTAGTTAAATTATTAACAAACTAGTGCGTCGAAATTACTCGAAAATTCGGTTTTGTTGACTAAAATGTGAGAAATAATTACCTCGAAATAAAAAACTCCTAAAGTTGTATCTACAAATGATTATAGGAGGAATTTACCAAAAGCCAGCATTCCCAGTTTTAGGATGACAGGGGAATGAATTCCCGTCCCCTTTCATAGACATGAGAATGGACGGCCCGCCGCACGTCCGGCTTGCCGCGGGCCGAGAAACGCATGGAAGGGAATGGGCGTCGATGCTCAATTACATATGGGCGGGTCTGATGGTCCTATCGGTGGTGTTCGGCATCTGCAACGGGCGGATGAGCGAGGTGTCCGCAGCCATCATGAACGGAGGGGGCAAGGCTGTGGAGCTGACCCTGGGGCTCCTTGGGGCGATGTGCTTCTGGGGCGGGATTATGAACGTGGCGGATAAGGCGGGAGTGACCGTCTGGATCAGCCGGCTCATCAGCCCCATTACCAAGCGGATCTTTAAGGGGATGGACCCGAAAAGCCCTTCGGCCAAGGCCATCTCCATGAACATCACTGCGAACCTCCTGGGGCTGGGGAATGCGGCGACGCCGCTGGGTCTCAAGGCCATGCGGGAGATGCAGAAGGAAAACAAGCGACCGGAGCGGGCCACCAAGCATATGGTCCTGTTCGTGGTGCTTAATACCGCATCCATCCAGCTGATTCCCACCACCGTCTCCATCCTGCGCGGCAACTATGGAGCCGCGTCCCCGATGGATATCCTGCCGGCGGTCTGGATCACCAGCATGGTTTCCCTATCGGCCGGCCTGCTGACTGCCTGGCTTTTGGGACGGTTTGAGCGGAAAAAATAGCCGGGCGCCGGTAAAGTGCGGAGGGGACGATGGCCCAGATGAGCGATTATTTTCTTCCCATCCTGGTCGGGGCGGCGGTGCTGTTCGCCCTGTTTAAGGGGGTGGCTTCCTTCGACGTGTTCGGAGGCGGTGCAAAGGAAGGGTTTGAGACCACCCTCAAGCTGCTGCCGACCTTGGTGGGGTTGATTACGGCGGTGGAAATGTTTAAAGCGTCGGGCGGGCTCGACGTGCTGGTGCACGCACTGTCCCCGGTGGCCAATGCGCTGGGCCTTCCTCAAGAGGTCATGCCCCTGGCGCTGCTGCGCCCCATTTCGGGAGGCGGTTCCCTGGCCATTTTGGAGAGCATTTTGCAGGACAATCCGCCCGATTCCTTTGCCGGGCGGGTGGCCTCGGTGATGATGGGCTCCACCGAAACCACCTTTTACGCCGTGGCCGCGTATTTTGGGGCCGTCGGCGTCAAACAGATCCGCTATACCGTGCCCGCAGCCCTGACGGCGGACCTGGTGGGCTTCGTCATGAGCGCCCTGACCGTCCGGCTTCTCTTCGGCGTATAGCCGTTGACGGGCCGGGTAAATACCTATATTATAATAATGAGGAACGATTGGTTCCGGTCAAGTTTCGTTTAGGAGGGGTCTTATGGCGTGGATGCGTCTGGATCGGGTGCTCTCCGGGCAAGGGGTATGCAGCCGCCGGGAGGCGGGCGCGATGGCCCGCAAGGGGGCGGTGACGGTAAACGGCCGCACCGTCCGTTCGGCCGATCAGAAGGTGGACCCTCAGGAGGACGTCATTGCGGTAAACGGCCGGCCGCTCCTTTATAAAGAATATTTGTATATCGTCATGAATAAGCCCCAGGGCGTGGTAAGCGCCAGCCGGGACCCCAGACAAAAGACGGTGCTCGACCTGTTGCCGGCCCGTCTTAAGCGCCGGGGCCTTTTTCCGGTGGGAAGGCTGGACAAGGATACCACGGGGCTGCTTCTCATCACCGACGACGGGGATTTTGCCCATCGGCTGACGTCGCCGAAGAAAGAGGTCTATAAAACCTATGTGGCCGACCTGGACGCGCCGGTGGGGGAGAAGGAGGTCCTGGCCTTTGCCCAGGGGATCGTGCTCGAGGACGGGACCCTATGCCGCCCGGCCGGGCTTCTTCCCGAGGCGGACGCATCCGCCCGCGCCACCGTACGCATTTGTGAGGGAAGGTACCATCAAGTCAAGCGGATGTTTGAAGCGGTGGGGCGCCGGGTGGTAGGGCTGCACCGGACGGCTATCGGCAATTTTGTGCTGGAAAACGAACTGGCTCCTGGCGGATGCCGGGAGCTGACCGAGGAAGAGTGCAGATTGCTGCGAAAAAATGCGCAAGAGGGTCAAATGTAAATATGTTCAAATTCCATAAGAAACGAAAAAGCATTTTGACCCCATTCCGAAAAGTGTTCGTGAATTCGTCTTAAAAAGAAACGAAATTTTGTACGTTTTTTGAACTGCTGGGCGTTTTACATAATCCTCAAAAGCAAAGTTTGGGTAATTAATGACTGTTCTTTGCCTCGAGTTTCTGATATAGTATTATACACAGAGTGATGCCGAATACGAGCAATTCGAAATACAACTCAGGAGGCTTTTAAAATGGCAGGTTTATCACTGAAGAACATTTACAAGATTTATTCCGGCAACGTCACAGCGGTATCTGACTTTAATCTTGAAATTGAGGATAAGGAATTTATCATCCTCGTTGGTCCTTCCGGCTGTGGTAAGTCCACCACCCTGCGTATGATCGCGGGCTTGGAAGAAATCAGCAAGGGCGAGCTTTACATCGGCGACCGTCTGGTGAACAACGTCCCGCCGAAGGATCGCGATATCGCGATGGTGTTCCAGAACTATGCGCTTTATCCGCATATGACCGTGTTTGACAACATGGCGTTCGGCCTGAAGCTGCGCAAGGTCCCGAAGGATCAGATCAAGCGCCGCGTGGAAGAGGCCGCTCGTATCCTCGACATCTCTCATCTGCTCGACCGTAAGCCGAAGGCGCTCTCCGGCGGTCAGCGTCAGCGTGTTGCTCTGGGCCGTGCCATCGTGCGTGAGCCGAAGGTATTCCTCCTTGACGAACCGCTGTCCAACTTGGACGCCAAGCTGCGTGCGCAGATGCGTACCGAGCTTTCCAAGCTGCATAAGAGACTGGGTACCACCTTCATCTACGTTACCCATGACCAGACCGAAGCTATGACCATGGGCGACCGCATCGTGGTTATGAAGGACGGTCTGGTGCAGCAGGTCGACACCCCGCAAAATCTCTACGACAAGCCCTGCAACATGTTCGTGGCCGGCTTTATCGGTTCTCCCCAGATGAACAACATCGACGTGGTGATCGAGAAGAAGGGCAACGATTACTATGCGAAGTTTGCGGAATACGCCATCAAGCTGCCGGCTGAGAAGTCTGCAAACGGCAAGCTGGATGCTTATGTCGGCAAAGAGGTCGTCATGGGCGTTCGTCCGGAGCACATCAAGGACGAAGACCTGCACATCGAGGACAATCCCGACGGTGTCGTGACCGCCGAGGTGGAAGTGACCGAGCTGATGGGCGCGGAAATCTACCTGTACGTCACCCTGGCCGGTACTCCGATGATCTGCCGTGTCGCCCCGACTTCCACCGCAAAGCATGGCCAGAAGGTCAAGCTCGCCATCGACACCAATAAGATTCATCTCTTCGACAAAGAGACCGAGAGAACCATCACCAACTAATTGGCCCTCGGAATATCGAAACGGCAAAAGCCGCTGTGGGATTTTCCCACAGCGGCTTTTTTACATATGCAGGAAGGCGAAAAGCAGGAAAGCCGCGCGGAAAGTACAGGCTCCTTATCCACAATCCTTTCCGAAATCTGGATTAAAATTGTTTGGGATATGGCATACTATATAAAAATTTATACAATTCAAGGCCGGGTTTGTCCGTTGTTTTGCCGCATCCCGCTAAATTGTTACCATTTTGAAACTTTTATCGTGGAATTGTTGCAAATAGACTCGAATTTGTGTAGAATAAGCTTAATGATCGAAAAAGAGTGGGAAGAAATCTGACATTTTGTTCGATTTGTTTTGGGTAAAGCAAATATAGGAGGGAATTTGATATGTCCAACAGATTGTTCCAGGGCGTCGTGGTACAAATGAGGGATGCCATCGACCGCACCATCGGCGTCATTGACGAATCCTCTACCATAATCGCGTGCAGCGAATTGGGCCGGATCGGCGAAAGCATAGAAAAAATATCCACCGAAACCCTGGCGGTTGCCGACCTGCTGATCAGCGACGGGTATACCTACCGGGCGTTTACCGGTGTGACCAAATCCGATTATGCGGTGTTTGTGGAAGGAACGGACGAGCTTGCGGCAAAGTATGTCTCTCTCTTATCCATTGCTCTTTATAATATTAAGCAGTATTACGATGAGAAGTACGACCGGGGCAATTTCATGAAGAACGTCATTTTGGACAATATCCTGCCCGGGGACATCTACCTCAAAGCACGGGAGCTGCGTTTCAATACCGACGTCACCCGTGTGGTGCTGCTGATCCGCATTTCCACCCGTACCGACGTGTCGGCCTACGATGTGGTACAAAACCTGTTCCCCGACAAAAACAAGGATTTTGTCATCAATATCAACGAGACGGATATCGCGCTGATTAAGGAGATTCGGTCGAACATTGAAACCAGGGATTTAGAAAAGCTGGCCCGTTCCATTGTGGATACCCTCAGCGGCGAATTCTATACCCATGCCTTTGTCGGCATTGGAACCACCGTGACCGGTATTAAGGATCTGGCCCGGTCCTTTAAGGAGGCCCAGGTGGCGCTGGAAGTGGGAAAGGTGTTTGATACCGACAAAACCATTGTCAGCTATGACAACCTGGGGATTGCCCGGCTGATCTATCAGCTGCCCACCACCCTGTGTGAGATGTTCCTCAAGGAAGTGTTCAAGAAGGGGGCCATCGAGTCCCTCGATCAGGAGACGCTGTTCACCATCCAGCGCTTCTTTGAGAACAATCTGAACGTTTCCGAGACCTCCCGAAAGCTGTTCGTCCACCGCAATACTTTAGTCTATCGCTTGGAAAAGATCAAGAAGCTCACCGGGCTCGATCTGCGTGAGTTTGATCACGCCATTGTCTTTAAGGTCGCGCTGATGGTAAAGAAATACCTTTCTGCCAATCCGGTCAAATATTGAGCCTTTGGCCGGAAAGCAGCTTGAAAAGGAAAAATGTGTGTCCGGGTCTGCCTGTCAGGCCCGGACACTCGGTTTGCATATGTAAAAAATTGCCGAAGATTTCCTTTGTCTTTCGATATACTTTCATCTGCCTTCGGCCGGTACTGCGGCCTGAGACGCCGCACGGCAGACCATGAAAAGGGCAGAAATCTTACATAAGAAGGGTAGGGAGCAGATGATTGAATTTCGTGGTGTAACGAAAACCTATCCGAACGGGACGACTGCGCTCAAGGATGTCAATCTGACCATTGAGGACGGGGAATTTGTTTTTATTGTCGGATCGTCCGGCGCAGGAAAAAGCACCTTTTTGAAATTGATTATCCGCGAGGAGGTCGCCAATGCCGGGAAGATCCTGGTCAACGGCTACGACTTTTCCACGTTGAAAAGACGGGATATCCCGTATATGAGGAGAACCATGGGGATCGTGTTTCAGGATTTCCGACTGATCCCCAAGATGAGCGTGTTCGACAATGTGGCCTTCGCCATGCGTGTTACAGGAGCCCCGCCGCGTCAGATCCGTAAGCGGGTATCCAAGGTGCTGGCGCTGGTTGGCCTCAGTCACAAGGCGCGGTGTATGCCGGGCGAGCTGTCCGGCGGGGAACAGCAGCGGGTGGGCCTTGCCAGGGCAATGGTCAACAATCCGAAGATGATCGTGGCCGACGAGCCGACCGGGAACATCGACCCGGAGCGGTCTTTTGAAATGGTCAAGCTGCTCAGCGAAATCAACCGCCGCGGCACCACCGTACTGATGGTCACCCATGAGATGAGCCTAGTGGAGCGCTTCGACCGCCGGGTGATCCAGATCGATGAAGGAAGCGTCATTTCAGATACGGGGGTGAAAGAGCCGCATGAAGACGAGTAGCCTGGGGTATCTGATCCGGGAGGGCTTTCGAAGCCTGTGGACCAACCGGAATATGGCGCTCGCGTCGATCGGCGTGCTGCTTTCCTGCCTGATGCTGCTGGGAAGCGCCGTGCTGGTGGTCCTCAACATCAATCAGGCGGTGGGCTGGATGGAAAGCCAGAACATCGTCATGGTTTACCTCAAAAGCGGCACCACCCAAGCGGATATTGACGTGGTGGAAGAAGCGTTCAGCCGGATGGACAACATCGCTGAGACCAAGTTTATCTCCAAGGAGGAGGCCCTTGAAACCCAGAAGAAAGCACTGGGAGAGGACGGGGACCTCTTCGACAGCTATCAAGGGGAAAACCCTTTCCCCGACGCCTATCAGGTGTCGGTAAAGGATGTGGAACGCTATACGGAAACGGCGGAGGAACTTCGAAGGATCAGCCAGATTGAAAAGGTCACCGAGCGCACCGAGGAAGCACAGACCATGCTCAGCGTGCGAAATACCGTCTCGGTGGTTAGCTTTTGGGTCATCGGTTTATTGATCCTGGTGGCCTTGTTCATCATCTCCAACACCATTAAGATTACCATCTATGAGCGCCGGCTGGAAGTGAGCATTATGAAATCGGTGGGCGCTACAAACGGGTTTATCACCATGCCCTTTCTCATTGAAGGAATGCTCATCGGCCTGATTGCAGGACTGCTGTCCACCGGAATTCTTTGGTATGTGTACGGCCTGGCGGCCGACGGCATTTTCAAAATGTCCGCCTTTGCGACTCTCATTCCCTTCTCCAACGTGGGATGGCTGGTCCTGCTGTGCTTCATTGGGATCGGTATGGCCGCGGGCGCTTTGGGCAGCTTTATTTCGGTACAACGTTATCTGAGAACCAACGGCGGAGGTGTTTACAATGTCCTGTAAAGGAATGGGTAGGAAAAAGGGCTGGAAGGCGAAGCTTTTGTGCCTGCTGACGGTGCTGACGGTAACCGTCGCGTCGATGCCGATGACGGCCATGGGCTTGACTCAGGAGGAAGCGGACCAGAAGAGGGCGGAGCTCGATCAGAAAATCGCCAGTCTGCAAAGCCAGTACAATGCGGCGCTGCAAAATGAGGAGGACGCCCAGGGGCAGATCGCCATCATTGAGGAAAGCGTGCGTGCGTTGGAAGAACAGCAGAAGGTAATCAACGAGCAAATCGCCGGCCTTGACCAGACCATTGGGGAATACGACGGGCAAATTGCGCAGATCGACGGGCAGCTGCAGACGCTGGATGAAAAGATTCAGACCACCCAGCAGGAGATCGACGGCTTAAACGCCAGCATCACCCAGCTTCAGGAGAGCCTAGCCGCCAAGGAAGCGGAAGTGGACAACACCTATGAGGTGTTCATGCAGCGCATGCGCGCCATCTATATGAACGGGGAAATCTCTTCCCTGACAATGTTTCTCAATTCCGACAGCTTTGCCGAGTTTCTCTATCAGGCGGAGGTCAAGCAGCGTCTTGCCGAGCAGGACAAGCAGCTGGTGGATACCCTGCGCACACAGATTAATGAGATGAATGCGACCAAGACGGAAATTGAGACCTCCAAGCAAACGCTGGCCGATAAGATGAACGAGCTGGAAGCGGCGAGACAGGAGCAGCAGGACAAGCGCAGCCAGGTGCAGCAGCTTCGCGATGCGGTGCAGGCGGATAAGGATGCGCAAATGCAGGCAAAGCAGGATCTGGACGAGAATATGGAGCAGCTTGAGGCGGTGCGCAGCGAACAGCAGGCGAAGATGGAATACGCCCAGCGGCTGCAAAGCAATGCCCAGCAGGGAATCAGCGACGCGCAGAATGAGAAAGACTCCATTCAGGTCACCGATCAGGATAAGGGGCAAAACCCGGTTACACCGGTTATACCGCCCGATAACAGCGATCCTTCCGCTTTGAGCTTCACCTGGCCGGTCCCGGGTTATGACCGCGCCAGCAACATCTCCTCTCCCTACGGCAACCGGATTCTGTTTGGTAAGCTGGAATTCCATTCCGGCATCGACATTGCCGGCTACGGCGATTATGGACACATCGCCGGCAAGACGATTGTGGCGGCTGAGGACGGCGTGGTGACCATCGCCAAAAACGACGGCGGATGGAACTATGGCTGGGGAAACTATGTCAGCATCGACCATGGTACGAACAGCACCGACGGCAAGCATTACGAGACCTTCTACGGCCATACCCAGACGGTGCTTGTCAGCGTGGGGCAGTACGTTACCAAGGGTACTCCCATTGCCCTGGTCGGAACCAGCGGCAATTCTACCGGCTACCACCTGCATTTCGAGGTGCGCGCCAACAGCCAGTATCAAAACCCGCTTAACTATGTGCATACGCGATAAAACAGGAAAAAAGGGGCCGCGAGAAGCGGCCTCTTGCATGCAGGGGATTCGTCTGAGCAATATCAGCCTATGTAACAAAACTTGCGGTTCTTTCCCGTGCGGGGGAATCGGCGCAATTACAAAATTTACGCACGGAGAAACGGCGGAAATGGATGAACAAGCGAATACCATTGGGCATTACTCTGGCGCTTATGATGGTGACGGCCGCCATTACCGTGACCATTACCATGGTCATGTCCCAGCAAAAGTTTGATGAAAAGCTCGGCAACATCAACGAACGCCGCGCCATGTACGCGAAAATAAGCGAAATTGAAACCAAGGTACGGGAAAATTACTTCGGCGAGATCGACGAAACGGAATTGATGGATATGGTGGCAGGCGGTTTTATCGCCGGTATCGGGGATAAATACTCCACCTATCTGACGGCTGCCCAGACCACCGAGCTCAACAGCGAAATCAGCGGAAAAGCCACCGGTGTGGGACTGCGGGTGACCGAAGCGGCCGACGGCAATATTTATGTCTATCAGGTAATGAACACCTCTCCTGCGCAAACGGCAGGGCTGCAAAAGGGAGACGTCGTCATCCGGGTAGGGGACAGCAATGTGACGGATATCGGCTACCAGGAGGCGACCAAGCTGCTAAGCGGCGAGGTGGGCACTACGGTGAACCTCACCGTGCGCAGAGGGGAAGAGGAGCTTTCCTTTACACTGACCCGCGCTACCTACGAGAATTATACGGTTTCCGCTGGAATTATGAGCGGGATCGGAATTGTAAAGATCGACGAATTCAACAACAATACCGACGAGCAGTTCATCGGCGCGGTAGAGGCATTGCTGGCACAGGAGCCGGTGGGTCTGGTCTTTGACCTGCGCGGCAATACCGGGGGTACGCTCGAATCGGTGTGCGCCATGCTCGACTATCTGCTTCCGGCCGGGGATGTGGTGTCCCGCACCGACAACACCGGCACCCATGTGATCTATACCTCCGATGACCATGAGATTGATATCCCCATGACCGTGCTGGTCAATGAAAAGACCGCTTCGGCGGCGGAGCTCTTTGCCTGTGCCCTGCGGGACTACGGCAAAGCCCAGCTGGTGGGGACCACCACCTACGGCAAGGGCAGTATCCAGAACCTCTTTACCCTCTCCGACGGCTCCAGTATCAATCTGACGGTGGCCAGGTTTAATCCGCCCAAATCCGAGAACTTTGAAGGGGTTGGACTGACGCCGGATGTAGAGGTCGCCCTGACGGAGGAAGAACAGGCAAACTTCTATTTTATGAGCCCTATGGACGATCCTCAGCTGAAGAAAGCCATGGAGCTTCTCAATCCGCCGGTACCTACCGACTATGTGGAGGTGCCCTTCTCACCGGCGCCCACCTATGTTCCTACCGGGAATACCTCGGCGGCGGAGGACGGCGCTTCTGTCGCGCCGGAATCGAGCTCCGGTGAAGAGGCGCCGGCCGCTTCCCAAGAACCGGCCGGCAGCGAAGCACCCCCAGCGGAGGAGGCCCCGGCCCAAGCACCCGCTGAAGGAGCGGCCTGATAAACCCCTTATGTTTTGCAGCAAGAAAAAGGACCCGGCCCTACAGGGCCGGGTCCTTCTCTTTTGTCAATTCGGGATAGTAGTTTAAAGTCCCGATTCTATTAACGATCCATACTCGCTTAGTTTATCGGCTTCATGGTCGGGATTAGATAATCCCTTGTTATATAACCATTCATAATCATTCGTAAATCCTTTGTTTACACCATTTCTCTG
>CAJFTS010000018.1 GCA_904420015.1 uncultured Clostridia bacterium
ACCACTAGCAAGCGGCATGCTCCGGCCCTAAAAGGCGGGATACCGGGCCGGCCTCCTAAGAGGCGCGGAAAACCGGCCGGCTGCATCGCATCCACGAAAGCGGCGAAAGCCGTTTGCTTCCTCTCGCTTTTTGCTTCGTGAAACGGTCGCTTTCATCCGTTTCACTTCATTTAAATAGGGAACGCTTTTTCTTCTTTCCAGCATAGCCGGGGGGATATTTTCGCTTTTGCAGCCAAGAAAACCACTAGCAAGCGGCATGCTCCGGCCCTAAAGGGGCCAGCCCTTGCTCACCCCAAGAAGGGGTACGGAAACATCGCATCGCCCGCCCTGCAGCTGGTTCCCCAGCTGCAGGGGGCTGTTTTGAGCTTACTGTGATCCTAATGCTTTTGCCTATTCCTTTCTATAAACAGCCCCATCCTTTTATCCGGCTGCCGGCCTCCCCCTATCCTTTGCCAAGGCTTTTTACCCTTTCCCCGGTTCTTCCGGGGGCCTGCCGGATACGACAAAAAGGGAACGAAAGGGCCGGCTAGGGCCCTTTCGTTTGTTTCTATACCTGCCCCAGCCATGGGCACCGACGGGCGGCCTATGTATTGCGGCCAAACCGGCCGGGCAGGCGGGGATCCCCCTGCCTGCGGCTTTCAGGCACGGGAGGACGGGAGGCCCGGTCCCGGGAAATCCCTCCCGGTTCCAATGCCTGTCGTAGCGATAACGTAGGCAGAGAAGCCGCCCGAGGAAAGAAGCCGGGCGCTACCCATTCTCTTTCCCACCCGGGCGCAAAAAGGCATATTCCCCGCAGGGAAGAAAGCCCAGCGACCGGTAAAAGGCCTCGTTTTCCCCCTTTGCACGCAGCAGGAAAACCTCCTTGCCGGCACGGTGAAGTTCCCCGGTCAAAGCCGCCGTCACCGCCTGGCCGAAGCCCCTGCCCCGGTGCCGGGGCGTTACCGCCACCCCGCTCACCAGGGCCCGGCCCTCCGTTTCCCCGGCCGTCATGGCGCATCCGACCAGTTCCTCCCCTTTGTAGGCCGCCACCGCCCGGATAAGCCCCCGCCGCTGCTTATGGGACACGTCCACATACCAGCCGTCGAAGGGCGGAAGGGCGATGCTCTCCCCGCTGCCCGCCTGCAAAAGGGGATAGAGAAGGCGGGGGGAGGGGGCGTAATCAAAAAAGAGGCCGGTTTCCCGGCCGGGGGCCGGCATAGGCTGCGTAAGCAGGAGGGCGGACTGCACCCGCAAAAAGGGGAGCCGGGCCGCGGCCCTCTCCCCGCACAGCAGGCGTTCCATCCCAACCGCCTGCAAAAAGGACGCCATTTCTTCCTCATCAAACCCATCCGCCGCCAGAAGGGTTCCCGCCCCGTCCAGCCGTCCCACTGCACCGGTGACCTCTCCCCCGGCTTCCTGGAGCCAGACGTCAAAAAAGGGGGAGGTTAAGCCATAGGCCAAGGCGTTGACCGCCAGGCGGATTCCCAGCGGGTCGGATTGGGCAAGCGCCAGCAGCTCCTCCTTGCGGTTCTCGGCAATGTGCCGGATCATCCTTTTGCCAGTTCCATGGAAAGGGCCCGCAGCAGGGAAAGGGCGCTTTCTAAGTCGCTTTGGGCAATAACGCCCGCCGGCGCGTGCAGATACCGGCAGGGGACCGACAGCGCCGCCGTAGGCACGCCGCCGCGGCTTCTGTGTATGGCGCCCGCGTCGTTGCCGCCGGTAACGGCGGCCTTGGGCTGGCAGGGAATCCCCTTCTCCTTTGCCAGAGAGAACGCCAGGTCGTACAAGCCTCGGTCATAAATGGTGTGCCCGTCCATGAAGGAGACGGCCACCCCCTTTTTCAGCCGGCAGACCTGCTTGGCCGGCTCCACCCCGGCGATATCCGCCGCCGTGGTGGCCTCCACCACAATGGCCGCGTCCGGCTTAACCCCGTAGGCGGCCGCGCGCGCGCCCCGCAACCCTACCTCCTCCTGGACGGTAAACACCGCCGTCAGGTCGTATTCCAGCTCCTCGCGCAGAAGGGCCAGAACCACGGCGCAGCCCGCCCGGTCGTCGAGGGCCTTCCCCTTGAGGCATCCGTCCCCAAAGGGGGAAAAGGCGGTGTCCCAAACGGCTGCATCCGCAATCTGCACCAAGCGCTCCGCCTGCTCGCGGGATTCGGCGCCGATGTCGATATACAGCTTGTCCAGGTCGGGGGCCGAGGCCCTCGCCTCGCTGTCGAGCAGGTGGACCGGCGCGCCGGCGATAACGCCGGGAACCCGGTCCGCCCCCACCGAGACCCTTCGGCCGTACACCACCCGGGGGTCGATCCCTCCCACCGCGGCAAAGCGCAGCAGGCCGTTTTCCTCGATGTGGGTGATGAGAAAACCCACCTCGTCCATATGGGCGGATATCATGACGGTTTTTCCGGCCCGGTTCTTCCCTTTTTTCCGTACAATCAGGTTGCCGAGCCCGTCCACCCGGCAGGCGGCAATCCCTTCCAGCCGCTCCTGCAAAAAGGCGCGCACCGCCTCTTCCCGCCCGGAAATACCGGGAAGCTCGCTGAGGGCTTTGAGTGACTCAAGCATGGGCGGTTTCCTCCTTTGTCAGATACAGCACCAGCAGCCGGGCGGTATTTTCTAAGTCCTTTAGATCGACGACCTCCACCGGCGTATGCATGTAGCGCTGGGGAATGGAGAGCAGCCCAGTGGGGCGCCCCGCCTTGGAAACGGCGATGCAGTCCCCGTTGGTGCCGGAATCCGCCCCCATGATCTCGGTTTGATAGGGGATATCCGCCTCCTTGGCCAGGGAGCAAAGGCGGGTATAGATGGAATGGGACAGGACCGGTGCATATCCGATCATCGGCCCCTTTCCCAGCTCCCCGCATTTGTGCTTGGGGGAATCGGGGGTAGACGCAAAGCTCACATCCAGCGCGACGGCTTCCGTCGCCTCACTTTGGAAGGCGCCCGTCTGCGCCCCGGCCTGCCCGGTCTCCTCCTGCACGGAGAACAACACGGTAATGCGGGTGTGATGGTCCTGCGGCAGCAGGGAAAGGGCCCGCAGAATGACGGTGACGCAGGCCCGGTCGTCGAGGGCCTTGGAGGACACCCGCCCTCCCGCCAGCCGCCTTGGGACGCTTTTCGCCGTCACCCGGTCGCCGGGCCGCACCCACCTTTCCAGCTCCTCCTGGCAAAGCCCGGTATCAATCCAGGCGTCCGACAGGGCCGGGACCTTCCTGCGGTCCTCGGCCTTGCTCAGATGGGGAGGGACGGCGCAGAAAATCCCGTCCACCGGCTTTTCTCCCCAGATGGTAACCTCCCCGTCGGGCAGGGTGCGCAGATCCACGCCGCCGGTTTTATCCACCCGGACAAAGCCGTCCTGCAGGTGGGTGACAATCAGGCCGATTTCGTCGATATGCGCGTCGAGCAGCACATGGCGGGTGTAGTCCTTGGGGATAATCTCCCCGATCACATTGCCCAGCGCGTCGAAACGCACCTGGGCGTAGCGTTTGAGTTCCTCGGCGGCGCATTCGGCCGCCTTTTGTTCCGCCCCGGCGGGGCCGACCGCCCCGCACAGGGAAAAGAGCACCTGTTCGGTATCCATTTGGCAAACCGTCTCCTTTTTCCCGCCCCCTTACACCAGGGCGCGGACCAATTCCTTATAATGATTGCCGCGGGCGGCAAAGTTGGGGTAACAATCAAAGCTGGCGCAGGCCGGCGACAGGGTCACCACATCGCCGGGCCGGGCGGCGGCCTTGGCGGCCCGCACCGCCGCCTCCATATCCCCCACCCGTTCGATGGGGGTTTGCTTCTCATCAAAATCCGGGCAGGCGCGCACCGCCGCCTCGATCTGACCGGCGGTAGCGCCCAGCAGAATCAGGCGCTTGACGGACTGGGCCACCGCCGGGCCGAGGGCGTCAAAGGGGATATGCTTATCATATCCGCCGGCAATGAGGATCACCTTCTGGGGAAAGGCCCTGAGCCCGGCAATGGTGCGGGTGGGGCTGGAGGCGATGGAATCGTTGTACCAGCGCACCCCGTCCTTTTCCACCACCAGCTCGATGCGGTGCTCCACCCCGGCAAAGGTTTGGGCGGTGGTGCGCATGGCGGTCAGGTCCACATCCCCCCAAACCGCGCAGACGGCCGCCAGGTAATTCTCCACATTGTGATCCCCCGGGAGCCGGATGTCGGCGCGGGCAAAAAGCCGCTCCGCCTTCCCGTTGCGGGAAAAATAGAGCCATCCGTCCTCGCCCAGATAAGCGCCCGAGCGCACCGGCCGTGTGCGGGAAAAGAGAAGGGTATCCCCCCGCGTCTCCCCGGCGAAGGAAGCGGTAATGCAGTTGTCCACATTGAGCACGGTGCGGGAAAAGCCGGTCTGATGCAGGAAGATATTGCGCTTGGCGTCGATATACTCCTGCATGTCCTTATGGATATCCAGATGGTTGGGGGCCACGTTGGTGACCACCGCCACCTGGGGGCTTTGCCGCATGGAGATCAGCTGGAAGGAGGAAAGCTCCACCACCGCAAAGTCGCTCTCCTTCATATCCGCCACCCGGTCGAGCAGGGGCGTCCCGATGTTCCCGCCCAGCCAGACGGTATGCCCCTGGGCCTTGAGCATTTCGGCGATCAGGGTGGTGGTGGTGGTCTTTCCGTCCGACCCGGTCACGGCAATCAGCTTCGCCGGGCACAGGTCGAAGAACACCTCCATCTCCGAAGTGACCGTCACCCCGTCCGACCGGTATTGGGTCAGCTGGGGCAGGTAATAGGGCATACCGGGGGTGCGGAAGATGATTTGGGCGTCCAGGTTCTCCAGGTAATCCGGGCCGGTCTTGAGGACCGCGCCCAGCCTTTGCAGATGCTCCGCCGTCTCGCCCAGGGCGGACGCCTCCCGCTTATCGCAGGCGGTGACCTTCGCCCCGTACCGGCAGAGCAGTTCGATCAGGGGGCGGTTGCTGATTCCCACGCCGCAAACGGCGACCCGCTTCCCCTTCAGGCTTTGAAAAAACGTCTCGGCTGTCTGATGCATACCTCTCCTGCTCCGTTTCTCCGCGCCCGGCTTCCAAGCGGCCCCTGCTCCCTTTGCGCGGGAAAGGAAAACACAGGGCGGCGCAGCGCCCGCCGGATGGATGCCGTTTTTTCCCTAAACGTATCTTGCTTTATTATATGTGCTTCCCTGAAAAAATTCAACGCGAAGAGGGGGATTTCCCGCCGTCCGGCGGATTTTGCCCCTTTTCTTTGAAAAAAAGCCGGATACCTTATTATAATAGGAATCCGGCCCGGCCTTATTAAAACAAAAAAATAAGGCCGCCCCCACTATTGCAAGGACAGCCCTCTATGGTGGACGCTAACGGACTTGAACCGCTGACCTTCCGCACGTCAAGCGGAAGCTCTACCAGCTGAGCTAAGCGTCCATATTCAACCAGTCGTTTTTGCGACGAAGATTATTATAAAGCATGTACCGGGAAAATGCAAGCCTTTTTTCGCAAAAATAACACATTTTATTCATCCTTTTTTCAATTTCCGCCGCCCTGGCGTTTTTCGGATGGGATTGCTGCATATTCTTTCCTCCCTTGTCCCAAACTAAGGAAAGCATCCGGCTTTTGGGCCGGTCTGCTGCCGTGATTTTGTTTCGTTGAGAAAGGGGCAAGGGACTTATGCTATATCGAACCGATCTGGCCATCGAAGCGGCCGAGCTCGCCGGGACGAAAACTCCGCCGGGGGTGGAATCCAGCGAGGAAATGCGGGGCGACGCGAAAATCACCCGCATCCGGGTGGTCAGCGAGGAGGGGGAGCAGGCCATCGGCAAGCCGATGGGCAATTATGTGACCATCGAGCTGCCCCCCTTTTCCGAGATGTCCGAGGAGATCGACGAAAAGCTTTCCGCCGTGGCCGACTGCCTCAGGGAGCTGCTGCCGGCCGAGGGGCCGGTGCTGGTGGCGGGAATCGGCAACGCGCAGACCACTCCGGACGCGCTGGGTCCGGACGCCTGCTCCTCCATCCTGGCCACCCGCCACATCCGGGGAGAGCTCGCCCGGGCCGCCGGGCTGGAGGGGCTGCGGCCGGTGGCGGTGCTGGCGCCGGGGGTGCTGGGACAGACAGGGATCGAAACCGGGGAGCTGCTGGCCGCGGCGGTCGAGCAGGTCAAGCCCGCCGCCGTCATTGCCATCGACGCCCTGGCCTCCCGCAGCCTTTCCCGCTTGGGTTGCACCGTACAGCTGGCGGACACCGGCATTTCCCCCGGCTCGGGCGTGGGCAACAAACGCAAGGAGCTCAGCCGGGCAACCCTCGGGGTGCCGGTCATCGCCATGGGGGTGCCTACGGTGGTGGACGCCATGACCTTGGCCGCCGACCTGCTGGGGGAGGAGGACGCCGACCGGCTGGTTCAAAAGGTGCAGCCGGATGGGCGGGCCATGATGGTGACGCCCAAGGAGATCGATCTGCTGATCGACCGGGCCGCCTTTCTCTGCTCCTTAGCCGTCAACGCCGCCTTGCAGCCCACCCTATCGCCCGGCGATATCCTGTCGTTGGTCTCCTAATTTCGCAAAAGGGCGGAGGGCCGGATTCCTTCCCTCTATGCAAGGAAATTCGCGGATATTCCACCTATTTAGCGGGATGTGATAGCCGTGCTCCTTTTCCGCCTTGCAGATTAGTGCAATTTGACGAACAGCATGAAAACCTGCACAAGAAAACGCCTCTATTTTGTCTATCTCTCCAAAATACCATTTTTTGGATTATAAAAATTACAACCCTGTCATTTCTGTTACAAAATTGTAACAATGCACAGAAAGAAAATACGGGCTTTGGGTTTTTTCGCTGAAAAATAGGCGAATTTGAAAAAACGCCGTCGAATTTCACAAACAAAAAAACAGACGAATTTTGAGGCAATTTTAAAATCCGTCTTTTCCCTTATGTAGGAAAAGGTCAAAAACTTTGGCAGGTTTGAACAAATCCAAGCACCCGCAATCGTTTGACACACCTGGGTTTGCGGGGATATAATCAAACTCGTTCGAAAAAAACTCAAGTCAAAATGCGTTATTTTTTCTTCCTGCGAAACGCCGCGGACGCGGCTTCGCAAATACCGAGTAAGGAGCGTTGTTATGACCGAAATGCAACGAGTGCGCAGGCTGCTCGACCGCCTGGGTACTTCGCGCCTCTTTCCGGCGGCCCTGCTGGGGACCGCATGCGTCATAGCTCTCGTCTGGGGATTCCTTGAGCTCAAGCCGGTGCGCATCTACGACGGGGTTACCGATACGACGGTGTACACCTCGACGGCGCAGCCGAATATCATCCTGGGGAAGGCCGGCATCCTGCCGGGCGAAAACGACCTCGTGGACAGCCGCCAAAATGCGGACGGCAATCTGGAGGTCACCTACATTCGCGACGGCGCTTTCCCGCTTTCCACTCTCACCCAAAGCAATGCGGTCAGCGTCTCCTATTATGGGACGCTCGCCCAGTACACGCAGGAAACCGCCGAGCCGGAAACGGTGACGGTGGAAATCGAATCCTCCATCCCCTACAGCACCGTGACGCAGGAAACCAGCCTATTGAATGCGGGCGAGGTCCGGGTGAAAACCGCGGGCGTTCCCGGCACCAGTGTGGCGCGGTATGAACAGACCATGGTCAACGGAAAGATTGTAAAATCGGTGAAGCTGGGGGAGGAAGTGGTCAACCAACCAGTGGACGAGGTGGTACAGATGGGCACCTATGTGGCCCGCAACTCCGACTTGGTCGGTCGGCTGGCCAGCTCGGGCAATGCAGTGATGACCTCGGCCGACGTGCCTTGTTATTCGCTGCTCACCCCTTCTTCTCCCATCCCGCTGGATGAAAACGGCTATCCGGTTAACTACAGCCGGGTCATCACCGGTCCCGGCACGGCCTACACCGCCGCGCCCGGAAAGGGTACCGCCTCCGGCCGCCCCGCCATGCAGGGACATGTGGCGGTGGATCCCAAGGTCATCCCCTACGGCACGGAGCTGTATATCGTATCGGCGGACGGCAAGTTCGTCTACGGCTACTGCATTGCGGCGGATACCGGCGGGTTTGTCCATTCCACCAACATTGTGACCGACCTGTATTTTTCCAACATGAGCGACATTTACAGCTTTGGAAAACGCGACGTGCTGATCTTTGTGCTCAACTAAGAGGGCCGTTCTTTCCCCATTAAGACGAGGCTGGGCCGGACGCTTTTTGCGTCCGGCCTTTTTCCTTCCCCACCCTTCCCCCGGCGGGCGGATGGGGCGGGGGCCTTTGCGGATAACGCCCCTGCCTGCTCCCCATAGACAGCCTTCCCCCACGGCAAAAGGGCAGCCCTTCCGGGAGCCCTTCGGCGGGCGGCCGCTCCCCCACGGCCTTCCCGCCCCGGCCGGGGCGGGAGCCTGACGCGAGGCTTTCGTTCCCCGGCCGCAAGCAGTCACGGCCTCCCCTAAAGGGGCGGCATGACGAGCGGCCTATAAAGCAGGGAAACAAAAAGGCGCCGTCCGGAGGAGATTTTTCCGGACGGCGCCTTCTGATTCCCGTATGTTTATTTGCATTTCTGCGCCACCATGTTGTACCCATAGGGCGATTCCGGCTTTTGCAGGACGATGACGACGCATTCCGTCTCATCCGACGGCTCACTCTCGCCCATCTTCATCTGCTGGGCCTTCCCTTCCACCCGGATATATCCGCCGTCCAGGTCATAGGCCCGCTCAGCGGTGAACTGATAAAACGATTCCATCCCGGTGGGGTACCAATAATACTTCCCATCCTGGTAGGTGGGCATAAAATCGGTGAGAGTGGAGGTATCGCGGATCGGCTGGCCGAAGTAGTCGAGCACCGCCTTATCGAAGTAAACCGCATCCATGGACACCATGCCGTCGTCGGTATAGGTCAGCTCCTCCATATCCCGGCAGAGGAACATCGCCGAAAGGGCCATGCGGGAATCGGGCAGGGTGTCGCTCTCAAAGCTGGTCCCCGCGATATAGGTGGAATTGACGAAATTCTGGATATCGTCGAGCAGCTCCTGGTCATGCTCCATCAGCGCGCCCGCCGTCTCGGTAGTAGGCGGGAGAGGCGCTTCCGCGCCCGCGCCGGTATTGCTCACCGTCAGCGCTGAGGTACCCGGCAGGGAGGATTCCCCGGAAAGGCCGGACGACGTGTCCGCTGTCTTCTCTTGATTGCAGGCGGACAGGCCCGCCACGGCCATCAGCACGCACAAAAGCAGCGCGATTACTTTGGAAAAGCCCTTCATTTCATACCTCCCGGTAGTTCCTCATTCCTTGGAGCGCAAAAAACGCACCCGGATTCGGTAAAAATACTCTCTATATTTTACCGCGAAACCATCCATGTGCAAGTTACAGTTTTGTAACGATTGTTCTGTCTTACGCAAAAAGAAAGGCATTTCGTCGCCTTTTCTGGTAATTGCGTCAAGAATTCAGCATTCTCTTCCAGAAGGTGAAAACCCTTCCCTTTACATCATGGCCGCTAGCAGAAGCATTTCCTCCACACGGCGGTAGACCGGCTCAAAATCGGAGACCGGAAGGGGGTTTTCCCCAAAGCCCAGCTCGATGGTAAAGGCCGGGCGGCCGAACTCGTCGATGAACCAGTCCTTAAACCCGCCGTAGGAGGCCAGGCCGTCCGGGTCGTCGAGGGCATAGCCGCTGGCATTGGCTAAGACGTTGGCCATCATGCGGGCGCGGTCGGGGGTACGTTCGCCGTAGCGCCAGTAAATCACCTCTCCCTGGCTGTGGAGGGTCAGGGCATGGCGGAACCGCTGGGCACGGCAGAGCTTTGCCAGCCACCAGGTTTCCGGCTCGCTTTCCGGGCAGCTTCCTCCATACTGACGGGAAGCTGGGCCGAAAATCCCCTGCTCGCGCTCCATGCGGTGCAGCTCCTCCCAGCCGGCGTTGAAGTTGTGGTTCAAATCCACCCCGCGGGCGTTGGCTTGCCAGCAGCGGGTATCCCCGCCGCTGAGCCTGCGCACCAGCGGCTCGTTTCGCAATGCGCCGTCGTATCCGCGCAGGGCGATTTCCACCCCGTCGGGGTTGAGACAGGGGACAAAGGCCAGCCCCCGGCCCAGCAGGGCGGTGCGCACATCGACGCCCGCAATGGCTCCCCCGTCCCGGTAGGCGGCGCACAGCCGGTCGAGAAAGCGCAGCAGCACCATACAGGTCAGCCATTCGCTGCCGTGGGTACCGGCCACATAAAGCACCTTGTCCTTGGCATGGCCCATGGTCAGGCAGAAAATCTCCCGGCCCAGCACGCTGCGCCCGGACGGCATCTCCTCGAGGAACGGGTAGGCGGCGTGGAGGGTGTTGATGTAGTTGCGTACGGTTTGATGAACCGGCGGATGATTGGTTACAATTGATTGCATGGCAGTCGCCCCTTCTTTTGGTTCGCAGGGATGAATCCTGCTTCCTTTAAAGGTATGCGCCGACGGGCCCAATCAGACGAAAAAGAAGGGGAAAACCGCCAAAAGGACATGGTTGTGAAAGGCGGCGGGAAATGGTATGATACCGGTAGCAAGCCGCAATCTGCCGGAAAAGAAGGAGGTGCTAGGAGGGATGAGGAAGGCCGCTATGGCTGCCGCAATCCTTGCCGCCGTCCTGCTGGCGGTGGGGAGCACATGCTTTTTCCTTTGGCAGGAAGGGCTTTTGGCCTTCAACCGCCCTTCCCAGGAAGCGTACCCGGTCCGCGGGGTGGATGTATCCGCCTACCAGGGGGAGATCGACTGGCCTACCCTGGCCGGCCAGGGGCTCTCCTTCGCCTTCATCAAGGCCACCGAGGGCAGCTCCCACACCGACGGGCGCTTTTTGCAAAACTGGGAGCAGGCCCATCAAACCGGCCTGCGGGTGGGGGCGTACCACTTTTTCAGCTTTGAAAGCCCCGGGGAGAAGCAGGCGGACCATTTTATCAAAACCGTCCCGATGCAGGAGGGGGACCTGCCGCCGGTGGTGGACGTGGAGTTTTACGGCGGCTTTGAGCAAACCCCTCCCTCCCAGGAGGAGGTAGAGGCCCAGCTTCGCTTGCTGCTTTCCCGGCTGGAGGAGCACTACGGGGTTAAGCCCATCCTTTATTCCACCGGGAAGGCTTACCGGATGTACCTGTCCGGCAGCTATGAGGAATACGATATCTGGATCCGGGACGTGTTCTCGGTCCCCTCCTTGCCGGACGGGCGGGCATATACCTTCTGGCAATATTCCGACAAGGGCCGCCTCAGCGGCTACCGGGGAGAAGAACGGTTTATCGACCTCAATGTTTTCTGCGGCACGGCGGAGGAATTTGCACACTACGGCATACCATCATAAAAAGGAGACGTTACCATGGAATGGACGGAAGTAACCATCACCATCCCGACCGCATACACCGACGCGGCCGCGGACATTGCGCAGATGACGGTGCCCTACGGGCTTTATATTGAGGACTACTCCGACCTGGAGGAGGGGGCGCGGGAAATCGCCCACATCGACCTGATCGACGAGGAGCTGCTCAAAAAGGACCGCACCCGCTCCATCGTCCACATCTACCTTTCCCCTGAGGCAAACCCCGCCGAGGCCCTGGCCTTTCTCTCGGAACGGTACACGGCTGAGGGGATCCCTCATACCCTCGGCACGGCATCCATCCGGGAAGAGGATTGGGCCAACAACTGGAAGCAGTATTTCAAGCCCCTAAAGACGGGGGAACGGCTGCTTATCTGCCCGCTTTGGGAGTCGGTCCCCGACCCGCAGGGCAGAAAGGTGCTGCGCATTGACCCGGGCCTTGCGTTCGGCACCGGCGGGCATCACACCACACGGCTCTGCCTGACCCTGCTGGAGAAGGCAGTCGCCCCGGGCTGCACCCTGCTGGACGTGGGCTGCGGCAGCGGCATTTTGTCCATTGCGGGCCTGCTGCTGGGCGCGTCACGGGCGGTGGGGGTGGACATCGACCCGCTGGCGGTGAAAACGGCGGCGGAGAACGGGCGGCTCAACGGCATGCAGCCCCCCGCCTTCACGGTACTGGCCGGGGACCTGGTGACCCAGGTGCAGGGGACCTTTTCGGTGGTCGCCTCCAATATCGTGGCCGATGCGATCATCTCCCTGGCCCCCTCCATCGGCCGGCATCTGGCCCCGGGCGGGGTGTGGATCACCTCGGGCATCATCGACGCGCGGGAGCCGGACGTCCTCGCCGCCTTCGCAGAAAACGGCTTTGCGGTGACCGACCGGATGGAAGAGGGCGGCTGGCTCTGTTTCGCCTGCCGCCGGGCGGAAGAGACGGGCCGCCGGTGAGCCGCCAGGCCACATCTTTCGAAAGCCCCCCCTTTTTCCGCCCTTTTTCGGTTGACAAAGAAAGAAGGGGCATGCTATACTGACCGAAGTATCAGAAAGAAAGGGGAAGAGGCACTTGCGTCATTTTTCTTGCTAATGGCAGGTTGACCGTCAGCTCCGCCGCCGGCTTGGGCCGGGCGGTGTTGGTTTGACGCCATGCGCAGGAAAGACGCTCTTGTGACCCCTTCCCGGAATCGATTGCATAACCGACGCGTCCCTTTGGCGGTAAAGCCTTGGCCGCGTTCTCTTTCGTATGGTTTCTGCCGGCCGCGGGAAAGGTTTCTTTCCTGCGGCTATCTTATTTGTACGGGAGGGAACGCCTGATGGCGACGATTACCATAGAAGACTTGACCTTTTCCTACGACACCAACGGGGAGGAAATTTTCTCCCATCTCTCGCTTTCCTTGGATACCCGCTGGCGGCTGGGGCTGATCGGCCGCAACGGACGGGGCAAAACCACCCTGCTAAGGCTGCTGATGGGAGAATACGCCTACCGGGGGCGGATCTCGTCTGCGGTGCCCTTCGACTATTTCCCCTTTCCGACGGCGGGGGCCGACCGGCCCGCTTTAGAGGTGGTCCGGGAGGCGGTGGCGCCCTTCTCCGAATGGGAGGCTGAGATGGGGCGGCTGACGGAGGACGGCTCCCCGGCCGCCCTCAATCGGTACGGGGAGCTGCTCGAGCAATACCAAAGCTGCGACGGATATTGCATCGACGAGCGGATCAAGCGGGAGGCCAACCTCCTGCAGGTGCCGGACGGGGCGCTCGCCCGCCCCTTCGGGGCCTTAAGCGGCGGGGAGCAGACCAAGCTGCTTCTGGCCGCGCTCTTTTTGCGCAAAAACCGCTTCCTGCTCATCGACGAGCCCACCAACCATCTGGACGCGCAGGGCCGCCGGGCGGTGGCCGAGTACCTGCGCAGAAAGGCGGGATTCCTGCTGGTGTCCCACGACCGGGCGGTGCTCAACGAGGCGGTGGACCACATCCTGTCCATCAACCGCTCCACCGTCACCCTGCAAAAGGGGAACTACGACGTGTGGAAGGAAAACCAGGATCGGCGCGAACAGTTTGAAGCGGCCGAGAAGGAACGGCTGCAGCGGGACATCCGCCGGCTCAGCAGCGCGGCGGCCCGCAGTGCGGACTGGTCCGACCGGGTGGAGCGGGAAAAGAACGGCACACGCCTCTCCGGCCTGCGGCCCGACCGGGGATATTTGGGCCACCAGGCGGCCAAGCTAATGAAACGGGCCAAGGCCGCCGAGCAGCGGCGGACCCGGGCGGTGGAGGAGGCCAAGGCCCTCCTTTTGGACACGGAAACCCAGGAGACTCTCAAAATCCACACCCAGACGCCTTTGCGATCCCGGCTGCTGGAGGTCCGGGATCTGACCCTGCGCTTTGAAGGCGGGCCGGCGCTTATCGGCGCCTCCTTCACCGTCGAGGCGGGAGACCGGGTGGCGCTGACCGGCCCAAACGGCTGCGGAAAAACAAGCCTGCTCAAGCTGGTGCTGGGGGAGCCTATCCCCCACGAAGGCGTCTGCCGTCCGGCAAGCGGGCTGACCCTCTCCTACCTGCCCCAGGACGCCTCCTTCCTACGAGGAGAGCTGCGGGACTTCCTGCAAGCACGCGCCCTGGACGAGCCGCTTTTCAAGGCAATCCTGCGAAAGCTGGGTTTTTCCCGGAACCAATTTGAAAAACGGCTGGAAGAGCTGAGCGCCGGGCAAAAGAAGAAGGTGCTCCTGGCGGCGAGCCTGGCAAAGCCCGCCCACCTCTACCTTTGGGACGAACCGCTCAATTACCTGGATATCCCTTCCCGCATCCAGCTGGAAGAGCTGCTGCCGGCCTGCAAGCCCACCCTTTTGTTCGTCGAGCACGACGCGGTGTTTGCCGAACGGGTGGCAACCAAGCGGGTTTCCCTATAATTAACGAAAGGAAGTGCCCCGCCATGCCCTCTCAAATCCGCGACCGGATTCTCTATGTGTCCGATTTGGACGGGACGCTGCTTCGCCGGGACGGGACCCTGTCCGACCGGTCGGCCTCCCTCCTCAACGGCTATATCCGGCGGGGGCTCCTTTTTACCGTCGCCACCGCCCGGTCCTGGAACTCGGCCGGGCCGATCCTCTCCAAGCTGGAGCTGACGCTGCCGGTCATCACCTACAACGGGGCCTTTTTGGTGGACCCGCGCAGCAAAAAGCTGCAGGCCGCCTCAATCTTTCAGCCGGACGCGGTAAGGGATGCCTGCGCCCAGTTTCAAAGGGCCGGTATCTGGCCGCTGGTTTACGCCATGCAGGGAGGGATGGAGACGGTATCCTATCCGCCCACCCGCCATCAGTCGGACGGCGTGGCCTTCTACCTTTGTTCCCGCAAGGGGGACCGCCGCCTTCGCCCGGCGGCATCCGTGGAGGGGCTGTTCACCGGCGGCGTCTTTTATCTGACCGCCATCGGCACCTTAAAGGAGCTGGGCGGGCTGGCGGACGCCTTCGCCGCCGACCGGCGGTTTGCGGTCAACTTTCAGCGGGACGTCTACCGGCCGAAGGAATTTTGGCTGGAGGTGATGCCGGCGGGTGCGGGCAAGGGGGAACGGGCGGCGCTGGTCAAGGAATTCGCCGGGGCAGAACGCCTGGTCTGCTTTGGGGACAACCTCAACGATCTGTCCCTCTTTCGCGCGGCGGACGAGAGCGCGGCCCCGCAAAACGCCGCAGAGCCGGTCAAGGCGGCGGCTACCCATCGGATCGCCGACTGCGACCAGGACGCAGTGGCCGCATTCCTTGCCGCCCGGTATGGGGCTGCAAAGGAGGACGGCGGCCCCTTCCCCTAAGGCGGCAGGAGGGAAGGCCGCAGCCCGCCCCAAAGCCGGGCCCCCTTGCCTTTTACACGTGATCCCTTTTGCCGGAAAGAGAAAGAAGAGGAGGGAAATCCTTTTTGGATTTCCCTCCTCTTCTTTCTTTGTCCCGCCTGCGAGGATCGGCTTTCCCTCATACGCTGCCGCGCCGGGGCCCCTTCATCGAACAGAAGCCGCCGGAAAACGCCGGGGCCGCAGGCGGAAGATTCCCCTATGTCCTAGCCGTTTAATCGGCATAGCTGTCGAAATAGCCCTGCACCAGCACGATGGGCGTCCCCTTGTCCCCGCTGCCGGAGGTCAGGTCGCACAGCGAGCCGAGCAGATCGGTCAGCCGCCTGGGGGTGGTGCCCTGGGTTTCCATCTTGCCCTTGAGGTCCTTGTCCTTCTTGCGGATGGAAGCGGAGATGGCTTCTCTGAGCTCCTCCCCCTTCAGATGGGCGAACTGATTGTCGGCCAGGTATTTCAGCTTGAGCTCGTTGGGGGTACCGGAAAGCCCGTCGGTATAGGCCGGGGAAACCACCGGGTCGGCCAGCTCCCAAATCTTGCCCACTGGGTCCTTAAAAGCCCCGTCCCCGTAGACCATCACCTCAATGTGCCGTCCGGTCTTTTTCAAAAAGCCGTCCTGCACGGCGGCCACGAACTTCCCGCAGTCCCTGGGAAAAAGCTTGACGCTCTGCTCGGTGGCCTTATTGGAGCCCAAAAGCCCGTAGTCCTCGTTATAGCCGCTGCCGCTTACCGGCTTGGTCATCAGATCGTCCAGCGTCAAAACGGTATTCCCGCCCGCCGCCTTCAGCAGGCGCTTGGTGCGGGCCCGGGTGTGGATGTCGCAGGCAAGGACATCCTTGGTATAGGACAGGATAGCGCTGGGGGAATTTGCAAACACAAACTCCACCTCCGCCCCCTCCTCATGGATGAGGGAGGTATAATACTCCACATAATCCACCCCGGTAAAGGGATGCAGCTGGTAGCCGAAATGCTTGCGGTAGGTCTGCTCATCCAGCACGTCGCGGAAGGGGTCCACGCCGGAACGGTCCAAGTCGTCCTCGCTGATGAGATGATTGCCCACCTCGTCGGCCGGGTAGCTCAGCTGCAAATAGATCTTTCTGACGCCCCGGGCAATGCCCCGCAGGCAGATTGCAAACCGGTTGCGGCTTAAAATGGGGAAAATCACGCCGATTTCCCCGCTGGGGAACTTCGCCTTCACGTCCGCGGCAATGGCGTCCACCGACGCATAGTTGCCCTGAGCCCGGGCCACCACCGCCTCGGTAATCCCCACCACGTCCCGGTCGCGCAGGGAAAAGCCCTCGCTTTCGGCCGCGGAGCAGACCGACTCGACCACGATGGCGGCCAGGTCGTCCCCTTCCCGAATAATGGGAGCGCGCACACCCCGCGCCTGGGTTCCAATCATACGCTGCATAGATGATCCTCCTAGTTGCTTGTCAATTGCGGTATTCGTTGCGCTGACGATTCCAAGGGCTTATTATACTATATTTTCGCCCCCGTGTACGGCCTTTCTCTAATTTTTCTGCGTTTTTTCTTCACCCAACCAGAAAAAGGACCGCTGGCCGGCCCTCTTGAAAGGCTTGCCGCCGGCGCCCGGGAAGGCCGAACGCAAGCGTGCCGCCCCGCCGCAACGGATACGACGGCCCGGCAGACGGCGGCCTGCCTGGGCACATCCCTGCAAATTCATCGCAGGGCCGTCCCTTTGCCGCCCCTTATGGGACAGCGGCTGCCCCGGCGCAAACATGCTGGAATATTTTAATCGATCCGCGCGTATGTGAAAAGTATCCGTCTTTTTTCAAAAATGCAAACCCGCTTATTTTTTGCGGAAAATCCGGTGCCATACGGAAGGCCGCCCTTTTGACAGAGCCTGTCCCACCTCTGGGGCCGAGAAACCGATGCGTCAAATTTCCTGTTGCCGCCATGATTTATCCATATTTTTTATAAGGTTTGCACAAGAAAACACCGTCTTTTTATGCTTTGTGCACACTCAACAAGTTTTTAAAACCGCAGCCGACCATTTTTCTTCAATTTTTACGCGATGGCACATATTTCGTATAGATTTTTGTCGGATAATCTGATATAATACGATTTAGCGCGGCACGTTTGTTACGTTTTTAACAAATTTGTCAATTGATTGTTAACAGGAGGAACAGGAATGCAAAAGCGAATTGGTTCTTTGCCGTTTACCGGCACGCCCGAGCAGGAAGCGCAGCTGCGGGAAGCCATTGCCCGGCATAAGGACGAAAGAGGCGCGCTGATGCCGGTTCTACAGGAAGCCCAGGAGATCTACGGCTACCTTCCCATCGAAGTGCAGCAGATCATCTCCCAGGAGATGGGCATCCCGATGGAGGAAATCTTCGGCGTGGCAACCTTCTATTCTCAGTTTGCCCTTACCCCCAAGGGACAGTACAAAATCTCCGTATGTCTCGGCACGGCCTGCTACGTGAAGGGGGCGGGCAAAATTTTCGACCGGCTGTCGGAAAAGCTGGGTATCGGCGCGGACGACTGCACGCCGGACGGGAAGTTTTCGTTGGAAGCATGTCGGTGCATCGGCGCATGCGGTTTGGCGCCGGTCATCACCATCAACGACGAAGTATACGGCAAGCTTCAGCCGGAGGACGTGGACACCATCTTGGCGAAATATATGGAGTAGCGGTATGCGCGAATTGTCGCTGAACATTCTGGACATTGCGCAAAATTCCATTAAAGCGGGGGCCGATCTCATTGGGATCGACGTGATGGAGGACACGGCCGGTGACCTGCTTACCATCCGCATCTCGGACAACGGCTGCGGCATGAGCGAGGAGCAGGTGAAGCAGGTCGTCAACCCTTTTTTTACCACCCGCAAAACCCGCCGGGTGGGCTTCGGCGTCCCGTTCTTCAAAATGGCGGCGGAAATGGCCGGCGGGGATTTTTCCATTGCTTCCGCCTTGCATAAGGGGACGGCGGTAACCGCCCGGTTTCAGCTATCCCACATCGACCGTCCCCCGCTGGGGGATGTAAACGCCACCCTGCTGTCCCTTATCCCGTTCCACCCTGCCATCGACTTTGTCTACACACGGGCGCGGGACGACGTTTCTTTTGTCCTGGACACGCGGGAAATGCGGCGGATTCTCGGCCCCGACATCCCGCTCAGCGCACCGGAAACGGTGGAGTGGATGCGGGAATTCTTAGAAGAAAACGAAGGGGAGCTGACCGGCGGACCAACAAAGCCCGCCGCGCCCTGACGGCTCCCGGCCGGACCGGCGTCCGGCCGCTCAGATTTATGATTCTCGGAGGTGTTACGAAATGAAAAGCTTAGCAGAGCTTCAGGCGATAAAGAACCGGGTCCGCGCCAACGTGGAAATGCGCGAGGGCGAGGCCAGCACGCGGATTGTGGTGGGCATGGCCACCTGCGGCATTGCCGCGGGCGCCCGGCCGGTGCTCAACGCCTTTGTGGAAGAGGTTGGAAAGCGGCAGCTTTCCGACGTGATGGTTACCCAGACCGGGTGCATCGGCATCTGTCAGTATGAGCCGGTGGTGGAGGTATACGCGCCCGGCAAGGAAAAGGTCACCTATGTGAAAATGACGGCGGAAAAGGCGGTCCGCGTGGTGAACGACCACATTGTAAATGGCAATGTGGTGACGGAATACACCATCGGCGCGGCGGCGAAATAAGGAGGAACGCATCATATGTATCGGTCAAACGTCTTAGTTTGCGGCGGTACCGGCTGTACCTCCTCAAACAGTGAGTACATCATCCAGGTCTTAAAGAAGGAAATCCAGAAGGCGGGCCTGGAAAAAGAGGTCAATGTGGTCCGCACCGGCTGCTTCGGCCTGTGCGCCTTGGGCCCGATTATGGTCATCTACCCGGAAGGCGCGTTCTATTCGATGGTCAAGCCCGAGGACATTGCGGAGATCGTCAGCGAGCATCTTCTCAAGGGCCGTATCGTCACCCGCCTGCTCTATCAGGAGACGGTGGACGAGGACACCATCAAGTCCTTAAACGAAACCGACTTTTATAAAAAGCAGCACCGCATCGCCCTGCGCAACTGCGGCGTAATCAATCCGGAAATCATCGACGAGTACATCGCCATGGACGGCTATGCGGCCCTTGGCAAGGTGCTCACCGAGATGACCCCCCAGCAGGTAATCGACACCATCAAGGATTCCGGCCTGCGCGGCCGGGGCGGCGGCGGCTTCCCCACCGGGGTCAAATGGAGCCTGGCGGCGGCCAACCAGGCCGATCAGAAGTACGTCTGCTGCAACGCCGACGAGGGCGACCCCGGCGCGTTCATGGACCGCTCTCTGCTGGAGGGCGACCCCCACGCCATCATCGAGGCCATGGCCATCGCCGGCTATGCCATCGGCGCCACCCAGGGCTATATCTACATCCGGGCCGAGTACCCCATCGCGGTCAAGCGGCTGCAGATCGCCATCGACCAGGCCAGGGAATACGGCCTGCTGGGTACCGACATCTTCGGCACCGGCTTTGACTTCGACTTAGGTATCCGCCTGGGCGCGGGCGCCTTCGTCTGCGGTGAGGAAACGGCGCTGATGACCTCTATCGAGGGGCATCGCGGCGAACCCCGTCCCCGCCCCCCCTTCCCGGCGCAGAAGGGCCTCTTCGGCAAGCCCACCATCCTCAACAACGTGGAAACCTACGCCAACATCCCCCAGATCATCTTAAAGGGCGCGGATTGGTTCAAGGGAATGGGGACGGAAAAATCCAAGGGTACGAAGGTGTTCGCCCTGGGCGGCAAGATCCACAACACGGGTCTTGTGGAAGTGCCCATGGGAACCACCCTGCGGGAAATCGTCGAGGAAATCGGCGGCGGCATTCCAAACGGCAAAAAGTTCAAAGCGGCCCAGACCGGCGGCCCCTCCGGCGGCTGTATTCCGGTTGCGCATTTCGACGTGCCCATCGATTACGACAACCTGATCGCCATCGGCTCCATGATGGGTTCGGGCGGCCTGATCGTCATGGACGAGGACACCTGTATGGTGGACATCGCGAAGTTCTTCCTGGAGTTTACGGTGGACGAGTCCTGCGGCAAATGCACCCCCTGCCGCATCGGCACCAAGCGCCTTTACGAGATGCTCGACAAGATCACCCGGGGCGAAGGCACCCTGGAGGATCTGGACAAGATGGAGGAGCTTTGCTACCACATCAAGTCGAACTCCCTGTGCGGCTTAGGCCAGACGGCGCCAAACCCCGTGCTTTCCACCCTCAAATACTTCCGCGAGGAGTACGAGGCCCACGTGGTGGACAAAAAATGTCCGGCCGGCGTGTGCAAAAAGCTCCTTTCTTACGTGATCGATCCGGAGAAGTGCAAGGGCTGCACCCTATGCGCCCGGGTCTGCCCGGTGGGCGCCATTTCCGGCACGGTGAAGAACGCCCATGTGATCGACACGGCGAAGTGCATCAAGTGCGGCGCCTGCATTGAAAAATGCCGCTTCGGCGCCATTGAAAAGAAATAAGAAAGGAGCGTGTCAGACGAGATGGATATGGTCAACATCAAAATCAACGGCATGCCTATGAGCGTGCCGAAGAATTATACGATTCTGCAAGCGGCCCGCGAGGCCGGCATCGACATCCCCACGCTCTGCTATCTGCGGGAAATCAACGAGATCGGCGCCTGCCGCATCTGCGTGGTGGAGGTCAAGGGGGCCCGCTCCCTGGTAGCGTCCTGCGTGTACCCGGTCAACGAGGGGATGGAGGTCTTTACCAATACGCCCCAAGTGCAAAAATCCCGCCGGCTGACGCTGGAGCTGATTCTTTCCAACCACAAGCGCCGCTGCCTCTCCTGCGAGCGCAATCAGAACTGCGAGTTGCAGCAGCTTTGCTACGACTTAGGGGTGGAGGATGAGTCCTACTACGACGGGGACAATCCCGAAACCGCCGTCGACGCGTCCTGCGCCCATCTGGTGCGGGACAACAGCAAATGCGTCCTGTGCCGCCGGTGCGTGGCGGCCTGCGCCGAGCAGGGTATCGGCGTCATCGGCACCAACGCCCGCGGCTTTGACTCCCACATCGGCTGCGCCTTCGAGATGCCGCTGGCCAACACCTCCTGCGTCTCCTGCGGCCAATGTATCGTCGCTTGCCCCACCGGCGCTCTGACCGAGAAGGATCAGACCGCCGAGGTCTGGGCGGCCCTCAGCGACCCGGAAAAGACCGTGGTCGTCCAGGCGGCCCCCTCCATCCGCGCCACCCTGGGCGAGGCCTTCGGCATGCCCGTCGGCACCAATGTGGAGGGGAAAATGGCCGCGGCCCTGCGGCGGCTGGGCTTTGACAAGGTGTTCGACACCGACTTTGCCGCGGACCTGACCATTATGGAAGAGGCCAACGAGCTGGTGGAGCGGATCAAGGAGGGCGGCACCCTGCCCATGATTACCTCCTGCTCTCCCGGCTGGGTCAACTACTGCGAGCTTTACTATCCCGAGCTCCTTCCCCACCTTTCCTCCTGCAAGAGCCCGCAGCAGATGTTCGGCGCGATTGCAAAGACCTGGTACGCCAAGCGGGAAGGCATCGACCCGAAGAAGATGGTGGTGGTCTCCATCATGCCCTGTACGGCCAAGAAATTCGAGGTGGGCCGCGCCGACCAGTCGGCGGCGGGCGTACCCGATGTGGATATCGCCCTGACCACCCGGGAATTGGCCCGGATGATTAAGAAGGCGAAAATCAACTTTGCAAACCTCCCCGATGAGGAATTCGACAGCCCCTTGGGCGAAGCTTCCGGCGCGGGCGTCATCTTCGGCGCTACCGGCGGCGTGATGGAAGCGGCCCTGCGCACGGCGGCGGAGTGGATTACCGGCGACCCCGGCGCTCCGGTGGAATTCAAGGAAGTGCGCGGTACGGCGGGAATCAAGGAAGCCGCCTACCAGGTGGGCGACCTGAACATCAAGGTGGCGGCGGCCTCCGGCCTGAAGAACGCGGCCGAGCTGCTGGAGAAGATCAAGCGGGGCGAGGCGGACTATCAGTTTATCGAGGTCATGTGCTGCCCGGGCGGCTGCGTCAACGGCGGCGGCCAGCCCATTCAGCCGGCGGTGGTACGCAACAATGTGGACCTGCGTGCCCTGCGCGCCAAGGCCCTCTACGACGAGGACGCAGGGCTTGCCCTGCGCAAGTCCCACGACAACCCGGCCATCCAGAAGGTGTACGAGGATTTCCTCGGAAAACCCGGCAGCCATGTGGCCCATGAGGTGCTCCACACCTCCTACCAGGCGCAGAAGGGCTACAAATAAAAAGGCTCCCTTACAGGGAAAGAAAGGCCCCGCTCGCATCTGCGAGCGGGGCCTTTTGGTATACGGGAAGCCTTATGCTCCCTGCATTTGCCTATCAAATGAACGCAAAAAGGAAAACCCTCATTATCCTGTCCAAAGCCTCTTTTTATTATCTTCTCCCCGCCATATCCTTTGGCCCGTTTCTATTTCCTTAAAATGAGCCGGTAACCAGGATAAATTCGCGCGTGAAATACGACAAGCCGTTGTCTTAGCGAAAAGCTGCTTTCTCGTAGGGCAAGGATCGGAACTATTTTGCCTTTCCTTTCGTCTCATAGGGCTTTGCATCCTTGGGCGGGGTTGGATCCTCGGTCCGGCCTAAAATGTAGTCCGCCGACACTTGGTAAAAATCCGCCAGCTGATAAAGACGGTCCACCGGCAAAGGATGTAAGCCCTTCTCGTATTTTTGATAGTATTGGATCGACGTATTCAGAAGCTGCGCCAGTTGCTTCAAGGTATAATTTCGGTCCTTACGTAGCTGACGCATTCTCTCCTCAATTTCCATGATGCCCCCTCGTACCAACAAGTGAAAGATAAGAATATAAATAGAAAACGCTTGATTTTGTAAATGGTTGGACTATAATTAGCCATATTTGAACAAACAAACAAAGGGATGATCGTATGTCTTCATTGCTGGAAGATTTATTTAACGGAGACTTAGTGGGAAAAAACGGCCGTTTCCAGCGCAACTCGCGCTATGGAGAGCTTTCCGCCCGCCTTCTCGAAAAGGAAAGCGCGCTGCTTTCCTGCCTCGATGAAAAGGAAAAGGCGCTTTACGACGAGCTGGCCCACGCCTATCTCGCCCTTATCGACTGCTCGGAGCTGATCCACTTTGAGCGGGGCTTTCATATGGCCGCCGCCTTTTACCGGGAGCTTTCCAAAGGAATCCCAGATTCGTGTGATTAATTGCGCTCTTTTTTATACTCTAAGTATTCATCATAGGTACAGGCCCGGTCGATCTTGTCCCCGTCGAGCTCAATAATCCGGTTGGCCACCGTCTGCATGAACTCATGGTCGTGGGAGGCGAAGAGGATATTCCCCTTAAAGTCGCAAAGGCCGTTGTTGACCGCGGTAATGGATTCCAGGTCTAAGTGATTGGTGGGCTGGTCAAGGACCAACACATTCGAGCCGAAGAGCATCATCCGCGAAAACATGCACCGCACCTTTTCCCCGCCGGAAAGGACCTTGACGGGCTTAAAGATGTCGTCGCCGGAGAAAAGCATCCGGCCGAGGAATCCCCGCAGGTAGGTTTCCGTCTGGTCCTTGGCGTACTGGCGCATCCAGTCGACGATGGAAAGATCGCACCCCTCAAAGAACCTGGAATTGTCCTGGGGGAAATAGGACTGGGTGGTGCTGACCCCCCACTTAAAGCTCCCCTCGTCCGGCTCCATCTCCTCCATGAGGATTTTGAACAGGGTGGTCATGGCGATCTCATTCTCCGCCACAAAGGCCACCTTGTCCCCCTTGTTTAGGCGGAAGGTGATGGAGTCGAGCACCTTCACCCCGTCGATGGTTTTCGAAAGGCCGTCCACCGCCAGGATATCCTTGCCGGCCTCCCGGTCCATGGCAAAGCCGATGAAGGGATAGCGCCGGGAGGAAGCCGGCATCTCCTCAATGGTCAGCTTATCGAGAAGCTTTTTGCGGGCGGTGGCCTGCTTGGATTTGGATTTGTTGGCCGAGAACCGTTCAATGAAGCTTTGCAGTTCCTTGGCCTTTTCTTCGTTTTTCTTGTTCTGCTGCTTAATCATCCTCTGGATCAGCTGGCTGGACTGATACCAGAAATCGTAGTTGCCCACATACATCTTAATCTTGGTATAGTCGATATCCACCGTATGGGTGCAGACGTTGTTGAGGAAATGCCGGTCGTGGGAGACCACGATGACGGTGCCGGGGTAATCGATGAGGAAATTCTCCAGCCAGTCGATGGCGTCGATGTCCAGGCCGTTGGTAGGCTCGTCCATCATAATGATGTCGGGATTGCCGAAGAGGCACTGGGCCAGGAGCACCTTGACCTTTTCCTTTCCCGTCAGGCCCTCCATCCGGGCATCGAGCAGCGACTCCGGCAGGCCCAGGCCCTGGATGAGCTTGGACGCATCCGATTCGGCTTCCCAGCCGTTTAACTCGGCAAACTCCGTCTCCAGCTCGGACGCACGGATGCCGTCCTCGTCGCTGAAGTCCGGCTTTTCGTAGAGCGCGTCCTTCTCCTTCATGATCTGATAAAGCTTGGGATTGCCGAGGATCACCGTGTCGAGGACGGAATACTCGTCAAAGGCGAAGTGGTCCTGCTTTAAGACCGACATACGCACGGCGGGCGGGATGATGACCTCGCCGGTGGAGGGCTCCAGCTCGCCGCACAGGATTTTCAGAAAGGTGGACTTTCCCGCGCCGTTTGCGCCGATAATGCCGTAGCAGTTCTCCGGCGTAAACTTCAGGTTGACGTCTTTAAACAGGCTGGTTCCACTAAAATTCAAGCTGACATTGGATACGGTAATCATAGTTCCTCCGAATGACAAATGGATTTCTCTGCGAAATTAATATATTCTATCACAGCTGGGCTGGAATTACTAGAGCGGCTGTGTAAATTCTTTTTCCCCGTCAAACGGCGCCTTTTTCCGCCTGGACGGAGAAGCCCGTCATTTTCTCCGCGAAAAAACGGGAAAAAGCCGGTTTTTTGCAGCAAAAACCGGCCCATTCGGTTGACGGGAACAGGGGATTCCCACTATAATACAAGAAAAAGGAAAGGACGCGAAAACGCCTATGCATGTGTACGTGATGGAGGTATCCCCTTTGCTGCAAGAGGGCGCGCTCGCCTCCTGCCTGCCTCTTCTTTCCGACCGGCGCAGGGAAAAGCTCACCGGGCTCAAGCTGCCCGCCGACCAGGCCCGCAGCGCCGGGGCGGGGCTTTTGCTGCGCCACGCCCTGCGGGATTCGGCGGGAATTGCCCTGGAAAGGGCCCGGGTAGCCGAAGGCCCCCACGGCAAGCCTTACCTGGCCGGCCATCCGGCGGTTCATTTCTCCCTGTCCCATTCCGGCCGCTGGGCCGCCTGCGCGGTGGATGCCCGTTCGGTAGGGGTAGACCTGGAGGAAGTGGGGCCCGCCCGGCTCCCGGTAGCACGGCGCAGCTTCGCTGCGGAGGACTACCAGTACCTGCAGGGGCTCCCCGAACGGGAACGGGACCTGCTCTTCGCCGCCCTGTGGACGGCCAAGGAAAGCGTCCTCAAATGGGCGGGCGACGGCCTTTCCGGCGGCCTGGGGGAGGTAGCCGTCAAGCGGCGGCATCTGTGCCCCTCTGCGGCCCGGTACCATCAGGCGCGGCTGACGCTGCACAGCCTGCTGCCCAAGCCCGGCGTGATGCTGACGGCGGCCTCGGCGGAAAATCAGCAGGATTTCCAGCTTTCCGTGGTCGGGCTCCCCGATCTTTTGTGATTATTCCGATTTTTCACCTGCGTATCTTTTTGTACATCTCAATAAGAAACGGCGGGCTTGGTATAAAAACCTCATGCCGATTCTCCAAAAGGCCGCCCTATGGGGCGGGGTTTTCGGCGGAATATAGCAGAAAATACGGGTATTTTTTAAAACCGGCCGCTTAACACAGGTTGCGTTGTATGCTATAATAAAAATTATTCGTGCGCTTTTTAACACCCTGCGGGTTTAGGAAGGAAGCCATTCCAGGCGTCAGGCCCGCCGGACGATGGATTGAGAGGATGTAACCGATGAAAGTTGTCATTTTGGCCGGCGGGTTCGGCACCCGCATTTCGGAAGAAAGCCACTTAAAGCCCAAGCCCATGATCGAGATCGGCGAGCAGCCGATTTTGTGGCATATCATGAAGCAGTATTCCCATTACGGCTATCACGATTTCGTGATCTGCCTGGGCTACAAAGCCTATGTGATTAAGGAGTATTTCTCCGATTATTTCCTGCACACGTCGGACATCACCTTTGATCTTGCCAACAACAAAATGACGGTGCACAACAACTTCTCCGAGCCGTGGAAGGTAACGCTGGTGGACACGGGTCTGAAAACCATGACCGGCGGCCGGGTCAAACGCATCCAGGAATACGTCGGCAACGAGCCTTTTATGCTCACCTACGGCGACGGGGTGTCCGATGTGGACATCACTAAGCTGGCGGCGTTTCACAAGAGCCATGGCAAAATCGCCACCATGACCGCCATCAACGCGGGCCAGCGGTTCGGCGTGCTGGAGGTGGGCGGGGACAACACCATCCACGCCTTCCGGGAAAAGTCCAAGGACGACGGCAGCCTGATTAACGGCGGCTTTATGGTCTTAAACCCGGAGATTTTCCAGTATATTGCGGGCGATTCCACGGTATTTGAAAAGGAGCCGCTGGAGACGGTGGCGAAGATGGGCGAGCTGATGGCCTATAAGCACAACGGCTTTTGGCACTGCATGGACACGCAGCGGGATAAGATGCGGCTGGAAGAAATGTGGGCGTCGGGAGCGGCGCCGTGGAAGGTGTGGAGCGATTGATGTTTGATCCCTCGTTTTATAAGGACAAAAAGGTACTGGTCACCGGGCACACCGGCTTTAAGGGCACCTGGCTTTGCAAAATGCTCATCGGCGCGGGCGCGTGGGTGACGGGGTATTCCCTGGTCCCCCCTACCGAGCCCAATCTCTTTGATCTGTCCGGCATCGCGGACGATATGGTCTCCATCATCGGGGACATCCGGGACCTGCCCCGGCTGCGGGAGGTGTTCGCCATGGCGCGGCCGGAGATCGTCCTGCATCTGGCGGCACAGCCGATCGTGCGCGACTCCTATAAGGAGCCGGTGTATACCTACGAGACCAATGTGATGGGCACGGTAAACGTCCTCGAATGTGTCCGGGAATTCGACAGTGTGGTTTCCTTCCTGAATGTGACCACCGACAAGGTGTATCAGAACAACGAGTGGGAGTGGGGCTACCGGGAAAACGAGCCCCTCGACGGCTTCGACCCCTATTCCAACTCCAAGTCCTGCTCGGAGCTGGTGACCCACAGCTATAAAAACTCCTTCTTTGCCGACGGGAGGGTGGCCGTTTCCACCGCCCGGGCCGGCAACGTCATCGGCGGCGGGGATTTTGCCAACGACCGCATCATTCCCGACTGCGTGCGCGCGGTGGAAAAGGGCGAGGAGATCGTGGTGCGAAACCCCCATTCCACCCGCCCCTACCAGCATGTGCTTGAGCCGCTGGGCGCCTACCTGATGATTGCGCAGAAGCAGTATGAAATGGAAAAATTTGCGGGATACTACAACGTAGGCCCCGATGAATGCGACTGCGTCACCACCGGCGAGCTGGTCACCCTTTTCTGTGAGAAATGGGGCGGCGGGGCCAAGTGGGTCAACAAATCGGTAGGCGGCCCTCACGAGGCCAATTTCTTAAAGCTCGACTGTTCCAAGCTCAAGTCTACCTTCGGCTGGAAGCCCCGCTGGCATGTGGCCGAGGCGGTGGAAAAAACGGTGGAATGGACGAAGGTCTATTTGGCGGGCGGCGACGTGTCCGCCTGTATGGACGGACAGATTGCGGAATTTTACAAAGAACCGGAGGTACGCTATGTTTGAAAATAAGACCGAAGGACAGGCGAAGGAACAGATTTTGGAGATGGTGGCCGCTTACTGCGACCGTTTCCACAACCAAAAGAAGCCCTTTGAAGAGGGCCAGCGGATCCCCTACGCCTCCCGGGTGTACGACCATGAGGAAATGGTCAACCTGGTGGACAGCGCGCTGGAATTCTGGCTGACCGCCGGGCGGTACACCGACCAGTTTGAGGCGCAGTTTGCCGAATACCTGGGGGTCAAATACTGCTCGCTGGTCAACTCCGGCTCCTCGGCGAACCTCATCGCCTTTATGGCGCTCACCTCCCCGCTGCTGGGCGAACGGGCCATCCGCCCGGGCGACGAGGTGATTACGGTGGCGGCGGGCTTCCCCACCACGGTGGCCCCGGTGATCCAGTACGGCGCCGTCCCGGTCTTTGTCGACATGACCATCCCCCAGTACAACCTGGACGTGTCCATGCTGGAAAAAGCCTTGTCCGGCAAGACCAAGGCGGTTATGGCCGCCCACACCCTGGGCAACCCCTTCGACCTGAAGGCGGTCAAGGAATTCTGCTCAAAGCACGGCCTGTGGCTCATCGAGGACAACTGCGACGCCTTAGGCTCCAAGTATACCATCGACGGGGTGGAGAAGTTTACCGGCACCGTCGGGGACATCGGCACCTCCAGCTTCTATCCCCCTCACCACATGACCATGGGGGAAGGCGGCGCGGTCTACACCGACGACCCGCTGCTTCACAAGATCATCCGTTCCTTCCGGGACTGGGGAAGGGACTGCATCTGCCCCTCCGGGCGGGACAACCTCTGCCAGCACCGGTTTGACAAGCAGTATGGGGAGCTGCCGCTGGGTTACGACCACAAGTATGTCTATTCCCACTTCGGCTACAACCTCAAGGCCACCGATATGCAGGCGGCCGTGGGGGTGGCGCAGCTGAAAAAATTCCCTTCCTTTGTGGAAAAACGCCGGCACAATTTCGACCGGCTCAAGGCGGCGTTGCAGGATGTCTCGGACAAGCTGATCCTGCCCGAACCCTGCGCCTATTCCCGTCCCAGCTGGTTCGGGTTCCTTCTGACCTGCAGGGAAGGAGTGGACCGCAACCAGGTGGTGCAGGTTGTGGAGAGCAAGGGCGTGCAGACGCGGATGCTCTTCGCCGGCAATCTAACCAAGCATCCCTGCTTCGACGAGATGCGCAAAACCGGCAAGGGCTACCGGATCGTGGGCGATCTCAGGGAAACCGACCGGATTATGAACGACACCTTCTGGGTGGGGGTCTATCCGGGCATGACCGATGAAATGATCGATTACATGGCGAAAACCATCAAGGAAGCTGTGAAGGCATGATAAAGCGCCTCTTAGATAAATTCAACATCCATAGCAAGGAAGATTTCTGGAAGTTTGTCTGGCAGTTTGTAAAATTCGGCCTGGTGGGCGTGTCCAACACCCTCATCAGCCTGGCGGTCTACTATGCGGTGGTGCTGCTTATGGGGGTGGAGCATTATATCCTGGCAAACACCCTGGGCTTTGTCATCAGCGTCATCAACGCCTACATCTGGAACAGCAAGTTCGTCTTTCAGAAAAAGGACCGCAAACACGGCAAATCCTTTGTAAAGGTGTTTGTCTCTTACGGGAGCACCTTCCTGCTGGGCACCGGCTTCCTCTTTGTGCTGGTGCATTACTGGAATGTTTCTGAGATGATTGCGCCCATTATCAACCTGCTCTTAACCATCCCGCTGAATTTTTTACTCAACAAGTTTTGGGCGTTTAAATAACGGATATGTACTGCCGAAGGGTGCCTTCCGGGCGCCTTTCGGCACTCTGCTTGTCTTGGAGAAAAGCGCATCCATCCTTTATTTCGTATTTTCCATAGCTTTTCGCTGCATTTGTTTGTCGGGCGGCCCTCTTCCCTTTTTAATTGCGCTCGGTTCCCGCCGGATTTGCGCCTTTACTGCAAAGGGGCCGGGCGAAAGGGCTTTTTCCTTGCAGGCGCTCCTGTGGGGGCATCATGGGATGCGCCGCCTGCCGGCATGGGCAAATACCGCGTTCCCTTTTCCAGCGGCCTGGGGGATCTGCGGGTAAACCATCCTTCGGCCGCTGGAGAAACGGTGGTCTATTATGAGAATCAAGGTATCCAACTACATCTCCGACTTCTTGGTGCGAAACGGGATTTCCCACGCGTTTACCGTGACCGGCGGGGGCGCCATGCATTTAAACGACGCGCTGGGCCATCAGGAGGGCCTGACCTGCATCTATAACCACCACGAGCAGGCCTGCGCCATTGCGGCGGAAAGCTATGCGCGCATTCACAACAAAATTGCGGCGGTCTGCGTGACCACGGGGCCGGGCGGCTCCAACGCCATCACGGGGGTGCTGGGCGGATATCTGGATTCCATCCCTATGCTCATCCTTTCCGGCCAAGTGCGTTACGATACCACCGCCCGCAGCACGGGGCTGGGCATCCGGGCCATGGGGGATCAGGAATTCGACATTGTCAAGGCCATCGGCTGCATGACAAAATACAGCGAGATGGTGGTGGAGCCGAAACGGATCCGCTACTGCCTGGAAAAAGCCCTCTATCTGGCGCAGCACGGCCGGCCCGGCCCCTGCTGGCTGGATATCCCGCTCAACGTACAGGGCGGATATGTGGACACGGACGAGCTGGAGGGCTTTGATCCGGGCGAATGCGAAGGGGAGCTGCCTCCCCCCATCTCCGGGGAGACGGTTGCCGCCGTCCTGCAGCGGGTGAAGGAAGCGAAGCGCCCGGTTTTCAACGTGGGCAACGGGGTGCGTATTTCCGGCGGGTTCGACGCTTTCTGCCGGGTGGTGGAAAAGCTGGGCATCCCGGTGGTCACCGGGTGGAACAGCATCGACGCCATCTACGACGCCCATCCCCTTTATGTGGGCCGGGCGGGCATTATGGGGGACCGGGCGGGTAACTTTGCCGTACAAAACAGCGACCTGGTTCTTTCCATCGGCAGCCGCCTGAGCATCCGCCAGGTGGGGTATAACTACGAAACCTGGGCAAGGGAAGCTTATGTCATTATGGAGGACGCGGACGCCGAAGAGCTGAAAAAGCCGACGCTGCATGTGGACATGCCGATTCACGGGGACGCGAAGGAGCTGCTTGAGAAGCTCGACGCCGCCCTCCCCGAGGGAAACGTGCTGTTCGACGGGAAGGACTGGATTGCCCGCTGCCAGGGCTGGAAGCGGGAATATCCGGTGGTGCAGAGGAAGCACTACGAGGCGAAGGGGCCGGCCAACGTCTACTGCTTTATCAAGGAGCTCAGCCGCCGCCTCCATGAAAACCAGATTACGGTGGTGGGCAACGGCTCCGCCTGCGTGGTGGGCAGCCACGGCTATGAAATCAAGAAGGGGCAGCGGTTTATCATCAACTCCGCCATCGCCTCCATGGGGTATGACCTTCCCGCCGTAATCGGCGCGTGCGTGGCCGACCACAGCCAGGACCTGATCTGCGTCACCGGGGACGGCAGCATTCAGATGAACCTGCAGGAACTGCAAACCATCATCCATCATCAGATGCCCATTAAAATTTTCCTCATCAACAACGGCGGTTACCATTCCATCCGCCAGACCCAGAAGAATTTCTTTGGGGAACCGCTGGTGGGCATCGGCGTGGACAGCGGGGATTTGAGCTTCCCGGATATGTCCAAGCTGGCGCCGGCTTACGGCTATCCGTATGTATGCGCCAGAAGCAACGAGGAGCTGGGAACTGCCATTGAGGAGACGCTGGCTAAGAAGGGGCCTGCCGTCTGCGAGGTATTCGTGTCGCTGGATCAGCGGTTTGAACCGAAATCCGCCACCAAGCGGATGCCCGACGGCACCCTTGTCTCGGCGCCGTTGGAGGATTTGGCTCCCTTTTTGGAGCGGGAGGAATTCTTGAAAAACATGCTCATTCAGCCGGTTACGGAATAAGGGGGCGGCCCATGCAAACGCTTAAAAACGCCGTCGTCACCGGCGCCACCGGTATGATCGGCATCAACTTAATCGAGCGGCTGCTCAAGGAAGGGGCGGAGGTATTGGCCCTAATCCGGCCCCATTCGCCCAACGCCGGGCGGCTGCCGAAGGAAAAGGGGCTCACCGTACGCGAGTGCGGGCTTAGCGGCCTGTCGGCCCTCGCCGGGGAAATAGAGGGCCGGTACGACGCCTTCTTCCATCTCGGCTGGGACGGTACCTTTGGGGAAAGCCGCAACGACATGCGGCTGCAAAACCAAAACGTCCGGTATACGCTGGATGCGGTCGCTCTGGCCGGCGCCTTAGGCTGCCAGGTCTTTGTGGGGGCCGGGTCCCAGGCGGAATACGGACGGGTGTCCGGCCCGCTTTCGGCAAACACACCGGCGTTTCCGGAAAACGGATACGGCATTGCCAAGCTTTGCGCCGGGCAGATGAGCCGCATTGCCTGCAAGCAGCGGGGGATCCGGCATGTCTGGGCAAGGATCCTCAGCGTTTACGGCACCTATGAGGGGCCTAATACCATGGTGATGTCCAGCATCCGCAAGCTGCTCCGGGGAGAGATCCCCCCGTACACCAAAAGCGAGCAGATGTGGGACTATCTCTTTTCCGAGGACGCCGCAAACGGCCTGTACCGGATGGCCCTAAGGGGACGGGACGGCGGGGTTTACTGTCTGGGAAGCGGCCGGGCAAGGCCGCTGCGGGAATACATTTTGCAAATCCGGGACGCGGTGGACCCGTCCCTTCCGGTTGAGATCGGCGCCCTTCCTTATGCGCCAAACCAGGTGATGTACCTGTGCGCCGATATCGCCGCCCTCACCAAGGACACAGGCTTCCTTCCGCAGGTCCCCTTTGAAGAGGGCATTCAAAAAACGGTGGCGTGGTGCAAAAAGGAGTTGGGGTTATGAGCCAGGAGAAGCAGAGGAAGCCGGTTTCGGCGGCCGAACAGAAAACAGTAAGTATTTTAGTTCCATGTTATAACGAAGAGGAAAATGTCGTTCCCCTCAGCGACGCCATCCGCAAGACCTTTCGGGAGGAATTGCCCTCCTATCGGTATGAGCTGGTCTTTATCGACAACTGTTCCACCGACCATACCCGGGAAAAGCTGGCGGCTCTTTGCGCAGGGGACCCGGACATCAAAGCCATCTTCAACGCCAAGAACTTCGGGCAGTTCAACTCCCCTTACTACGGCATGCTGCAAACGACGGGGGACTGCACGGTGCTGCTGGCGGCGGATTTTCAGGACCCGGTGGAGATGATCCCGAAATTCGTCAAGGAATGGGAAAACGGGTATAAAATTGTCATCGGGATTAAGACCACCAGCAAGGAAAACAAAATGATGTATTTCCTTCGTTCCTGCTACTATAAGATGATTAAGAAGCTTTCGAATGTCGAGCAGATTGAGCATTTTACCGGCTTCGGTCTTTATGACAAAAGCTTTATCGACGTATTGCGGGACTTAGACGACCCGACGCCGTTTTTGCGGGGGATTGTGGCGGAGCTGGGGTATAAGCGCAAGGAGATCCCTTACGAGCAGCCGCGCCGCCGGGCCGGGAAAACCAGCAACAATTTCTATAAGCTTTACGACGCCGCCATGCTGAGTATCACCTCCTACACCAAGGTGGTATTGCGTCTGGCGACGATTATTGGTTTTATTTTTTCCGCCGTCAGCTTTCTCATCGCGTTGGTGTACCTGATTCTAAAGCTGATTTTTTGGGATACCTTTCCGGCCGGAACCGCGCCCATCCTGATCGGGGTATTCTTGATGGGGTCGGTTCAGCTCTTCTTTATCGGCTTTTTGGGGGAATATATCCTCAATATGAACACCCGTATTATGAAGCGGCCGCTGGTCATTGAAGAAAAACGGCTGAATTTTGAGGAGAAGAATGAGGAGGAAAGAAGAAATGACAATGACGCACAGGCTTAAGGGTTTCAACATAGCGGAAAAGCCGCTGCACATTTGGGATTATATCATCTTCTTTGTGTTGGCAGGGTTTTGCTTCCTGACCTTTCAGCAGGGGGATTTAATCCACACCGGCAGTTCCTCCATCGCCTATCTAAACGGCCATTTCTTGGATTTCTACGACTATAACGTGGAGTATATGGGCGGGAATGCTTATATGCCCAGTTCCTACCTCCTTTTTGCGATCTGGAATATCCCGCTCAAGCTGTTCGGCATGCTACCCGTTCCCTCCATTGATATTCCATATGTCGCGTTGATGTGGTATAAGGCGCTCCCTTCCCTTTTCTATGTCCTGTCCGCATTCTTAGTCTATAAAGTCGCGGTGGAATTCGGTTTCGGAACCAAAAAAGCAAAAATCTGCGCCTTTATCTTTTTAGGCACCCCCATCGGTTTCTTTGGCCAGTTTATCTTCGGGCAGTACGACATTTTCACCGTCTTTTTCATGCTTCTGGGCATCTATTATTACTTCAAAGATTTCCGTCAGCCCAAGCTGAAAAACACCCTCCTATTCATCCTTTTCTTCGGCATTTCCTTTACCTTCAAGTATTTTTCCTTGCTCCTTTTTATCCCCTTGCTTTTGCTAAGGGAAAAGAATATTTGGAAAATCATCCGCAATCTCATTTTGGTTGCCGTCCCTTATGCGATCGAAGTACTGCTTTATTTCCCCTCTGCCGCCTTCCGGGACGGGGTTTTTGGTTTTTCTGCAACGGGCTATATTTTCAACGCTTCCATCAATACCGGATTCCAAAACATCAGCCTGGTGGTGGTTTTTTGGCTTGCCATCTGCGCATGGGCATATTTCAAAGACCTGGACAGCAAGGAAGACCATGTGCGTTGGTTTTTGTACTTTTCCAACCTGACCATGTTTCTCTGCTTCGGCCTTTCCATGTGGCATCCGCAGTGGCTGCTGATGGCGGTCCCCTTCTGGGTAATGGGCGCCTGTATCAACAAAAAATTCCATATCTTTATGGTTGTGGATATTTTGCTCATGTTGATTTTTATAATGTTCACGGTAAACTATTGGGTAAACTACCTCGACCAGCAATTGTTTAATCTCGGGATCTTCCGTCACGTCCTCCCGGATAACCTGGGGCACAAGCTGATGATGCGGGATGTTTTCATCGTCAAAAACCACGACTTGCTTATGTCGGCCTTTTCCGGGATCCTGCTGGCAATCGCTTTATTTAAGCATCCGAAATTTACCCAGACGGATTTCAAGGAAAGCCTGGACAAGCATATGGCGCTTATCCGTACCCGTATGATCCTGGGCGTCGGTATTTTCGTTGTTCCGGCCTTCATCTGTTTGTTTGTAGCCCTGGGCAGCCAGCCTGTTGTCTTTTCCGGCGAGGGAGAGAGCGCTAGCCCGGTAGGGGTTACAAGCCCCATTTGCCAAGGAGAGACAGTTTCCCAGGTATTTACCTCGGATAAAGAGGAAATCCATGAAATTTATGCCCAGTTCGGCACCTATGGCCGTGCCAACACATCAGATCTGAAAATGGAGCTGGAAGAGGTGGACACGGGGAAAATCATCTATTCTGCCGAGATCGACGCTTCAAAGCTCAAGGACAACGGCTATTCAAAGCTCTCCACGCAGACCATCTCCATCGAGCCCGGAACGCGATATTCCCTCAATTTCTACAGCGAAACGGCTGACATCGAAAACTGTGTTACCATCTATCGCACCTCCGACACGGCGGCACCTGACGATTACGCCGTCGTGGACGACAGCAAGCAGCCCTACAATCTCTGTATTGATATCTATTAACAGCCGCCCAAAGGCCGGACAGATTTGTCCGGCCTTCCTTTTTCTCCCTTATGGAACCCTTTTTGCAAAAATCGTCTATTTGGCCGTTCAAAGCGCATATATATCGGATAGTACCATCGAGTTTTACGAGGGAGGCTTTTACATGAAGGGCGTTTTGGAAGAGCGTGCAGTGGAACTGGGAGTGTATATCCTCGAAAATAAGGCGACGGTCCGTGCCGCCGCCAAGGAATTCGATATTTCAAAATCAACGGTACATACGGCTGTACCGAACCGGAACGGTACACAGGTAGGAAGCACCTGGAACCCACCAAAAGCGTGACCCTATCCTCTTTTTTCAAGAGAGCCGGGGCCGCGCCTTTTTGTTTCCCCGGCCTTTTGTTTAAACCCCTTCCCCTTTTGCTTTTGCAAAGTTTATGCTATAATGAGAGCAAATGTCGCCCGGCACAGCTGGGTCAGATTCAGAGGAGTGGATACACATGAAAATGAGCCAGCTGCTCGGCATGCGGTTTAAGGAAACGCCGGCGGACTGCCAGACCGCCAACCATATTTTTATGATTCGCGGCGGCTATATCAAGCAGGTGTCCAGCGGGGTATTTTCCCTTTTTATGCCCATGCGCCGGATTACCAAAAAAATCGAGGCCATCATCCGTGACGAGATGGATAAGCTGGACGGCCAGGAGGTGTTGTTCCCGGTGGTGATGCCCGCCGCCCTGTGGCAGGAGTCGGGACGGTACGACAGCATTGGAAGCGAGATGGCTCGGTTTGCCGACCGCAGCGGCGCAAAAAACGTATTGGGCATGACCCATGAGGAGGCGGCGGTCCATCTGGCCAGGGACGTGGCCACCAGTTATCAAAACTATCCTTTTATGATCTACCAGATCCAGACGAAATTCCGCGACGAGCCCCGCTGCCGCGGCGGCCTGGTGCGGGTACGGGAATTCACCATGAAGGACGCGTATTCCTTCCACACCTCCCAGGAGGACTTGCAGGCGTATTACGACAAGTGCCTAAACGCTTACAACCGCATCTTTGCCCGGGCCGGCGTACCGGAGGTGGTGGCCGTCCAGTCGGATTCCGGCATGATGGGCGGCAGCGTTTCCCATGAGTTTATGCTTCTCACCGACATCGGCGAGGACAGCATCGTGCTGTGCGACGCCTGCGGCTACCGGGCCAACATGGAGGCGGCGGAGTGCATTGTGGAAAACGAGACGGCGGAGGAGGCCCCGCTGACCAAGCTTGCGACGCCGGGTGTCAAGACGATTGAAGACCTGTGCGCCTTTGCCCACATTCTGCCCGCCCAGACGGCAAAAGCGGTGGTCTATCAGAAAAATGCGGACGATTCCTATGTGGTGATCTTTGTCCGGGGTGATTTGGAGGTCAATGTGACCAAACTGCGCAATTATCTGGGCTGCGAAGTACACCCGGCCCAGGACATCGATGCCGATTCCGGGCTGGTCCCCGGTTCCATCGGCGCCATCGGCCTGCCTGAGAATATAACGGTGGTGGTGGACCGGTCGCTGAAGGGCTGCCGCATGCTCTACTGCGGCGCCAACGAGGACGGGTATCATTTCAGCGGCCTGTCGATGGAACGCGACCTGCCCGAAGCGGTCTTTGTAGATGTGGCGAAGGCCTGCACCGGCGGCATCTGCCCCTCCTGCGGCAAGCCTCATCTCACCATCAGCCGGGGCGTCGAGGTGGGAAACATCTTCCAGCTGGGCACCAAGTACACCAAGGCGATGAATATGCAGTACCTGGACGAAAAGGGCGCGCTGCAGCATCCGATTATGGGCTGCTACGGCATCGGCGTGGGCCGGCTGGCGGCATCGGTCTGCGAGGCCCATCACGACGACTACGGCCCCATCTGGCCGATGTCCATCGCCCCGTGGCAGGTGGAGCTGTGTGCGCTCAACGCCGCAAAGGGCGACGTGCGCGCCGTCACCGACGCCCTTTATGAACAGCTGCAGGCGGCCGGGGTGGAAGTGCTGTACGACGACCGGGCCGTCAGCGCCGGATCCATGTTCTCCGACGCGGATCTGCTGGGCTGCCCGCTGCGCCTGGTGGTCAGCCCCAAGACCTGCGGCCGGAATGCGGTGGAATTCGCAGACCGGGGCAAGACCTTCCGCAGCGACCTCGTTTACGGGGAAGAACGGGACTTTTCCGGCGTCATAGAAGCGGTGAAGGCGGAAATTGCCAAGCAGCTGAAGGCCCTGGGCTGCTGATTGGCCGAACGATACATTTTGGCTATGCCTGCTTAAAAAGCCGGTGAGCGGTCCGCTCACCGGCTTTTTCTGCAATTTTTGTATGCATCGCTATCCTACGCGGTCAGTCCCTCCTTTTGCTGCGCCGCCTTTGCAGGCTTCTCCTAAGGAAGGCGGTTATCCCGTTCCAATGCCGGTCAAGCAAGGAGAAAAGCGGCCGCTCCAGCAGGAAAATACGCAGCTGGTCGATGACCACGCCTGCTGCAAAAATTGCCGCCACCGACAAAAGGGCATGAACCGCAAGCCAAGGGGACGCAAGCCACTTCGGACCATTCAGCCAATCCTGAAACATGGTCGGATAAAGCAGCTCATTTTCATGCAGCAAATAAACCCCCAGCATGGAAAGCGCCAGCTGATTGATCCAGCGGTTTACGAAGGGCCTGCGATGTAAAAACAGCAAGAAGAGCGAAACCGACAGGACAAAAACAAAAATGCTGTTCTCCTTCTTAAAATCCGTTGCATGGGAAGCAAGCGCAGGATAACGGAGGCTGAGCAGGTCAATAATAACCACCGACAGACACAAAAGGACGCCCGCAGCCAGGCAGGCGCCTGCCTGCAGCCTGCGGTTATGCTGCCAACCCTCCTGTGGATAAAGACGCAGATAGGCGGACAAGAGATATAGGACCACAAACCAAAACAGCGCCGAATACGCCATGCTGACGCCCGGCAGGGTCCCGATAACCACCCACAGCACAAGAAAGATTCCCAGCAGCTTCCCATGCTGCCTCCTCTGCATGCCTTTCACCCAGCTGTTGAGATAGGGCGAGAGCAGATAAAGGATTACATAGGCGGTCATAAACCAGTATAGCCCGGTGGAAATGGGAAGGATAGACCGATACAAAGAACGCAAGGAAAAATCCGTAATTCCCAGACCCACCGTCACCCCAAACAGACCGAGCGAATAAAAAAGCACTTGCGCCAACAGCTTGAGAAGCTTTCGCACCTGAAACCGCGACTCGATCAGAAAATAGCCGGAAATCAAGACAAAGAGATTCACACCGACCTTTCCTCCCAGGCTGAGAAACTGCAGGAACCGCTTCTGCCACCCCAGAGCCACTCCCTCCATCGGAAAGCCGTGTAAAGAATAATGGTGAAAAAGGATCAGCACCATACTGATAATCCGGAGCAGTTCCAAATTGGAATTGCGTCCTCCGGCGGCCGGCTGCACCTTTTGCGGCATCGTATCCCCCTCCTGCTTCTTTCTTCCTAATAGTATAAAGGCGGTCCGTCTTTTTTTCAACCATTTCGACAACAACAGCCGGGACTCTCTTCCCTCCCGCCGCATAGTATAGAGAAAGCCCGTTTTCCGCGCATAAGCCGGACAAAAACGCCCCATGCTGCATCTGTGCGGTTTCTCCTTGCAGTTTGGGTGGATTTCCGTTAGAATAAAGAGGTTATCTGTCAAAGGGGGAATTGGATCTTGATTTATGAGAACATCCTGCAGGCCATCGGGCATACGCCGCTGATTCGGCTGCAGAAAATGACCGGGCCGCAGGACGCGCAGGTTCTGGTAAAATATGAGGCGGTCAACATCGGCGGTTCCATCAAAACCCGCACCGCCTACAATATGATTGCCCAGGCCCGGGAAAAGGGCAAAATCGGGCCGGACAGCATCCTGGTGGAGCCCACCAGCGGCAACCAGGGAATCGGTGTGGCTTTGGTGGGCGCGGTTTTGGGATATCAGGTCAAGATCATCATGCCCGACTCGGTCAGCGAGGAACGCCGCAAGCTGGTGAGCCAGTACGGGGCGCAGGTCATCCTGATCCACGACGAGGGGGATATCGGCAAATGCATTGAGGAATGCATGCAGACGGCCCTGCGGATGGCCGAGGAGGATCCCCGTGTCTTTATTCCCCAGCAGTTTACCAACCCGGATAATCCCCAGGTCCATCGGGAGCATACGGCGCTGGAGATCGTGGAGGACGCCGGCTGTCCCATCGACGGCTTCTGTTCCGGGGTTGGGACCGGCGGCACCATCACCGGCATCGGGGAAACGCTGAAGGAGCGCTTCCCGGATATCGAAATCTGGGCGGTGGAACCGCAAAACGCGGCCATCCTTTCCGGCGGCAGCATTGGGACCCATTTGCAGATGGGCATTGGAGACGGGCTGATCCCGGAGAACCTGAATACCTCCATCTACGACGAGGTGTGCATTGTCACCGACGAGGAGGCGCTGGGCGCCGCCAAACGGCTGGCAAGCGAGGAGGGGATCCTCTGCGGCATTTCCAGCGGCTCGAACATTGCCGCCGCTTTGAAGCTAGCAAAGAAGCTGGGAAAGGGCAAGACGGTGGTTACCGTGCTGCCGGATACCGGGGAACGGTATTTCAGTACCCCGCTCTTCTCCGAATAAAGGTTATCCTTTTGACCGAAAGGACGTGACACGATGCAGTGGCTTAACAAGCTCGAACGCAAATGCGGGCGGATCGGCATCCCCTATTTGATGTACATCCTATCCGCCTTGATGCTGGCGGTATTTTTGGTGGATTTCGTGCGGCCGGATTTGAACATAACCGGGTATTTGTACCTGGATATGGGCCTGGTGGCGCAGGGGCAGGTCTGGCGGCTGCTGAGCTTCCTGATCCTTCCTCCCAGCAGCTCGCCTATTTGGATTTTGTTCAGCCTTTATTTTTACTGCCTGATCGGAAATCTGCTGGAACGGGAATGGGGTACCTTCAAGTTTACCTTCTTCTATCTGGTGGGGGTGATCGGTACCATCCTCGGCGCTGTTTTTACCGGGACCGCCACCAACTCCTTTTTAAACCTGTCTTTGTTTTTCGCCTTTGCGGCGGTCTATCCGGATTTTCAGGTCATGCTTTTCTTTCTTATCCCCATCAAGGTCAAGTATCTGGCTCTGGTGGACGCGGCCTACTTTGCGGTCGTGCTGGTCTTGGGGACCTGGCCGACGCGGGTATCCATTCTGATGTCGCTCATCAACGTGGCGCTCTTCTTCGGCGGCGACTTTTTCCGCACCGTCCGTCAGCAGATAGCATACAGCAAGACCCGCCGGGCGTTTCGGAAAAACAATTTCCGGTGACGCTTGGAATCGGTGCAGGAGGCTTCGGCGCTCCGGTCAGCGCCGGCCGGACAGGAAACTGCAAACACAACCTCTGCCTGCGCGGCGGGGAGGCATCGCCGCCCAGGCAAAACCTCCGGCAAAGCCGAAGGCTTGCGTAAGCCCTATCAGGGCTTATTGCCAGCAAGCGTCTCAAGATGCACGGGAATTGATTTCACTGGCATCACTTGCCCCGCGGCCTGTAAACAGGCGAATCCCCATTTTATCGAAAGCCTTCCGTCGCCGTTAGGCTGGTTGCTCGCAGCCCGCTTCGCTCGATGCTGAAAGCGAAAACTCTTTTTTCGGGACATCTCCACCGGCATAGCCGGTGGTTTGCACAGGCCCCCTTAGGGCCTTTTACCAGCCGAGCCTATACTAATAATATTTCTTTTGCATGTGGCGCCCCACTGCTATTAAAAATAGCGGTGGGGCGCATCCCTTTCAGTTTTCCATATCTTTCACCCTTTGCCATTTTGTTAAATTTTCCTCGCTTCGCTCGGATATTTTTTCTGGGCATAGCTTAAGCTTTTTGGAACCACCGGCATAGCCGGTGGTTTCCGTTCACAACGAAAACGCCCTCTGGAAAAACCAGAGGGCGTTTTTTCTATTGCTTTCTTTCCTGCGCTCTTTTTTTCAGGCGGGACAGGAGAAACTCCTTTGCCTGGCGGAGAGTGGAAAGATTGATGAGGAATACGGCGGCAAAGATGCAGGCCGACCAAAGAATCCCGGTCTGAGCGGTCATCAGGCCCACCTGAAGGATCAGCAGGGCCTGGGAGGGGATCATCCGTTTGTAGTCCACCTGTATGGCGAGAATCCGGCGGGAGGTAATGGAACGAACCAGCCATACGACGAAATGGCTCAGGCAGGTAGCCGCGGCCGCCCCGTAGGGTCCGAAGAAGGGGATGAGGAGCAGGTTAAACGCCACGTTCACCCCCGCACCGGCTGCGGTGGTAACAAAGAGCGACTTGGTTTTTTTGGTCGCCGTATAAATCGAGCCCAAAAAAGAGTTGAGGGAGCTATAATAAAAGGCCAGCACCAGAAGGGGAATCAGCGACCAGGCCTCATAATTCTCGCCCTGAAAGAAAAACATGGACAGATACTGACAGATTGCCACCAAAAAAGAGGAGCTGAGCAGCATCACATAGGTAAAGATCCGATGGATGCTGGAAAAGAAGGCGGCGCCCTCCTCGCTTTGGTATTCCTTGATGGCGGAAATGCTCCACGCCTGCTGAAAAATGGAAGTCAGGGTGTTGAGCAGGGTGGGGATTTTACTGGCCAGGGAATAAAGCCCGGTGGCGGCCAGCCCGGTGATAGCGGTCAGGCAATACCGGTCCAGGCTGGAATTGATCCACCAAAAGAGATAGTTTGGGATGAGGGGGATGCTGTACAGGATCATCCTCTTGAGAAGTGCGCGGTCAAACCCGCGAAGGGAAAAATACCGGTACATCCGTCCCACGAAAAAATAGAGGACGCACCCCACCAGGCTGCCGGCAATCATGGAGAACAGATACCCCTCCACCCCCAAACGGGGGGGACCGGCGATCAGAAAGACGTTGAGGCCCATGGTGGTGGCGGAGGAGACGATGGAGCTGACGGCGATCAGTTTAATCCGATCGATGGTACGGGCAAAATTGGCAAAGATGGAGTTGAAGGCGGAGACGATGTAAAGGGCGAGGAACTCGTACCGATACGCGGTAAAGACCGAAATCTGCCCGTATACCGGCAACAGCAGCGTCAAAAGCACGCAGCCGGCCACCGTTACCTCCATTCCCAGGGAAAAGACCTTTTTCTTATCCTCGCATTGGTCCATGGCAAAGCGAAGCACCCCGTCGTGAATGCTCAGGGTCAAAATGGGGATTAACAGGGTCACCGTCGTATGGACGATGTCGATGGCGCCGAACTGCTCCTGCACCAGAAACGAGGTGTACAGCGGCAGCAGCAAAGACGAAAGAATTTTGGTTGCAAAGCTGCTCAAGGTAAACAGGCCGATATTTTTGACCAGGTATTGATACTTATTGTGTGCCACGCGTCCTCCTCTTTCCCCTACTTCTCGATGGGCCGGGCCGGGCAGCCCACATAGGTTCCCGGCCGGACGATATCCTTGACCACGACCCCCCCGGCGCCGATGACGCAATCCGGCCCGATGGAGATATTATTGCGTACGCAGGCGCCGATGCCGATATGGGTACGGGCGCCGACGTCCACCGTACCCCCTAAGGCGCAGCCGGGCGAAAGATGGACGAAATCCCCGATGCGGTTGTCATGCTCCACGATGGCGCCGGTGTTGACGATGGCGTGGGCACCCACCACCGCCCCGGGATTGACGACGGCATTGGACATTACCACCGTACCGGGGCCCAGTACCGCGTCTTTGGCCACCACCGCCCGGGGATGGACGGCGGTCAGATAACGAAGGGAATACCGGGCGGCCAAATCCTCCCGTACCCGGTTGTTTCCGATGCCGATGACAAACCGGCAGGCGGGATAGCGCAGGCAGTCGGCAAGGGGGCCGAAAACCGGCTTACCCAGCACCGAACGGCCGGAAAGGGAATCGTCTAGGAACCCGGCGACGGAATATCCGGCAAGCTCTACCAAATCCGCCACCACCTTAGCGTGGCCTCCGGCGCCGAGTATCATAACCTCCATCCTGTTCGCCCTCCTTTTTTCCTCTTAAAAAGATATTGTACGGCATAGAAGGACCCTACGTCAATGGGGCCGGCAGAGATCTTTTTGCCCTAAGGGGCGATCCTTCTTACAAAGGGTGGTGTCTTACATAGGATTCGGTTCTACGGGGAGGAGGGAACCCTCTCCAAATGCCGAAGGGAACGCGCCGTTATCCCCGGCCGGCACGGCTATCGGGGGGATACCCCGCTTTTCCATTCTCCTTAAAAGGCCGGTCCGTGGGGCGCCGTCTTAGACTGCGGATGAACCTCTTCCCAAGGGGCGGTTGCCGTCCTCGGCTGGGCGGTGGGGCTTCTCCTTAAAGGGCAGCCCGCGAGGTGCCGTCTTAGACTGCGGATGAACCTCTTCCCAAGGGGCGGTTGCCGTCCTCGGCTGGGCGGCGGGGCTTCTGCTTCGGGCGGGGCATACTCTCCCTCCTCTCTGCCTGTCGGTGCTTCGCAAAGCGCCTTTCGGCAGGTGACACGGGGGAGAGCCAGGCACCCTATATTTTACCGGTTTTTTGGATCGCAGGCCGCTTGGAGCAGAAGAAAAGGACAGGGGCGCCTTTTTTAAGCACCCCTGTCTTTTTCTTTTTCTGCGCTATGCCGCCTCCAGCCCCACACATATTCGCCGGGCCTGTCCGAATAAAGATAGGAAAAAGGAGGCGTTATCATGAAAGAGCATCCCATTTCCATCCGGTTCGAAAACCCAAACCGGCCCCAGGACACCGTCCGGTTCCTCCTCACCTTCTGCGCAAAGCTGGCGCAAAACCGGGAAGCGGCCCGGCCCGCCCCGAAGGATGGGGAAGAGGAAAGGGGCGGAGAAATGATCTAGCCCGGCCGTCAGCCCTTTCTCCAGGTGGTGAGATTGACAATCTTCGCGTAGCTCTGAATGATCTTGACCACTTTTACCGAGACATTCAAATCCGCATAGTCCTCCGCCAGAACCGTTTCTTCCCCATTTTCAAACATGGAGACCGCCAGGTTCATCGCCTGCTCCACATCCTCGCCCTGGATACCGCCGATGACGATGGTACCCTTGTCGAGCACCTCCGGCCGCTCGGTGGAGGTACGGATGAGGACGGCGGGGAAATGGAGGATGGCGCTTTCCTCACTGAGGGTGCCGCTGTCGGACAGGACGCAGTAGGCGTTCTTCTGAAGCTGGTTGTAATCGAGGAAGCCAAAGGGCTTCATCGACTGCACCAGGGGATGGAACGAAAAGCCCCGCTTTTCAATCACATTGCGGCTGCGGGGATGGGTGGAATAGATAACCGGCATCTGGTATTTCTCCGCAATGTGGTTGACCGAGGTCATCAGGCTCATAAAATGCGCTTCGTTGTCAATATTCTCCTCCCGGTGGGCGGAAAGAAGGATATAGCCCCGCGGGGCGAGCCCCAGGCGGCTCAGCACGTCGCTCTTCTCAATCTCCGCTTGGTGGTCCCGGAGCACCTCGCTCATAGGGCTGCCGGTGACGAAGATGGTCTTTCCATCCATCCCTTCGTTGAGCAGGTAGCGGCGGCTGTGCTCGGTATAGGGGAGATTGATGTCGGAAATGTGATCCACGATGGTGCGGTTGACCATCTCCGGCACGTTCCAGTCCCAGCAGCGGTTGCCCGCCTCCATATGGAAAATCGGCACCTTCAGCCGTTTGGCACTGATGGCGGACAGGGCGGAATTGGTATCCCCCAGCACCAAAAGCGCATCCGGCTTCTCCCTTGCCAGCACCTCATAGGATTTGGCGATGATGTTGCCCATGGTCTCGCCCAGGTTGGCCCCTACGCTGTCGAGATAGTAGTCCGGCTGGCGAAGGCCCAGATCCTGAAAGAAAATTTCATTTAGGGTGTAATCCCAGTTCTGCCCGGTATGGACGATAATATGATCGAAATACCGGTCGGCGCATTTCATCACCGCGCTCAGACGGATAATCTCCGGCCGGGTCCCGATGATGGTCATCAGCTTTAGCTTGGACATACCCTCAGACCTCCAGAAAATAAGTATCCGGCTTCTCCGGATCAAAGCACTCGTTGCACCACATAAAGGTGACCAGGTCGGTATCCCCTACGTTTACGATGCTGTGGGTATACCCGGTGGGGATGTCCACCACCTCAATGCGGTCCCCGGACACCCGGTATTCGAGGACCTCTTCACTGCCGATCCGGCGAAAACGGATCAGGCCCTCCCCCTTGACCACCACGAACTTTTCATTCTTGGTATGGTGCCAATGGTTTCCTTTGGTAATGCCGGGCTTGGAAATGTTTACGGAAAACTGGCCCCGGTCGGGGGTTCGCAAAATCTCGGTAAAGGAGCCCCGGTCGTCCACATTCATTTTCAGCGGATAACGGAACCCGTCGGTGGGCAGGTAGCTTAGATAGGTGGAATAGAGCTTCTTTGTGAAGGGGTCGGCCATGTTGGGAACCCCGCGGGTTTCCCGGGTTTCCCGGAAGGAATAAATCAAATCCACAATTTCACCCAGCGTGACGGCATGCTCCACCGGTACCTTGCAGAAATCGCCGTCCCGGGTTTCCGCCCCCTCCAGGGCACGGACCAGCTCCTCCACCACGTCGTCGATATACACCAGGGTCATGTTGACCGATGGATCGTTGACGGTGATGGGAAGGCCGTGGGCGATGTTATGGCAGAAGGTGGCGACGGCGCTGTTGTAATTGGGACGGCACCATTTGCCGAATACGTTGGGGAACCGGTAGATCAGCGTCCCAGCCCCCGTCTCCCTTCCATAGGCGAAGAGCAGATCCTCCCCCGCCTTCTTGGAATGGCCGTAGGGATTGTCAAGCGCCGCCTGGGTGGAGGAGGACAGCATCACCGGGCAGGAATTGCGGTGTTTTTTGAGGGTGTCAAGCAGGGTAGAGGTAAAGCCGAAATTCCCTTGCATAAACTCCCTCTCCTCCTTCGGTCGGTTGACGCCGGCCAGGTGAAAGACAAAGTCGCAGTCTGCACAGTATTGGTCGAGAAGAGCCGGGTCGGTATCCACATCATAGGGGTAGACGGTAAGGTTGGCAATCCGGCTGCGCTTAGTTTTCCCGCTTTGGATATTCTCAAATTCCGCAAGCAGGTTTTTTCCGATAAAGCCCTTGGCCCCTGTCACTAAAACCTTCATATGGCATTCCTTTCTCACATGCGTTTTTCCTTCGGCAAGCCAAGGCGGCGCTGCGGCCGCCCCTTACCGTTCTTCCCATTCCGCAAGCTCCTTTTGGATATAGGACAAGGTCAAAAGCTTTTCCTTGATCTCTTCGACATTGAGCTGGGTGGTGCTGCTGGAGGTATACTCCTCATACTTCATCCCGCTCCCATGGATGCCCTCGTTGAAATATTTGTCGTAGTTGAGGTCCCGCTTATCGGCCGGAACCTTGAAGAAATCGCCCAGATCCACGGCATTGGCGCATTCCTCCTTGGTCAGGAGCGCCTCATACATCTTCTCGCCGTGGCGGATACCGATCTCCTTAATCTCATTGTCGGCATGGAACAGCTCCTTGACCGCCTGAGCCAGGTCGCCGATGGTACAGGCCGGCGCCTTCTGCACCATGATGTCGCCGCTGTTGGCGTGCTCAAAGGCATACAAAACCAGCTCCACTGCCTCTTCCAGGCTCATGATATAGCGGGTCATCGCCGGGTCGGTGACGGTGAGGGGCCGCCCGCTCTTAATCTGCTCGATAAACAGCGGGATGACCGAGCCGCGCGAACACATGACGTTTCCGTACCGGGTGCCGCAAATGAGGGTTTTTTCCTGGGGAACGGTACGGGACTTGGCGATGTACACCTTCTCCATCATGGCCTTGGAGGTACCCATGGCGTTGACCGGGTAAGCGGCCTTATCGGTGGAGAGGCAGATGACCTTCTTGACCCCCGCCTCGATGGCGGCGGTCAGCACATTCTCGGTTCCCAGCACGTTGGTTTTGACCGCCTCAATGGGGAAAAACTCACAGGACGGCACCTGCTTGAGGGCGGCGGCGTGGAAAATGAAGTCTACCCCGTGCATGGCGTTTTTGACGCTCTGAATATCCCGGACGTCCCCGATATAAAACTTAATTTTATCCGAGTACTGGGGATACTTGGACTGATATTTATGCCGCATATCGTCCTGTTTCTTCTCGTCACGGGAAAAAATGCGGATTTCCCCGATATCCGTAGTCAAAAAGCGGTTGAGCACCGCGTTGCCGAAGGAACCGGTTCCGCCTGTAATCAGCAAGGTTTTTCCTTCGAAAATCGATTTGTTTTCCATGTAAAGCCCTCCTTGTTTTTCAAAAAGACGCTTCGGTGCGCCCGGTACGCTTGTCCCCCGCCGGTTTCGTTCCCAGGCAGGGGATTTTCGGGTTTTCTCGCCATTCGGCGCCCTGTTTTTACAAAAGACAAATCACAATGTAGCTTAACGTCTGACCAGCAGCTTGAGCCGGCCGAACAGGTCCTTCAAATCCTTCCGATTGAAGAGAAGAGCACTGAGAAGCACCACGGCGGATGAAACTACAAAAACAATAACCGCGCTCAGCGCCCATTCCAGATAGCCGTTGTTCGGCAGGGGAATAAACCAGAATATCGCGTATACGACGGCAACCTGAAGGACCACCCGGATCAGGTGAATGACCGTTTCCTTCATTCCGATTTCCTTGAACTTGCGCGAGATAAAGAAAAGATAATCAATAAGCCGGTAAAAGTTGGCGGCAATCGCCGCGAGCAAGATTCCATAAAGCCCCAGAAGAGGGGTCATAACAACGCCGCCGATTACCAGAATCCCAGCCTGAATGCTGTTTTGAACCCGGGTTTCCCGATACATACCGGCCGCTATCGTCATCATGCCCTGGGGGGTTTGGATGGCGCTTAGCAGCCCATTTATGAAAAACAACAGCGCCAGCGTCGGTACAATATACAGCTGTGTATCCGAAAGATTTGCCACGTAATTCTTCATAAACGGCATATACATGACGCCGGTTACCGAATAAAGCACGGTAAGTATGGAATAAAAAGCAAACAAAAATTGTCCGTATACTTTTTTCAGCTTCTTGCGATCCCCTGTGACAATCATTTCTCCGAATGCGGCGTGCATGCCGGAGCCTGACATGAAGATAGACGCCACATTGTTGATGCCGTAGATGACCAGGTTGTAGACCGTATAAATGCTGACCTGAACCATGTTGGTAAATATCGTAGCCAGTACCACCGGCGCACCGGATTGCAGGTTCCAGAGAATCTGCATGTAAAGCGCATCCCAGCGCTTGTCCAGCGCGCGCATATTCGGCTTTTCTTTGAAATTGACATATTTGTACCGTTTTCGCATATAGCCCGCCAAAATTGCCGAACGTGCAAAAACAGACAAGGTGGCGATTACCTTCAGCCAGACGATGTTCAGATGCAGCACCGCGCACAGCACGATGAGCAGCATGTTTAAAACCACGCCCACCATGGTGCAGATGGACAGGATATACTGCTTTTGGTCGGCGGTAAAAAGAACGCGGTATTTTGCCATGGTAAAGAACTCCATCGCGCCGGAAACACCCATGACCAAAATCAAGAAAAAGATTTCCTGAACAGACAGGCCCTGCACCGACACGATGCTGGCGTAAATAACGGCAAGCACCAGCGTCAGGCCGGTAAACACATACCCGAGCCGGGTATAGGTCCGTTTGGCTGCCGACACGATGCCGTTGATTCCTTTCACATCATGCTCCGCCAACGGCTTATAGAGGGAATAGACGGCGGCGCCCGACAGCCCGGCTTCAATCAGAGAAATATAGGAAATAAACTGGGTAATGGATGCAACCAAGCCGTTGATTTCCGACCCGTAAAACTGCAGCATAATGCGCGGCGATACCAAGCCGACAAGCATCGTCACCACCTGCTGCAGCGCGCTGAAAGTGGCGTTCAATGCAAACTTTCTGGTCTTATTCATCATGCATATCCCGCTCCTTATCCAACGTGATACCCTGCGCTGCCAAATCCGTTCCATTCGGCAAGGCGCCGGAAGCGTCCTCCGATACATATGCCGTCGTCCGCTTCTGCTCCTCCTGTGAGAAAGCCCGCAGGCCTTTTCTCCGTACTAGATTTTGGAAAAAATAGTACAAAACGCACAGGTAGAGCACCCGCTTGCCGGCAAATACCACATCCAGGAAATCTGCCCTTACATAAAGGAGAATTCCGTATGAAACATACAACAGCATACTGGAGCGCAAAGGGTGGCCCTCCTCCGTCCCCCTCTCCAGCAGCTGCGATATCTTCGCCACCCCAATACCGAAAAGCGCCGCCAAGATCAGCGAATACCAACCGAAGTTAATATAGAATTCTGCGAAAAGAGATCCGCCCAGCGTTCCCACCGCAGGAGCATATGGATTAAGCAAGACGATGACAGACTTATATTGCTTGATCCCGCCAAAAAGAGAGTTGGAAAAGGGAAATAACACGGCGAGTGCGCCCAGAAACGATTTCCCATTTAAAAAGCCAAAGGCATCCGCATACTGGAAGGACAGAATGGGAGTAACCAGGGTGGATCCAAACTCGGACAAAAACTGGGTAAAGGGGTTGTTCGTGCTCAGGTATTCCCAGAAGCCCATATCTGTGGTTTTTCCCCGGATAAAGGCAATAAACGGCATCAAAACCACAATTCCTACACAGATTGCCGCCACCGAAATCCAATTTTTGCGGGTATAGGGCTTGATAAACCAATGCTTGGCAAGAATATAGAGTATGGCGGTAATCAGCATATTGCCTCGGTTTCCCACCAGCAGCATCAAGGCCAGCGCACGAATCAAGGCATAGTAATAAACGGCCTTCCAAGGTCGGTTCTGACCCTTTGCCGTTACCAGAATACAGAGAACGGCGGCGGGCAAATAAGCCTCAAGGTCGCCGAAAATACCGGTATCGGTGGTGTATTTTGCCAAATAGCCCACCTGGGAGGCGGAGGTAATCATCTGCACGTCATAGATCAACACCGGGATCAAAAGCACGCAAAACAGCACCAGGCCAAACTGATACACCCGCCGCCCTCTCTCCTCGTTTAGTCCCAGGGACGGCGTTTTCTCCGGCTGCCGCTCCCTCCTTCGACGGGTTACAAGCAGCATCCCGCATGTATTCATGACATTGAAGGCAATCAGGCAAAACATGAGGGTTTGCTGCAGATCATACCGGCTGTACAAATCCAACAGGTCATAGGCAATAGAGGTATCCACCCGCGCGCCGAACACATATAAGACCAGCTGGCCGAAGTGGAAAAGAACCAAAAACAGCATGAAGCAGAAATAGAGGGTAAAAATGCGCCTTTGCCGTACTGCAATCAATAGAAGGGAGGCCGCAGAGTTAATCAGAACAAGGGCAACCACGCCGTCAAAGGTCCTTTCCGCGTCAAAAAGCAGATACACGGAAAACAAGGTCAACAGTATTTGAAAGAACAGGGGAAGGTCGATAACCAGTCTTTTGTTTCTTGGCTTGTCCAATGGTTCTCTCCTTTACTCAGTTGGGTTCGGGCAGGCGGACGGCCCTATGAGCTGATAGAACCGCTGCATTTCTTCCAGGTTGGAGTAATCTATTTTCTTTACCTGTGCTTTCATGGCGGGAAGGTCATATTTTCCGTCGAGCAGATCCCGCAGCGCCTCGTACGGCGCCTGGTCGTTGTTTTCCATGATAATGCCGTCGATCTGATGGCGAACCTGGCTTTTGGCGGAGGAATAGTTGCTGACCATCGGGACAAGGCCCAGCATCTGCGCCTCGGTGACCGCCATAGGTTTGCCTTCATACCGGGAGGGCAGGAAGAAAACATCCATCTGCTTTTCCATACGGTATGGGTTGAGCTTCTGCCCCAGCAGAACGATCTCCCGTTCAAGGCCGTTCTCCCGGACCATCTCCTTGAGCGCCGGCAGGTCCGGCCCGTCCCCGATGATATACCATCGCAGGCCCTTCAGACGATTCTCCCGCTTGAGCCGAATGAACGCTTGTACCCCCCGGTCCAGCCCCTTGGAGACGAAGGCCACCCGGCAGACGGTAACCAGATTCATCGAATCGGGATCCAAGTCCAGCGGGGTTTCCAGAGGACGGGCGGCCATGTCCCGCACCGTCTTTTGGTTTAATATATTTTCCATACAGACCGCCTTATGGCGAAATTCCGGATACATCCCAATAAAATTTTGCAGGCAGGAGTCCGAAACCAAGACCACCTGATCGAGAATGGAAAATACCGAACGGCTCAGCTCCTTTTTAAGCCCCGCTTCCTTGATATCGATGTGGATCCAGCCAAGCTTTCTTTTGGCCTTCACCCGGCGGCAGAGATATTCCGTAGGCCAAAACTCGAGAAAGCTGATCCCCACGTCATATTCCTTGCAGGGCGGCATACAGGAAAGGGCCTCGTATTTGGACATAATCTGGGCGTTGATAAGCTTATTTTTATAGGCACGGCTCAGCCGCCGGGCCTTTTGTAAATGAAACCAAAAGGATGGATTCATCAATTTTACAATGGGACGGGTGCTTTCACAAGCAGGGGGCAAAACCGTCACGCTGGGATGGATGAAGGATTGCAGGTCTCCAGTATTGTCGTAAAGCTGCAAATCCACATGGTACCGGCTGTAATCAATCGCGTTGAGCAGGGAAAGCAAACTGGTAGTACTGCCTCCAACCACCATTTTGGAATAAACAATCAAAATATCTTTCATGGCGTATCTACCTCCGGCGTGCGCCTTTCTTAGGGATGGGCAATCCCCATCATGTCCAGAATTTTCGATACCTGGGTTTTCGGGCCCTTATGGGCAAGGACGAATTCCTGGTTCCTTCGTCCCAACTCCGCCAGTTTTTCGGCGCCCAGTTTTTTCATCTTTTCGATTGTCTCGGCCATCGACTGGGGTGTTTCCTCTTCAAAATAGGTCAGATAGCCGTCATACTCATCGGGAATCCCCCGCACCTTAAAACAGGCTACCGGCTTTCCCAGAATCATATACTCCATCGTTTTCGAGGGGAAGGAAAGGGCGGTATGAATGCCGAACTCCGGCATAGAGTTGACCAACAAATCCGCGCTGCTCTGCAGGCGGATGGCATCCTCATGCTTGAGTACCCCGAGATAATGAATGTTGGGGTTCTTGGCCGCATTGGCCTTAACCTCTTCCCGGCCGTCTCCATCGCCGCAAAGATAGAGGTGAATCTTTTTGTCTGCGATCTTCCCGAAGGCTTCGGTCAACATCACCGAGCCGTAGCGTTTGTGAAGGGTTCCGGTATAGACCACCCGAAATTCATCGTCCGATTTGGGAAAACGCGCCTGTTCAGACACCTTCTCTTTCCTCTCCGCCATCTGAATATTTGCGATTCCTTCCACCACCACATAGGGCCGGCTTCCCACCTTAAGCGGTTCCTTCATGGGATCGGCCAGAAGGACAAAGGAATCGAGATACTTGAGATTTTTATAGGTCGTGTCGATCATGATCTTTCTGGGCAGACCCTTGATTTTCCCCTTCAGGCCCTGCAAATCCTTGCGCTCGTCCATTTCATTCATATCGGTGACCAGGCAGGTCAGGGAAAGGTCGGGCAGCTTCTTCTTGAGCTTCCCCGCCGCCCGCAGGAACCCGGCGTAATGGCTGTAAAACAAAAGATTGCGGTTTCCCTCCGACTGCCTATACCACTTCTTCGCAAACCGGTAGATGCGCACGCTTTTGATATAGGTTTCCAACCCCTTAATGTTGAGAAAACCCAGCAGGGCGTCTTTTTCATGCACCCCGTCGTGGGCCCAGCGGCGGCTGTGAATCCAGAGCTTTGTGAACATATGGGGATAATACCCGATAAACGGGCAGGTCAGCACCGTCATTTTCCCGGGAATATTCGCGTCAAACCCTTCGATCAGCCGCCAGGAAAGCACATTGGCGGCGTTCTGGGGCATGACCTTGGAATGGACGACAAAATAATCGTTGTCCTTCGGATAGCAGCCGGTGACAAACAAGACGTTTTCTTTCATGATTCTACCACAGCACCTTTAAGAAATGTAAGCGGGGGGTCAGCTTGACCACCAGCAGGGAGAAGCCCGTCACCAATCCCAGCGTCAATAGAAGCCCTACATAGGAATTGCTCCACAACAGCCCGAACACATCCGGGAACACGGAGGGAAGCGCGGACAAAAACAGACGCTGGCTGACAAACATCAGCAGGATGCGTTTGATATATTTGACGAAATAAGCCTTTTTTCCCGAAGGCTCTGCAAGGCGGCGGAACTTGTCAAAGAAGAGGAAGCCGCTGCAGCAGAAGAAAAAGGGCACGGCGATGATATAAATGGAGAAGCCGTAATCGATAACCGTGGGGAAATGCCCCCGCTCGCTGGCGAAATGGGCCGCGATAATCAGCAGCGCGCAGCCGAATTTGGCTACGTCTAAGGAAGGATAGATTTTTCTAGCGATGGTCTGCATGGCGGCTCACCTCGGTTATGGTATCGATGAGGGTGGAGGCAATCTGCTCCTGGGAGTGGTTGCGTTCCCCACACTGGAAGGCAAGGCGGCCGTATTCCAAGATCCTTTGCGGATGGTCGCACAGGCTTTGCAGCCGGGTGCGGATTTCTTCTTCGCTGGACGCCACGCAGGCGGCCCCTTCCCGCAAAAAATAGTCGATGGGGGCGATTTCCGGCACGCCCACGGCAAAGATACATTTCCCGCTCTTGAGATAGTCGGTGATCTTCGTCGAAAAGGAAAGCCGGGCGCTCATACATTCCTTTGCATCCAGGCTTTCCACAAACACCAGGATATCCGCCCGGCGCTGCACCTCCATCACCTCGCTTAGGGAAAGGGCCCCTCTGACGGTACAGCCGTTGCGGTTGAGGGCCCGCTCCTGCTCGGCGGTCAGGGAATCGGTGGTATAGATGTCCAGCGTCATACGGGGCTTGTCCCGGTTGATTTCCCCCAGCGCCTGGGCGATGGCCGCCAGAGAACGCCAGCGGCCGATAATCAGCTTTCCGGTATAAACCATCTTGATGGGGTCGGACAGCCCGTGGGGCTCAAATTTCACCTTGGTAAAATCGATCCCCTTGGTCAGCAGGATACTATCCACCCCGAAGATCCGGTCGTATTCCTCCTTCTGCTTGGGCGCGATGACAAACATCTTCCCGCACCGCTCCACCACCCGTTTGACCTGCCGGCGCAGAAAGAAGCGGTGGAGGTAGGCCAGCGGGTTCCTTTTGCAGGGCTTATAGGTATAGTTGTCGTCCGCCAGGTAGCAGACCGCCGGTTTCCCGGTTTTTTTAAGCAGGTAGTTTTGCAGTCGTCCCATATAAATGGTGGGATAGATGGGCAGAAAGAGCAGGTCGGGCGAGAACTCCTCCACGAAGGCGTCCAGCTGCGGGGTTTTCCATTTGCCGAATTTCCATACCAGCTCCCTGCAGCAGCTTAGAAGCCAGGACTGCTTCTTGCGGGCCTTTTTGTAAAGCCGCTGCTCGGCTTCCAGCTCCCTTTTCGCCTGCCCGTCGGGCTGCCCGGCCTCGTTCTCCACCTGCTTGCCGGTAACGGTACCCCGGCGCAGAAGGCTGTGCATCACCGCGTTTTCCGAAATCTGAAAGAAGCGGCGGCATATGGCGGTTTTCGGCAGGGCCGACCGGGTGTACACCTGGGCCAGGCGGTCGGGGTCCCAGACCTTGAACAGCTCGATTAAGGTGCTGATCCCGGTATTGTCCCGCCAGGCATTGGTTGAGACTACAAGTACGTTCGGTAATGCTTTCATCGTATTCCCCTATCTGACTTGATCGGCGAGCTTCAAAAAGAACAGCAGGCCGCGAAAGCCCGCAAGTCGGTATATCTTCGCAAATTTTTTTGCGCGGGCATTGGAATCATAGCGGAACAAAAAGGCGAGCCCGCGGACCCTTTCCCGGTATCCCTTCCGGTTTTCCCCCCGGTAGCGCACAAACGCCACCAGCAGGTTGCAGTAAAGCTTGGTCATCGACTGGAGCATAACCTCCTGCCGCCGGCCGGTGAGCTCCTTTTGAAACCGGTCCGACCAGCGCTCCAGCACCCGGATAAAATCCGCGATGGTCTTTTCCTTGACCACCGCCGTCACCGAGCCCGGCCGCTGCCGGTAGGCGATATAGGACCGGTCGAGCAGGGCGATCCGGCCCGCCTTTTCCAGCACCTGGTAGTACCAGTCCATATCCTCGCAGGAGAGGGATTCGTCAAAATAAAAGCCGTTTTCTTTGAGCAGGCTGCACCGGACGCTCTTGCTCCAGGCGGAGCAGAAGAAGGCGTCCCGCTTGACAAGCTCCCGGATCATCTCCTCCTGCTTCTGCTCGCCGCCAATCCCCGCAAAGGAAAAGGCGCAGTCGGACAGGCCCTTGTCCTCCCAATACTTCTGATATTTATAAAGGATCACGTCGGGGTTCTCCCCAGCCTTCCCGCGCAGGTCGGCGAGGAAGCCGGGGCTCAACAGAAAATCGTCGCTGTCGAGGAAAACCACATACTCTCCCCCGGCCGCCCGCAGGCCCATATTGCGGGCGGTGGACTGGCCGCCGTTCTCCTTATGGAGGACCCGGACGCGGGGATCCTTGGCGGCATACCCGTCGCACAGGGCGCCGCTCCCATCGGTAGAGCCGTCGTCCACCAGGATCACCTCAAAATCGCCGTCGGTCTGGGACAGGACGCTGTCCACGCAGGGGGCCAGATATTTCCCGGCGTTGTATACCGGAATGATTACGCTGAAAAACATCGGTCATTTCTCCTTATTTACCACGCAGCGGGGCTCTTCCCCCCGTTCGACCCGGGCAAGGTTTGCAAGGATGTGATCGTCCCTTCTCTCCCTGGACTCCTGGGAGATGGCGGCCACACCCGGGAGGATGACGGTATTCCTCAGCCGCCTGAACCGGTTGGTAACCGGGTTCGGAAAGACCTCAAACATATCCAAAACCGCGCCGCCCAACTGCCCGCTCTTTAACGCCGCGTACAGGTCGTCCTGCCGGATCACCGCCTTGCGCCCCACGTTGACAAAGACCGTTTCCCGGGTCATGCAGCCGAAAACCGTCCGGTCGAGCACCCCGCGGGTTTCCGCATTGTCCGGCAGGGTGGAGATCACATAGCGGCAGGCGGGCAGCGCCTGTTTCAGCGCCTCCATATCCCGGAAGAGCCGTGCATACTCCGGCTTTTCGGGGCAATAGGGGTCGTAGCCCCAGACCGTCATGCCCAAGCCGTTGAGCCGCCGGGCCACCTCGGTGCCGATGCTGCCCGCACCCAGGATCACCGCCGTTTTCCCCGCAAGCTCGGTCAGATAGCGATAGCCCCGGGTCAGGCGCAGGCGGTGGCGCTTGGGGTTTTTGTGGTACCGCTTGGCCATCTGCAGCATGCCGTATACCACCGTCTCCGCGATCGGCACGCTGTAAACCGAGCCGGCGTTGGCCACCGCTACCCCTGCGGACGCATAGGCCTCCAGCGGCACCCCGTCGAAGCCGGCGCTGGTGAGCTGGACCAGCTTCAGGCCGGGAAAGGGGAGGGACGCCGCATCAATGGCCATGGCGCGGCTGCCCACGATGGCCGTCACCTCCGTCTTGCGCGGGTAGGAGGCCAGCTGGCCGCGGGTTATTTTTTCCACCGTAAGCCCCGGCCCTGCCTGGGGCAGCCCGATCTCCGATAACACCAACATCCCGATCACCCATTCACAATTTTATTGACGCAGTCGCGTACCAAAAGGCGGTTCTCTTCAAACTGCCGGGGGGTCCAGGATGCAATTTCCCGTTCCCGGCTGCGGATTTTTTCAATCTCCGCTTTCAGATCCAGCGGCTCCTGCCCGCTCCCCACCTCGTTGCGGAAGGTCCTAGAAAGGATGGCGCTGGTGGAACCGATGCGGTAATGCTCGCCTAAGATATAGTCGGCGGGCAGCATCCCTTCCCCGATCTTGGCAATGCCGCCGAAGCCGAAGGGGATCTTTTTGGCTTTCGCCTTATCTGCCATATATTCCACAATCCCGCCGCTCAGGGTCTCAAACATAAACTTGAGCCCCAGGCTGATATGCAGATCGTTAAGACCTATGTAAATTTCATCCACCCCCCCCAGATCCAGGAAATCATCCATCCGCACCAGTGCCTGCGCGGTTTCCAGCAGCAGGCAGACCTTGGCCCGGCCGCCCACCATCTCCACAAACCGCTGCACATCGTCCGCGTCGATGACCATGGGGAGCATGACGATGTCCGCCCCATCGGCAATCACCCGGTCCACTTCCGCCTTCAGGCCGGGGTTGATGGGATTGACCCGCACCAGCAGGTCGGCCTTGTCCACCACCCGGCGCAGCTTGGCCACATCCTCCACGGAATTGTGGGAAATCAGGGTGTTGCGGCCCATCTGCCGTTCGATTTTGTTGATGTATTCCAGGTCCAGGAAGATCCGGTCCACACCGGCCTGCTGTGCCTGCGCCGCGAACACCGGGTCCGCGGTCAAAAGCATGAGCTTCATCATGTCGTTTCCTCCAGAAGTCGTTCGTAATCCCGGCACTGCGCCTGCACCATCTTTTTGCGGTCAAAATAGGTTTCCACCCGCCGTCTGGCCTGGCGGCCGAACCGCAGGCGAAGCTCCGGGTCGCGCAGGAAGGCGGTCATCCGCTCCTCCAGGCTCACCCGGTCCTTCGGCTGCGCCAGCAGGCAGGAGATCCCTTCCTCCATCACCTCCGACGCGCCGGGGATGGCGGTGGTGACCACGGCGCAGCCCATGGCCGCCGCCTCCTGCAAAACCATCCCGAAGCCCTCCCGGTAGGAGGGATGCACATAGACGTCGGTGGCCGCGTAATACATCCGCAGGTCGTGCTTGTCGATACGGCCGGTGAACACCACGTCTGGGCAAGCCTTTGCCCAGTCGAGCAGCTCCCGGTCCATGCTTTCGTCCATTTCAAAGGAACCGACCATCAGCAGCTTTGCCGACGGGTTGTGCGCATGGATGCTGCGGAAGGCCGCCAGCAGCTCCCCGCTGCCCTTGTCCCGGGAGATCCGGCCCACAAAGCCGAACACCACCCCATCCCCCAATTGGTACCGGCTTCGGATCTTCTCCCGCCATTCTTCCTTTTTCGACAGGTCGTATTCCTCCAGGTCCACCCCGATGGTACCGCCCTGGCCCAAAACCACGGCTTTTTCCTCGGGATAAAGCCCCTCCTCCACCGCAAACCGCTTATTCAGGAAGCTGACCGCCCGGATATGGGTGGAGTTGCGGCAGACGGTTTTCTCCAGGCGCTTGAACACCCGGCGTGCCATCCCTTCAAACCCCACATACCGGATGCCCCACTGGCAGTAGAGCCGCACCGGCACCTTGGTTTGCTTTGCGGCTATGGACGCGTAAAGGGAGGCGTTGGGGGTGGCGTACTGGACCAAATCAAACCGGTTTTCCGAAAACAGCTTTTTCATCTGGGAAACCGCCGTCAGGCCGGACAGGCTGATTCCCCGTTCCATCCGGATGGGGACAAACCGGATGTAAGGCGGGAGGGAAGCGGCGAACCGGTCGTCGCCGCGGCAGGCAAAGGTGATCTCCCAATCCGGGTGGATTTCATGCAAAGTCTTGACCGCATCCAGCACAAAGGCTTCCAGGGTCATGGACACGGTACTAATCAGACAGATTCTCTTCATCTACGCGCTCCTCAAGTTTTGCGGTGTTTGGCCGGATGCCGTCCGCCTGCGCCTTTGCGCCTGGGCGGCTCTCATCCGCCAAAGCACCCCCTTTTGGGAAAGGGGGTGCGGCTTCTCAAACAAACAGGCCCTTGACGATGCCGATGATCCGGTCCATGTCCTCTTCGGTGTTTTTCACGTCCGAGGGCAGGCAGAGGCCCCGCTCAAAAACGCGTTCCCCTACCGGGGCGCCGCCGGTCACTTGGATAAAGTCGTTTTTTGCAAAGACCGGCTGCATGTGCATCGGCTTCCAAATAGGCCGTGACTCTATGTTTTCCCGCTCCAGCGCCTCCATCACATCCAGCGGCGTCACCCGGCTGGCGGGGTCGATGGTGATGCAGGAAAGCCAGAAGTTGGGGGTGCTGCCGGGCAAGTATGGATTCATCCGGATTTCCGGGATGGATGCAAACGCCTGCCGGTAGGTCTCATAGATAGCCTTCTTTTTCTGTATATGCAGGTCCAGCGACTTGAGCTGGCCCCGGCCGATTCCCGCGACGATGTTGGACATGCGGTAATTGTAGCCGATCTCGCTGTGCTGGTAATGGCGGGCGGGGTCTCTCGACTGGGTGGCCCAGAAGCGGGCCTTTTCCACCGCCTCCCCGTCCTCGGACACCAGCATGCCGCCGCCGGAGGTGGTGATGATTTTATTGCCGTTAAAGGAAAAAACACCGTACTTTCCAAAGGAGCCGGTCTGTTTGCCGTGGTATACGGCGCCCAGGCTCTCCGCCGCGTCCTCAATCAAGGGCACCTGATGCGCGCTGCAGATCTCCCGGATTTCATCGAGCTTTGCAGGCGTGCCGTAAAGATTGACGAGCACAACCGCCTTTGGGTTCGGGTATTTTTCAAATGCTTTTTCCAGGGCCTTGGGGTCCATGTTCCAGCTTTCCTCCTCGCTGTCCACAAAGACCTGCACCCCTTTTTCATAGGAAACCGGGTTGACCGTGGCCGCAAAGGTCAGGTCGGAGCAGAATACCACGTCCCCTTCCCCGACGCCGGCGAGCTTCATCGCCAGGTGGAGCGCAGCGGTCCCTGCGCTGAGGGCGGCGGCGTGGGATACCCCCACGTAAGCGGCCAATTCCTTTTCAAACTCGTTGACGTTTTTGCCGAGAGGGGCCACCCAATTGGTGTCGAACGCCTCTTGGATATACCGCTGTTCCTCCCCGTGCATGGTGGGAGAGGATAGATAAATTCGCTTATTCATACCATTCCTCATATCTATACCGATTTCCAACGGTTTATTTGACTATATTCTTTTTTATTATAGATTTTTCTGCCGAATTAGTCAACTCTAATTCGGCTCTATCTTCCTGGTATTGCCATATTCTCCTCCTATTTTTCCTTTTGCCGCTCCAGAGGGCATTTCGCATGGTACTCCCCGCCCTACATAACCGGACGGGGCGGCGCATAGGCATGTCCCAGGAGGGGGTCTGCACTCAAGCGGGCCGCTTCCGGTAAGGAGGGAGCTTATGCGAGTGGCGGCATACTGCCGGGTTTCCACCGACAAAGGGGATCAGCTCAACAGCCTGGCGGCACAAAAGGCGTTTTTCGAGGAATTTGCGCAAAAGAACGGGCATACCCTGGTGCGCATTTACGCCGATGAAGGGATTTCCGGCACCAAGATTAAAAACCGAAAGGAGTTTCTCCGGCTGCTTGAGGACGCAAAAACCGGGGCGTTCGACCTGGTGGCGGTCAAGGACATCAGCCGGTTCGCCCGCAATACGGTGGATCTGCTGCAGAGCACTCGGGCCCTCAAGGCCAGGGGGATCGACACCTTTTTCCTCACCTCCAGCCAGACGGTGCTGGGGAATTCCGAGTTTGTCCTCACCGTATTCGGGGCCCTGGCCCAGGAGGAAAGCGCCAACACCTCCAAGCGGGTCAAGTTTGGCAAGCGGCTCAACGCGCAGAAGGGGCGGGTGCCCAACCTGGTCTACGGCTACGACAAGAAAAACGGGGACTATTTCGATATGGCAGTCAATCCCGATGAGGCCGCGGTGGTGCGGCGGATCTTTTCCCTTTACACCGAAGAGGGGTACGGGGCGGGAAGGATCGCTTCCCTGCTCAACGCCCAGGGGGCGCGCACCAAGCGGGGCTGCGCCTTCACCCAAACGGCCGTGTCCCGCATTCTCAAGAACCCCCTGTACACCGGGCGGATTCTAAACGGCAAGGAGGAGGTGGCCGATTTCCTCACCGGTCAAAGGAGGGCGCTGGCCCCCGAGGAATGGCTGGTGACGGATCGGCCCCATCTGCGCATTGTGGAGGACGCCGTATTCCTCCGGGCCCAGCAGGCGGCGGCCGGGCGGCGGGTGCAGCAGCTCGGGCAGGGACGGCGGCAGACGAGCGCCCACCTTCTGAGCGCCCTGCTCACCTGCGCAGCCTGCGGACGGGCCTTCCGGCGGTTAAGCCGGACCTATCAAAACACCTACGTGCGCTGGGTCTGCGGCAAACGCAACTCCTGCGGGGCGGAAAGCTGCGAAAACCGCACGGCGGTAGAGGAGGAAACGCTGCTGCGGGCGCTGCTGGGGTATTTTCTCTCCCTGCTCGAGCCGGTCCCAAAGGCGGCTCAAAGGATCCGCCGGGAATTCTTGCGGCTGCAAGACGGGCCGGGCCCGGACCCGGAAGGGCAGCGGCGGGAGATGCAGCGGCTGGCCCGCAGCCGGGAGAGGCTGCTGACCCTCTATGAAAACGACCTGATTTCCTTAGAGGAGCTGAAACCCAAGCTTACCCAAATCCAAAAGGCGCTGCGGGAGGCGGACCGGCATGCAAGCCCCGCCTCCCGGGCGGAGGAGCCTGCGGCCGGCTTCGAGCCGGCGGCGCTGCTGCGGCCGGACTATCTGACCAACGCGCTGCTTAGGGAGGCGGTGGAATCCATCACGGTGGCGGCGGACGGGCAGGTGGTGGTAACCCTGGCCCAATTCGCCGCCCCGGCCGTTCCAAATCCCCACATCCATACATAAAGATGTATCCGACCGGTTAAAGAAACTCAATCCTATGCTGTATAAGGAGGTCAAACAGGTACTGGAGACCAACAAGGCCCAGCGGCATATCCGCGGTGGGATGGCCACCAAGCGCAAATACCTGCACACCGAAGAATGAGCGGGTGCAAACAAAGAAAAGAGCGGGGCCTCGCCGGCCCCGCTCTTTTTCGCGCAAGGCGGGAAACGGCATGGGGCTCCATCCGGCCGCAAAGAGAGCGGCGGAGCGGACAAAGGAACAAAATGCTGGTGAATTGCTTCCAGAAGGGCGATTTTTATTGACTTTTGCAGAAAAAGAGGTAAAATTGTTATTCCAATAACTATTTCCATGAAAACTATTCGGCCGCAGGCGACAAAGAGAGGTATACAATTTGGATACCGTTACCTTTAACACCACCATACGCACCCTGATGCGCAGCATCAATCTGGAGATGGCGCACGCCATGAACCAAAACTTTCAGCCGCTGGGGCTTTCCACCAGCCAGGCGCTGGTGCTCATCGAGCTGTTCCGGCGGGGGCCTACCCGGGTCTGCCGCCTGAGCGAGCAGATGGAGATGCCCGCCAGCAACATTTCCACCATCTGCAACCGGCTGGAGAAAAGCGGGTTGGTACGGCGAATACGGGATTGCCAGGACCAGCGCAGGGTTCACATCGAGCTGACCGACGCGGCCAAAAGCCTGACGATGGCGGCGGAGGAACGGATGCTCAAAAAACAGCAGGAACTGGCGGACTACGTATCCCCGGAGGACAAGCAGATCATTATAGACGGACTGACGAAGCTCAATGACCTATTTCATCGTACCCGCCTCGCCCTGACGGACGGCGGGGAGGAAGAACCGGCGCAGGAGGCTCGCAGGATAACGGAGGGTTCCATTTGAAAATCGGACTGGACATCGGCTCGACCACCATCAAATGCGTGGTGCTCGGCGAGGAAAACCAAGTAATCTATCACTCCTATGAACGCCATTATTCCCAGATCGTCGAAAAAGCGGCGGAAATTTTGAGCACGCTTGGCAAACAGGTGATCCATGGCAACCGGGCCAAGGTCGCCGTCTCCGGCTCGGCGGGCATGGGGGTGGCGGAAAGCGCGAAGCTCCCCTTTATCCAGGAGGTGTTCGCCACACGGATTGCGGCGAAGGCGTACATACCCGACGCCGACGTCATTGTGGAGCTGGGCGGGGAGGACGCAAAGATCCTCTTTCTGACCGGCGGCGCCGAGGTACGTATGAACGGCTCCTGCGCCGGGGGGACGGGCGCCTTCATCGACCAGATGGCCACCCTTTTGAACATTTCCCTGGACGAAATGAACGAGGCGGCCAAGTCCTACGACAAAATCTACACCATCGCCTCCCGCTGCGGGGTGTTCGCCAAGTCGGACATCCAGCCCCTCTTAAACCAGGGGGCCCAGCGAAACGACATTTCCGCGAGCATCTTTTCCGCCGTGGTCAACCAGACCATCGCGGGCCTGGCCCAGGGGCGGGACATCAAGGGGAAGGTGGTCTATCTGGGCGGCCCTCTCACCTTCCTGTCCGAACTGCGAAAGAGCTTTGACACCACGCTGGGGCTACAGGGCATCTGCCCGGAAAACTCCCTTTACTACGTGGCGCTGGGGGCGGCTTTGAGCGCCGAGGAGGAAATCGACCTTTCCGGCGCGGTGGAGGCGGTGGCCCATTACACCGGGTCGGGGAATTTCTCGGCAAACCCGCCTTTGTTTACAAGCGAGGAAGAATATGAGGAATTCGTCGCCCGGCATGAGAAGGCCACGGTAAAGACGGCGGACCTCAGCGCCTACCAAAAGCCGGTGTACATCGGCATCGACGCGGGCTCCACCACCCTCAAGACGGTGGTCTTAGGCGAGGACGGGGAGCTGCTTGATTCCAGCTACCAGCCAAACTCCAGCAATCCGGTGCCGCTGGTGCGGGATTTCCTGCTGGGGCTGTACAAAAAGCATCCGGGGATCCGGATTGCGTCCAGCGCGGTCACCGGCTACGGCGAGGATTTGATTCAAAACGCCTTCCGGGTGGATCATGGGCTTGTGGAGACGGTGGCCCATTTTACCGCGGCCAAACGCTTTATGCCGGACGTGGATTTCGTCATCGACATCGGCGGGCAGGACATTAAGTGCTTTAAAATCCGAAACGGAGCCGTCGACAACATCTTCTTAAACGAGGCCTGCTCCTCCGGCTGCGGCTCCTTTTTGCAGACCTTTGCCAACGCCCTGGGCTACTCCATTGCCGACTTTGCGAAGAAGGGGCTGTTTGCCAAGCATCCGGTGAACCTGGGTTCCCGGTGCACGGTGTTTATGAACTCCTCGGTCAAGCAGGCCCAGAAGGACGGGGCCACCATTGAGGACATCTCGGCGGGTCTTTCCATCAGCGTGGTGAAAAACGCGCTGTATAAGGTTATCCGGGCCACCACTCCCCAGGAGCTGGGAGAGCACATTGTGGTCCAGGGCGGCACCTTCCTAAACGACGCGGTGCTGCGCTCCTTTGAGCTGGAGCTGGGGGTGCAGGTGGTGCGCCCCGCCATTTCCGGGCTGATGGGGGCCTACGGCGCGGCCTTATACGCGAAGAAGCAGTCGACGGGCAAGAGCAGCCTGCTTTCCCTCGAGGAGCTCAAAAGCTTTACCCACAAGGTCAGCGTGGTCTCCTGCGGGCTTTGCTCCAACCACTGCCGTCTGACGGTCAACACCTTCGCGGGCGGCCGCAAGTTCATCGGCGGAAACCGGTGCGAAAAGCCGGTGACCAAGAAGGAACAGGGACAAGAGCTCAACCTGTACGAATACAAGCGCCAGCTTTTAAACGAATACCAGCCGGTCAAGGGGCCCAGAGGCAAGATCGGCATCCCCATGGGGCTTAATATGTACGAGATGCTCCCCTTCTGGCACAAGCTGTTTACCACACTGGGCTTTGAGGTGGTGACCTCCCCCGCCTCCAACCGTGCCCTCTATCTAAAGGGGCAGCACACCATCCCGTCGGACACCGTTTGCTTCCCGGCAAAGCTGATCCACGGCCATGTGCAGGCCCTTTTGGACGAAGGAATCCAGACCATCTTCTACCCCTGCCTGACCTACAACTTCGACGAGGGGCTGGGGGACAACCATTACAACTGCCCGGTGGTGGCCTATTACCCGGAGGTCATCGGGGCGAATATGGCGGAGCTTCAGAAGGTCACCTTTATCGACGACTACCTGGGCGTCCACCGCAGAAAGGAATTCCCGGGGAAGCTCTATGAGGTGCTGGCAAAGCACTTCGACGGCCTAACCCGAAAGGAGGTCAAGGCGGCCTGCAAGCTTGCGTATGCGGAGCACGACGCCTACCTGCAAAGGGTGCGAAAGAAGGGCCGGGAGATCCTTGAGCAGGCCCGCCGGGAAGGACGGCAGATCATCGTGCTGGCCGGGCGGCCCTATCACTTGGACCCGGAGACCAACCACGGCATCGACAAGCTGATCGCCTCCTTCGGCGCGGCCATCGTCACCGAGGACGCGGTGAGCGACCAGGTGGAGAAGTTTGCCACCGGGGTACTAAACCAGTGGACCTACCATTCCCGCATGTATGCGGCGGCCCGCTACATCGCGGACAAGCCGGACATGAACCTGGTGCAGCTGGTTTCCTTCGGCTGCGGGGTGGACGCCATCACCACCGACGAGGTGCGGGAAATCCTCGAGGATGAGGGAAAAATCTACACCCAGATCAAAATTGACGAAATCACCAACCTTGGCGCGGTAAAGATCCGGCTGAGAAGCCTGTTCGCCGCCCTCAAGGACCGATAGACGTTCGTCTCCCGAAAGGAGCTGTTTGCCAATGCCTATCCCGAAGCGCATTCCTTTTACCAAGGAAATGAAACAAACTTACACCGTCCTGATTCCGATGATGCTGCCCATCCACTTCGAGCTTCTCAAGAACGTGTTTAACCACGAAGGGTACCACATGGTTCTGCTCACGTCCGACGGGCCGAACATCGTGCAGGAGGGGCTCAAATACGTTCACAACGACACCTGCTACCCGGCGCTGCTGGTCATCGGCCAGTTTATCGACGCGCTGAATTCCGGCAAGTACGATTTAGACCGCACCGCCCTCATCATCACCCAGACCGGCGGCGGCTGCCGGGCCTCCAACTACATCCACCTGCTGCGCAAGGCTTTGCGCAAGGCGGGATACGGGGACATCCCGGTAATCTCCTTAAACCCTTCGGGGCTGGAGAAAAACCCCGGCTTCAAGCTGACGCTGCCGTTAATCCGCAAGCTGCTGGCGTGCCTGGTGTACGGCGACGCGCTGATGCTTTTGCAAAACCAGGTGAAGCCCTATGAGGTCAACGCCGGGGAAAGCCAGGCGCTGGTGGACCGGTGGGTGAAAACCCTGTCCCACCAGATCAGCGCGGGAGAAGGCAAGTCCCTCAAAGAGCTCAAGGCCAATGTGGAGGCCATCGTCAAGGATTTTTCGGAGGTTTTGGTCAACCGGACGCCCAAGGTGAAGGTGGGCGTGGTGGGCGAAATCTACATCAAGTACTCCCGGCTGGGGAACAACAACTTAGAAGCGTTCCTGGCTTCCCAGGACTGCGAGGTAAACGTGCCGGGGCTGATGGGGTTCATGCTCTTCAAGTGCGACAACCGGCTTGAGGACATCAAGCTGTACGGCGGAAGCAAGGTCAAATACATGGTGGTAAACTTTTTGATGAACTACCTGCTCAAGACCGAGCAAATCCTCATCGACGCGGTCAAGCCTTATCCCCAGTTTACGCCGCCCGGCTCCTACCTGCATGTCAAGGAGCTGGTGAAGGGGGTCATCGGGTACGGCAACAAGATGGGGGAAGGCTGGCTTTTGACCGGCGAAATGCTGGAACTCATCGAGTCGGGCTACCCGAACATCGTGTGTACCCAGCCCTTCGGCTGCCTGCCCAACCACATCTGCGGCAAGGGGATGATCCGCAAGATCAAAAGCCTGCATGAGGACGCTAACATCGTGCCCATCGACTACGACCCTTCGGCCACCAAGGTCAACCAGGAAAACCGCATCAAGCTGATGCTGTCGGTGGCCAAAGAGGAGCTTCAGGAGAAGCGCAAGGGAAGCGCGCAGGAGAAGCCCGCGGCGGCTCCGGAGAAAAAGGAACCGGCTGCGGCAAGGTAGGGGAATCCAAGATACCTTTATATATAAGGAAGCAGCCGGCGTCTATAAAGACGCCGGCTGCTTTTTCTTTTATTTTTCTCTCTTCGGATAGGGATAATCGGGAATGCCAAGGATATAATTAGCGGAAACCTTAAAATATTTGCACAAAACGATAATGGTATCAACGGTCATATGCCTTTTATACGTTTCCCAATGGCTGACCAGTTGAGGGGATACATTACATATATCGGCAATATCCTTCTGATCCAGATCCTGTTCGATACGAAGCCGCCGAAAGCGATCGCGATAATCCATGGTCATCCCCCTTTTATAAAATAAAAACAGCCAGCGCCTACTGTAGCTCTGGCTATTTATTCTCATTCTCATTTTCACTATCCGGTAAATAAAGAAGAACATCCTCTACTTTACAGTCTAAAATCCTGCATAAATCGTTGATGGTATTCGTGGAAAGCGGTTTATTATGACGCATGCGGTAAAGAGTTCCATTGCCCACATTATGCTGTTTCATCAGGGCATAACCAGTAACCCTTTTTCTTTTGAGCGTCTCCCAGAAGGGTGTATATACAATCATTTTCCCACCTCACGATACTTTGTATTGTATCGTAGGACAAAACGCTTGAATATCGCTTATATATAATCTATAATGACCAATGAGGTGGGTTATATGTATTACACGCAACCCGACGATTCTATTGACCGCATTTATAAAATACTAGAAGGTGATGTCCGCAAGGATGTGAGCTTTATCCGGCTTGAGCAGACGAAAATGGCCTTGCTGGCCCGCCTGCGCGGAAAGCTGTCTTCGGAAGATTACGCGATTGTGCATCGGATCATAACCTGTATAGACGAGCAGCTGACCATCGCATGCGGATACCTTTATAATAAGAGCCGGTAATATCCCCTTCCCCTTGACAAACGTGCATATGCTCCTTATACTATTTATGAGCATATGCACGTTATTTTTTCGTTTCCCTTTGGTTATACCATTCATAATTGAAAGGAGCCGCTATGCCCAGAACCAGCAAATGCCGGCGGGTGTGCGCCGAGCCGAAGGCGCGGGTGTTCACGCCGGAGCCGAAAAGCGGGGGCAGGGTCGCCCTTTCGGTGGAGGAATTGGAGGCGCTGCGGCTGTGCGACCTGGAAGGGCTCGACCAGGACAGCGCCGCCAAACGGATGAACGTCTCCCGCGGCACCTTCCAGCGGATTCTCTATGCCGCCCGCTTTCACACGGCAAAGGCCCTGTGCGGGGGCCACACTCTCGTCATTGAGGGGGGCCACTATGAGGTGGCCGAAACCGGCTGCGCCTGCGCGGGCCGGTGCAAAAAATGCCGGTTTTATCAGGAAACACAAAAGGAGTTGTCAGACAAATGAGCGAACAAAACTGCACCCACGATTGTTCCAGCTGCGGGGAGGCATGTCCCTCCCGGCAGGCGGATCCGAAGGATTTCTTAGAAAAGCCCCATGAGATGAGCCGGATCAAGAAGGTCATCGGCGTGGTCAGCGGCAAGGGCGGCGTGGGCAAGTCCCTGGTCACCTCCATGCTGGCGGTGCTGTTAAACCGCAGGGGCTACCACACGGCGGTGCTGGACGCGGACATCACCGGCCCGTCCATCCCGAAGGTGTTCGGCGTCAAGGAGCGGGCGAAGGCCATCCCGGCAGGGATGCTCCCTTCCCGCACCAAGACGGGGGTGGACATCATGTCCATCAACCTCCTGCTCAACGACGAGACCGAGCCGGTGGTCTGGCGGGGACCGATCATTGCCGGGGCGGTCAAGCAGTTCTGGACCGACGTGATCTGGGAAGATGTGGACTACATGTTTGTGGACATGCCGCCGGGAACCGGCGACGTGCCGCTGACGGTGTTCCAGTCCATCCCCCTCGACGGCATTGTGATTGTGGCGTCCCCCCAGGAGCTGGTGGGGATGATCGTGGAGAAGGCGGTCAACATGGCAAAGACCATGAACATCCCGATTGTGGGCGTGGTGGAAAACATGAGCTATGTGGAATGTCCCGACTGCGGCAAGAAGCTGTATGTATTCGGGGAAAGCCATCTGGAGGAGGCGGCGGCGAAGCATGGGCTGAAAGTACTGGGCCGGCTGCCCTTAAACCCGGAGATTGCCAAGCTCTGCGACGCGGGAGACATCGAGTCCTTTGCGGGCGGCTGGCTCGACGGGGCGGCCGACGCGGTTGAAGCGCGGTAAAGGGAAAGGAAGCGGAAAACTCATGAAGATCGCGGTTACGGCCGAGAACGGCCGGGTTTTTGGGCATTTCGGGAAAACGAAGCAATTTGCCCTCTATGAAGCGGAGGACGGCCAGGTGGTGCGCAAGCAGCTGCTGGACGCGGGAGAGAACGGCCACGGGGCGCTGGCGGGACTTTTGGCGGCCAACGGCGTGGACGTGCTCATCTGCGGCGGGATTGGCGCGGGGGCGCGGCAGGCGCTGGCTGCGAACCGCATCGCGCTGGTGGCGGGGGCCGGCGGCTCTACCGACGAGGCGGTTGCCGCCTATCTGGCGGGAAATCTGCATGACAATCCCTTGGGCCAGTGCAACCACCACCACGAAGGCGGGGAGCACGCCTGCGGCACCGGCGGCTGCGGCCATCATCACGGAGTGGAATAATAGGCGGGAGCGCGGCAGGCGCTGGCTGCGAACCGCATCGCGCTGGTGGCGGGGGCGCGGGGTGGCTTTTTCATACTGGGCTTTTCTCCGGCCGGTTTGGGAGGGGGCGAAACCCGGGAGGGCCTCCGGCGGCGTTCCTCTAAGCGGCCGTATCTGACCGGCTGGGCCGGATTTTTAGAAAACAGAGGGGAGAAATCGAAGCGATTTCTCCCCTCTGTTTTCCTTTTTGTGCCCTGCGGCCATAGAAAAGCAGGCAAAAGGGCAGCTGGTATTTGCCGGGGCCGCAGCCATAGGCGGCGCCCTTCCGTCCCATCCCCGAAAAGGCCGGACAGAAGGCCCCGGCTAATCCGGCTCGTTCGTCAGGGTAATTTCCACAATCTCCGGGCGGTTGAAGAGGCGCAGGGGAAAGGAGCTGGGGCCCAGCCCCCGGCTGACCACCATCTTCGGATGGGAGCCGAACACGCCGTTTACATACTTAGGGAAAACACCCTGCCCCGGGGCGTAGAGCCCGCCTACAAACGGGAAACGCCACTGGCCGCCGTGGGCGTGGCCGGAGAGCTGCAGGTCAAAGTCGTACTGCCGGTAGGCCTTGTCCCCGGTCATGGCGAAGTTCTCCGGGTAATGGCTGAGCACCAGGCGCAGCCCCGGCTGCCGGGAGAGGGCGCAAAACTTTTTCCTATAGTCCCGGTACCGGTATTCCCCCCGGCGCATTTTCCGGTAAGAACGGTAGGTTCCCTGCCGTTCCTCCAGGCCCAGGACGGACACCGTCGTTGCGGCTACCGTCAGCGTCGCCGTCCGGTTTTGCAGGACGGTAGCCCCTTCTTTACGGATGGTCTGCAAAATCGCGGCGTAATCCTTGGATCGGTTTTCGTGGTTGCCGGGGATATAGACCACTGGCGCCAGCTTGCACAGCCGGCCGATAAGGCTTGCGGTGCGGCGAAAATCCTGGTCGCTGTCGTCGATAAAATCACCGGTTATGCAGATCAGGTCGGGGCGGCAGGCGGCGGCTTTCTTCAAAAGCTTCGCATTGTCCGGGCCGAACCGCTTGGAATGCAGGTCGGACAGGTGCAGCAGCTTCAACGGCTCCTTCACCCGCATTCCGCCCAGGCGGTACCGGGTAACCATCAGCCCGTTGTTCTGAAACCAGCAAAACCAAAGAAGCGCGCCGAGCAGCAAAGCTGCCGCCGCGATCCAAAACGCAATGTTCATAGGACGCCTTCCTTTCTATCCGGGCAGGCCGTCCGCCTTTCCCATATGGATTTTTCCTATAGTATACCATCCCTTTTTCTTTCGTTTGTAAACATTTTTAGACCGCAATGAGGGTTAATCCCCGGCTGCGGGCATATTTTACGGTGGAAAAGGTTCCGCCCCGCTGCTGGGTCAGATAATAGACACAAAACGCGCAATGGTCCACCAGGTAATGGTTGCGCTTGTGCATACAACCTGGGCCGTAGTCGTCTGCTGTATAGATGATGTCGTCCGCCTGGGAGATGATCCAGTTGTACACGTCCACGTCCGGCTGGCGCCAGACGCTGGACTGGTTGCGGCAGGGCAGGACCAGGATCACTTTTATAAACGTATACTGCTCCCGCAGGGTCAGCGCCGTCAGGGCGGCGGCGGTATCGAAGCCCAAGGCGCCGCCAAATAGGAAGCACTCCACCCCTCGGCCGACGAGTTCCTCTATAATATCCTCCAGCCTGCGTTTGATTTCCGTTACCTGCTCTCCCGGTATCCGACGATGGCCGGTAAAGCAGCAGCATTGTTCTCTGCCGTAATCCATGTTTCCTCTCCTTACATCCGGTCGTTTTCAATTTTACAAACTTACGTTCGACATTTTTCAATTTATCACGATTGGCTGCTGAAATCAAGGGGGTTTCCCCTCCCGTTCGCTTTTTTTGTATTTTTCTTTTACCATATGAAAAACAGGGAATTTTCACGTTTCAGGTATAAAAAATAATTGTCAGTACATTTGTTGTATGTAAATTTGTTGAATTTGCTTGATTTTACCTGTCGTTGCGTTTACAATTAAAAAAGAACCGTTTATTTTCTTTCTGTTTATGCGCGTGGTTCTGTACAAATTGCTTAAAGGGGGGATTGCGTACACCTTTGCTTACCGGCCGACGATTTCTCGGCCGCCTTCCACTTCCGGACTTAAAGGAAACGGAAAAGAAACCATGAAGGAGATGCAACGAAGATGAAAGCAAGAAAATCCCTGGCCCTCGTGCTGGTCCTTTCCTTGCTGCTCAGCCTGGTGCCGACCATGGGCGTATTCGCCTATGACGAGAGCTTCACCAATGCGAAATTCGATTTCGGTACGGCTGACAGCGCGGTGGCGGACGGCTATACGAAGGTCACGCCGCAAACGGTGTACAATGAGGGAACCGGCTACGGCTGGCTCAACGATGAGCGCATTATCGTGACCGCCGGCGACAGCGGCAACGCGGACGCCCTTAAATCCGACTGGGTGACCGGCAACACCGTCCAGGACGGCGCGGACATCACCAAGCCCGAAAACGATGCCGAGGGCAACTACATCCACTTTACCTATCCCACCTTCGTCGTGGACGTGCCCAACGGCATTTACACCGTCAAGACCATCCAGGGCGATTACAACGAGAAAACGGTAACCGGCGCCATTGTGGAGGACATGCGTTCCTTTGCGCCCTACTACAAATCTCTGCCCAATGAAAGCTCGATTCCCACCAGCGTCAACACCACCAACGCCGGCTCCTTTAAGGAGACCACCAAGCAGGTGGCGGTCTACGACGGACAGCTGACCATCGAGCTGACCGGCACCAACTCCCGTCTCAACGCGGTGGAAATCTCCAAGGTTTCCTTCGCTTCCGAGGCGGTCCCCGGCGACAAGCCCACCGTATACATCTGCAGCGACTCGACCGCCTATGGTTCCGCCACCAATAAGCGGGAAACCGGC
>CAJFTS010000019.1 GCA_904420015.1 uncultured Clostridia bacterium
TGTAGATGATATAAGGAGAGGAGATGCCGTTGAGGGAAGCAATCTCCCTCCAGTCAAGCCCCAGCTTCTCCCCGATCAAGGAAAGGCTGTCACCAGGCTGTACCGTGTAGGTGTCGCCGGAATCGGGGGCCGGGGCGGGCGTATCGCCGCCGGAGGAGCCCAGCCCGTAATACCGGGCGAGAACCTCCACCTCCGCCTTTGCCATCTTACGCAGATCGTCGTCGTTAATCAGGAAGGCGCTGTCGAGCTCGTTGGTGTGAAAGCCGTGCTCCACAATGATGGCCGCCTTGCAGGAGGTGGCCACCGCCGAACGGATGACGCCGTAGTAGTCGAGCATCCCCGGCTGCGGTTCGGAATAGGTGCGGCCGGTCTGGTAATCCCGGTAAAAGGTGCCGCGGAAGCTGTTGCCCATGGCGGCGGCAATGGCCGCCCCCAGCTGATTGCACAGGTCCTCCGCCGGCTTGCGGTTGCTGCCGTAAATGTCCACCCCCCGCGCGGAGCTCCAGTTCCCGGAGCTGTCGGCGGCGTTGGAATGGTCGGAGTAGAATAAATCGCAGCCCGCCGCCATTTTTCCCCGGGCGTCTAGAGACGGATCATCGGTGATGGATTTGCGGGTAAGGATGACTTCCACGTCCGAATATTTTTCCAATTCCTCTTTCTGGTACTGTGCGAGCTTATACATCTGCGTCCCTTCGTAATAGCCGGGCCGCTGGGGATAAGGGTTGCCGTACTCGCCGTGGCCAGGATCGATGCAGATTCGAAACATAGAATCGTCCTCCTAAATGTCGGTGGTTACTCGGTGGTCAGATGTCCGCAGCCGGCGTCCACCAGGATCCGGCGAACCGCTTCCTTCAGCGTGTCCGGCACGTCTGCGAACGTTTTGGCTCCTTTGATGATGAGGGTTGCGTAAATCATACTCATATTCTTATTCATCCTTTCGGGTTATTATTTCGAAATCATCTCATAAAGCTCCACCAAAGCCAGCATGGTGTTGACGCTTTCGCTTTCCAGAGTGGTCAGCCGTTCCCCGGTGGTCTTTATCTCCTGGTAATTCGGGTCGGCGCTCTGTTCTGCCAACGTGGTCAGCGTTTGCAGCTCCTCGTCGTTTAGCAGCTTCTGCACCCACAGCAGATGGAGCTTCTCGATCATTTCTTCCTTGACGTATTGTCCCCGTTTTACAACCTGGGTCAAAATAGAAACAAATGTGTCCGTCATATTCAACCTCCTAATGATGCATCGACCGCCTGTTCCTCCAAAGCCTCAATCCGGCTGAGCAGATCGGCGATCGTTTTGTCGGCGTCCTTGTGGTAGGAAACGGTAAGGGCCGGATGGGGCGACGGCGCCGTGGAAAGGCAGATGCCGGTTCCCTGCGGTGCGATGGAGAGAAGGCGTCCTTTCGTTTCCTCCCCCACCTCTTCCATCAGTGGAGCGGATCGTGGATAATAGATGGTCAAGGGGGTTCCCGCCTGGGCCTTTGTACGCATCCAGGCCCGGAACTTTTCCAGGTAAGAGCTTCTGGCCTCCCCAGCTACAATCCCCGTTTCTCTGTTGAGCAGGGTGATAGCGATGACCGTTGAGGTCCAGCAGTAGCTCTGATTCTCCGCATAGCCGTTGGGGCGCCATGGAAGCAGGTTGCACAGCAGCCGCCCGCTTTCTGCCAGTCCCGTCACATTCAGATACACATAGTTGGATACTTCCTTGGCGCTTGCCAGATCCGCCAAGAAAGCTTCCTCCCCTGTCAGCACCATTTGCCCCACGTTTTGTTTTAAGCAAACACGGCTTTGGCTAAAGTCCACCGCCAGCTCATCCCGGACGGTGAATCCGCCTTCGCCGTCCGGGATCCCGTAAAGCGCCAGGGGGATTTCCAATTCCGTCTCATCTGCGGTAAGGGAAAACGAGCCGCCGTCCCCTACGCTGGAAATGGTTCCGGGGACCGACGCCTGTACGCAGGCGCCCTGTAGGGTGAGGGTGGATAATTTCGTTCCCTCCTGTACGTCGTCGATGGTCACCGACGTCCCCACCGCCTGCCCGGTCAGAGCATTGGAAAACCGCTGCACCGCGTGCTCCTCTGCGCGTGCGACCGTCTGCTGAAGAGAACGGCGCTGGGTCAAGACGACCTGAAAGGAAAAACCGCTGGCCGTTACCTGCCCGGGCAATCCGGACAAGAGCAGCCGGTTTTGCGCACCCGGTATGATGGGCAGGACAGCTGATTCCAACGGCTCCGCCTCCGTCTGTGAAAAGCCGTAGGCGATTTGTACCTTGTTTTCTTCCAGCGCGGCCTTGAAAAGGGAGTCGGTCACTTCCGATACCGTCGTTACCCCTACAAAGGAAAGAGGGACTCTTACCCGGATTTTCCGCGTCTTTTCAATACAGATTCCGTTCTTGCGTACCCCGGAGGGATAGATGACATACCGTGTGGCATAGGCGTCGAAATGGGAGCAAAGAATGCGAAGGAGCTGTTCGTTGACCGCCTCCTCGCCCCAGGAAAGGCCCGCAGGCAGCCATGTGTCCGAAAGGGGGGCGGACAGCTCCAGGCATACGCCGTTTTCTGCGTCGGAGTAGCCGCTCAAAACGCTCCAGGTACCGGTCATCTGTGCAAGGTCCAGTATCTGCGAGGTGCCCCGGTATACCGTTTCCCCGTCGGCCCAGTCCCATTCCCCTAGGGCCGGAAGGGGAATTGCCGTCTCCCCAACCGAAAGGGTCGGCTGCGCGTGGCTAAGTCGGTTGGCGGCCGTATCCCGCAGGGTGGCGCCCTGTATCCGGGCGATGGAGGCCGCCTGCACCGTTTTTTCCGTCAGATATTCCTCATCCGCCGACAGCGATTGAAGCTCTTGGCTGACCACCTGGGAAAGCTCCCCCGCCTCCAGCTTTTCCTGCAATTCTTCCTCTGTGATATAGTCGGAAAGGGGAGGGACGACCGCAGGAGAAAGGGTTCCGTCCCCTCTGAGAAGAGGAGCGCTGCCGGGGGTGTCCAGACTTCCGTAGGTCACCAGCCGGTCGAAGGGAAGGCAGGCGTCCGGGAGCTTGCCGTCCGCCTCCAGCTTGGGCGGATTTCCCGCGGTATTCAGCTGGCTGCGGGAAAGGTAGTCGTTTTGAGGCAGCACGTCGCCGGAAAGCTTGCCGTCGTCGCCGAGGACGGGGGGCCCTCCGGGCTTTCCCAAGTCGGAGGCTTTCACAACCCCCTTTAGCGGCAAAACCCCTTCGGAAAGCTGCCCCGACTGGTTGAGCGCCGGCGGGTTCCCCGGGGTTCCCAGGGATGCATAGGGAATATAGCCCTCCAGCGGGAGAACCTCGGAAGAAAGCATGCCGTTTTCCTGCAAGGCAGGCGGGTTTCCCGTTGTTCCCAGGTCGGCCTGCTTGAGATACCCGTTTAAGGGGAGGACCGACGGCTCCAGCATGCCGTCCTCCCCCAAAGCAGGCGGGTTGCCCGGCGAATTCAAGTCCTCCGCCCGCAGATAGCCGGTCAGCTCCTGCCCGCCCGAAATCAGCAGGTCTACGTTTCCGTTTTCATCCGGGCCGTGGGGCTCGCCCCCGTTGACGCTCATGGTAAAAATCTGCGCGTTGTACCGCTGGGCGCGGGCAAGGGCGTCGAGCAGCGCGGGGAATGCGTCGAGGCTTTCGATTTCCGCGTCCTCCCGCAAAAGGGGAAGCACCGCGATGCGAAGGGGATTGGTGGAGAGTACCGTCTCATCCGGCCCCGTCAGGGTGAGCTCACATTCGCACACACCGGCGGCGGAAAGCAGGGAAGCGGAGAGCGTTATCTCCGCCGTGCCTTCATCCGCGTCGAGAAGGGCCGCGGTGGTGAATTCCGTTGTCTTGTCCGGTTTTTTTGCGTAAAGGGTGATTAAGTGGCCGGTGAGGTCGATGGGTCCGTCGTCCCGGCCGCAAAAACGCAGGCGCAGAATCCTGGAACCGGCGTCTCCCTGCTTGACGGCGATATCGGGCAGGGCGGCCCCAATCTGTACCGGAATCGTTACGATATCCTTTGCCATGGATCGTCCTCCTGAGTTCAAATTCAAACATAAGTTCGGATTTATTATAGCAACCCGGGGACGTGGACGGGTGCAGCGGTCGTGCATTCTTTGGTTGCATTGGACAGGATATGCGGGTATCATAGAATGGGTACCACATTTTATGGATGCGGACAAAAAAATATGCCCGTCCAGAATGGACCGGCATGGCAGAATAGGAGAGAGCGCATGAAACAGGTCGTTGTGCTCTGCGGCTTCATGGGCTGCGGCAAGACCACCATCGGCCGGGCCCTTGCCCGGCTTACCGGATTTTCTTACCGGGATTTGGACGAATGGATCGAGCAAAAGGCGGGCCGATCGGTGGCGGAGATTTTTGAAGGGTACGGGGAGGCGCATTTCCGTGCCCTGGAGCGGGAGGCGGTCCGGGCCTGCACCGAGGAAAACGGGCTTATCGCCGCGGCAGGCGGCGGGGCGATGACCTTTGCGGAAAATGTGCGGGCTATCAAAGAGGCCGGTTGCAGCATTGTCCTGCTGGACGTGCCGGTGGAGGAGATTTCCCGCCGCCTTCAGGGGGACCGGACCCGCCCGCTCCTCAACCGCCCGGATAAAGAGACGGCCATGCGCCAGCTCTATGACGCCCGCCTGCCCCTCTACCGAAAAGCGGCGGATTTGACGGTGGACGCTGCCCGGCCTCCCCAGACGGTGGCGAAAGAGATTGCCGAGCGGCTTGGCCTTTCCCGGTAAAGGGAGGAAGCCGTTCCGCCGCCCAGCCCCTATTGCCGAGCCATAACCGCCGGCTAACAGCGGCGGCTTTTAAAGGCCCTAAAAGGGCCTTTACCGGCCGGCGTCAAAAGACGCGGGAACCCTTTTGCCGCTTGTATCCCATGCCGCCCGTGAAAGGGCCTTTAACCCACGAACGTATCTTTGCGCTTATATACCCGCTTTTTATTCGCAGCCCGCTTCGCCCGAACCGGAAAGCAAAGACTTTTGACGAGATTCCTCCGCCGGCAAAGCCGACAGTTCCCAAAACAAATCACCCCCCTCGTACACGAAGGGGGTGTACGCCCCTAGAAAGAGCTCCTACCGGCTTGGCCCCCTTAAAAGAGGTGTCGGATCCTATGAGCGCATCATATGAACTTGCCGCCCGTAAACGGGCAAAATCCTTGCAGATGGCCTTGTGATCGTTCGAAAAAGATGCTTCAGGCCGCTTCCCTGCGGGAAATCGGTTGCAAAAGCCTTTTTATTCCCCCGTCGGCAGAACGGGTGGTTCTGTAACCTCAAGCAAGAAAAGGAAACGAGACGGCCCCGACCCGGGCCGTCTCGTTTTATCTGTGTAAAGGGATAACCTTACCGTTTGACAAATCCAATGCGCTTTTGCGCCTTGAGCAGCGTTTTTTGCGCCAGATAGGAGGCGCGGGCCGCCCCTTCCTTCCAGCAATCCTCCAGATAGGCCTTATCCGCCATCAGCCGGTCGAAATTTTCCCGTACCGGGCGCAGCTCCTCAATGACCGCTTCCCCTACCGCGCTCTTAAAGTCGCCGTAGCCCTTGCCGTCGAACTCCGCTTCAATGGCGGCGTAATCCTTACCGGTGACCGCCGAATAAATCCCCATCAGGTTGTTGATGCCGTCCTTGCCCTGGGCGTAGCGAACCTTCGCCTCCGAGTCGGTGACCGCCCGTTTAAACTTGCGCAGGATGTCCTCCGGCTTATCGAGGATGGCCACATAGGAATTCACGTTTTCGTCCGACTTGGACATTTTCTTGGCCGGCTCCTGCAGCGACATCACCCTGGCCCCGATTTTCGGGATATACGGCTCAGGCACCGTGAAGGTCTCCCCATACAGGCCGTTAAACCGGGCGGCGATGTCCCGGGACAGCTCCAGGTGCTGCTTTTGGTCGGCGCCTACCGGCACCACGTCCGCTTGATAGAGCAGGATGTCCGCCGCCATCAGCACCGGGTAGGTGAAAAGCCCCGCGTTTACGTTATCCGCGTGGCGGGCGGATTTGTCCTTAAACTGGGTCATGCGGGAAAGCTCCCCAAACTGGGTGTAGCAGTTGAGCAGCCACGCCAGCTCCGCATGAGCGGGAACCTGGCTTTGAATGAAGAGCAGGCTCTTCTGCGGGTCGATGCCGCAGGCGAGCAGGATCGCATAGGTGCGGATGATCTGCTGGCGGAATTTGGCGGGGTCCTGCCGCACGGTAATCGCGTGCAGATCCACCACCGAATAAATCCCCTGGTATTCGTCCTGCAGGGCCACCCAGTTTTTCAGCGCCCCCAGGTAATTGCCCAGGGTCAGGCTCCCGCTGGGCTGAATGCCGGAGAACAGAACCGGTTTCTTTTCCGTTGCTTGTTCCATAAAATCCAATCTCCCTCTGTCTCGAACGTTTTGCCTTATGCCTTAAAGTCGCCGAAGCACTTGCCCAAAAGCTCCATCCCCTTTATCATCTGCTCGTCGGTGGGAGTGGAGAAATTCAGCCGTACCGCGTTGCACGGCTGGCTTTCGTCGGTCAAAAAGGCGTTGCCCGGCACCACGGCCACCTTGTATTGCTCCACCGCCCGCTTGGCGAAGGCGGGCATGTCGATGGAATCGGGCAGCTGGCACCACAGGAACAGGCCGCCCTGGGGCCTCACGAACCGGATGGAATCGGGCAGATGCTGTTCCATCAGCTCGATCATCAGGCTGCACTTGCCCCGGTAGATGCCCCGGTTGCGCTCCAGATGGGCCTCAAACCCGCCGCCCGTCATAAACCGGTCGATGACCATCTGCGCCCAGATGTTGGTGTGTACGTCGGACACCTGCTTGCAGACAATGATCTTCTGCATCACTTCGGTGGGGGCGATGGCGTAGCCCACCCGCATGCCCGAGGAAATCACCTTGGAAAAGCTGCCCGCATACACCACCAGGCCGTCCTCGTCAAAGGACTTGATGTTGGGAAGCGCTTCGCCGGAGAACCGGACCTCCCCATAGGGATTGTCCTCTAAGATCATCACCCCATACTGCTTTGCAAGCCCGTAGACCGCCTTGCGCTTTTGCAGGGACATGGTCACGCCGGAGGGGTTCTGGAAGTTCGGGATCACATAAAGGAATTTTGCCTTTTTTTCTTCCTTGAGCGCCGTTTCCAGCTCCTCCAGGTTGATGCCGTCGCTGTCCACCGGGATGCCCCGCAGCTTGACGCCGTAGGAGCGGAAAGCGTTCAGGGAGCCGATAAAGCTGGGGGCCTCGCAGAGGATGGTGTCCCCTTCGTTGCACAGGGCCTTGGTGGTCAGCTCCATCACCTGCTGCGCGCCGGTGGTGACGATGAGCTCGTCAAAATCCTTGACGCTGTCGTACTTGCTCGACATATATTCCTTGAGCGTCTTGCGCAAAGGCGCATATCCCTCGGTGATGCTGTACTGGAGGGCTTCAATGGGATTGTTCGCAAAAATATCGGCAGAAATCTTCGCAATGGCCTCCACCGGAAACGCTTCCGGTGCGGGGTTTCCGGCCGCGAAGGAGATGACCTGCGGATCGGAGGTGAATTTTAAAATTTCACGGATGGCCGACGGCTGCAGCGCCATCACCCGGTTGGCAAAGGAATACTTCATAATAACTCGCCTCTCCTATTAATTTGTAGTATATTCTAGCACATCTTCCTACCAAAGCAAAGCGTTTTTCTTCTCCGTTTCCTCTTTTCGGAAAAGGCGTGCTCGAATGCGGCCGGCAAATTGGGCGAAAGACCGGGGCTTTTTCAGAGGGACGGCACGCCGTGCCGTCCCTCTGTTTTAGAATGATGGCATAGGGGTTATTCGATCAAAGGCGTCCGCCAGAAGATTTCCGCCCTAGCCTGCAGACCTTCGTTTTTCTCAAAGGCCGATGCGGCGACGGAGCCCCACCTCCTTTTGTACGGATGGCTTTGGGACCCTTTTTCCCGTTTCTCTAAGGGGCATGGACGGCGGCTTTGGGGGCTGGACGGCCAAGCTGGTTCGGGTTGCTGCCCATTAAACCTCGCCGGCATTCCGCCCTCCTCAGCGGACCGCTTGTTTTACCTGGCCTTGCCCGTCCGCCGTCGCTTTCTTTACCATGGCCCAGCAGATGGGCGGGGACGCGGAGCTTGCCGGGCAGCTGGTGGTATTTGGCTCCCTTTTCTCGATTGTCACCATCTTTCGGTGGGTTTTCGCCATCAAACAGCTTGCCCTTATGTAAATAAGCTTTGACAAGTCGGGGCGAATGGGATAGAATAAAGGCACAAATAAGGAAACCGGGGAGCGTATCGCTGAGATTGGAGCAATCCTAAACCCGTTAAACCTGATGCGGATAATGCCGTCGTAGGGAGTTGCGAAAGCCATACCAAAGCGTATGCGGCCGTTTCCGGTGCAGGGGACGGCCGCTTTTGTTTTCCGGCAAAAATGCGACAGGAGGAAAACCATGAATTATACCACCCAGATGGATGCAGCCCGCAAGGGCGTCGCCACCAAGGAAATGCAGAAGGTGGCCGAGAAGGAGCACATGCCCGTTGAGAAGCTGATGGAGCTGGTGGCCTGCGGAAAGGTGGCCATCCCGGCCAACAAGAACCATACCTGCCTGGATCCCAACGGGATCGGCCATGCCTTGCGAACCAAGATCAACGTCAACCTCGGCACCTCCAAGGACTGCCTGAACATGGACGCGGAGGTGGAAAAGGTCAAAGCCGCCGAAGCGATGGGCGCGGAAGCCATTATGGACCTAAGCTCCTTCGGCGATACCCGTACCTTCCGCCGCAAGCTCACCGCCGAGTGCAAGGCCACCCTGGGCACCGTTCCTATCTATGACGCCATCGTCTATTACAATAAGCCCCTCAACGAGATCACCTCTCAGGAATGGCTGGACGTGGCCCGCATGCACGCCGAGGACGGGGTGGATTTCATGACCATCCACTGCGGCATCAACAAGAGCACCGCCGAGCGGTTTAAGAAAGCGGGCCGCCTGACCAACATCGTCTCCCGGGGCGGGTCGCTCATCTTTTCCTGGATGGCTATGACCGGCAATGAAAATCCCTTTTATGAGCATTTCGATCAGCTTTTGGATATCTGCCGGGAGCATGACGTGACCCTCAGCCTGGGCGACGCCTGCCGGCCCGGCTGTATCGAGGATGCCAGCGACGTCCCCCAGCTTGAGGAACTGATGGTTCTTGGGGAACTGACCCAGCGGGCCTGGGAGAAGGACGTGCAAGTTATCATCGAAGGCCCCGGCCATATGCCCTTGGATCAGATCGAGGCCAACGTCCGCATCCAACAGAGCGTCTGCAAAGGGGCGCCCTTCTATGTGCTCGGCCCCTTGGTCACCGACGTGGCCCCCGGCTACGACCACATTACCTCCGCCATCGGCGGCGCCATCGCCGCTACCTACGGCGTCTCCTTCCTGTGCTACGTCACCCCTGCCGAGCATCTCCGCCTGCCCATCCTGGAGGATATGAAGGAGGGGATCATTGCCGCGAAGATCGCCGCCCACGCGGCGGACATCGCTAAGGGGATCCCCGGCGCGAAGGATTGGGATAAGGCCATGAGCACGGCCCGCAAAAATCTCGATTGGGAGAAAATGTTCGAGCTGGCCATCGATCCAGAAAAGGCCCGCCGCTACCGGGAGGAATCCACCCCTGCCCATTCGGATACCTGCACCATGTGCGGCAAAATGTGCGCGGTGCGCAACATGAATAAGATTTTAAACGGCGAGTTTGTCGACGTGATCTAAAAGTCAGAAGGCGGCGGGGAAGGTTCCTTCCCGCCGCCTTCCTTGCCGGATAGGGGTACGGGGCGGCTGGTGCCGTTTGCCTCTCCCTGTACCCCTCCTGCAAGGGGCGCCGCCGCGGGCGCATTGGTTGGGGTATCCCCGGTTGGAAAGCAGTAATCTTCACCGTCTGTGCTCCATTTCCCCATCCGTCCGGCTTGCGGCGGCTTACAGGGAATGCCGGTAAGCTTCCGTCCGTGGAATTCTTCCCAAGCCCAAAGGGCCGGGTTGTGAAAACTCCTCACAACCCGGCCCTTTTTCCACATCTTTTCCCTTCTTCATCCCGGAAGGAACCCCTTCCAAAACACGATTGTTCCCATCCGCCGGGCGTAAACAGTCGGCTGCAATCATACTGTGGAGGGTGAAAGGGGGATGGGCCGCCCGTTTTCAGGCGGCGGGGCATGTGATGGAGATGGAGCAGCGGCCACGGCGTTTAAAAACGCCTGTGGTTACAGACCTACGCAAATCCGGCCGCTTTTCTCCTCTTTTCCATTTCCGACCGCCGCAACCATTCCCATGCGAAAAAGCAGAACGGATTCCGGATGGAAGCTTTGCCCTGCGGACAAAAACCGAAGGGACAAGCGTAGATGCAGGGCCGCAAGCATGCTTTCCGCCGCCCGCCGCTTATCCGGCTTTTTTCGAAACCGTTCGGCTGCTCCCGCCGTTTGCCCCTTCCTTTGCGGGCCGGATTAAGGGCCGGTCTGCTTAGGAACCCAGAATTCTATGAGGACCGCCTCCCCATCAAGCGGCCGATCTCCTCCGACGAAAATTCCACAGCGGCAGGTGCAGGCGCAACCGGGTTGAGAGGGATGTCCCTATCCTGTCAAGCCCGCCGCCGGCTATTTTGGAACATAGCTGCGAAGGAGGAATCTGCGGCCGGAATTTGATCTAGCAAATAGTCTATACAAGTTGAATAACATTCATAAAACATACGATTTCTGCAAGAAATTAGCGAAAAAAGTGCAATTTCATAAAAAATTATTCGGCAACGGCTTTACAAATGAGAAAAATGTGAATATACTTCACACATAGATGTTGTTACTAATCCGGCTCCGGTGTCATTTCCCAGGAAATGCGGGCCCCGCCGCCCTCTTTCCCTCCCGCCAAAGGGATGTCTTTTTCCATAACAAGCCCTTATTCCCCCTTTTTCGCTTCGGCGGGAGGGCGTCCCTTCGCTTGCTGCAGACCGATGCTGGCTACCACTGCCAGCACAACCACGAACCAGCCTCCAAGAAGGAGATATTGCCACGCAAAGCCCATATACGGATTGAGCAGGTTGGAAACGACGAAGGAAACCCCAATGAGAATGAAGAGCACCGGGCAGAAATAGCGGATCATAAAATCCCACCATCTCCCGATCTGCGGCTTTGCCGATTCATTGAGATGCTCGCGTATCGAGGCCGCCGAGAACATCCAGCCCACCGCGATGCATTCGGCGATGCCGATGACCAGCAAAAGAAAATGGTTGATGTGGTGGTCGATGATGTCCAGCCAGTAAAGGCCGGCTCCGCTGGTAAAGAAGAGGGAAATTAACCCTCCCGCTGCACATACCCCGATCAGGGTGCGCTTTGGATGGAAACCGAACTTGTCGGTCAGGGAATGGGTTACCGTTTCCACCATACTGAAGGCGGAATCGATGCCAAGGGTTAGGAGCATGAGGAAAAAGCAAAGGGAAAAGAGGATGGTTACCAATTGTCCGCCTGGAAAGGCGGCGATGGCCTGCGGATAGGTGACAAAAACCAGCATGATCCCTTGGTATTGCATCTCTCCGATGGGGGTGCCCGTCAGGGTGGAGAGATAGCCGAGGGTGGTAAAAATCACAAAGCCGGAGAAAAAGCTGATAACCGCGTCCCCGCCGCCGATGATGAGCGCGTCCGCAACCAGATTGCTCCGCTTACTGAGGAAGCTTCCATATACAATCATCACCGACATAAGAATGCTCATACTGACAAAGACCTGTCCATAGGCCGCCGCCCAGAGATTGACGTCCCACAGCCGGTTCCAGTCGGGGATAATATAATACAGGATACCGTCTGCGGCGCCCGGCAGAGTCAGGCCGTGGATGAGCAAGGCGGCCAGCAGGGCGATGGGGGTGATGACGGTGATCTTGGCAATCAGCCCCACCGTTTTGATTCCTTTTCTCAGGCAGAACCACACAATCACCCAAAGCACCGCCACCAGCAGGCAGAGAAGGGGATTCAAGGAGCCGAGCTCGGAAGGGGACGCGGTCTGCCGGAGTACCTCCCTGGTAAAATAATCGGGGTCGCCCAGCCATTTGAGGGAGAAGGAGTGGACGAAGAAATCGGACGCCCATCCTAAGATCACCATGTAATAGGTTACGACAAGGAAGCTTGCCAGGACGCCCAGCCAGCCGATCCACTCAAACCGCTTGTTCATCCTTCCCATTGCCGAAGGGGCTGCCGCCTGGAATTTGCGTCCGATGGCCAGCTCCAGCGTCAGCAGCGGAATCCCCGCCGTGAGGATGGCGACCAGATAAGCCAAAAGGAAGGTGCCGCCGCCGTTTTGGAAGGCCTGGCCGGGGAACCGCCACAGGTTTCCCAGCCCCACCGCCGAACCGATGGCGGCAAAAATAAAGGAGCTGCGGGAGCTCCAATGCTCTCGATGGTTATTTTTCATGGGTATTTCTCCGCCCTTTGTCCGAATGGTTTTCTTTGATAAGAATTCCCCGGAGGGAAAGCTTTTATCCGAGACCAATCCGTACATCAGCTGAGAGGGGGAGAAAAGCCATCTGAGGCCGTTCCTGTTTTGACAATACAAAAGCCGCTTTTTCCGCCGCGTTCCCGCCCGACCAGGTATGCGTTGTCCGCCCTTTGCTTTTGTTCAGAAAGAGGTGCAGTCGTATGATTAGCTACCAACCGTTTTTCGAGACTTTGAAAAACAAGAATCTGACGGAATACTATCTTATTTTCAAGCAGGGCTTTTCTTCCAATACTCTGTTTCGGATGAAACACGGTGGGACGATCACCACCAAAACCTTGGATACCTTGTGTTTTATTTTGGATTGCGACGTCAGCGACATTATCACGTATGTACGCGAGCCTGGACCAAGGATATGCAATACCAAGTGAATACAAGGGAACGACGGCGCGAAAAAGCCCGGCCGCAGGAATGCGTTCCTGCGGCCGGGCTCATTTCTTAGGTACTATTTGATTTTAACCGCCGTGCCGTAAGCCATAACCTCCGCCGCTCCCTGCATGATCGCAGCGGAAGCGTAGCGGATGTTAATCACCGCGTCGGCGCCCAGCGATTGGGCTTCCTCCGCCATGCGCTGGGTGGCAATGGCTCTGGCCTCGTTCATCATTTCGGTATAGGCCTTGATTTCTCCACCCACGATGGTTTTAAACCCGCTGAGCACATCCCGGCCAATGTTTTTCGACTGCACGACGCTCCCCTTGGCCATGCCGAGCACCTCGAATTCCTTGCCCGGGATATAATCAATATTTAGTAAGATCATCCTCCTGCCCCCTTTTTAGTTCTAGAATACGTTCGATTCCTACCGCCGTAAGCGCCGCACCTGCGCCCGCCGGCAGCCATACGCCTGCTACCCGCAGCCAGAAGGGCATCTGCGGATCGGGTGAAAAAAGAAACCACCTGCCCACCGCCGCCAGGCCCGCGAGAAACAGCACCACGATGACGATCGGCGCAATTCCTTTTTTCCACATGTCCACACCCCGCTCCCTTCTATCCGTATGCAGCCAGCATAGCATTTGATGCCTGTAAAAGCAATGCCTGCCGCAAATCTTTTTTCCTACCCTTCCTGATGATACGTTTGTCCTTATTCGGCGGGGGTACTGCTGGCGTCCTCACCCGGCAGGGTAAAGAGGAAATCGCCTGAGCCGTAATAGGTAGGCATTTTCCCGTCCCATTTCTGAATATACTCGAGATAGATCAGGTCCCGTGTGACCTCCTGGCTCTTTAAACGCAGGGCCTCCGCTTCCGCTTGGGCCTGGGTAATCTGCTGCTGGGCCTCGGTTTTGATCCGCTCCAAATCGTATTGGGCCTTCAGCGCATTCTGCTCCGCGATCTGCTTTTCCTCGATGGCCTTGTCGAATTGCTCCGAAAAGCCGAAATCGAGGATGTTGAAGCTGTCCACCAGAATGTACTTGTCCTGAAGCTTTGCGGCCAGTTCATCCTTCATCTGGGTGGAAACCGCCGTCCGTTTGGTAATCAGCTCCTCCGCCGTATACTGGGAGGTGACCGCCTTGACGCATTCGGCGATGGCGGGGCTGATGATGGTGCTTTCATAAGCGGCTCCTACGTTTTTTATCAGCTGGTCGGCCGCTCCGGCGTCGATGCGGTAGTTGACCGCGATGGTGCTGGAAATTTCCTGCAAGTCCTTACTGGCCGAGCTGGCGTCGGTCTCAATTTTCTGGACCCGCACGTCCACATTCTGCACGTTCTGTACAAAAGGAATCTTAAAGTTGACGCCCTCCTGCAAAGTCCCTGCCTGGATGGCGCCGAAGGTGGTCAGGATACCCCGGTGTCCCACCGGAACCACCGTAAAGCTGGACAAGACAATGAGTAAAACCAGCAGGGCGGACGCCGCAATCAGGATGATCTTGGCGATTTTTTTCCCGGAAACTGTGGTGTTCATCAAAATATACCCCTTTCCTTGTACCGTTGCACAACCGGTACGTGGTGAACGAACGGTCCGTTCCCGTGCAAAATTTGGGGCGGCCGTATCGGTTCGTTCACAAAATTAGGCTTACTTTCTAATCCCGCCGCCGTCCATGCGCTGCCCCTCCCGCTCCGGATGCCGGACAGCCGCAGGAATGTTTATGAGGGAAATTAAATTTACCTCATATGTTTAATATTATATACGCCGGTAGAGGAATGTCAACCGTTTTCCGGTTCTTTTCGAATTTTTGTGACATTTTTCTGAATGCTCCTATGGAAAATCGGTAATATCACAATTTTTTCGTCTTTTTGAAAAATTTAATTGTAAATATCTACTGACGATGGTATAATCAAAGTACTTTCCGTTGTTTCAAGCTTCACAGAAATTGGAAGGTTGGACAGCTTCCTTTTTTGTGGGGAAACAAACTATTGTTTAGAAAGGCATGTGAATGGTATGCATTCCTTACAGGAAACCTACAAAGCGCAAATTGAAGAGCTGGTCCGCGCCAGCAATCGTCTTGCCCAGATCGGGTTTGTCACCAGCCAGGGCGGCAATCTTTCCTATCGGGTGGCCGAGGATGTGATCCTCATCACGCCCACAAAGGTGGCCAAGGGATCGATCCAGTTTGACGATATCTGCGCGGTCAATCTCAAGGGAGAGGTCCTTTATGCCGCCGAGGGACGGCGGCCCACCGGCGAATGGCCCTTCCATACCCGTATTTTCGCCCATCGTCCCGACATTAAAGGGATCGTACACGCCCATCCGCCTATTTTGACCGGCTTTGCCATTGCCGGCGGCGATTGGATGGCGAAGCCCTTCCTGCCGGAGCCTGCCATCGAGGTGGGCCCGATGATTATGGTGCCCTATGCCGAGCCCCTCAGCGAGGAGCTGGCGCAGATGTTCGATGCGGTCATCGAAAAATCCAACGGGTTCCTGATGGAAAACCACGGCGCGCTGATGTGCAGCTGCGAGGGCGTTTTCCGGGCGCTGGAGTTTTTGGAGATGATGGAGGCCATGGGCAAGTCCATCCTCGTGGCGAAGATCCTCGGCAATCCGAAGGCCATTCCCATGAAGGATGTAATGAACCTCGAGCGGGTCATCAAAATCCGTGAGATGCCGATGCCGGGCTTAAAGGGCGTCGTCAACTCCCTGTCCGACTGCTTCGTTACCGAGGAATAAGCGGTTGGGATACAGGCTACAAATGCCAGGCGCATTTTCGCACTTGACCATTTGTCCGTCCCCGGCCGCCGGGCTCAAACCGGCCGCCGGGGACGGATATGGAACATACCCTCTGGATCCAATCATTCAGAGGAATTCTTTCTGTTAAAGGGGTTGCAGTTGTTATGGATCTGATGTTCCTGACGCCGGTGGGGGCGGTGCTCGCCATCCTGTTTGCCGTGATTATGGCGATGCGGGTACTGAAGTTCTCCGAAGGCTCGGACAAAATGGCGGGCATTGCGATGAACATTCGCAAGGGCGCCAACGCGTACTTAAAGCGGCAGTATATGATTGTCGGAATCTTCTTCGCCGCCATGTTCCTCATCCTTTTGGTTCTCGGCTTTACCACCGATTTTATCACGCCGTATGTTCCCTTTGCGTTCGTCACCGGCGGCTTCTTCTCCGGCCTTTCCGGCTTTATCGGCATGAAGATCGCCACCGCAGCCAACGCCCGTACCGCCAATGCGGCCAAGGAAGGCCTCAACCGCGGCCTGCGGGTTGCCTTCTCGGCCGGCTCGGTTATGGGCTTTATCGTGGTTGGCCTGGGACTTCTCGACCTTTCCATCTGGTACTATCTGCTCAAATACGGCTTCTCTCTCCCCATTGAGCAGGTGACCTCCGCCATGCTGACCTTCGGCATGGGCGCTTCCAGCATGGCGCTCTTCGCCCGTGTGGGCGGCGGTATCTTTACCAAGGCCGCCGACGTGGGTGCGGACCTGGTCGGTAAGGTGGAAGCGGGTATCCCGGAGGACGATCCGAGAAATCCCGCCGTGATCGCCGACAACGTGGGCGACAACGTGGGCGACGTGGCCGGCATGGGCGCCGACCTGTACGAGTCTTATGTAGGCTCCATCATCTCCGCCTCCGCGCTGGGCGTTTCCGCGTTCTCCCACATTGAAGCGGTATCCGGCGACCAGGCGGTAACCATCCCGATGGCCATGGCCGCCATTGGCGTCATCGCTTCCATTCTCGGTTCCTTCTTTGTGAAAACCAAGGAAAACGCCAGCCAGCGTTCCTTGCTGTCGGCGCTGCGCCGGGGCACCAACCTGGCGGCAATCCTGATCGCCATCGTCGCCTTCCCGCTGGTTTGGTTTATGCTGGGCCAGGATTATATCGGCATCTACGGCGCGGTTATTTCCGGCCTCCTTGCCGGTGTGGGCATCGGCTTCTTTACCGAATACTTTACCTCCGACAGCTATAAGCCTACCAAAGACCTGGCCGAAACCTCCAAGACCGGCTCCGCCACCATTATCATCGGCGGCCTTTCCTTGGGTATGAAATCCACCTTTGTCCCGGTCGTCATTGTAGGCGCCTCGGTTCTGGTTTCCTATTTCATTTCCGGCGGTGCCAACGACCCGAGCCTCGGCCTGTACGGCATTGCCATCTCCGCCGTCGGCATGCTCTCTACTCTGGGTATCACCCTGGCGACCGATGCCTACGGCCCGGTTGCGGATAACGCGGGCGGCATTGCGGAGATGGCCGGTATGGATCCGGAGGTTCGCCGCCGTACCGACGCCCTCGACTCCCTCGGCAACACCACCGCGGCCACCGGCAAGGGCTTTGCCATCGGTTCTGCCGCCCTGACGGCTCTGGCCCTCATTGTGGCGTATACCGATCATATTTCGGAGATTGACCCGAATTTTGTCTTTGACCTGAGCATCAAAAACCCGGCCGTCCTCATCGGCCTGTTCATCGGCGGTATGCTGCCCTTCCTCTTTGCGGCACTGACCATGAAGTCGGTAGGCCGGGCGGCCCAGTCCATCGTTATGGAGGTCCGCCGTCAGTTTAAGCAGATCAAGGGCCTGATGGAAGGCAAGGCGGAGGCCGATTATGCGGCCTGCGTCGATCTGTGCACCAAGTCCTCCCTGCGGGAAATGATTGCGCCTGCGCTGATCGCCATCATTGCGCCCATCGTGGTCGGCCTGATTTTAGGCGTAAACGGTGTGGTCGGCATGTTGGCGGGCGCTACGGTCTGCGGCTTCCTGCTGGCCATCATGATGGCCAACTCCGGCGGCGCGTGGGACAATGCGAAGAAGTATATTGAAAGCGGCCAGCTGGGCGGCAAGGGCTCCGACTGCCATAAGGCGGCGGTCGTGGGTGACACCGTGGGCGATCCCTTTAAGGATACCTCCGGCCCGTCCATCAATATTCTCATCAAGCTTCTTTCCATGGTGTCCATCGTGTTCGCGGGCGTCGTGGTTGCATTCTCCATCCTGTAAGGGATCGGCGAGCCAAAGCCGGTACAGCGAATTTTCGCTGTACCGGCTTTTTTACTGTGAACGGAACCCACCGGCTCTGCCAGTGGAGATGTCCCGCAAAAAAGCGTTCGCTTTGGGCACCGAGCGATATGAGCTGCTGAAAGCCAGCCTAACGGCGACAGAAGGCTTCCGGTTAACATGGGGATCCGCCTGTTTTGGGGCCGCGGGGCAGGGGATGCAAGGGAAATAAATATCCGTGCGTCTTGAGACGCTTGCTGGGAATAAGCCCTTCTAGGGCTTACGCAAGCCTCCGGCTTTGCCGGTGGGGATAAAAGGCTTTTGCAACCGGTTTCCCGCAGGGAAGCGCCTTTTGAGGCGCCTTTTTTGAATGATTACAAGGCGATCGCAGGATCTTGCCTGTTTTCGGACAGCCGTTCATGGGATGCGCTCATAGGATCCGGCGCCCGATTAGGGGCCAAGCCGGTAGGAACCCCGTCTAGGGGCGCGCAAGCCCCTCGTGTATAAGCTAGGATTGTACTTACGTGAAAAGCCCCTCCGGCAATGCCAGGGAGGAAAAGCATTCGCTTTCAAATAGAGGGAAAAATGGAATTGACCGTTTCATTTTAAGCAAAAGGCGATAAGAACGAAACGGCTTTGCCGTTGCAGCGGGTGCGGTGCAACCGACCGTTTTTCATTGCCTCTTAGGAGGCCGGCCGAGCTTATGCACGTCCGGGGACTGTGCATGCCATGCGTTTCACGCCCGGCTTTAACCTGTGCGTTGGCTTTTAAGAAAAAGAAGGAGCGGGCCGCAAAACCCATTCAAATTTATAAATGGGTTTGCCATTTGTATTCTTATCAAAAATGTGCTATACTCTTACAAATTTCTGCGTAGGGGGTATGGAAAAGTGGAACGCTTCTTTTTCGACGGGGCCTTCGGTACCTATTATCGGCAGATAGGGGGAAGGTGCGAGCGGTGCGAGGAGGCCAACTTGCTCCAGCCTCAAACAGTCGCCGAGATCCACCGCGCTTATCTGGAAGCGGGCGCCGATGGGATCAAGACCAATACTTTTTCCGTGCGCCCCTCCTTTTCCGAGAACTGGAGAGAGGTGCTCCGGGCCGGATTTCGTCTGGCCAAGGAAGCGGCAGGGAATACGGCGCAGGTTTTCGCCGATATCGGCTCCATCCAGTCGGAGGAAACGGCGCCGGAGGAGTACCTGGCGGTTGCACAGGAATTTTGCGGGTGCGGCGCGAAGCTTTTTCTCTTTGAAACGCTCGCCCAGCTCGACGATATCCTGCCCGCCGTCTCCTTCATCCGGCGGACGGTGGCAAAGGCGCAGATTTTCGTCTCCTTTGCCGCCTTTTCCGACGGCTACACCCAGAAAGGGTGGGACTATCGGGAGCTGCTGCACCGGGCGGCGCAGGTGGACGGGGTCAAGGCGGTCGGCCTCAATTGTGTTTGCGGCCCTTCCCATCTTTACCGGCTGCTGTCCCAAATGGACCGGACCGGGCTTTGCCTGTTGGCCATGCCCAACGCAGGGTACCCCGCCAATGTAGGCGGGCGTACCGTATATGAGGACAATCCCGCCTATTTTGCCGCCCGCCTGCGCGATATTGCCGGATTGGGCGTGCCGGTCCTGGGGGGCTGCTGCGGTACCACACCCGCTCACATCGCCATGGCGGCGCAGGCGGTGAAGGGGAAGCCCTCCGCCCCGCCCGTCCGCCCGGCGTCCCCTCTGCCGGAAAATGGGCGCCCAAGCCCCAATGCCTTCCTCAAGGCGATGGAGGAGGGGCGCAAGGTGGTGGCGGTGGAGATCGACCCGCCGGAAGATTTGGACATCGCACGGGTGCTCTCCTTTTCGAAAACCGCAAAGGAGGCCGGGGCCGACGTCGTCACGGTGGCGGATTCCCCTCTGGCCCGCACCCGGGCGGACAGCTTTTTGGTGGCTTCCCGCATCAAGCGGGAGGTATCCATCGATGTGCTGCCCCACCTGTCCTGCCGGGACCGCAACCACATTGCCGTAAAGGGAACGCTGCTGGGCGGGGCGATGGAGGGGATACGCAATGTGCTCGCCGTCACCGGCGATCCCATCATTTCGTTAGAGTCCGGGGTTAGCAAGGGCGTTTTCTCCTTCAACTCCTACCGGCTGATTTCCTATATCAAAAGCCTGTCGGCGGATGTGCTGGCCGGTTCCCCCTACGCGGTGGGAGGCGCGCTGAATGTCAATGCCGAGCGGTTTGATGCGGAGCTCAAGCGGGCGCAGAAGAAGGTGGAATGCGGCGTGGATTTCCTGCTGACCCAGCCCCTCTTCACCCGCAAGGCGGAGGAGAACCTGAAAAGGGCGCGGGAAGCCCTGCCCTGTAAGCTGCTGGCCGGGATTATGCCGGTGGCGGGCTATAAGAACGCCCTTTTCCTCAACAACGAGGTGTCCGGCATTTCGGTGCCGGAGGATCTGCTCCACGCCTTGCAGCCGGCCGGCCGGGAGGAAGCGGCGGCCCATTCGATTGCGTTTTGTATGGAAATGATCCGCCGGGTGTTCGATCTCTGCGACGGGTTTTATCTGATGACCCCTCTCAAGCGGATTGATTTGACCGCCCGTTTGACGAAAGAAATTCGACGCTTGGAAGCAGAAAGGAAGAAAGACCATGATTCGTATCGGTGAAAAACTCAACAGCTCCATCCCCGCCACCCAGAAGATGCTGGAAAGCCGGGATCAGGAGGCGGTCGTCGCCTTGATTGAAAAGCAGGCCCAGGCGGGGGCCGATTACCTGGATATCAACACCGCCCTTTGCGGCGACAAGGAACTGGAAACCATGCTCTGGGTGATGGATCTGGCCATTGGGCACAGCGATTGCGGAATTATGATCGATTCCCCTTCCACCGCCGTCATAAAAGAGGCCATGGCCGCCTGCAAGGACCGCAAACTCATCGTCAATTCCGTTACCATCACCGACCGGATTGAGGAAATCGCCCCGCTGATCGCCGCATCCGGCGCAGGCGTAGTGGGAATGCCGGTAGGAGGCGATGGGGAGCGGGGAACTTTGGAAGGCAGGATGCACAACATCGCGCTGCTTGTGGAAAAGCTTCGCTCCTACGGCATCCGGGACGAACAGATCTATGTGGACATTATGATGGAAGCCGCCGCCTTCGACAGTGAAAGCCCGGCCCTGGCTCTGCATGTCATCGGGGAGCTGAAGAAGCGGTTCGGGAAGGTGAAAAGCATCTGCGGCCTTTCCAACGTTTCCTTCGGGCTGCCCGGCCGTGTGAATATCAATATCGCCGCCCTGTCTGCCGGCGTATTTTTGGGCCTGGACAGCGCCATCATGGACGTGACCTCCCCCAAAACCCGCCTTGCCTTCCTGGCGGCGGACGTAGTCGCCGGCAACGACGAATATTGCATGGAGTATATTTCCTATCTGCGCGAGCAGGAGGAATAAGGCGGTCTGCCTACTGTTTTGCCCGGGTAAGGGGAATTACGGATGCTTATGCAAACCGCGGAGGCCGTCTGCCGCCTCGGCTTCTCTTTTGCGGTGCAAGGAATGTGGATTTTGCCGGAGGGCTAGAAGAACGCCGAAAATAGGCATGAGAAAACCCGCCCCGATAGGCCGAAGGACCTTCCGGGGCGGGTTTTGGTTAGGGGAACCTGGTAAAAGCCCCCGCCGATAGGGGGTGACGAAAGAGACGGGTGAAAGCGGACGGCAGCCGTCCGGCTTTCGATGCCGGTGGGCGGCGCCGCAATGGCGGCAGCCTGTGATCGGGTTGTGAGGGGGGCCGGGTGCTGCTGACGGGATTCGATTTCCTGCATCTCGATACACTTACCCGCAGGCCCATTTCAGGCCGGCTCCATGCGGCCGCGTTGCCGACGGGCTCGGCTCACGAAGGCAGAACCGGCAAAGCCTGCGGATGCTATTCCCCGGTTAAACAGGGCACCGAATCCCCGATGACGTTTTGCAGCCGGGTCCAGGCGTTCTTACAGAACTCCCAGTCGGCGTTGGTGGCAAAGATGTCCGGCTTGGTTTGCGCCAGGGCATATTTGCCGACCGGGATGACCCGGTACCGGTCGGAGGTCTTGGTATCCTCCCGGATATAGGTCATCAGAGGGGTATAGGCCGCGTCGGTAATCTGGACGCCGTTTTCGGTTTTCTTGATGGTCACCGACACCATTTGGCTGGTGCGGGTTTTTTCCACCTGAACGGCTGATTGGTCGGCAATAAAGTTTCCCAGCGAATAGACGATCAACCGGTTGGCGGTGCCGTTTGTCGTCTCCACCTGATGCAGCTCGGTAGGCTGGGCGGCGTGGGCGTGGTTGCCCAGGACAATGTCCGGCCCGTCCGGCGTGTTAATCAGCGCTTGGGCCAGGGCCCTTTGGGTAGCGTTGGGCGCGTCCTGGTATTCGGCGCCCCAGTGCAGGGAAAGGATCACGAAATCCGCGCCCGCCTCCCGGCATTTGCGCACGTCCTCCAGCAGACGGTCCAGATCCTCCGTGCTGTCGTGGTTGAATTCCCGCATGGCGTAAGGCTGGTGCTCCTCCGGGATGGTCACAATCATGCCGTTGTCCCCGTAGGAGTAGGTGACAATGCCGATCTCAATGCCGCCGTAATTAAGGACGCAGGGGGTGTCGCACTGCTCCTGGGTCTCATAGGTGCCGTCGAACTCCGCCCCGGCCGCCTCAAAGGCGGCGCGGGTCGCTACAAGCCCGCTCCAGCGCATGTCGAAGGCATGGTTGTTGGCGGTTAGAAAGAAGTTAAAGCCCGCCCCCATGGTGTCCCGGATGATCTCGGACGGATAGTTGAAGCACGGGTAGCTGGACGGCTCCTTGGAGTCGTCCACCGCGCCTTCCATATTGACTATCTTCAGGTCGGCGGTAAGAAGCTTGGATATCTCCGAAAAATAGGGGGAAAAGTCGTAGCTTCCGTCCGCCAGCAGGGCGGATTTCACCGGTTGATAATGAAGCAGGATGTCCCCGCAGAACTGGATGGAAACCTCGCCCTCCTTCTGCGTCGGATGAAGGGGATAGGGGGAGGGCTCCTCCAGCGGCTCCGAAGAGGTCGGCAGGGAGCTAAGGTCCGCCGTCGATACCGCGAGGCTCTGCGTCTGAGAAGAGGCGCCTGCCAGGGAAGAGGTGCCCGGGTCGGTGCAGCCTGCAAAAGTAAGGGCTACCAGCAGGGCCAGCGCCAGGGAAAGCAGCTTTGTACGTCGTTTCATCTTCATTCTCCTTTTTCCTTACCAGCCGTCGATCCCCGCGCGCTGCAGCGCGCCGACGATCTTGATGCGCAGCCGGTCGTAGTCCTTTTCCAAAGACCAAAGCAAATCTTTGATCTCCTGACGCTTGGTATTCCCATCTACCGGGCAGCGGCTTTTCACCACCGGAAGGGACTCCTTTTTCGCCGCGCTGCGAACCAGCCGCTCCTCTACGAAAATCATAGGCCGGATCAAGGTCAATTCCTTGCGGTCGAGCCAGGTAACCGGCGAAAAGCAGCCGATTTTCCCGCCGTAAAAGAGGTTCATCACAAAGGTTTCCGCCGCGTCGTCGAAGTGATGGCCCAGCGCCAGCCGGTTGCATCCGGCTTCCTTGGCCATATTGTGCAGGATTCCCCGCCGCAGCTTCGCGCACAGGGAGCAGGGATTGGCCTCCTCACGTTGCTCAAACACGATCTGTCCAAGCTGGGTCCGCTTGAGGATGTACTCTACCCCCATTTCCCCGCACAACCGGGCAATGGGCGTGTAATCGGTATATTCCCCGCCGAAACATGGGTCCATCGTCAGCGCCACCAGCTCAAACCGTTTGGGCAGATAGGCGCGCAGCCGGGCCAAAGAGGTCAGCAAAACCATCGAATCCTTTCCGCCGGATACGCCCACGCCGATCCGGTCGCCCTCCTCGATCATATGATACCGGTCGATGGCACTGCGCAGCAGACCGTCGATACGCTGCACTTCCTTCGCCCCCCTCTGCTGCATTTTTTCCAATTATAACAGAAAGGAAAGGCCGATGCAATGAATGGAAAAAAGGATGCAACTTGGATACAATTTCCGTTAAAGCGCCCTCCAATTTTTAGGCACAAGCCGGTCAAAGAGAGAAACGGGGAAAGGACGCAGCAGTAAAAATAGAAAGTGAGTTTCAAAGAGAAAATAAAAGATATCAAGAGAATATGAGAGGTTGCGCGGAGATAAATCAATTTTATCGAAATTTACCCTTGACACCGGAAAGCACCTGTGATAGTATCATCTTTGCATTCGGCTGCAATCAGCCGGTTTTTTCGATTGTTCGCCTGTCTGCCCGGTTGGGCAGGACAGCTTGGTCATACGACGAGAATGAAAGTCCTTTCATTGCGAAGCGAGAACAATTTCAATAGGAGGTACCCTTATGTCGACTTATATGCCGAAAGCGGGGGAAGTCACCCGCAAATGGTATGTGCTTGACGCCGCCGGCAAGCCTCTTGGCCGCACTGCCGCCAAGGCCGCCGTATTGCTGCGCGGAAAGCACAAGCCCACCTTCGCTCCCCATGTGGACTGCGGCGACCATGTGATCGTGGTCAACTGCGCCAAGGCGGTCCTCACCGGCGACAAGCTCAATCAGAAATATTACCGCCGTCATTCCGGCTGGATCGGCGGCCTGCGCGAGGTCAAGTACGCCACACTGATGGCGACCCGTCCGGAGCTCGCCATGGAGCTTGCCGTGAAGGGCATGATCCCGGACACCACCATCGGCCGCGCTGCCCGCGCCCGCCTGCGAGCCTACAGCGGCGCCGAGCATAAGCATGCCGCACAGAAGCCCGAAACGTTAGAATTTTGAGGAAGGAGGCAATCGGAATGTACGATACGAAGACCTATTTTTACGGCACTGGCAGAAGGAAGAGCTCGGTTGCCCGTGTAAGAGTCTATCCCGGTTCCGGCAACATCACCATCAACGACCGTGATATCGACGATTATTTTGGCCTGGAAACCTTAAAGCTGATTGTCCGCCAGCCTCTCGCGCTGACCGGAAATACCGATAAGTTCGACATTGTCTGCCGTGTGGCGGGCGGCGGCGTGACCGGCCAGGCTGGCGCCATCCGTCATGGTCTGTCCCGCGCCCTGCTGCAGTACAATTCGGAGGAGCTGCGCCCGATCCTGAAGAAGGCCGGCCTTCTCACCCGCGATCCTCGTATGAAGGAGCGCAAAAAGTACGGACTCAAAGGCGCTCGCCGTGCCCCCCAGTTCTCCAAGAGATAATTGGCGGGGATTTTGGAAATCCGCAAAACAAAAAGATGCTTTCCATCCGGAAAGCATCTTTTTTTGTGTCTTTTATTTAAGCCTGGGACAAGGGGATCGCTCCTATGTACCGGCAGGGCTTCCGTCCTCCCGCCCGTTTCCCGTTTTTTTATCGCGTTTCGGACGGGAACTTCAACCTCGCCGCGACCGATCCCTTGCCCCTGATTATCCGGTTACCTCGTACAAAAGTCCATGGTCAAAGCGCAGGGTTTTGCCGCCGACTTGAATATCGCCCGAATACCCCGTATGCCCGCCCGGCGTTTCCAGCGAAAGGCAGGACAGCTGTAGACAGCCGTTGGCTTCCATGATCAGGCGGTCGTACTCGCTGGCATACAGATAACCGGCGTCGTTTCCCTCCACGGAAAATGCGACCATCGGGTACCCGATCAGCTCGTCGTTGATGGAGACCCTCCGGTTCCCGCTTTGGGCGGTCAGGTATCCGGCCACATGCAGGTTCCCGTTGCCGTCTAAAGATAGCTTCCCGTTGTCAAAGGAAAATGCGCCCGACTGCATGTCGATCCAGGAAGAGCCGTTGACCGACTCGAGCCGCCCTGTTTTAATCAGGCCCGCGTCCAAAACGCCGGTAATCAGCTCGCTTGCAGTAAAGCCCTTCCCCGTACCGAAGGTGCGCCATTCCCAGCCGATGCCGTTTTTCTGGCTGGCAATGGCGAGAATGCCGGGGCCCAAGTAAAGAGCGCCGTAGTCCGGGCTGTCGGCCTGGTTGTTCTCCAGCAGGATTCCTCCCCCCTCGGTAACCGTTGCATGATCGTATGCACCCGAGGCAATGATCTTGTTTTGGAGCGCGTCGATGGCCCCTTCCAGGCGGGAGGTGTCCACGGGGCTGTTTGGCCCGGCAGTCTGCGTCGTATCGTCCCATACCCCTTCCTTTTCCAGCAGTCGGTCTTTTTCCGCTTCCATCTTGGCCAGGAGGCTGCCCAGAGCGGGGGCGGCCTCCCCAATCACCAGCGTCGTATCCGCCGGATTGAGGTAGTCCCGCTTCAGCCCGGTAATCCGGGCCGTGATCTCCAAAGGGGGAGAGAACCCGTCGTCTATTACCGTTACCTCGTCGTTGAGCCGTACCGCTTCGTACGGCAATCCCGACAGCATCTCCAGATCCACCGCCTTCATGCTGTAGCGCATGACCGGCTTGCAGCGGCTTTGCAGGGTGTTGTAGGTCTCTTGCAGCAGCTCAGCCGGGTCGTCAATGCCGGAGAATACCGCCACACCGAATCGGTGCCGCTTTTCCGCCCCGCCGTAGCCCCATTGCTCTAAAGCCTGCGGGTCTCCCACCCATTCCTGCCCGGCTGGCTTGTCTACCGGGTTTTGGGGGACTGTCCAAACTGCGTCGGCAAAGGTGCGCCTTGCGCCGCGGGCCGCCTGGCTGGGGGATTCCTTAATGCCGATGGCCTTTCCGCGGCCGTATAGGGCGGTTACTAAATTGGTCGTATCCGCCTCACGGGTGATCTGCGTCAGATCCCTGCTCCAGGTAAAGCGCTTTCCGGTTTTGCGAGGCGTATCGGTCAAAACCGAAACCGTTCTGGTCCCGATGGAATTTCCCTCAAGGGTTAAATGAAAGACCAGCCTTGCGCCGCATTGATCCCGCAGCCGGTAAAGGCAGGCGAGGGCGCTTTCATAGTAAAAGGAGATGGAGGGGACCAAAAGGTTGTCGCAACCGGCGCATTGCCAACGGGTGGAGGCGAGAACGGCCTGCGCCGTTTTTTCCGCCGTCGTGTCGGAAAGAGAGAGATCGGTCACCACATTTGCCAACAGCTCGTACAGGACGTGTTCCCCATACAGCTCGCAGAGCATTCCGCCCTCCTGATGCTGCTCCTCCATCCGTTTGATCTCGAAAAGCTGAAACCGGCCGTCCAGATCGTAAAACCCCATATAGCCGCCTTGGCTTGCAGCACTAGGCGCAGCTCCCTCTGCCATCACCGTCAGCGTCTGCTTTTCTTCATCATGTACGGCGGAAAGCAGGGCGCTACCGGCGGCGTTTTGCATCAGCCCGGTCAATGCCTCCGTTTGGTCGAATAAGTATAATACAAATTCCATCAGTACCACCTCGGCCGGTAATGGTAGCAGCCTTCCAGCGGAGTGGAAACGCCGTCCGTTTGTCCCATCAGCTGTACGCAGCCGGTGCCCGCCGGAACCTCAAAGAACCGGCTGCCCACCGTCAGCATGTCGTTTCGAACCTGGCCGTTGCACCATACCAGCCCTCCGTCCAAATCGATCACAAACGCATCCCCCTGGTTCAGATCGCCTTGCAGCGTCAACTCCTGTGAACCGCAGGCTGCCACAATCTTAGCGTGGGTCTGTGCCAAGGAAAAGCGGATTTGCCCCCTGGAAGGGGCGGATCCCTCGTAGATAACCGTCTCGTTGGCGTTGGCCGTAATTTCATTTCCCAGCGCATAGGGGGAGCAGCGCAGGCTTACCTGGAATTCCCCCCATCGTTCGAACCCTTCAAATCCCGTAACCGAAAGAACATAGGCCTGCCGCGTCAAATCGGGCGCGTCCCAGAAAACCAGCTCGCCGCTGCCGTACAGCCATCCCGCCAGCTCCCTTGCCGCCAGCTGCAAATCCGCCTCGTCGTCGCTGAGAACCGCACAGCGCAGCGTCATCGCAATATCCTCTCGCGCCTGCGGAAGATAGAGGGCCCCGTCCCGCCCGGGAATGGACAGAAACTGTCCCCTGGTTTTGCCGTATAGCTCGCAGGTGCGCTCCAAAAGGATGACCCCCATGGTGCTGCTCTCTTTTCCCTGAAAGCGAAACCAGCTCATAGGCATCCTCCCTCCGTCAGCCGCCGTTCGTCCATCCATTTTTTGGCCTGGCTTTCGTCCTGACGCTTGCCCATTTCATTTTGGGCGGCTTTCATTTTCACCTGCTCGATCAGCGATGCCGGAACGCTTGGGTAGTCTCCTTCAAACTTCATTGTCATCCGATCCGTTCTCCTTTCTTAGACCTCTTCAAAAGGCAGGGAGGAAAGCCGGACGATCTTCATGGACTGCGTTGTGTCGTCCGGGCGGCTGCGGATGGTGTAGCTCGTCAGGAAGAACCCGCCCAGGGAAAGGGAAAAGGAAGCGGGACACCCGGTGCACCCGGCGAAGGAGAGCTGCAAATATCCCGCGTCCTCCCCCTCCTCGTTCTTCTGCGCCGCATAAAGGCGCAGGCCGAACCCCGGCCGGGAAGCCGCTGTAAACACCGCAGGCGCAAAATAGGAGGAAAATGCGTGACCGTCCAAGGCGGCTTCCCCGCCGTCCGCCGCCGCAAACGCCCTTGGGTTGAAGCAGGTGTCGGTAAGCGTAAGGTCGTAGCCCAGCAGGATGTCCGGCGTCTGCTTCACTGCTGCAACTACGGTATCCTCCCGCAGCTCCCGGTAGCTCCCCTTGGAAAGGACCGGCGTAATTTGCACCTCTTTGGTGTAGGCAAGAAAGGGGTCCCCCTCCTGCGGCACAAACTCTACCGCGATCAGCGTCCCGATGGCAACCGCCTCCAGCCGGCATGTGTCCATATCCATCCTCACAGCCTCCTCTGTGCTTCGTATTCCAATATTACCCGGTGCATTTGGTATTCCGATTCGATTCCCTGCCCGTAAACCCGGCCGGTCGGCCGAATGTGCACCAAAGGCTTCAATGCCTGGCGGATCAAATCGGTCAGGCCCGTAAGCCCGGTGTAGTTATGGATGGGCGCGTACGCAATCAGTTCAAAGGCGGTGGTGCCGGTCAGGTTTGTGCCGTTTGGCTTGGTTTCCCCCTCCCGAAGCACCACGTAAGGCGTCATCCCGATCCCCGTATGCTGGCCGGGGAAATATACCGGGATTCCCGCCTGCTTTAAGGTTTCATAAATCTGTTTGAGTGGGGTCATCTAGATTCACTTCCTCTACCACGAGAGTCAGGTAAAGCTCGTTGTCGTTTTGGATCGCCCGGATGATACAGGCAAGGTTGTCGATCTTGCAAAGGTCGCCGGGGAAGAGAAGAGGGAAATTTTCCTCTATGTGGACCTCCCCCTTTTTTCGGATTGCCGACGGATGGGGAAGCAGAATGCGTTGGGTCCGTTCACGGGCCAGCCTTCCCGCTGTGGAAAGCTGAGAGGTAATGCGTTCGAATTTATAAAAACGGTAGCCGAGACCGCGGTAAACCAGCGTAAGGGAATGGTAATCCGCTTCCCCAAAGGCAGTGACCGCCGGCCGGTAAACCGAGGCGGTCCGCAGCAGAGGATAGATGGCCCGCACAAAGGGAAAGCGATGGCGGCGTCCTTGCATCATCGTCCTTCCCCTCTATCATCCTCGTCCGCCCGTTTCCCATTCCTGCTCCCGCAGGGACGGTACTGCTTGGCGAGGGAGAGCCAGTACCCCCTGGAGTCGGCTGTTTTCGTTCCGTCCGGGAGGGTAACGCCGTCGGCCTGCGCCTTTTTCAGAAGTCCTTCGTAAGAGGCGGCAGATACATCCTGCCCGTTTTGCATCAGCAGCTCCAGCAGCTCCCCCTCCGTAAAGAAAGGGTCCTGGGCGTTTGACTCGCCCAAATTGTTTCGCAGTTGTTCCAATGGGGTCATAATGTCCTCCAATTTTTTGTGTAAAGAAGGCTTGCGGGAGAGGCGGCCGGCCTGAAAAGACCAGACCGGCCGCCAAAAGACAGCGCCTGCCCGAACCTACCCATCGAATTTGGGTTAGTTTTAGATTTCTTCGCAGGAGGCGGAAAGGCTTGTCACAAAGGAAACGGGAGATCCCTCCGCCGTACCGTTGGGCTTGAGCTCAAACCAGGAGGAGGAATACCCCTCCGCATAGATAACATTGGTTCGATAATCCACTGCGGCAACGGTCGCCTGACGGGTGGAAACAAACCCGCCGCCCAGCTTAATGACGTCTCCGCGCCGGAAAACCGACGCGTCGCTTACCTTCAGCTGACGCAATGCAATCAGCTCCGTCACGGTTACGCCGGTGCCGGAAATGTCGGTCGGATTGGACACGGACGGAATTCCCAGCACAAAGTTGGACGTGCAGCGGTACCGTTTGCCGTTATACTCAAAAATGTCTCCCTTGTTGAAATGGGTAACTCCGTCCCAAATCAAAATGCTGTTGGAAGGCGCCAGACCAAAGTCGTAACGATCGTCCGGCTGCGGAATATCCATGCTTTTCTTAGGATACAAGCCTGCAGCAACGTTGTTTTTCACCGTGATCTTAACAGCGCTGTCGAAGTAATAGTCGCTGAATGCGTAAATCGGGCGCAGGCAGGTATCGTCGTTTTTGTCAAAATCGAAAAAGTTGTCCACCAATTCTCCCGTTTGCACGCCGTCACCGAGATGAAGAACGCCGTAGTAATAATATTTGGTGTTGTACCCACAGTTGTAAAGCAGATTGTCACGTACACAGATGTTACGGTACTTGCGCATAAGACCCTCCGTGCTGCTTTCCATGCTGCTCACGAGGACAGCGCTTTCCGGGAAATTCATAATCGTGTTGTCGCTGACAATCGCATTCCGAATGGGGCTCGAACCGAGCAGCTTGACTCCGTTGTGACCGTGAACTAAAAATTCGAATTGCGATGCAACGTCGCTGTCTTCATCGCCTACATAGGTGATGTGGTTGCCGGAAATCATCAGTCCATCGATCACGCTTTCGTTGTCAATGTATTTGGTAAGGATGCCGCAGTAATCGGTCTCAATGGTGTTGTTTAAAATTTTAATATTCGTGATATCCTTTTCGGAAAGGGGCCAAATGCAGATGCCGGAACCGCTGCCGGAGCCGGGCTTGGAACAAATAAGCTCGTTTCCTTCCACCAGAATGTCGGCGGCATGAACGTCGGCAAACGCTCCTGCTTCGTCTGAAGTCGGGCAAGCGATGAGCAGCGAACCCTGATAGCCGGTGCATCGGTTGCGCAGAAAACGCAGCTTTGTCGAATGAGATTCCACCGCCGTTTGCGGGACCTTATTCGACATCTGATTGATAAAGACATTGTCCTGAATGGTAATGCGTTCTCCAACTAGATAAAGAGAGCTGATATCATACCAACGGATGTTTGTCTTTGTTCGGAACAGGAATTCGCATTTTTCAACCGTAAGGCCGTAAAATTTGCCGAACATGCACCAAACGCCGCCCGTTTCAAATCGGCAGTTTCGGATGGTAATGTCGCGGCAGATTTCGAAGTGGAGAAGCTGCTGCTTTTTGGTGTTGTCGCCCGATACCGGATAACCCGAGTTTTCGAGAATGTTGTCGTCGAAATGCAAAGCGTCGATTACAATGTTTTCCGGGGTATTCCCATTGACAAAGAACAAATACTCAAAGTCACCCGTCGAAGCGCTTACTTGTAAAGTGGACTGATTGCCCAGAATGGTAATGTTCGAGCCCGCCAGCTCCAGCACATGGGTCTTTCCGATCGGCTTAACCGTGTAGGTGGCGGAAGGGATCACCAAGGTGCCGCCGCCGTTGCGGGAGAGCCAGTCAAACGCAGCGTTAAAAAATGGAATGTTGTCCGCATCCGCGTCGTCTGCTTTGGCGCCGAACTGCCTGACGTTAATGGTATCGTCGGCAATCACAAGTTCAGCCCTCCTGCCGTTGTTCAGGGCGATAACCGAACCGCCGTCCTGCGCCGCAGCCGAATCGGTCACCACATAGACGCCGTCTCCGCCGTCCCCTGCGGCATAATAGCCCCGCGTCATAACGCAGTCGCCGTCGTTTAGCGAAGCCGCCTTCATTAGTGCCACCGTGTCGAAGATTTGGCCGGCAATGGAAGATTTCGTCGTAGTCGTCATTTTATTTCCTCCTATCGTCTAAAATCATTCGGTATCAGAAAAACACCGAAGCTTTTTACGCAATTTTGATTTTGCGAAAGACACCGGCTGCCGCCGTATTTTTGAGGGCGATGGCCGCTACCATTTCCACCTCTCCCTTTTTCACTGCGCCCGCCGTAGTGAAATCCGGGACCCAAACCTTGATGGGCGATTCGCCGTGCATGCATACCCCGTGCAGGCCGTCGAGGCCCAGACGGACCGCATACAGCTCCGTCACCCCCGCCGTGGTGGCGATAACGTCGGTAGGGCCGTCCTCGCCCGCCATCTGTCCGGCGTCCACCAGCGGGATTCCATCGTAGGTGGGAAGATCCCCGCCCTCCAGGGAGGCCGCCTGATATTCGATCCCGCAGCGGCGCACACACGCGCGGATTTTTGCAATCAGCCCCGCATTGGCCAAAAGAGCCGTCGGCCTTTGGTCGAGGCTGAGGATAAACGCATCAAGCTTGTCCAAAAAGGTCTTATAGTTGCTGTCGATCCCCGTCGTGGACAGATCGATGTTCGCCGAGCCGGACTCGGCGTTATACTCGGTGGATTTTCCGGTCAGCGCCTTGCTCAGCCCATCGAACGCAGAAGCGTTGCTTGAGGTGTTGCCGTTGATGACGGTGGCGTTAAACAGGGTCTGAGCCGCCCGGATCATCTGCCGGGTCTGTAAGTCCACTTCGTCCACAAAACCGCCTGCCGACGCCAGCACCCGGTCGATGGAGTAGCTTCCGCCAAACGCCTTGAGCTCCACCGATACCTTTTCCTTAACCGCATTGCTGGCGGTATATTCGCTGTTAAAGCCGCGGAAGGCCGCGGTGGGCTGGGTTACAATGCGGTAATAGCTGTAGGTGGGAGAAGAACTGTTGCCGGTGGGCAGCAGCGTGTCGTCAAAGGGCATGTTTGCCAAAAGGTAGTTGGAACGCCGAAATTCGTCCACCACGCTCGCCACCAATTTGTCGGTGGTATTGAGCTTAATGTCGTTTAATGTAATCGCCATAAAATGAGGATTCCTTTCTATCTGTAATAGGAATGGATTTGATAATGCTCCGCCAGCGCGTCGCTTAACGAGCAGGCCGGCGCCGATAAGCTGGAACGGATGAAGTTCCCCTTGCTCCCCGTGACAACCGGCCGCGCGAAGAGGGCGCCTTCCCTTTCCTTGAGGGCGGAAATCTGGTCCGCAAGCCCTTCCACCTCGCCGTCCTGTGAAAAGCGCAGCTCATCGAGCTGCAGCAAGGACAGCGCCGCCTCCGGCTCAACCGCCTTTTCCCGGTAAAGGGCCAGAAGCGCCTGGTCCCGGATCCGTCCGGTTTCCAAAGCCTCTATTTTTGCATTTGCCGTCTCCTGGGCCGCGAGGGCCTGGGCCTGACGCGTTGCATGAAGTTCCTCCGCCCGCTCCTCCTGCCTCGTCTGAAGCTCGGCCGTCCGCTGCGCCGCCGTCTCGTCCACCAGCTCCTGCAAGGCAAGGGACAGGGTCTTTCGAACCTCCTCGTCCAGCTGAATTCCCAGGTCGCTGAAAATTTCCTCTAGTGCTTCCATCGCGATTCCTCCTGTTACTCGGTTTGTTCGGTCTGGTCGATACGCTCCAGCTCTCCCTGGGGATCGGCCGCAATCCGCCATTTTTCCATATAGGACCGGCGGCTTCGCACCTTTGCCTCCACTTCCTTGAGGTCGTTGAGCCGTTCGGTCTCCTCGTCGTCGGGCAGGGGATACCCGTGCTCAATGTGCAGCTCCCATTCGATGTCTGGAAAAGAAGCCAGCCCCATCCGCTTGGCCAAATGGAAGATGGCGTATGCCATCCAGCCCAGCGCCGCCTCCCAACAAGCCCATTTTTCCTCGCACCGGCACAGCAGCTCCCAGTACATGGTCCGGATGGACTGTCCGGAGCTCAGCGTACCTTTGAGCTGCTCGGCGGAGAGGTCGGGCACCGACAACAGCTCGTACATGTCCGACTTGATCCGGGACAGGGTGTGCTCGATCCGGTCGTCGTACCCGAACTTCGGTTCCAGCATCTCCATAGACGCCTGTTTCCCGTCCATCATGGTCGGATCGGTCTGTAAATCAATTAAGGCGCCCGGCGCAATGACCAGCTTATCCAGGGAGGAAAGGCTCGCGTCGGTGGCCACCCGCTGCGGAAAGAGGTTGAAGCGCAGCGCATCGATGTCGTCGGAGGTCAAACGGTTGTATGCGTTCTGGTTTTCGATGAGCTCCGCCACATCGCTTTCGCCGGACAAATCGCCGGAAAGCCCGTCGTTTAAGATGACATAGGCCGGAATGAAGGAAAGCCCCGTGTCAAAGCGGTCGTACCGGCTTTCCACCAGCCGCCCGTCCCCGTCGTAAATCCCTTCGCTGAGAAGGCAGCGCCCTTGTTCCATGACAAATTTCTGCTTCCAAATTCGCTGCTTGCGATGGGTCGGCTCGGTGTTGAGCTGGTAAAAAAAGACGATCTTCGCAAGCTTGTCCGCATCGTCCTCCTTAGGCTCGTAAAGGAACTCCAGCGACGGGCGAAACCCAATGGAAAGGCCGTCCTCGTCGGTCCACAGCCGCAGGGCCACCCGTTTGCCGATAAAGCAGTCCCGCGCCGCCCTAATCAGCCGGTCGCCGAAATGGTTTTCCCGCAGGATACGGTTTAAAAACCGCGTCATTTCCTGCGCGGCCTGCGTATTTTCTTTCTCCATCGCCCGTACCGAAAACTCCGGTGTGCGTCCGAAAAGGAAACGTGCCTGCGCCTTAATCAGCTTCTTAATCAGGTTGGTGCGCTTCACCGTCGGCAGGTAGTCGAGCGTTCCGTTGACCGGCCACAGCTGCCCCTTGCCTTCGTAAAAGTCGTAGAGCCGGATAATCTCGCCGAATTCCTCCATAACCCGGCTCCCGTAAAGGCCGCCGAGCTCTTCCATGAAAGCGGTCGCGTTCAAATCGAATCCTCCCTCTGCCGGCGAAGGCCGCCGGACTATTGTTTGTTTTTTCCCGAATAGCTCTCCCGCCGGGCACGTTGCAGATATAGGTCGGTTACCACCCCGTAGCGCAGCATGTCCATGCAGTGATCGTTTTCCTTGACCGGCGCGTCCCTGCCGCTTGTCTCGTCCCAGCAATACCGGTCGAATTCCGCAAGGGTGTGGACGCAGCCCGGGTCAACCGTCAGCCGCCCGCCCGCCAAAAGGGCGCCCACCTGCCGGATTCCATCAAGCACCGCGTTTTTTCCCAAAACCACCTGCCACCCCGACCGCCGCAGCAGCGCAATCAGGGAGGAGGCGGAGGGATCGATGATCACGCGCCTGGTTTCCCCTTTGGAAAAGGCCAGTAAATCCCCCGCGTATTCCTCGTCGGTCTTTTGCCCCTGCTTTTTAGCGTCGTGGTAATATTCCCGCTCCAAATGGTAGCGGCCGTCCTCCTCGGTCAGGAGCCCAAAGACGCAGGGATTATGTATGCCGTAATCGCAGGAGAGAAATTTGCGCCCGCCCGGCCCCGCTTCCTTTCTTGTTACATGAACCGCCCGGTCGAACCGGTCGTACACCGCCCCCTGGGCCGCGCACCATTCCCCGTCGATAAACCGCCGTTTAAACATCCCCGTGTATTCCTTTTCCAGCGCTTCCTTGTATCGCTTGGGCAGGTTGGGGTTGTCCGACAGGGTAAAATGCCACCGCAGCAGGTCGAGGCCGTCCTTTTGTAGATAATCGGAATAAAGCCAGTGGGAAACGCTGTCGGGATTGGTGGTGCCGTAAAACCGCGCCCCCTCCACCGACAGCCGGGATAAAAGCATTTGAAAAAAGGAGCGGGGCCAGAGGGTCAGCTCGTCCCCATAAGCGCCCGCCAGCGTCATCCCCCGCAGCTTGCCCTCCGCCCGGGCGTCGCCGGCGCCTGCCAGATAAACGGTCCTTCCAAACAAGCTTGCCTCCCGGGCCGAGAGCCGCACCCGAAAATCCTTTTCTCCCAGCATGTCCGAAAGGGTGTCCAGAATGTTTCTCTTCAGGGTGTTTACCGTTTTCCCCGCCATCAACAGAGGGCCGGGCGGCGCTTTTGTTACAAAATACAGCCAGGCAAGCAAGGAGGAAATGGTTTTCCCGGAACGTACCGCCCCATCCCAAATATTCAGGCGTGCGTCACTCAGCGCAATGGACCGCACCGCTTGATCGCTAAATTGGCCCCAGGAAAATCCCATTTAGGAGAGCCTCCTAGCCAACGCGCCGATGGCCTCGGAAATGGCCTTTGCCCCATCCTCCTGAGGGACCTGGGCGTTTTGACATCCCTTCTGGATGCGTTCCAGCGCGCAGGCCAGTTCATAAATGTTGCGCGGAGAAATCTGCTTCGCCCATTCGCTGTTCGCGCCGGTCAGATTCTCCAGCGCCTCCAGCAGGTTGCTCCAGGCATTTTGCAGCTGAGCCGCCTCATTGGAACGCAAGGAGCCCTGCGGCTTGCGTCCCCGCTTGCTTTTGACAAAGCCGGGGCGCCGTTTTGCCTCCCGCAGGAGGCTTTGATAGCGGATGGATTTTTCCTCAGCAAAGGCGCGCAGGCTTCGATACCCGCCCTTTCTGTATTCCGCCTCCAGGCTGTCCCAGTCGTATTCTGCCATGCATTCACCTCCCATGCCTTATCGCAAACATCCCCCTTATCCCCTTGCACAGGGGAAAGGATGCAAAGCGGCGGCGTCGCACGGTGTGGAAAAAGAAGGTGGGTGAGCCAACCTGACGAATCCGCCGCTGAACTTATGTTTGCAGCCTGATTATAGCACGTATGTTCGATGGCCGGGTGCAAAGGGCGTGCAGCATTCCCTCAGAAAAGAGGGTGTCCGCCGACCGGTTTTGTGGTATACTAAATGTGTCCATTTTGCCCGTGCCTCTGGGAAGAAGGAGTCCCTTCGTATCCGACGGGGGCCTTAGGAGTATTCGCCTGCGCAGGGCAAACAAAGTATCAATGGAAAGGGAGCGTGCCTATCATGAAATCCTACCGCAAAGAGCTGTTTTTTCATCTTCCCACCCGCCGCGCCTTCGTCAATATCACCCCCCAGGTGGAGCAGTGCCTCAAGGAAAGCGGCATTCAGGAAGGCCTCCTTTTGTGCAACGCTATGAATATCACCGCCAGCGTGTTCATCAATGACGATGAGAGCGGCCTGCATGCGGATTTTGAGCGTTTTTTGGAGCGCTTGGCCCCCGAAAAGCCTTACGATCAGTATCAACATAACGGCTATGAGGACAATGCGGATGCCCATATTAAGCGTACCATTATGGGCAGGGAAGTGGTGGTGGCCGTCACAAAGGGACGGCTGGACTTCGGCACCTGGGAGCAGATTTTCTATGGAGAATTTGACGGCAAGAGGGAAAAGCGTGTCCTCGTCAAAATCATCGGCGCGTGATCCTTCGGCAGAAATAAACCGCTTACGGTTCCTTCATAAATATTTCATCACTTGGCAGGACGGGTTGTTATAATGTTCTTATGGACAATTGATTCCGCTTCCATGCGAAGTTGCGGCAAATAGAAAGGCAAAAGGTGCAAAAGGAGGATATTTTCATGGCGAACACTAAAATCCTAATCGTCGACGACGATACCAACATCTGCGAATTGCTTCGGCTTTACGTGGAAAAGGAAGGCTACGACGTGGTGCTGGCACACGACGGGGGCAAGGCGCTGGAGGCCTTTGAAAAGGAGCAGCCCGACCTGATTTTGCTCGACATCATGCTTCCGGTGCTCGACGGCTGGCAGGTCTGCCGTGAAATCCGTAAGAAAGCCTCCACTCCCATCATCATGCTCACCGCCAAGGGAGAAACCTTTGATAAAATCCTGGGCCTTGAGCTTGGTGCGGACGACTATGTGGTCAAGCCCTTTGAAGCCAAAGAGGTGGTGGCCCGCATCAAGGCGGTGCTGCGCCGCGCCGCGCCTGCGGAAGCCGCCAGCGACAGCAAAGAGGTGCATTTTGACAAGCTCTCCATCAACATGACCAATTACGAGCTGAAGGTGGACGGCAAGCAGATCGACGTTCCGCCCAAGGAAATGGAACTGATTTATCACCTGGCCAGCAATCCCAACCGCGTCTATACCCGCGACCAGCTGCTTGACGAGGTGTGGGGATTCGACTATTACGGCGACTCCAGAACGGTTGACGTGCATGTCAAGCGCCTGCGTGAAAAGCTGGAAGGCGTTTCGGACAAATGGAGCCTGAAAACCGTTTGGGGCGTCGGATATAAATTCGAGGTCCGCGAATAATGCGAAAGAGTATCTTTGTCAAGTACTTTACCGTTATCACCTCCATCATCCTGGTTTGCCTAACCATTCTGGGCACCCTGCTTATCTCCTTTTCCGCCCAGTATTGGGTCAACGACAAGCAGGAGATGCTGACCCGCAACGCCAAAAGCCTGGCGGGCATCATGGGGGATCTGGCTTTAAACAACTCCCAGATCCAGTGGGATGTGAAGGAGCAGCAGTATTCGTTGTATTTTTCCCCTTACAGCATCCCGGAATCTATGAATACCGCCATCGGGGTGATGGCGTCGACCTCCAACTCGGATGTGCGGATCATCGGCCCCAATGGAAAGACGCTGTTGTTTGCCACCTACAACAGCAAAATCAACCCGGACGACATGCTCCAAAAGGAAATTCCCACCGATGTGGCCGAAAAGTCCTTAGTCGGTTCCTCCTATACGGTGGGCCGCCTGGGGGACAACTATACGGAAACCTACTATACCGCAGGGGAACCCATTAAAGCGGGGGATGCCGGGGTGGTGGGCGCCGTGCTTCTGTCCACACCCACCGGCGATCTGTCCGGATACATCGGGGACAATCTGCGGATGTTCCTCCTGGCCGCCGTCCTGGTCTTGATCCTGTCCTTCCTGGCCACCTATGCGCTTACCTATCAGATGGCCAAGCCGCTTCGCCAAATGGTGCTGGCCGCCCGTAAGTTCGGGGAAGGGGACTTTTCCACAAAGATTCCCGTCAACAATCAGGATGAGGTGGCGGAATTGGCCATTGCACTGAACAATATGGCCTCGTCCCTGGCCTCGGTGGAAGGGATGCGCCGTTCCTTCGTGGCCAACGTCTCCCATGAGCTGCGCACCCCCATGACCACCATCGGCGGGTTTATCGACGGCATTCTCGACGGCACCATTCCGGAGGAAAAGCAGGAGCAGTATCTGCGCACCGTTTCCGACGAAATCAAGCGCTTGTCCCGCCTGGTCCGTTCCATGCTGGACATCTCCCGCATGGAAGCGGGAGAGCTGAAGATCAATCCGTCCGTATTCAGCCTGCCGGATATGGTGATGCGGGTCTTTTTCTCCTGTGAAAACCTCATCAGCGAGAAAAATATCGAGGTCCGCGGCCTGGAAAATCTCCCCGATATCCGCGTAAAGGCGGACCCGGACCGCATCCATCAAATCATCTTCAATTTGGTGGACAACGCCATCAAGTTTACCAATGAGGGCGGCTATATCGCCATCACCATACGGGAGGAAAACGGATGGGTTTACTTTACCATCCGAAACAGCGGCCGGGGCATCGCCCGGGCAGATTTGGGGAAAATCTTCGAGCGTTTTTATAAAACGGATAAATCCCGTAGCCTCGATAAAAAGGGCGTTGGCTTGGGGCTGTTCATCGTGCGTATGCTCATGCAGCTGCACGGCGGGGACATTACCGCCCGCAGCGTGGAGGGCGAATACGCGGAATTTGAATTCTGGCTTCCGGCCATGAAGCCCGAGCCGGAAAAGCCCGCGAAAATCGAGCGTACCGGAAAAGGGGAAAAACCCCCGAAGGAAAGCCAGTAATTTTCATGTTCTTTGCAATTGCGGCAAGAAACTGGACATAACAATAGGAGAGCATACAGCCAAACGGCAAAGATAACTTGCGGGGAAAATCGGAGAGGAGCAGGTTCATGAAGGATATCTACGACATTCTCAAGGAGTTTGAGGACAAAGAGAAACAGGAAAGCGCGCGTTCGGAGGAAATCAAAGCCGATACTGCGCCATTGGAAGCGGTCAAGGAAGAACTGCAAAAGGTCGCGAAGGAACCGTCGGCTCCGGGCGATTCACAGGCCGCGGATATGCCCGCCCCGCCGAAAGAGCCGGAGCCGGCCGAACCGGAATCGGCCGAAGCCGCGGCACAGTCCGACGATATACCCGAAGGCTTTGCCGCACTGGGAGAAGGGCCGGTGCAGCCGCCTCCCGCCGCGCCGCAGCAGGCCTCGTCCCAGTCCGCGCCGGCCGGGTATGGCCAGCCGCCGCAGCCTCCCTACGGGGCGCCGTCTTATCCGCCGCCCTATCCACCGCCTTCTGCCGCCGGGCAGCCTGGCTATCCCAATTGCGCAAATCCTTGGCAGAATGGGTACTCCGCACAAACACCGCCGCCTTATCCGCCCCGTTCCCCCATGGGCTTTCAGCCGGAACCGCCTTCCAAAAAGAAGAACCGGCCCTTCAAGGTGCTCGCCATTGTGGTTTGCTGTATCTTCGGCATCGCGGTTTTGGGGTTCGGCGGCCTCGGCATTTATAACATGGTGGCTGGAAACACCGGCTTTCTTGATTTTGGAACCAGCAGCTCCGCCTCCTCCACCCAGCCCAATACCGACAGCAATCAAGGCGTTCAGGAAGGATTGGGCAGTGCCCCGCCCTTCCAGATTGATGAAACCCCAACCACCTCCGACCCGGTTTCCGAGGACGGCATTCTGACCCCCAAGCAAATTTATGAAAAGGTATCCCCCTCTGTGGTGGCCATTACCGCCATTGTCCCTCAGACCGGCACCTTTGAGGAGAGCTCCAACAGCTATGGCTCCGGGATTATCATGAACCAGGAAGGCTATATCCTCACCAACGCCCATGTGCTCGGCAGCGCCAGCAACACCTTCCAGGTTAAGCTTTCCAGCGGGGAAGAGTATATGGCCAGCTTTATCGCCGCCGATACCAAAACCGACCTCGGCATCATCCGTATCGACGCGCCCAACCTGGTACCCGCTAATTTTGGCGATTCCGACAGCATCGTTATCGGGGACGACGCCTATGCCATCGGCAATCCGGGCGGCCCCAACCTGCAAAGCTCTCTGAGCGTGGGCCATATCTCCGGTATCAACCGCCAAGTCATCGTCAACGGCAATTCGGAGATCCCCTATATCCAGACCGACGCCGCCATCAATCCCGGGAACTCCGGCGGCGCGCTGATTAACCAGTATGGGCAGGTCATCGGCATCAACACCGTAAAGATTTCCGGCAGCTCCTATGAAGGCCTTGGCTTTGCCATTCCCATCACCCAGGCCCAGCCCTATATCGACCAGCTTTTGGTCAACGGCAGGATTCTCGGCCGTGTCCGCATCGGCGCCTCCTTCCAGGTCATCGACGAAGCCCGCGCCGTGGCCAACAACCTCCCCGAAGGGCTTTATGTCTATTCCATCCAGTCGGACAGCGACCTGCTCAACGCCGGCGTGGAAACCGGGGACGTCGTCACCCAGTGCAATGGACAGAAGCTGACCGACGTATCGGTGCTCAAGGAAATCCTGAAAACCAAGCAGCCCGGCGAAACGGTGGAATTAACTGTATTCCGCCGCCGGATGGGGAATACCCCGGAACAGGAATTTACCGTTACCGTCAAGGTCCTGGAAGACGTGGACACCGCCTTTCAGATCGCCACACCCTAAAGAGAAACGGGAGGGCCGAACGCCCTCCCGTTTTCCGCTTTTTTGGCCGGTGTGAAAAGGAATCTCCCCTTAAAAATCGACAGCAAAAAACCGCCGCCTTGTGGTATCCTGACAGATAGTCCTTGAACTTTGATAGGAAAACCGAAACATTGTGATATCGTCATAATATTAGAAATATATGGTTGTATTTTCTGTATAATTATGCTATAATACAAATACATACTAAGGCATTAGCAGGAGGCGGAACGTATGAAAGGCAACGTCATTGTCGGGCAGTCGGGAGGACCGACCGCCGTCATCAATTCCAGCCTGGTCGGCGTTTACAAAACCGCAAAGGACCGAGGCGCCAAAAAAATATACGGCATGCTGCACGGGGTGCAGGGGCTGTTGGAGGAGAAGGTGGTCGATTTATCGGAGCATATTCGAAACGACCTGGATATTGAGCTTCTAAAGCGCACGCCGTCCTCCTACCTGGGCTCCTGCCGGTATAAATTGCCCAACATCGCCGATGGCGAGGAGACCTATAAAAAGATTTTCAGTATTCTAAAGAAGCTGGAAATTGAGTATTTCTTTTATATCGGCGGCAACGACTCGATGGATACCATCAAAAAGCTGTCTGATTACGCCATGATCCGCGGCATCGACATCCGGTTTATCGGCGTACCCAAAACCATCGACAACGACCTGGCCGCTACCGACCATACGCCCGGATACGGCAGCGCCGCCAAATACATCAGCTCCATCCTCAAGGAGGTGATCCGCGACGGCCTGGTGTACGATCAAAAGAACGTCACCATTGTGGAGATCATGGGCCGTAACGCCGGCTGGCTGGCCGGGGCCGCCGCCCTTGCCCGCTGTGAGGACTGCGAAGGCCCCGACATGATCTTCCTGCCGGAGATTGACTTCGACATCGATTGCTTCATTGAACGGGTGGACAAGATCCAACGGGAGAAGGAGTCGGTGGTCATCGCCCTGTCGGAGGGGATCAAGCTGCCGGACGGCCGCTATGTCTGTGAGCTGACCGATTATGCCCAGTATGTGGACGCCTTTGGCCATAAGCTGCTGGCAGGTACCGCCCGTTTCCTTGCGAACAAAGCGGCGAAGGAAATCGGCTGCAAAACCCGCGCCATTGAGTTTAGCACTCTTCAGCGGTGTGCCTCCCACATCGTCTCCCGGGTGGATATTACCGAAGCCTTCCAGGTGGGAGGGGCGGCAGTCAAAGCCGCCTTTGAAGGGGAAAGCGGGAAGATGATTACTCTCAAGCGCTTGTCGAATGATCCCTATCAATGCACCACCGATATTTACGACGTACATAAAATCGCCAATGTGGAGAAGCTGGTCCCACGGGAATGGATCAACGAGGACGGTACCTACGTCACGTCGGATTTTATCAACTATGTGCGGCCTCTCATCCAGGCGGAGCTGACCCCCATCATGGTGGACGGCCTGCCCCGGCATCTGTATTATAAGGAAAAAATGAAATAGAGTGGTGAGACGAAAAGCCCCGCGGCTAAGGGAAGCCTGTGTTTGCCCTTCTTTTGAAAGGCAATCCGAAAGGCGCTCGGCCACCTTGCGGATGTTCCGCCTGGTGCCGTTCCCATCTGCCGCGGGGCTTTTCTTTTTTCGGTTACTCGGCCGGTTCCTGGGTTACCACGCCGTTTTGGTAGGAAAATTTCGTTTGATTCAGCGTGACCTGCGCCTCAAATCCATCCCATCCCTCCGGCAGCCGGGGTGAAAATTCTACCCGGTCCCCGCGGATGCGGATGCCCAGCAGTTCCTCCACCAGGATTTTGTAGTACCATGCCGCCGCCCCGGTATATTGGCTCCAGCCGCCCCGGCCTTCCGCACCCTCGTGGGCGTAGACATCCGCCGCCATGGCATAGGGCTCGGTCTGGTAGGCCTTTGCCGTCTCCTCGCTGCGGTATTTGTTGACCGGGCTGAGGATTTCCAGCAGCCGGTATCCCTCTGGAATCCGTCCCTGCCGAAGCATCGCCATCGTCAGCCAGCAGGCGCCGTGGGTATACTGCCCGCCGTTTTCCCGAAGCCCCGCCGGATATGCCTTGACGTATCCCGGGTTTTTAGCGGATTGATCGAAAGGCGGGTAGAACAGCCGGATAAACCGCCCCTTCTCGTCCACCAGCAGCCGCATGCACGCGTCGAGCGCCTTGTTGCGCCTCTCCTCGTCCGGCATCCCGCATAGGACGGAAAAGGATTGCGGCAGGCTGTCCAGCCTGCATTCCTCCGACTCCCGGCTTCCCATGGGGGTCCCGTCGTCGTAGAAGGCCCGCAGATACCATTCTCCGTCCCACGCGGCTGCATCCAGTGCTTCCTTCAGCCTCGCCGCTTCCGTTCGGTAGCGGGCCGCCCGGTCGGCGTCTTTCCGGCCCTCGCAAACCGGAGCAAACCGCTCCAGCACCATAACCAGGAACATGCCCAGCCATACGCTTTCGCCCTGGCCCTTTGCTCCCACTAAATTGTATCCGTCGTTCCAGTCGCCGCCTCCCATTTTCGGCAGCCCATGGCTTCCCCACTGCATAGCCCGCTCAATGGCGCTGACCGCATGGTTGTAAAGGTCGCCGCTGACCAAGGATTGGGTCGGCTCAAAATACCGTTCCTGCTCCTCTTCTCCCAGCTCCGCTCCGGCCAGATAGGGAACCTGTACCTCTAAAATCCCCAGGTCCTCCGTTACCGTCAGATACTCGCTGAGCACAAAAGGCAGCCACAGCAGATCGTCGGAATACCGGGTACGCACCCCATGTATCCGGCCTCCGGCCTTCGGCAGCTGGTGCCACCAATGGAGCACGTCCCCCTCTTCAAACTGATGGGCCGCCGCCCGGATTAGATGAATCCGCGCCAAGTCGGGCCGGTTGAGCATGATCCCCAGACAGTCCTGCAGCTGATCCCGGAATCCCCATGCGCCGCCGCATTGGTAAAACCCGGTGCGCCCGAAAAAGCGGGAAGAGAGGATTTGATGGGGCAGCCATCGGTTGACCAGCTGGTTGATCCCTTCATTCGGTGTTTTGACCTGGATGCGTACCTTCGGCGGCGCAAAGTGCAGCCGGGAGAAGGCGATTTCCTTTGCCGCCTCTTCTCGGGCGCCCCACGATAGGATGAAGCGGACCGATTCCCGCCGCCTGGGCGGCAGCTTGCGCGCAACGATGACCGCGCCGCAGGGGTCCGGCACCGGCGCGAGCACCCGCTCATTCCATCGTCCCGCCAAGAAGGCGCCCCGGTCGCAGGTGCATTCCTCCGCCCCGCCCTCGCTTGTCAGGGACATGGTGCCGGGTACCGCGCTGTTGAAGGGGTTGCGCAGCGTCAGGATCCCCTTTTCCCATCTGGCCGCCAGCTGCCGTGCCGAGGTGCGGTTGACGCCCAGGATGGGTTCGGTGTAATAGGCCGCCTGTACATTTGCTTCCTCCGCGCCGGTGTTTTCCATCTCTAACGTCACCTCCTTGACGCATCCCTGTTCCGGGACCCGCACCCGCACGGTGGTGCGGATTTTCCCTGCCGTTCCCTCGTAAACAGCCTCGCAGGGGGAAAAGTGTGCCCGGCTCCCGTTGACGCAGTCGTAAATATGCCCGTCCAGCCGCAGCAGCACCATTTCCCCCTGATTGTCGGTACGGGTGTCGTTGTACCAAGGGGTCAGCTTGTTCTCCCTGGCGTTTATCGCCCAGGAGAAGCCCAGCGCCCGGTCGGACAGACAGGTACCGAAGGCGGGATTGGCGAGGATGAGGACCCAAGGCAGGGCCGGCGCATTCTTCACCGTAAAGCCCTCCTTCGTAAAGGCCCCTCCCGCTAACGGCAAAACCTCCGCCACTCCATTTTCGTAAGGGGTAACCGGAGTCAGAACCGCCGGCAGGAATTGGGGCACCGGCGCCTCCTCCCGGATCATGGATTTCGGCGCGATGTGGCAGGCCGCCGCCTTGAGCAGCGTGATCAGCTCCTCTCCAAACCGCATTCGATCCACCGGATGGATCCCGCCGTTTGCATGAAGCAGCGGTTCCGCCTCTTCCGCCTTGACCGCCTCCTTGATGGCGCCCAGCACCGGCTGTGCATAGTCGCCCCCTTCCTCAAAGAGAACCGCCAAATCCATGGGAATGCCCGCCCGGTGCAGGCAGCCCAGCAGCCGCACATAGGGCTGTAGCCGCGCCGCGTCCGCCGCCTGATCCAGCTCCACCAACACAATCGGGTTGTCTCCGGAGATCCCCGTGCTCCAAAGGGCCGGAATCCCCAGCCGGTTGTGCCGCTGGGCTTCCAGGATCGCCGGGCTGTCCCGCAGGGGAAAGAAGAGCTTGGGAAGGATGGTCTGGCCTAAGCGCGCTTCCATGCCGCTGCCGGAAAGGGGGGAGACCGCCGCCTTCTGGGGGGCCAGCGGTCCTTCCCGCCGCACCTGGGCAAACCGCTCCAGGGCTTCCTCGCCGGTGCCCGCCGCGCATAGGCACAGCGTGACCGCCTTCTGTCCCTTGGGAGGAAGCTCCAGCTTGCATTTTAAGCATAAGGCGGGGTCGGGGACCCCTTTCCCTTTTTTCAGCCCCCGGTCAAATCCCTGTGCCAGGGAAAAGATCCCTTCCGGCCTTGTCAGAATCCGCTCCCGGCTGCAATCATAGGAAAACGAAACGTCCTCTAAAATACCCGCCGCCAGACAGACCCCCGCCTGGTTTCCCCGCTGTTTGCGGGAAAAAAGGAGCACGCCGTTCCCCTCGTCGTGTTCGCTTTGTACAAAGATGCGGGAAAAAGCGGGATGCGCCAAATCATCCGCATCTCTGGCCAGGGAAGGCTCCAGATAAACGAGCAGCTCCACGCTTTTGCGGGAAGCGCCGTGGTTTTTGATCTGAAACAAACGCTGCTCGCACGCCATGCGGGGATGGAGCGCCGCCATCATTCCAGCCTCCACCTCGCCCTTTTTCGCATAGAATGCCGCGTAGGAAGGGGCGAATTCGACCCGGTGCTGCGCCTTACCCCGGTAGCTGGGCGCCCTTGTCACCGAGAAAACGTCGTTTCCCGCCTTGACAAAGGCGAAAATGCCCAGCGGCCGGCGCAGCAGGTCATAGGAGCGCCTGGTCAGATCCAGCCCCCGGTATTTGGAGACCGAAACGCCCCCGTCGGTGATGGCCAGCGTCCATTCCCCGTTTTGCAGCAGCTGCATGCGGGGGGAAGCAGGGTTGATCTGTTGGAATTCCTCCGTCGTCCCAGCCGTCCTTCCCGGCTTTTCCGGGACTTCCCTGCGGTCGATGTCCTCAAATACCACCGCCCCCGACGGGATTTTTTCTTCCAGTAATTCTCTCGCCGCGTCCATGTGATTGTCCTTGAGAAACCTCCTTTGGAAAATGTCGTTTTTGAGCAGGTTCGCCACCGCCACCAGGCTCATCCCCACATGATGCGCCATGTAGCTGCGCACAACGGCAAAGGGCGCATGGCCCACCCGCTTTTTGGTGAAATCCACCGCCTCAAAAAAGCCGCACCGTCCCCGCACTCCCAGCCGGGAAAGCCGCTTGAGGTTTTGCATGGAGACCACCGGTTCAAAGGGAAGGGTCAGGAAGGAGGAGTAGGGGGAAATTACCAGCTCCGCATCCAGCCCCCGCTTGAGTCCCAGCTTCTGTACCCCGTGCGCCTTGTATTGGTAGTTGAGCTGGGCGTCAAAGGCGTAAAACCCGCTTTCGGAAATGCCCCAGGGCACCTCCTTTCCCCGCACGCACCTGCGCTGGCAGGCCACGCAAAACCGCAGCGCCTCAAACCCCAGCGATCCCTCCGGCGACGGCAGCAGCAGATGGGGCATAAAATATTCAAACATCGTCCCCGTCCAGCTGACCGGCCCCGTGTACCCGCCGCTGCGGGCCAGCGTCCGCCCCAGCGCGCCCCAGTGCTTTTTCGGCACCTGCCTGGACGCCACCGCAAAATAGCTGGTCATCCGCGCCTCGCTCATGAGCAGGTCGTAATAGGAGGAAGTCAGCTCTCCAGCCTGTAGGTCGTATCCAATGTGAAACAGCTTGCGCCGCGGGTTATACATGGGAGAGAGGTCGGTTTCCTCAATGATCCGCCCGAGCCGTCCGGCAATCTCCCGGATCCGTCCTTCCTCGTTGGCATATTCCAAAAGCCCTTCCTTTGCCGCCACCGCGCAGCAGGCGAAGTTGCCCGAATCCACCGTGGAAACGTACCGCGGCGCCATCGGCCGCAGGGTTTTCGTATCGTACCAGTTGAGCAGGTTCCCGTTCCATTTTTCCAGCCGCTCGATGGAGGACACAATCCGCTCCATCCGCACCGCCAGCTCTTCGCTCTCCATCAGTCCGAAGTCCCGCGCCGCCACCGTGCACAAAAGCAGAAAACCAATGTTGGTCGGGGAGGTCCGGTGCGCCACCGCCGCCACCGGCGCCTCCTGGCAGTTGTCGGGGGGCAGATAGTTGTCCTCCGGCCCGCACAGCTCGTCGTAATACCGCCACATAGCGGCCGCCCAGGAATGCAGCCTTTCCCGGTCCTTGAAGGACAGGGGGCTGCCCACCGGCTTTGCGCTGCGGGAGGTCAACAGGCACAGCGGGAACAGAAAAAGGAAAGCAAGCCCCGCCAGCTTGGTAAGACCCTCTCCGGCGAAGAGCAGCAGCCCCAGCCCAATCAGCTCGCAAAGCCAGGTTTGTTTCACCGCGCTCCCGAAGTCGTTTCCATGCTCCGCATCCGCCGCCGTCACCCAGTCGAGCAGCCCTCTCTTGGATACCCAAAGCCGCCAAAGGGCCCGGCTGATGGCGGACAAGGAAAGCAGCGCGTTCTTTGGCAGCATGACAAACTGAAAAACCGCCTGGGCCAGCGCGTGCATGGCCTGGGGCATCGCTTTGGAATAGTACTTGCGCGACAGCATGGAAAGCCCGCCGTGAATCAGCCCCGTAATGAGGCCGAACAGCCCGCCGCCCACACAGGAGAGGATGCCGGCTCCCGCCAGAACGGCCGCCGTATCCCCCAGAAAGAAAGCGGACGTCAGGATACAGGCCAGCGCAATCACCGGCGTAGCGCTTCGCCGCAGGTTGTCGAACAGCTTATAGCGGGATAGCCCGTCGAGCGGGTTTTTTCTCCCGTTTGTCATCGTGTAGCCCTTATTCAGCCATACGATGTTTTGCCAGTCCCCCCGAATCCATCGTCCCAGCCGCGCCATCCAGGGGAGCATGGCCGACGGGCATCCGTCGGTCATCTCCACATCGGACAAAAACGCCGTGCGCAAAAAGCCGCTCTCCAAAATGTCGTGGCTGAGTACCTGGTTTTCCGGTATGGGGGTGTTGAGCAGCGTGTAAAAGGCCTTTACGTCGATGAGGCCCTTGCCCGCGAAGATCCCTTCTCCAAAGAGATCCTGGTATAAATCCCCTACCGCCGTGTTGTAGGCGGTGACGCCGCCTAAGCCCGCCATAATCCGGGAAAACGGGGTCTTTGCCGAGGAGAGAAGGTCGGTCTCCATCCTCGGCGCTAAAATTCCATATCCCGCCGTCACCCGTCCGTCCTCTTCCCGGTAAACCGGCCGGTTGAGGGGATGCAGCGCACAGGCCGCCAGCTCGGATACCGTGTTCATCAGCGGCTCTGTATCCGCATCCAGCGCCAGAATGTAACGGATGGAGGTAAGGGCCTCCAGGTTCCCTTCGCTGGCCAGCAGCTTTTGTCTTTCCCCAGACGCCAGCCGGCACAGCTGGGTAATGGCCCCCCGCTTTCGCTCCCATCCGCTGTACGCCCGCTGGGTCTTGCTGTATACCCGCGGCCGTACCAGCAGCAGAAAACGGTCGCCGTATTCCCGGTTTAAATCCCGTACAATCCGCTTCGCCGCCGATATGGCGGACAAATCCTCCGGCAGCGACGGCGTGTCCGCCTGCTTGAGATCGGCCAGCACGCAGTATAGGATGTTTTCCCCGCCGTTTGTAAAGCAAAGCCGGGTCAGCCTCCGGCGCAAGGGCTGCGCCTTTTCCGCCGTGGACAGCAGTGTGGAAATGACCACCGCCGTCCGCCCTTCCTCCGGCACGCCCTCCGGCAGCGCCATCCGCGGCAGGACGGCGGGCGGGATCCCCTTGAGCGCGAAAAAGTCCACCGCCGGCTTGACCGCCTCCCATAGGGGGAAGAAGAGGAGCGGGATGCTCCAATACGCCCCGCAGAAAACCCCTGCCAGTACCGAAAGGGCCGCCGCCAGCGCCGCGTTGATAGCCAGGGCCGCAATTCCCCTTCTGCGCCGCCTGCGTACCGTTTCCTTCTCTTCCAGGATCCAGTACCCAATGTGCCGCTGCCGTTCCTGCGTGGCCGTCCGCGCCGCGTCCAGCGCCTCCTTCGCCACCTTGATTTCCGAAACCCGCCGCCGTATGGCCAGATCGCTGATTTTTCCCCGGTATAACGCGCGGGATTCCTCCGCCATCTGCGGATAGGTCCCCGTCGGGTCCTGCCTTAGGATTTCCTCCACCGGGCTAAACGGCTCGGTCAGCAGCCCGAAATCCAGGTTCGGGAGGTTTTGCAGCGCCCCTACCGCAGCCCCCATCCGCAGCGCCGCCGCTGCGTCCCGTTTGCCCGCGCAGCATCCCGCCGCCTGGTGCAGCAGCGCCGCCTTGAGCATCGGCTCGATGAAATCCAGCTCGCAGCCCTCCAAGGGCCGTACCTTTCCCGCCTGGGTCAGGATCTGGGTCAGCGTCTCTTCGGTAAATCCGCCTGTCCTTCCACATAGCACCTCGCACAGCCGGTAGACCGCCCACATCCGGTCCTCCCGCCGCACCGGAAGGGGCCGCGCCGTTTTCATCAGCCGCAGGAGGGCCCGTCCTTCCCGCTCCAGCAGATAGAAGTTGTCGCACAGCCATTCTGCCACCCCATGCCGGTCGTCAGTCTGCAGCTCCCGGCGGTAATGCCGCCGCAGGATATCCAGGTCGCCCTCCACCTGCCGCCGGATGGCCGGCGCCCTGCGATAGGTCAGCTCTCCGGGCTTTCCGATATATTCAGCCAGGCTTTGGCTAAGAGGGCTTTTGTGTGTTGCAGCCATGAAAACCTACCATCCTTACCTTTGAAAGTGCCGGGCGGATCTGCCGTGTGCCCAGCGTTCACAGGATATTGTTTCCATGGACAGCCAAAAAATACCCGGCAGTCAGCGGGAAGAGCAAGAATAAAAGGGACTGGAAAAACCAGTCCCTTTTATTCTTGCTCTTTAAAAAAGGATACGTTGGTGAGTATAAACTCCAAAAATCGTTTCCGATTCTCTTCCGGTAAGGTATCCACCGCCGATTGGATATCCTCGGACAAATAGGTGGTGACTGCTTGCAAGTCGTAGCCTAATAATGCATCCGTTCCCGTACCCAAGGCGTTGGCAATATTGACGATGGTTTCTAAGCTGGGTATACTTTGCCCCCGCTCAATCAGCCCCATAAAACTGTCGGATATTTCGACCTTTTCTGCCAATTTTTCAATTGTAAGATTTCGCTTTTTTCGATATCTTCGAATATTCATACCCAATCGAAAATAATCCAATTCCATCACCATCCACAATCACTATATGGGATTTAAGGAGATTGTTTTAGTATCTATAAAAATTATTATTTACTATTAGAATTGTTTGATGTAAAATAAATTGCAGAGGTGATAGAATATGAAAAAAAGTTTTACCATTGAATTGGAAGATTGGGTTGCAGCCGTTTATGAGGAGGTAGCCGGCGCGTCCGAACGCACCACCGAGGAACTGCTCCGCGACGCTTGCCGCGTGGTTGCAGAGGATGTCCTAAATCAAGAGCCGATACAGGAGATGGAGCAAAAAGAAGAGTAAGGATAAAAAAGCATCGGCCCCCTGGAGAACCAGAGGGCCGAAACGCGCCTTATACATTTCCTTTTTTGCGGGCCAGCCGCAGGAAGATCTTGCGCAGCAGATCCGCCGGCACCACCAGGAAGGAGAGCCACAACACCGTCTGAAGCTCCTTCCAGGTCAGCCCCGCCGTGCGGAAGAGGCTTCCGCCGAAGAAAATGAGCAGCAGCTGCACCGCCACCACCGCCAGCATAATCAGCAAAAAGGACTTGTTTTTGGAAAGGTGGCCGAGCAGGTTGAGCCGGTGGGTCCGGGCGTTGAAGCTGTTGAACACCCCGCAGAAGATAAACAGCGCGAAGAAGGCCGTCATCAGATAGATGTGATCCTGTGCCGGCCGAAACAGCCCGGAAATGGAAGGGAGCTTCAAAAACGCCACGCACAAAAAGATGGTAAAGAGCCCCATGCACACGATCTGGTTGAGCATATAGCGGTTGAGCACCGGCTCATCCCGCCGCTTCGGCCGTTCCTTCATATATTCCTTCAGCGGCGGCTCTCCCGCAAAGGCCAGCCCCGCCAGCGTATCCATGATGATGTTGATCCACAGCATCTGGATCACCGTCACCGGCGTGTCGATGCCGATAAAGGGCCCGATGATGGATACCCCCACCGCGCACAGGTTCATGGTCAGCTGAAAGACGATGAATTTGCGGATGCTCTTGAAAATGGTCCGGCCGTATAGGATGGCCTTGACGATGGAAGCGAAATTGTTGTCCAATATCACGATGTCTCCCGCTTCCTTGGCCACCTCCGTGCCCGATCCCATCGCAAATCCCACATCCGCCTTTTTGAGCGCCGGAGCGTCGTTGATGCCGTCCCCCGTCATCCCGGCCACCAGCCCCATCTCCTGGGATAAGCGTACCAGCCGGCTCTTGTCGGTGGGCAGTGCCCGGGCCACCACCCGCAGGTTCCGCAGGATGCCCTTGAGTGCCCCGTCGTCCATGGCCGCCATCTCCGCGCTGGTGAGGACCGCCCCCTGGGCATGGGCGCCGATTAAGCCGCATTCCCTGGCAATGGCCGTCGCCGTTTCCTTGTTGTCGCCGGTAATCATGACCACCTGTACCCCGGCCCCCTGTACCGACTGGATGGCGCCCCTGGCTTCCGGACGCACCTCGTCGCGGATGCCCGCCAGCCCGATCAGGCACAGGCCCTTGAATTCCCCCTTCTGGGTGACCGGCGTATCCGACACCGCCAGCGCCAGCACCCGAACCGCGTTCTGGGTCATTTCGTTCCATTTGTGCCGCAGCGGGGTCTTGTCGGAGAAAGGACGCCTGCGTCCCTTCTCATCGTAGTAGTGCGTGCATGCCGATACGATCCGTTCCGGCGCTCCTTTGATAAGAATCAGATCCTGCCTGCCCTTGATGTGGGCGGCGGAAAATTTGTGGGCGCTGTCAAAGGGCACCGTTTCCAGCTTGGCGTAGCCCTGGGTGTTTTTGGACAGCGGCAGGACGTATTGAAGCAGCGCCCGGTCGGTGGCGTTGCCGCCCAGCGCCTGCCCCTGGGAGAGGACACTCCCGGAGTTGTAAAGGCAGTTGAGCTCGATCAGCTCGTAAAGCCCCTTGCAGGCGCGGATCCCGCCGGGCTTCTTCGGCTCCGACCCGTCTCCCAGTACGAACCGGCTAACCGCCAGCTTTCCCTTGGTCAGGGTTCCCGTCTTGTCGGTGAACAGAATGTTTAAGCTCCCCGAGGTCTCAATCCCCACCAGCTTTCGCACCAGCACCTGGTCCTTGAGCATCCGCCGCATGTTGGAGGAGAGCACCACCGTAATCATCATCGGCAGCCCTTCCGGTACCGCCACCACTACCACCGTAATCGCCAAGGTCAGCGCATGGAGCAGGTGGCTGAACACCGCGGGCCAGTCGGCAAACAGCATCGCCATCCGGGCCGGATCAAAGCCGTTGTCCATCACAAAGGAGTGGAACAGATCCGCAAAGGCCACCAGCCCCGCCGCGCAGTACCCGAGCCGGCTGATGGTTTTCGCCAGCCCCGCCAGCCGCACCTTCAGGGGGCTTTCCCTGGTTTCCTCCTGCATCTCCTTGGCCATGTCCCCGTAGAAGGTGTGATCCCCCACCCGGCGGATCTGCACCATCCCTTCTCCCGCGCAGACGATGCTGCCCCGAAAGACCTGGCTGCGGGACATGAGATCGAACGCATCCGGCGGTTCCGCCCCCGGCCTTTTGGTCATCTCCTTGCTCTCGCCGTTTAGGGCCGATTGGTCGATATGTAGCTCGCCCGATACCAAGACCCCGTCCGCCGGGACCCGTTCCCCCGCCTGCAGCAGCACCAAATCCCCCACCACAATGTCCCCCATGGGAACCGATTGGATGCCGCCCAGCCGTTTGACCCGGCATTTGATTTTCTGTGCATCCTCCTGGAGCTTAAGGAAGGCCGATTCACTGCCGTATTCCGATAGGGTGGAGACAAAGGTGGCCAGGAAGATCGCCACCGCGATTCCCACCGTTTCGTACCAGTTGAAATCCCGAAACAGAAAAATCAGGTTGATTGCCAGTGCCGCCAGCAAAATTTTGATGATCGGGTCGCCGAAGCTTGCTAAAAATTGCCTGAAAAACCCGTTGCGTTTCTTTTGAGTCAACTGATTGGAACCATGGGTTTTCCGGGACCGCTCCACCTCCTGCGGGCTAAGCCCCCGTATGACTGCCGGCCTTGCCGGCGCCTTTTTTCCATTCACGCTCGGATCACTCCTCCAATCCCTTGCCGCATCCATCCCTTGCGGATGCTATATTGTATGGGGGAATGTCCTCCCTTATGACCGCCGGCCGCCTTTGTTTGTCCCTTGCTTGTATCCGCCGCCCCCACATGCTATACTTTCCCAAAAGGAACCCGATTTTCCCGGCCCGCCGGGACGGCAAAGGAGGATTTTTATGTTCCAGCAGGACTATATCATGCGCCAAGTAGAGATGCTGACTCAAATCGTCGCCAAGGTTCTTGGGAAGGAGACCGTGGAATACGAATGGGAGGAGGAAGCCCAAAGCGCCGCCGACCATTTGTATCTGCGCCTAATGCGGCTTGTCGAGGAAGGAAGGCTCAACGAAGGGGAAAACCTGCTGTTTGAGGAGCTTAATCCGGACAACTCCCGCTATCTCGAGGTCGCCCTTGCCTTTTACGCCAAGCTCAACTCCCTTGACAGCGATACCTTAGAGGCCCACGGCTTTTCGAGAAGAGAGGTGGAGGAGGGCCTGCGGGATGCCGCCGCCCAGTTTGGTTTAAAGCTGGAATAGGAAAACGGATAAAAAGGAAGGAAGGGTAAGCGGCGGCTTTCCCTTCCTTCTTTCATTTTATCCGAAACCGTTTTTACAGGAACAGGACCTTCATCAAAAGCGTCGCCACTGCCGCGCCGATGAGGGCGCAGCACGCCATGCGGGTAATGGTTACCACCCGGCTGGCCCGTTTGAGGCTTCCGCCCGGCTGCCCCATCCCGATGAGCAGCTTGGTTGCTCTCATGCGCAGCTCCGCATCGTTGAGATGGATCATATCGGGGCGCACAAAAAGGATAGCCCGTTCAAAATACTCGTTTTCCGTTTCCGAGACCTCAATAATATGTTTGTTGACACCGCGAATCATAGCAAATCACCTCATCCTTACAGATAGCCTTTTGCCGGTTTCCACAAATTCCACAGAATTTTCCACCGCTTTCCACAGTATCGGTGGAAGAAAATCCGTCCGGCTTCCATCTGCTGGTATTTTTGTCTGCATATCCAGTGAATATACAGGCTCAACCCGGAAAAAAGCTTGATTTTCTAAGGAAAACCGCGTGCATATACACGGGGTATAGGAGAGTTAACATAAAAGCTGTGGAAAACTCCGTGGAAAAGGTGGAAAACCCGGCGGAAATTCCAAACAACCGGGGAGAATACGGCATCCGCTCTCCACCAAAACAGAAAAAGGTAAAGTTTATGTAAACTTCTGTCGATACCCGGAGTTAAAAAACACAGGAGGGTTTTCCACCTTCCTTGGAAAACCCGCCTGTGGAAAACGGTGACGTTTGCGGGAAAGGGAGAATGTTCGGCCTCAAAAGGGGCCTCATTAAAAAGGGAAAGCCAAAGAGGGAGGGCCGCCGATTATCCGGCGGCCCTCCCTCTTTGGCTTCCTGTTTTTCGGTTTATGTGGCCTCTCCCAGCAACAGCTTACGAAGCTGCCGGGCGGTTTCAATTTGGTATGCAACCTCAAAATCCTCCAAGGCCGCTTGGCTGTCGAGCCCCCATTTTACAAAAGCAATATCCACCCCGCAGCGGTTGCAGGCCTTTACGTCCCGGATCTCGTCCCCTATGTAAAGCAGGCTGGACAGGGGCGCCCCATGCTCCTTGGCGAATTCCCGGATGGTCTTGTGCTTGCCGAAGAGCCCCTTTGAGGAGACAATTTCCAAATCAAAGGGGAGGGGATGCTGCTGGAAAAACCCGCGGATGTTTTCCACCGTGTTTGAGGAAAGGATTGCAATCCGGTAGCCCCGTTCCCGGCAATCCTTGAGCAGCGCAAGCATTCCGTCAAACAGACCGATCTTGTGCAGGTTTTCCCTGTACAGGTCGGTAAACTCCGTTTGAATTTTCATCATAAAGGAGAGCATCCGCACCTTTTGGGTAACCGGCAGGTCGTCCCGGTCCCGGAAATGCTCCGGCTCCACCTTGGTGATACCGTGGCGTTTGAGCAGGATGTGGGTGATCTCCAGCACCATTCCGTAGGAATCGGCTAAAGTCCCGTCAAAATCAAACAGCAGATAGGAGTATTTCATTGGTCATCTCCCTTTTTCTCTTCCGGTCAGCGGGAATCCTTGACCGACCGGGCTACTAGATATTGAATCGTCCGTTCCACCGCATCTCTGGAGCTGCCCCAGTCCTCGTTGTTGCCTGCGTTTCGGTAGTCGTACATTTTGCAGTAATGGGATACGTCTCCCTTGAGCTGCGCCAAATACCGCCCGGAAACCCGCGCCGCCGCCTCGCAAAAGGCCGCCCGTTCCCGCCGCTTGCGTTTCTGCGCCGCCTTTACCAACTGTTCGTAATGGGGCAGGCAAATGTAGGGCTGCTGGTCGAATAGGACGCGGAATTCCTCTTCCTGCACCCACATCCGGCAGACCGTGTCGAGCATCCGTTCCATGCCCCATTGAATTTTGTCGCACACAAAGCATCCCGCCTCTTCGGTAAGGAAGGAGAGATCCCCTTTGTCAAACACCCGCTCCTGCAGCTCGATCAGCCGGCTTTCCAGCAAAAGCGCCAAAGACAGCCGGTTTTTCTGAGAAAGCATCTTCCTAAAATGCACTTCGCAGAAGCCCCGGCGGTTGGTCTCCATCCGCACGTCCGGCTCCATCATCGCCGCTCCCATGATGTATTCCACCATGCGCGCCTCCACCGTGTCCCGCATCCGGCAGATGGGGCAGCCGTCCTTTGGTTCGAATACTTCACTGACCGGGATGGTGCAAATGTCCTCTCTCATGGGTCATCACATCCTATGGGTAGAATTGGCCTGTCGCAGAATATTACAATTATACCACAAACCTGCTATAATAGCGATGACAAACCTGTGAACGAAAGAAGGAAACCCGCTATGCCTCCCATCTGCACCATCCCCCGTTCCGCAATCCTGCTGCACGCGCCCGATTTGGATCTGGCCGCCACCCTGCTGTGCGGCCAGTGCTTTCGCTGGGAGGAGCAGGGGGACGGCTTTTTCGGCGTTGTCTGCGACCGGGCGGCCTTTGTAACCCACCGGGACGGGAATTTGGTGATCGAGCCCGCCACCCCTCCCAAGGAGGACGAGGAGGCGTTCTGGCGGCGGTATTTCGACCTGGACCGGGATTATGCGGCCCTGCGCCGGAAGATGGGCGCCCACCCCGTCCTTCGGCAGGCCCGCGCCTTTGCCCCCGGGATCCATATCCTCCGCCAGCCCTTTTTTGAAACCCTCTGCTCCTTCATCCTTTCAGCCAACAACAACATCCCCCGTATCAAGGGGATTTTGCAGCGGCTGTGCGTCTCCTTCGGCCCGGCCCTGGAGGACGGGCATTTCGGCTTTCCCAACGCTCAGACCCTTGCCATGCAGTCTAAGGAGGATTTGGCGCCCCTTCGCTGCGGCTATCGGGCCGGCTATCTGTTGGACGCCGCCAAGCGGGTGGCCGAAGGCAGCCTGCAAGAGGAGGCGCTGGCCGCCTGCTCCATGGAGGAAGCCAGGCGCGCCCTGCAAACGGTGGCGGGGGTGGGCCCCAAGGTGGCGGAATGCGTGCTGCTCTACGGCCTTGGGCGGATGGAGGCGTTTCCAGTGGACGTTTGGATGCAGCGCGCCCTTTCGGAGTATTTCCCCGACGGCTTTCCGGAACAATATCGCCCTTGCGCCGGTCTTGCCCAGCAATATCTCTATCATTGGGTCCGCCGGAGCGGAAAAAGAGGGGAAAAAGCATAATTTGCAGCAAAAGTCCCTTTCTTTTTTGTCTTTCTTAGAGTATAATGAGGGGTACAGAAGGGCGGCGTGCCCGCCTAAGGTCCGGCAGCGGAGACGCTGCCTGAAATCGTATAGGAGTGTGATGGACGAATGCCTCTGGTAAACACAAGAGAAATGTTCCAAAAAGCATACGATGGCGGTTATGCGATCGGTGCCTTTAACGTCAATAACATGGAGATCATCCAGGGAATTACCGAGGCCGCCAAGGAGCTCAACGCGCCTTTGATTCTCCAGGTGTCCGCCGGCGCCCGCAAATATGCGAGCCATACCTACCTGATGAAGCTGGTGGAGGCCGCCTTGATTGAGACCGACCTGCCCATCGCGCTGCACCTTGACCACGGCGACAGCTTTGAGCTTTGCAAAAGCTGCATCGACGGCGGCTTTTCTTCCGTTATGATCGACGGCTCTCATTACGATTATGAGGAAAATGTGGCCCTGACCCGTAAGGTGGTGGAATACGCCCATGAGCGCAACATCACCGTGGAAGGCGAGCTTGGCCGTCTGGCAGGTATCGAGGATGCGGTGAATGTTTCGGCGGAGGATGCGTCCTATACCAATCCCGCCCAGGTGCAGGATTTTGTCGAGCGCACCGGCGTGGATTCCTTGGCAATCGCCATCGGCACCAGCCACGGCGCCTATAAGTTTAAGCCCGGCCAGAAGCCGCAGCTTCGCTTTGATATCCTGGAGGAGGTTTCCGAGCGTCTGCCCGGCTTCCCCATCGTGCTCCACGGCGCCAGCTCCGTCATCCCGGAGTTTGTGGAAAAGATCAATAAGTTCGGCGGCGCCATGCCCGACGCCATCGGCATTCCGGAGGAGATGCTCCGCCAGGCCGCTAAGATGGCTGTGTGCAAGATCAACATCGACTCCGACCTGCGCCTGGCGATGACCGCTTCCATCCGGGAGCATTTTGCCCAGCATCCGGATCATTTTGATCCGAGGCAGTATTTAAAGCCCGCCCGCGCCGCCATCAAGGATATGGTCACCCATAAGATCAACACCGTTCTCGGTTGTGCCGGCAAGGCGTAAGAAAAGTCAAAACCACCGGCAAAGCCGGAGGCAGGAATAAGCCCTAGAAGGGCTTATTCCCAGCAAGCGTCTCAAGATGCACGAAAATTTATTTCACTTGCATCACTTGCCCCGTACCCCGTAAACAGACGAATCCCCATTTTAACGGAAGCCTTCTGTCACCGTAAGGCTGGCTGTTGGCAGCTCGCTTTCCTCGATGCTCAAAGCGAACGCTTTTTTGCGGGACATCTCCACCGGCAGAGCCGGTGGTCCCCAATAACAAAAGAAAGGCCCGGAACCACTTGTTCCGGGCCTTTTTTGCCTGCGCAGGGAAAAGGACGCGCTTTTAAATAAGGAGACGGCCCTAAGAGGATGGGCCGTCTCCTTTTTTGCATGTATTCCGTTTAAAATTCAGCGCCCCGCCGCTTTGGCAGGGCAGGAACCTCCAAGCCGATCAAGCCTTTCGCATTACCCGCGGGAAGGCCGTTTTAAGCTGCGGATGTACCCCTTGGTTTCAGGAGAGACCCGGTTGGATTCCGTAATTTTCTGCAGCGCCTTGTTGTAGGTCCAATCGTCCAAAGGACAGTCGTGCAAAAAGGGCCCGGTCTCATCCGGGAACTTCACGTAGCATACGCTGACAAGCCAGGCGTTTGCCATGCGCACATAATAGTGTTCGCTTTTTACCCTTCCGCTAGCCTCCAAAATCCGTCTTACCGTGTCTGAGGTGAGGCACTGGCTTAAAAGCAACACCAGCCCCATCCGGACAGCCCAAGGATTCTCCGAGGATAAAAGCTCGCCTAAGAACGGCCTCCATTCCTCCCGGTGCTTCGCCACCGTTTTGAGTCCCATGCAGGTACTGTCGCAAACTGCCCAGTTGTCGATCCTGGGAACAAAGGCGCGTACCTGTTCCATCACGATCTCCGTCGGCTCCATTAGAAATCCCAGCACCAGCCCCTGCAAAAGGATCTCTTCGTAATACCGCGGGCTTTGCGCCGCCGAAAGGTATCCGTTCCAGTCTCCTTTGGCGATCTGTTTTGCCAGGCTTTTGAGCGCCGGCAGCCGCACGCCCAGCATAGGGGCGGCCGTATCCGGGATGATGCGGGCGTTGAAATCCCGGTACGCCTCCTCCGCCATGTCTGTAAGACGCCCGACGAGCGCATCGTAGTCCCTGCCCGTAAAGGGCGTTCTCGTAAAATCCGCCATTTATCAATACCGGTTGTCGAAGATACGGGTGGACTTTTTCTCGCTGCGGGGCAGTTCCCCAATCGAGACCGCCCGGGGTACGATGGTAATGCCGATTTTGGTTTTAAAATGCTGGCGCACATTGGTTTCCAGCGGCTCCCGGTCGCCCATGACTTCGGTCTCGAAGAAGAGGGTCATAATATCCTTGCCGTTTAGATGGTCGATCATCACCTGGTATTCGCTGCTGGCCCCTTCGATGTCCCGCAAAAGCTCGTCGATCTGGCCGGGGAAGATGTTGACCCCCTTGACCTTTACCATGTCGTCGGTGCGGCCGATCAGGGTGTCGATGCGGGGATAGGGACGGCCGCAGGCGCAGTCGCCCGGCAAAAAGCGGGTTAAGTCGTGGGTGCGGTACCGGATGAGGGGGGCCCCTTCCTTGCGCAGGGTGGTAATCACCAGCTCGCCGATTTCCCCGTCCGGGACAAGCTCTAAGGTGCGGGGGTTGATGATCTCACAGTAGATATAATCGTCCCAGTAATGCATGCCGCATTCCTCGTCGCAGCTCATGGCGATGCCGGGCCCGTAAATTTCCGTCAATCCGTAAATGTCGTAAAGCTGCACCCCCAGCTCGTTTGCGATGCGCCTGCGCATCTTTTCGCCCCATCGCTCCGAGCCGATGATCCCCTTTTTCAGATGAATTCTGTCCTTAACGCCCCGCTTGGTGATTTCCTCCGCCAGCAGCAGTGCGTAGGACGAGGTGGCCCCCAATACGGTGGATTTTAGGTCGATCATCATTTGGATCTGCTTGTCGGTATTGCCCGGCCCCATGGGGATCGCCATGGCCCCCAGCCGTTCCACCCCAGCTTGGAACCCGATACCCGCCGTCCACAGGCCGTAGCCGGGAGTAATCTGCACCCGGTCGCGGTTGGTCAGCCCCGCCGTGCGGTAGCATCGCTCGAACATCACCGCCCAATCCTCCACATCCTGCTTGGTGTAGGGAATGATGATGGGAGTGCCCGTCGTCCCGGAGGAGGAGTGGATGCGTACGATCTCTTCGTCCGCAACCGCCTGAAGCCCTAAAGGATAGGCTTCCCGCAGCTCGTCCTTGTTTGTAAAGGGGAGCTTTTCAAAATCCTCCTGGCTTTGGATGGCCGCTAGGTCGAAATCCTGGAATTTCTTCTGATAAAACCCGCCCTTAACGGCGGCCAGCCGGCCAAGCTGCTTTTTGATAAGATCAAACTGTTCCTGCTTCATGTTCATTGGTCCGTTCCCCCTGTGACCGCCTCGGCCCCCGCCGAAAGCGCCTTGAGATTCATGGAAAGAAACCGCTCGGGCAGCTTTTCCCGGATGGTTTCCTCAATTTGTGATAAGCTTACGGGAAGCGCGCCTGCCTTTGCCGCCGCCCCCAGCAGCGCCACGTTAAGCGCCTTTGCCGACCCGCACCGGCGGCAGATGTTTTCCCCGTCCACCAGGATCAGACGGCCGGCATGCTCCTTTAAAAAGGCGAGCATTCCCTGCGCATCGTAGGATACCCCGGAAAGGGAGGCGGTCACCGGCTGCACCGCCTTGGTGCTCACCACCACCGTTCCGCCCGTCTTGAGATAGGGAAGGCAGCGTACCGCCTCCGCCGGCTCAAATCCGAGGATCACATCCGCCCTGCCCTTGGGGATCAGCGGCGCAAACGCATCCGCGCCAATCCGTACATGGCTGACCACGCAGCCGCCCCGCTGGGCCATGCCGATGGTCTCCGCCGTGTGGGCCGCAAGGCCCTGCTTCATAGCGGCCTGGGCGATAATTTTAGAGGCGAGCACCGTCCCCTGTCCGCCTACGCCGGCCAGCATACAGTTTTTCATTTTCCTTCCCCTCCAATCGCCCCAAAGGGACATACCTGCGCACAGACCGAGCAGCCGTAGCACATGGACGGCTCGATTTTCACTTTCTTGCCTTCCACCACCATGGCCGGGCAGCCCAGCTCCCGGATACACCGCTTGCATCCGGTGCATTTCTCTTCCTTCACCGTGTAAGCGGGACCCGGTTTTGTCACCGCAATGCAGGGGGATTCAAAGATGACCGCCGATACGCCCTTTGCCGCAGCCGCAGCCTTGACCGCCTCCACCGCGCCCTTGAGGTCGAGGGGATCGGCCTTCCCCACATGCCCGACGCCGATCGCTTTGAGTACCCCCGCAATGTCCACCTTCTGAGAGATTTCTCCCATCATGGTCTTTCCGGTGCCCGGATGAGGCTGATGCCCGGTCATGGCGGTGGTGGCATTGTCCAGCACAATCAGGACAATGTCGGTTTCGTTGTAAACGGCGTTGATGACCCCGGGAATTCCCGTGTGAAAGAAGGTGGAGTCCCCGATAAAAGCGAAGTTGACCGCATCCGGCTCGATGCGGTGAAGCCCCTGGGCCACCGTCACCCCCGCGCCCATACAGAGACAGGTGTCCACCATGTCGAGGGGGCTGGCGTTGCCGAGGGTGTAGCAGCCGATGTCGCCGGAAAAGACCGCCTTTTTCCCCCTCATCGCCGCCTTTACCGCATAAAAGGACGCCCGGTGGGGACATCCCGCGCAAAGGACCGGCGGCCGGACGGGGAGAGGGGGGAGCGGCGTTTCCGGTTCGTTTGCCGCAGGAAGCCCCAGAAAACGGCAGATCGCCTCTTTTGCAATCTCCGTCGAATTTTCCCCCGCGTTTGGGGTGTGCCCGGTGAGCTTGCCGAATATCTTCACCGGCAGTTGGTGCTTGCCGCAAAGGTAGACGAGCTCCCGTTCAATCACCGGGTCCAATTCCTCCAGCACCAGCACCTCCGAGAGCCCGTCCAGGAAAGCCAGCGCCTGGCGTTCCGGGAACGGGTGGGGGGTGGCAACCTTGAAGAATTTCGGCTCTGCCCCCATCTGTGCCAAAGCCTCTTTCGCATAGGCGGCGCTTACCCCTCCTGCGGCAATCCCTTTCTTGCCTGCGCCGGTTATCTCGTTAAACCGATAGGAGGAAAAATCCTCCCCAAGCACCGGCTGTCTCGCCTCCACCTTTTTGTGGTTTTGAAAGGTAAGGCGCGGGAAAATGACCCACTTGGAATCCTTGCGAAACCCCTCCGGCTCGATTTTTTTGCGGCTGCCGTCCATCTCGATGGACGCGCACCCGTGACAAACCCGGGTGGTTGGCCGCAGCAAAACCGGCGTCTGGTATTTTTCCGAGTAGTCGAAGGCGTCCCCGATCATTTCATAAGCTTCCTCCGCAGAGGCAGGGTCAAAGACCGGGAGCTTGGAAAACCGGGCGAAATGCCGGGTGTCCTGCTCGGTCTGCGAGGAAATGGGGCCCGGATCGTCGGCCACTACAATCACCATGCCGCCCTTGACGCCGATGTAGGCCAGGCTCATCAGCGGATCGGAGGCGACGTTGAGCCCCACCTGCTTCATCGTCACCATCGCCCGCGCGCCCGCATAGGCCGCGCCTGCCGCCGCTTCCATGGCCGATTTTTCGTTGACCGACCATTCCACATACACATCGCCGGGATTGTGCTTTGCCACCGTCTCCAAAATTTCCGTCGACGGCGTTCCCGGATACCCGCATACGAACCCGACCCCGGCGCGCAGCGCGCCTAGGGCAATGGCTTCGTTGCCCATTACCAGCTGCTTTGCCACAAAAAGGACCTCCTTTTCAAAAAAACGCCTGTCCTTGCGGCCATAAGCCCAAGGACAGGCGTAAAACCTGTATATGCCACCTTGTTTTGCTTTCCTCTTCCAGAGAAAAGCCCCTGCTCTTCGCAAAATGCCAACACATTTCTCATCCATAACGCCGATGCTGCGTCGCCGGCTACTGACCCAGCCAGAAAGGCCGTGTTCGCCGCGCCCTCCGGAGCCCATTTATCTGCCTCGTATCCGCCGGCATCCCAGCACCGCCGGCTCTCTTTGCGACCGTTTGACAGTTTTACCTCTCCATCACAGGTTTGTACCTACAAAGTATACCACCATTCGCCCCGATTTGCAACCGGTATCCACCCGGTAAAAAAGCCCGGGATCAAAGGATTCCGGGCTTTTTTGAAATGGATCAGACGGCCGGACCCGCAGGATCCTGCGGATTGCCCGGATGATTCGGGTTGCCGGTGTTGCCGGTATGGGAAGTCACCACGCCATAGGCCTTTCCCGCCAAAGCGGAGAGCCACGGCAGCCGTGCATCCTCCCCCTTGCAGACCCGCACCAAGCCGATGATGGCGAAGATCAGCACTACGATTGAGATGGCGCCCACAATAAAGCTGATGACACCCGAAAAGAGCCAGCCGGCCACCGGAATGGAAGTAAAAATACTCAGGATGTTCTGCACGAGATTGGCAATGGACATCACCAGCGACAAAAAGAACGCCTGCATGCATTGCCGCGACGCCCATTCGTCCCGCTCCGCCACCAGCACGAAGCACAGCAGCAGCCCGCACAGCAGCACCTGCCCGAGCATTGCCAGCACAAAGCCCACAATCGCATAAAACGGCAGCACAATGTTAAATTTCCCCTTACGCATGGATAAACCCCCTCCGATTGATTCAATAAGTCCAGTATAGACTTACCGATAGACAAAGTCAATTCCCGTGTCTGAATTTTGTGGATATCTGCTATACTTTATGCCTGCAAGCTCCCTTTTATGCCCCTTGTCCCACCGCTTAAAGGAATAGACGGCCGGCCATGTCCAAAAAAGGGAAGGGCCTCTCCTAAGGCCCCTCCCTTTTTATCCTTCCATTTTTTTGCGAAAGAGCGTTCCGGCCGCCACCGGCCGCGTACATGCCGCCGACAGCCGCATCATCGGGTGGGGTGCCGCCTGGATGGGATTTCCGTCCTCATCGAGCAGATCGGTCAGCAAAAGCCGGTAAGGCTTTTCACCGGGATATAGGCAGTCCGCTTCCTCGCCGTCGAAAAAGCGGTTTCGCTGCTCCAGCCGCACCCGTCCGTTTTCCCAGCCGGTTGCCACCGCAATCACTTCGTATTCCCGGACGTAGCCTCCGGTTTTGACCTCCTGCCCCGGTGTCCCGAACAAAAACCCCGTGCTGTATTCCCGGTGGCTGACCTTGTCCACCTCTTCCCGGATCCAGCCGGGAAGAGGCTCCCCCTCCGGATGGGACCGGTAGAAGTCGATGGCCTGCCGGTAGGCATAGGCGGTCACCGCCGTGTAATAGGCGGACTTGGCCCGCCCTTCAATCTTGAAGCTGGAGACGCCCGCCTTCCATAAAGCGGGCAGATGGTCGATCAGGCAAAGGTCCTTAGCGTTTAAAATATAAGAGCCCGTATCGTCCTCGCTCACAGGGAAGTATTGCCCCGGCCTTTTTTCCTCCGTCAGCGCATATTTCCACCGGCAGGGCTGCGCGCAGTCCCCCCGGTTTGCATCCCGGCCCGTCAGGTAATTGGACAACAGGCACCGTCCCGAAATCGACATGCACATCGCCCCATGGACGAAGGCCTCCAATTCCAGGCCGGGCGGCGTCTTTGCGCGGATTTCCGCAATCTCCTCCAGAGAAAGCTCCCGGGCCAGCACCACCCTCTTTGCCCCCATCTCGTAAAAGGAACGGGCCGTCAGGTAATTGACCACCCCCGCCTGGGTGGAAATATGGATCTCCACGTCGGGCGCCTCCTGTTTTGCCAAGGACAACACGCCGATGTCGCTGAGGATGAATGCGTCCACTCCGCTTTCTGCCGCAAACCGCAGGGCGCTGGGAAGACGAGGCAGCTCCCCGTTTCGCGGCAGGGTGTTGCAGGTAAGATAGACCTTTACCCCCCGTTCATGGGCGTAGGCAACCGCCTGCGGCAATTCCTCGCCGAAGTTTTTCGACGAGGTGCGCATCCCGAATTCCCGCCCCGCCAGATAAACCGCATCCGCACCGAAATCCACCCCGGCCTTCAGCCGGGCAAAATCCCCGGCGGGACAGAGAAGCTCCGTCCCGCCGCCGTCTTTTCCTTTATTGTCCGCTGGAAGCCTTGACTTCATTGTTGACAGCCTCCGCCGTTTGCACGTTTTTCAGATGGGCGTTGTAGGTGGTCGCATAGTAATAGTTCCCCTTCAGATCGGTGACAAAGAAGAGGTAATTGGTGTCGTCCGGGGACAGGGCCGCCAAAATCGCTTCGATACCGGGGTTGCAGATGGGGCCCGGCATCAGGCCCGCCACCTGATAGGTGTCATAGGCGGCGGCATTGTGCGCCTGGGCGTACTCGGTGGTGGGGTCGGATTCCAGGCGCGGGAAATCCCGGCTGTTGAGGCGGTTGTGAAAGATCGAGGAGATCTTCAGCATCTGCTCATAGTCGCCCGATTCCTCCTGGATTACCGATGCCAGCGTGAGAATTTCGTCTATCGTGAAGCCGGAGGCCTCCGCCTGTTCCCGCATTTCCTCGGTAATCTTCTTTTCGGTGTTCGCCAGGAACTTTCCAATGACGCTGTCCGGCGCCTCCCCCTTGTAGAACTCGTAGGTATCCGGGAAGAGATAGCCTTCCAGCTTGGTCAGCCGGTCCGGATCGTCGGTGGGGATATCTTTGACCAGGTCGTATTCGAACTCGGTGTTTTGCAGCGAATTCATCAGCGCCTCTTCGGTGTTGACGCCGTATTCCACCAGACGGTCCACAATCTGTTCGAGGGTAAAGCCTTCAGGGAAGCTGATCTCCACCGTTTCATAGGTGGCCCCCGCCCCCTTGAGGCTGGAAATGATGCGCATATAGTCGTAATTGGTGTTGATGGTGTACTCGCCCGGCTCAATCTTCTCGGTGGATTTGGTCAGGCTCATATAGAGCTTAAAGAAGAAGGGCTGGCTGACTGCGCCGCTGTCCTTAATGATCTGCACCACTTGATCGGTGGTAGCGCCTTCCGGAATGGTGACCGTTACCTCGGCATTGGGCTTGACCAGGCCGACCATGTCGTTGATCCCAAGGAGAAGGAAGAAGGAGAGAAGGAGGGAGACGCCGATGATCACCACCGCGTAAATCAGCGATTTCGCACAGCCTCCGTAAAGCACCCGCTTTTCCTTCTTCTTTTTGTTTCCGTCGAGCTTTTTCTTCCCCGGTTCATTTGCAGGATGGGCGTTGGATGCGGTATCCTCCTCGTCCTCGCTCGCCAGCTCGAACAGGTCGGTCATATCGTCCCCGGCGTCCTCCTTTATGTTCACTTGGAATTCGGGCGGCTTTTCCATCGGGTCGAAGAGAGGCTCGTCCTGGATAATGGGATCCTCTGGAAACTCCACGGGAAGCTCCTTGTCGTCTCCGGGATAGTTGGGGTTCTCGTTCATATACGTTCCTCCTGTTCTGGCGGGGCCGAATGGGCCGGGCCGCCAAATAGGTTAGCCCGCAGGGCTGTTTTCTATCCAATCACCCGTCGCGGCGGCCGAAGGGCCGGTACCGTCACTTCCCTGTAGCCGGATGTATATACTGGAATGAAGTCTTTTCCCCAAAACTGGGAAAGCAAAAGAGAGGTGACAGGTATGTGCTGCAACTGTGGGTGTAACAACAACTGCGGTTGGATTTGGATTTTGCTGCTCCTGGTGCTGTGCTGCGGATGCTGCTGACCAACATAGCGCGCGATAGCGGTAAGGGCGTTGTCCCGCAGGGGGAACGCCCTTTCTGCATTCAGCAGGGAGGATGGATATGGGTGCGGCGGGTATAATCCTCGGTTACCAGGATGTCCACCCACTTGTCGTACCGCCCGTGGGGCAGCCGCCGCTGTACGCAGCCGCGGTAGCAGATTCCCACCGTCGTCCCCTGAAAGCGGGAGAGGAACCGGTCGTAATAGCCCTTTCCATAGCCCAGGCGAAAGCCGATGTGGTCGAAGCCCAAGCCCGGTACAATGCAAAGCCCTCTGGAAAAATCGGTCATCTTTTCGCAGCGTTCCGCAATCGGCTCGAGCACGCCGAAGGTACCCGGCTCCAGATCGGAAAGAGAGCGGATAAAGTAAAAATCCATTTCCCTCGTTCCCGGAATACAGCGGGGGGCCGCCACCCGTTTCCCGGCGGCCAGCGCCTCCCGCAAAATCCCGATGGTGTCCACCTCGATGGGGGTTGAGATATAGAGAAGCAAAATCTTCTCCCGCTTATATTGGTATAGCGCCTGCACCCGCTTGCGGATGCGCGCGTCCCGCATGGCCTTTTCCTTCTCCGGCATGTTCGTGCGAAGCTCCCGAAACCGGCGGCGGAGCTCCGTTTTGAACACCCGGATGTCGGTTACGGGCATAGAATGGCGCCGCGCACCTTGCGGGCGGCGTCTTCTCCCTTCAGCGCCGCAATCAGAGACAGCGCGAACTCGGTTGCGGTTCCCGCCCCCCGGGAGGTGATAAACGGCCCGTCCACCGCCACCGGCTCCCGGCCGACCCGGGCGCCGTCCAGCTCCGCCTCGAATCCTTCGTAGCATACCGCCTTGCGGCCCTTCAGCAGGCCCTTGTGTCCAAGAATGGAGGGCGCCGCACAGATGGCCGCCACAATCGCGCCCTTTTCCACCGCCCGGTCAATGAACTTCTGTACCACCGGAGCATGCTCCAGGTTGAGGGTCCCCGGCATCCCGCCGGGCAGGACCACCGCTTCCAGATCGTCGGGCATCGCCGTCGCGTCCAAAACGTCCGCCGCCAGCACAATGCCGTGGGAGCCGCGCACCGCCGTCCCGCCGACGCCGACCGTCGTCACGTCCACGCCCGCCCGGCGCATCAGGTCAATGGGAGCGATCGCCTCCATCTCCTCAAACCCGTTGGCCAAGAATACATATACCATTGCGAAACCTCCGTTTCTCGCACACAAGTGTCCGTCTATTCCATCGTGATGGGCAAAAACGCGCCTTTCATCTGCCCAAGGGACCCGGTGATCGGACAGGCCATCCCGATCGGCTCGTCCGGCGTTTCCCGTCCGTCCTCCACAAGCCCCGCCGGCAGCCGCACCGAGACCGGCCGCCCCTTTGCCGCCCGTTCCAGCGCCGCAAAAAGGTAGGGGGAGGTATCCCGGTCAGCCAGGAAATCCAAACAGGTGACCGTTTCATCCGATTCAAAGTAGAGGGCCGCCGCCGGACCCCAGGGCGTCTTTACCCCTGCCGCCTTCCCGCCGTAATAGAAGTGGGCGGCAAGCAGATAGCCGAGCATGTCCGTCCCCCACAGCAGGGAGCCGGGCCGGCCCGCCAAGGCCGCCTCCATGGCGGCGCACACAAAGGCGGGCGTCGCTTTGGCCGCCGTACCCGGAATGGAAAGGGCCTGAAGCGCCCGCTCGGAGAATACGCGCGTTTTCGCTTTATATATGGTATGATACCCGTGTTTTGCGTAATAGTCAAATAAACTAAGATTGGCCGGGCGGAGGGTCAGGAAGGAAAGGCCGTCTGCCTTTGCGTAATCCGCCGCCTCCATGAGCAGCCGGGACATGATCCCCTGCCCCCGAAAGTCGGGCCGGGTCGCCGCCGCATAGATGTACCCGGCCCGCGACCGTATCCCGTTTTGCATCGTGGAAGCCGGCAGCACATATACCGCCGACACGATTTCACCGCCCTGTTCATAGACGAAGGCGTCCGCCAAATCCTTGCAGCGTTCGAGAAAAAGCGCCACCGCTTGGGGCTGGTCGCCAAAGACCGTCTCCCATAGCTTCAAAAGCCCCGCTGCATTTTCCGCTGTGATTTTCGTCCTCATTCCTCGTCCTTCCACACCGCGTAGGCTTTTTCCACCAAAAAGGCCGGCTGGTAGGAAAGCTTTGCCCGCCGCAGCCCTTCGATGCCCATATCCTCCTCCCGGTTGATATACCGGTACCCGGACAGCCGCTTCTGGGCAAACACCTGGTTGATTTTCGGATAAGCGCCCTGGATGCCGGAAAAGGCCTTTTCAAAGTGTAAATCAAAGCAGTCCTCGGTCAAAGGCTCGCCGATGGTAAACGCGACCACTCTTCCGTCCACCCGGATCAGGCCCCCCTGCATCCCCAGCTCGTCGAAGTAGTCCAGCGTGTCCCGCAGGGCGAGCATTTCGTCGTCGTAGCTGGAGGAACCGTTCTTGTCCTCCTCGAGCCACTCCTCAAACATATCCCAGCAGTCGCACAGGTTATGCTGGTCGATGTCCTCATAGGTCCAGTTGGGGTTGTCCTGGTCGAACCGGGAAATGTGGTTGCGTTTGCCGTGGTACTTTCGGCCGGAAAGCTTAATCAGATCGCTGCTTTCGTATACATAGTCGTAGGCGTACCGGCAGTCCTCGTATTCAAACTGGCCCGGATACAGGGCTTCCAGCTGCTCGCGGATGTCCGGGGTGACCGAGTAAAACCGCAGCGGCTGCTCATTTTCCTCCGCGTCCGCCCGCAATAGCTCGATCGCCTCCCGCACGTCCCCCTTCCCCGCGGGGAATAGATACGCGCATTCGTGCAGGCAGGCCCTGGCCAGGAAAAAATCCTGATACCGGGCAATTTTCTTGTTGATGTACCGCCGCCACATATAGGTGCTGCCGAAGCTGTATTCGGAGTTGTTGAAATTGGCGTAAGACGTGAGCGCCGTCACCCACTCCCGATCGGCGATGGTTGGTTCCTTAAAGTCCAGCAATACTTGTTGCATCAGTTAGATTCCCTCAATTCAAATTGATCCCGAAATACCTGGTAGATGGCCTCATGAATGGTTTCCACCGGCAGAGGCTGCCCCTGCCTTGCGCAGGGGATGACCGCCCAGCCGAGCAAGTCGGCTGCAAAGAGCGCCGCCTCACGGCAGCGCAGCAGGTAAGCCTCGTCCCGTTCATGTAAATCTCTGCGGCTTTCGTCGCCTCCGTACCGTTTTGAGAGAAGCCGCTGGGATACCTGCGGCGGCATGTCCAAAAAAAGCACGCAGTCGGGCTTCGGCAGCTGCAGGCGGTTGTATTCATAGTCGAACAGCCACGACAGGTATTCCTCCCAGCGCTCCTTTTGCAGCTTTGCCATCTGATAGATGGCGTTGGAGGTGACATACCGTGCCGCCACAATCAGTGTGCCCGCCTCATAATCGGCCTGCCAGTGCTTTTTGTAGCTGGCATACCGGTCCACCGCATAAAAGCTGGATGCGGCGTAGGCGTTGACGCTGTCCGCATCCGCACCGAATTCGCCGTTTAAATACATCCGTACCAGCGACGACGATTCTTCTTCATAATCGGGAAAGGATATGCCTTTGCTAGTATGCCCCTCCAAATGCAGCCGTTGGAGCAAACGGTCGAATTGGGTGGATTTTCCACTCCCGTCCAGGCCCTCTAATACCAGCAGCCCTTTCATTGCCGTTCCCCCCGCAGGGAAGCAAAGGCCTCCCGGACCTCCTTGGCCTTCCCACAGCTCATCCTTCCCTCCGTGCAGGGCCCCGATACGCACGGCGGCCCGGCCTTGGCAAAAAGATGGGGCGCTACCTTCAGCACCAGCGCCAGCATCTGCCGCGCCACCTCCCGGATTTCCCACTGGGCCCGGTTGCAGCAACGCAGGGAAAAGAAGTTGTATAAGCTTCTTGCGTTCATCGTTACCACCATTTTGGTGTCGCAAGCGTTGGGAAGGACAAAACGCGCGTCCTCCGCCGCCTTCTTTCGGGCGGCGGCCTTCGCCCTTTTGGGATCCATCCCGTCTGCGGCCATAGCGGCCTCATGCGTCCTTGCAAGCTGTTCGAGCAGACGGCTGTATGCCCGCTGCGCCTGGTCCATCGCCTCCACAAAGAGCGCCTTGGCCTGCGCGTCTTTTTCAATTTCAGGGGGAATCACGTAATCAAACCCGTCCTCTACCACATACCGCTGGCTCTGTACGCTGAAGGAAGCGATACGGTGGCGGGTGATCTGGGCGAGCAGAGCGCGGGACACTCCTTCGATGCCGAAGGTGAAGGAAGCGTGCTCGATGGGGGACTGGTGCCCGATTTCCGAAAGCATGTCCACAAAGCCTGCGGCTTTTTCAGGGGTCATACCGTCAAAGACCTCGTCGAGATGGGCGGGGGAGTAGCAGAGACGGGCCGCCGCCGCCACCGTCCGTTCCGGCTGCGGGGTATGAGAGATGAGGGTGACGATTGGTTTTACCTGTGGCATAGTAAGGACCTCCTGCTCTTGCTGAACGCGGTTATAGCATGTCGGCATTATCAGCTTATTATAGCAAATTGCGCCAAGCAGGGCAACACCCGAATCGGTTTTCAGCATAATATACTAATTTCATCCATAATTCGTTTTTTCTCTTCCATTTGCACTGCATGCGTGATAAAATGCCTGTGAGGTGATGTCCAATGACAAAAAAGCAACGAGCGCTGGCTGCGGTGGAGCTGCTCAAGCAGGAATATCCCGACGCCCTCTGCTCGCTTACCGTAAAGAATCCGCTGGAGCTTCTCATCGCCACCCGCCTTTCCGCCCAATGTACCGATGCCCGCGTCAACCTGGTCACGCCGGTGCTCTTTTCCAAGTATCCGACTCTAGAGGCCTTTGCAAACGCGGAGCTTTCCGACGTGGAGGAAATTGTCCATCCATGCGGCCTGTATAAGACGAAGGCGCGGGATATCGTAGCGCTATGTCGGATGCTGCAGACCGATTATGACGGCGTCATTCCAGATACGGTGGAGGAGCTTACCAAGCTTCCCGGCGTGGGCCGCAAAACCGCCAATTTAGTGGTGGGTGAGGTGTTCGGAAAACCGGCGGTGATTGCGGATACCCACTGCATCCGTCTTTCCAACCGCATCGGCCTGTGCGATACCAAGGACCCGGCCAAGGTGGAGAAGGAGCTGCGCGCGCTCCTTCCGCCGGAGGAATCCACCCGTTTCTGTCACCGGCTGGTGCTGCATGGACGGGCGGTCTGCGACGCGCGTCATCCCAATTGCGAGGCATGCACCCTCAAGGAGGTATGTAAATCCTTTGGACAGCCGGTCAAAACGACCCGGAATAAAACGAAAAAAACCGGTTGACAACGCATGGCAATTACGCTATAATAACGTCTGTTGATCCGCGAGAGTGCTGGAACTGGCAGACAGGCACGTTTGAGGGGCGTGTGTCTTATGGCGTACGGGTTCAAGTCCCGTCTCTCGCACCAGAAAGAACCTGGAGCCGATTGGTGCTCCGGGTTCTTTCTTTTTCTGTGTAAGCTGCCCATGAAGAGAGCAGCATCTTTGGCGCAGAAGCAAGCGGCACCCTGGAAAGCCTTGTTTGAACAAGGGCTTCCAGGGCGCTTTTCCATTTTTATGGCACTAGCCCGCGCCCCCATTGGGTTACGCGGGCTTTTTGTTTTTACTGGATGCGAGTCGGTATTTGGTTATAATTCTTTAATTCTAATCTCAAAATGGTATCAAACCAGGCGATTTGATGGACATACAAGAGGAAAAGGAATATGCCGAAAACAGAAAATGCAAACGTCCATCCAACGCCGTGCCGTCGGGAGGTGCAGAATGATGATCCAATCAAAACGGTGTATTTTCCTGCTTGCCTTTGTATTTTTTCTATCTTCCAACTTTCTGACTGGATGTATTGCCTGGGAACCGGATATAACCATTGGAATCAGCCGATAGAAGGATAGATGTAGGAGGCCAAGCTATGAAGAAGCATTGTAAATCGGTACTCTTGATCCTTTTCGTTCTTTTCTTGTCCATTTATATGACCGGTTGTTCATATGGATATGGGGACGGCGTTGGCGACGATTATCATGGGGAATACCCGGACCTGTATTCCGTTGCCATTCATTCTTTATTGGGTTCAAGGGGATATTATGTATCAGAGGCTCCTGCTAGTTCCGAAATTAAAGTCATCGAAACGGATGACTATGGACGAACGTTGTTTTACTATTATGAAAATTTAATCGTAAGTACCCATAGCCTTCTTATCAGCCAAAAGGCCGAAGACGGATACGTCTATTTTTACCCGGATTACAATTTCATTTCAGCAGATGAAAACAAGTTTTCGGATGAGGAGATAGAAGAGCTGAAAGAGAAGAACGATTGGAACAAAGAACTAGATGAAGAGAAATGCGTAAAGGTGGAGATTGTACGAGCAAAATCAAAAGGGCCGATGGATGAAGAAGTGGTGTATCGTCGATATCGTTCTTATCTTGGTGACGATGCAAGAAGCAGGGGAAATCCCATAGTTTATATCGTTTCCGATGATTATGGTAGAGCAATATATACTGGATTTGGGAAACACTCTAAACTAATTGTGATGCTTTTTAATCCAGACGGTACGTATGACGATAGCACAGGCACGATGGACCTAACAAGCTTTGTCGCCTACCAAGACCAGCTGAAAGCCTTCAAGGATCGCAACCATTGGAACCAGCCGCTTACTTGATTCTTTGAAAAATCAAAAGCGCAGAAAGAAACGCCCGGAGAAATTTTCCCGGGCGCTTTTCATACCCTCGCGCTCGCTTGCCTGAGCCGCGCGGCAATGTTACGGGGACTTTCCGCCTGCATGCGGCCGTTTAGCTGTGCGCGGGCTTGGGGCGTGCGAAACCCGAACCCGTAGGTGACCGCCAAAAAATCGATTCCAGCTTGTCCGGCCCCCGCCAGGTCGAATTCGCTGTCGCCCACCAAGACCGTTTCCTCCGGCAGAGCGCCTGCCGCTTCCATGCCCCGGCGTATGAGGTCGGCCTTGGTGAGCCGGTCGTCCTCGTCCATCCCGCACACGGCGTCGAACAAGGAGAGCAGCCCCGTTTCCTGCAGAATCTGCTTGGCAAACGTCTCCTTTTTTAGCGTAGCGGTCGCCAGAAAGCAGCCCGCCTCCTTTAGTTCGCCCAGAGTTTCCCGCATCCCGTCGTAAACCTGCACCTGGCGCCACCCCTGTTTTGCGTAATATTCCCGGTAGCAGCGGATGGCCTGTACAGCCCGCTCCCGGCTCATGCCGCACAGATGCTCGAACACAAAGGGGAGAGGTGCGCCGATAGCGGTCTGAACAAAGGCGTCCCCCAGAAAGGGCAGGCCCAAACACGCAAATGCCTGCCGGTACGCCCGGTAAATCCCCTCATAGGAATTGACCAAGGTACCGTCCATGTCGAATAAAACGCACTTATACATCCGCTTCCTCCTGCTCGTAAACCGAAGGGGTCAAAAACGTAAGATTGAGGAAACGGGACAGTTCTTTGAGCTGCTTTCGAATCCGGCGCTGCTTTTCCAGCGCCTCCTCTTCTTTGAGAGGAATGTCCAGCTCCTGGCGGTAATAATTCCCCTTCGCGCTGGGGAGGAACCCGTCGAACCCCGCCAAAAACACCTCTTTCGCCCCGCACCGGATCAGCAGTTTTAGCAGCATCAGCCCCGCGTTGTCGGAAATCATCTCATCGTCGTTGGTGTACTGATCGTAATCGACAAACAAGTCGTCCTCCCCGGCACGGTAAGGGATGTTGGAGGTGAGGATGACGCGCATCCGGGCCGGCGGCTGAAGATCCCGCTCAATCACGTCCATTCGCTTGTGGTTGCTTACGAAGCAGGCGTCCGCCTGGTAGCGGGAATCGACAAAGTTGACCGATATGACAAAAGGATGCGCCTGTTCGATAAACGACCGGATGGCGTCGGCATGGGTTGTTAGGGTTTTGCCCGGGGCCAGCAGGAGAAGAGGTCGCCCTTTTATGAGCGCGGTGATTTCCCCGACACAAGCGCTGTCATCGATCTTTTTGCTTTGGAACTGGGTGTAAAGCCGTTCAATCAGCCCCCGGTCGTACAATACCTTGTGCTTTCCCGGGATGGATTGGATGATTTTTTCAATGTCCTTCATGGTCAGCGTCTGCTTGTCGATCAGATAAGCGGCGTAGTTGGGATGGCAGACGTGGCTCGCCGCGATGTGGTACGGTACCGTATACCCCCATTCGTACCGTTTCCTGATCGCGCAGATGTATTCGTCGTAAATGTCCATCACCATGGTCACATCGTACCGGGACGCGATGTTTTTGTTGATATACTGGGTGATTAGCTCTGTCGGCAGGTTGCCTGCGCCCCGCCCCATCCCGTACACGGTGGCGTCCAGGATCAGGGTGCGTTTGGTCTGAATTTTTCCCAGAATCTGGGCGTTGGAAAAGGCGAGCTGCAGGTTGTTGTGCCCGTGAAACCCCAGACGGATGCCCGGATCCATATTTTTGTCGATCAGGTAAAACCGGTGGGACACGTCGTTGCGGTACATACTCCCCAGCGTATCGACAATATAGAAGGCGTAGGGTCTGAGGCGGTTCATTTTTTCCACCAGCTCCAGCAGCTCCAGATCGGTGTAGAACACCGTCCCCACCGGCTGCATGAACACCTGGTATCCCTTTTCCATGATGATCTTCGCCCATTCGACGGCCTGCCCCACCTCCTCCTTGTGAAAGGTCAGCCGGATTCCTTCGATGCTCTTTCCGTCGTAAGGCGGCAGGGAGGAGGGGTGCAGCTCTTTTTCCCCAATGGCGATCATCGCCACATACATGGACGTCCGTTCCCGCCGGGGAAGCACCGCTTCAATCCCCTCAACGTCGTGAAACAGCGAGCATTCCTCATCCTGCACCATGCCGGTTAAAAACCCGCACTCGATGATGTCGATGTTTGCCTGTTCCAGCTTGTCCAAAATGGACGCGATGTTCTTTTTTCCAAACTGCCAGTCGTTGATATACCCGCCGTCGCGCAGCGTGCAGTCCAGAACTTGAATGCTCATGCCTCTTCCTCTCCTCTCTCCAGCCGGTCCCGAATGATGCTTCGAACGTATTCCAAATCCTTTTTCGTATCCACCGACAGCGTGTCCGCCTCCACCGGGATCATGCGCAGCGGTTTCCCATGCTCGATGAAGCGGAGCTCGTTGACGTCCTCGATTTTTTCCAGCTCCCCTTTTTCCGTCTGTGCAAAGAACGCGAGGGCTTGCAGCGAATAGGCCAGCACCCCCAGATGCTTATAGTAGTCAAACTGTAGGGCCGCCTTAGGGTGGGGGATGGGGCTTCTGGACATAAACAGCGCATTGCCCTGCGTATCGGTCACCACCTTGATGTTGGACTCATCCACCACATGAGATGGCCGGTGAATTTTGGCCATCAGGTTGGTGGCAAAGAAGCCCTCCGTCGACGGGGGGAGCACCCGCTCGATCAAGTCCGGCTGTATCAACGGCTCGTCCCCGTTGACGCAGACGTATACGTCCGCCTTCACCTGCCTGGCCACCTCGTAAATCCTCTGGGTGCTGGTGGGATGATCCGGCGAAGTCATCTTGCAGGGGATGCCGTAATGGCCGCACGCCTGCCGGATGCGTTCGTGGTCGGTGGCCACATAGACCTCGTCGATCCCCTTCGCTTTTTTTACCTGGCGGTACACCCACCAAATCATCGGTTTTCCACAGATGTCCTCCAACGGCTTGCCGGCCAGACGGCTGGAATGGTACCGCGCCGGAATGATTGCAACCGTATGCATCCAAACTCCCTCCTTATTTTCCGAGCAGCCTGGCGACGGCCCGAATCGGCTTTGTCAGCCGCCAGCAGGTTGAATTTTCGTACGTGTCCACCACTTCCTGAATACGCCGGTCCATCTCCTGCAGGGAAAGGGTCGGCGGGTCTTTCGCAGCCGGGGACGGCCTTGCACCCCCAGCCGCCTTTGTGCCCCGCTCCTGCTTATATAGGTTCCAGTTTTCCAGCAGCCGGTCGGACCACATCTTGAGCACCGCATCGCTTACCACCTCGTACCCCTGTGCAACCGGGTACTGCGCTTTTTTGCAGCAGTTGTCCCCGTCCTTCATGTCGTACGCCAGCACGCTTGGCAGATACACTTGGACCTCGTGCTTGAGCAGCTGGTTGCGGCCGTTTGCCTTCAGCTGAAAGTGTATCATCAGAAAATCCCGGATGCGGTCTTTTAAAGGGAGCATGGCTTTGTTGAAGATGGACTCATCCCGGTAGGAATCCAGCAGCGCCTGGATGACGTAGTGCCCCTTCAGCGCCCCAAAGCAGCCGCCCAACAGATCTTCTTCACTGTCAAAGCCGAAGAAGACCCGGTTGAGCCGCAGCCGCTTGAGGTTGAGATTGGCCCGCATGTCTGGGCTCAACACAATGCCGCCTTCCTTATACAGCAGCCGAAGCGCCAAATACTCCTCCACAAACCCAAGGTTCCCCGCTTCCAGCGCTTTTAGTACACAGCCGGGCAGCTCCTTTTCGGAGCAGTTGATTTCGTCCACTTGAATCAGCCGCGCCTTTGGGAAATCGGTGCGGATCTCCTCCAGGTAGCCCAGGGGGATTGGCCTTCCCAAATGCACACAGAAGAAGGTTTCCGGGATAACCTCATAATCCAAGAATTCCAGCAGCTTTTTCCTCTGCTTGTCCTTGGCAAGATACGGGTTTAACAGGAAATCCTTTTTGTATTTCTGAAGCAGCCCAATAAAGTCCGCCTGGAACAGCACTCTGGACTGCAGCATGTTCCAGTAAAGCTGCTTTGCCGTGCAGTAGACGACTTCTTCCCGGTAGGCCGGGTCGCTTCGGTCGAGAAAGTTGCTAAACGCCTGAATGATGTCCACCATCTCTCCCGCAAAGGTGGTGGAAATGGTGTCGGACCGGCGGTAGTAATTGTAAAAAGGCTTGGGGATGTAGCCCACATGATGGTACCGGGTGACCAAAGAGGGAATGAGGGAAATGTCCTCAAACAGCATCTTTTCGTACTGGTTTTCTTCCCAGATGCTTCTGCGAAAGAGCTTGTTGACGCTGTAGGTGATGTTGTTGCCGTTGGCAATGTAATCGGCGAGATCGATGGTTTCCCTGGGGTAAGAGGACACTACGGAGCTTCGGCCTTCGTCCACGTAGATGATCTTTACGTCGCACATCACATAGTCGTAACCGCCCTCCACCGCTTTGTCGTACAGTTCCTGATACATGTCCGGCTCCACGCTGTCGTCGGAATCCAAAAAGGCCACGTATTCCCCCTTAGCCATGCGAACTCCGGCGTTGCGGGTCAGTCCAAGCCCTTCGTTTTCCTTGTGTAGCACCCGTACTAGGCCCGGATACTGTTCTTGATACCGGTCGCAGATCTGCGGGGAAGCGTCTGTGCTCCCGTCGTCCACTAGGATAATCTCCTTTTCTTCCAGGGTCTGGGCGAGAACCGAGTCCACCGCTCGCTCCAGGTAGTTTTCCACCTGGTACACCGGTATGATAATCGAAACCTTAATGGGATTGTTCTCCATGCTGCCCTCCCAAATACCGTAAAATATGCTGCAGCTCATACACAGTCTGCGGGACGTAATAGTTTTTCCCTGCGAACTGCCGCTGGAACGTCTGCAAATACCGTTTGAGGATCTCGTCCTCTTTCCACAGCACCTTCCCGTCAAACAGCCGATACAGCATCACCGTGTTCATGTCCATTCCAAAGACGAGGCTTGCCGTCAGCGCCCCATTGGAGCAGACGGTCAGGACGGTTTTGTCTGCCGCCCCCTCGTTTAGCAAAAACAGCTCCCACGGCGCGTCCCCGTCATACCGGCGGGTTAGGCCCATTTGAAGGGGGAGGTTTTCCGGATTTCTGGGATGGGGTTTGACAACAAACCGCCCCGGCCCCACCGTTTCTTGGCATTCCTTCATCAAAGCAAGGTCGTTGCTTTGGATCCCCTCCGCCCGGAAGGACTGTTCTAAAAAAATAAAATCTGCAGGGTCTTCGGGCTTATGGTAGTCAAAAATCCCATTGAGTAGGGAACGAAAGGCGGTGTCTTTTCTCGAGATTTTGGGCAACGGACAGTTGAGAAGCCCGTCCCCCCGCATCGCCAGCCGCGGCTCGTACAGCAGCACCCGCCTGACCTTATCCTGGATCCGCCGCCCTTCCCTGTGACGGTTAACGGCGGCCCGGTCCTCCTTTAGATAATCGATCACGTAAGAAGAAAACCCGTCCTCGAACCATACGAATTCGCACAGCTGCGCATAGTACCAGTTGGCCAGCATCCGGGTAAACAGGTCAAAATTCGCAAAATAAACCGCGTCGTATACGTCCAAGTCGTCGCTGAGTACCCATTGGAAGATGCGTCTGCTATCTGCGAACGCTTCGTTTAACGCGTCCAGCTTCGTTAGAGGATACGACCGATTAAGATCGTTTACGTTTGCGAAGAGGACGCGTTCGAACAGCCCCGTCCCCCTCAGACGAGGAATGTACCCTTTAAGCGCGGGGGTAATGTCGGATACTAGCAGGTCTATCGCTGCCTCTTGCAATAGAGTACACTTCATATGCACTGCCGTCAGTAATTGATAAACAGAATTGACAAGGAGTAAAATTCGATTATTCGGCATATAGTTCCCTTCTTACCTTTCTAATTTGAAACTGTGTATGGAGATTTTCGCAACCGGTGGAGTCAAAGGTGTAGATCACCTTCGGCTTTCGTGTAAAAACGTAGGGAAGCAGCTCGGCTGGGAATACTTCCTTGATTTCTTTTGCATGGGGAAAGATGTCCTGGTAATGGAGCGTGTCGTCCGGGTGGCGCTTGATCAGCAGACGAGTACTCGGCGGGATGGCCGTTCGCATTCCTTCGTACAGACGGTGCTGCTCTTCTTGAGTCATAATCCCCAGGTTTGCGTACTGCTGGGTGAGCAGGATGGCGTCGGCCCTTGTGCAGATGCGCCGCTTGATAAAAAAGCGGATCACCTGTTTGCGCTTTTGGCGGGAGAGATTTTGAAGAGCCTCTTCCACAGAAAAATCCTCATAGCGTTCTCCGGAAACATTCACCGTCTGCGCCCGCTTCAGGCAGTAAATCCGGCGGATATAGGGGTTTCGTCCGTCGAACAGCCCGTATTTCCTAGCGATGGCCGCATGGATGGGAAAGGTTTTGCTCAAAGCCTCATCGTGTTCCTTCCACCGGCTGAGCATGCCCGCTGCGTCTTCGAAAAAGGAGAACGGGATGTGGTTTTCAATCAGGTAAAGGGAGAAGTAGAAGTGCGCCCCGGCCACGTAAATTTCGGAAAAATCGGTGATCTCATAGGGAATGCGCTGCTGGCAGCACCGGCTGACATCCTCTAAAATCCTTGCCTCCTCCCGATGAGGAATGCGTAGGTAGGGGAAGAGGTAAACCTCGTCAAACAGGCCGAGCCTTTCCAGCCTCTGGTACTTGGGATATTTTTGCGTAATAAAGTCCGGCAGAATCAAAACCGCTTTTTCCTTTTCGTGGTTTATCAGCCGGTGCAGCATGACTTCCAGCAGCTGGTAGGAGCTGACCGCGTGATACAGCACCGCCCGCCGGCCCTTTTCCTTATCCGATGTGAACATCATCCAAAAGCTCCTCCAACCCTTTTCGAAACTTCCGGTTGCCTCGGCTGCAGGCGAGCAGCATCGGAGCGTAAGCGTCCCGTCCGCTGATGGGGATTTCCATGGCAAGCCGGCGCTCTGCTTCGAGAAATTGTTCTACAAACGCCAGCACCCCCCGATGGATTTCCTCAATGCGCTGCGGTTCTTTCGGCGAAGCTTGGAACCGGCATGTTGCCTTCCCGTCCCCATCCCAATAAAAGCCCTTCAAGCTTCCATGGGGCGCACCCAACAGCAGCTCCCAGTAAAGGTTGTGGCTCTGCGCCGGGTCGTGAAACTTCCAAAGGTCCCGGTTTTCCCGTTGGGAATACAGGTAGCTGACAAGCTTCCCGTTGAGAAAGAAGGGCTCTGCACCGTCCGCCTGGGGACTGAGGGCGGACGGGCCTCCCGCCAAGATACCGGTAATGGGGCAGGACAGCCCCCAGACGCGGTTGACCATACAGTCGAGCATGACCGCGCCGCTGCCCGCCCAGCCGACGTCGATCGCCGCTGCCCGGTCGCAGCCGTGTAAAAGCTTTTGGTAGTAGGCTTTTCCCGCTTCCCGCTGCGGTTCGTACTGCGCGAGCACGTCTTCAAAGGCTTCTAGGAAATAGCTTTGAACGGAATGGACGTTTTTATTCGTCAAAAACGTTTCCGGGGTTGTGTGAGTCCGCCGGCATAAATCCGGGAGCATGCAGGACAGCTCCATGCTTTTTACAATTTGGCTTAACGGGATCTGCTGATCCACTTTGTGATACAAAAACCGTTGGAAATACTCCCATTTGTAATACCGGGCCGCCAGCTTCACCGCCGCCAGCCTCGACCAATACGCATATACAGCAGTGTCGGCCTCCTGGGGGTACATCATCCGGTATGCTTTAAGCAACACCGCACCGTCCCTGGAAAGGAACAGCAGCCTTTGCATACCGTGCTCCTTTGCATACCGGTGGATAAACCGGCAGTAGCCCGTAACGAACAGGCCCCCATAAAGATACCCGTATTCGTATTCTTTGGAATAGGCGGTCAGGCCGTTGTGGAGATGGGCGTTGGCAAGGCCCCGGTATACAGCCCCGGTTATGGCGGACATATCGCTTGGGCGGTATCGGTTTCCGATATGATTAACGTTGAGGGAAAGGAAGGCCTGCATGTGATGGCGCCGGGGCTGGTGGTAGTCGGCATGTTCGTGGTCGCCCACATGGACGTAGGAGTACGACCGCCCGACCTGTTCTTGCACCCGGTCGAACAAGGTTCCCTCTCCTTTGGAGACGCCGTATTCACAGGAGATAAAGCAATCAAGAACGGACGGGTATCCACAGGATGACAGCAGGGAACGGATATGGCCTTTGCTGAGGTACATGTCGGAAACAGCAATGATTTTTTTGCCCTTTGCCCTAAGACACTCCACGACTTGCTTCATATAGGGGTTGGCAATGCAGCATGCCTTTTCCCACCAAAGCTCGGTCTGCATGCCGAGCGTCTTGTCAATCCCGGTTTCGGGCGCCACCCCATCCCAAATTTCTGCAAGAGTGACTTCGCCGCTCCCCGTATCCCTGCGCTTTTGCTCCCGCACCTTTTTCTCCATTTCCACCCGGATGGCCCGAAAGTTTGGATAGGAGAGGGACATCCCTACAAAGAAGAACACGTCGGTGGGGTCGGACACCACCCGTAATAAAAGGGTGTCGAATACGTCGAAGGAAACCACGTCGCAGCGGGACAGCTTCTCGGCAAAGGAAGCTGGATCTTCCCGTTGAGAGCGGGAGGACTCGCTTTCCCCCTCCGGCAGCCGCCGCTCTTCGTAGACCGGATAGCGCTCCGGAAAAGCCAGCTCCCTTCGAAACAGCAGATAGTACTGCACGTTAAGCCATAAAAGGAACAAAAGGGCCGTCAAGCGGCTGGTACCCTTTTGGTTTCGCCGCTTTTGGTAACGGTCCCGGATGCCCGGCACCCGGTTGACCAGCAGGTTATACACACATGCCCGCAAAACGGTTACCCTCCTTTCATCCCTTCGTACGCGTCGCACACGCTTTTCGGGTCTCCCATCGCCCGCAGCTTTCCCTTTTCGATCCAGATGGCCTTGGAACAGTTCCCCCGGATGACGGAGGTGGAATGGGAGACGATCAGCACCGTCGATCCCCCGTGGATCATCTCCCGGATGCGCGCCTCGCTCTTTTTGCGGAAGAACAAGTCCCCCACGCTCAGCACCTCGTCCAAAATCAAAATTTCTGGCGTATCCCGGACGGTGGCAATGGCAAACCCCAGCCGCGATACCATTCCTGAGGAATAGTTTCGCACCTTCTCCTCCATAAACCCTTCCAGCTCCGCGAACGCTACGATCTGGTCGTACTTTTCGTCAATGTAGCGTTTGGTGTACCCGATGATCGCCCCGTTGAGGTAGACGTTCTCCCGCCCGGTCAGCTCCAGGTCGAACCCAGTGCCCAGGGTAAGCAGCTGTACCTTGCTTTTGTCTACCAGCACTTGGCCGCATGTAGGGACCAGCGCGCCGGAGATGATCTTCAAAAGCGTGCTTTTTCCCGAGCCGTTGGTTCCCACAATCCCCACAACCTCTCCTTTTCGGATGGAGAAGCTGACCCGGTCCAGCGCCCGGAAGGTTTCGTATGAATGCTGCCGGCGGAGGGTGCGCACCGCCAGCTCTTTTAAGCTGGTCGCCTCATCCTTAGCTCGGCGGAATTCCATCGTGACGTTTCTGACCTCAATGTCCACCGCCGGGTCTCTTGGCATCCGCCGGCTTGCCCGCCTGTGCCCTTCCCAAATACCCATGTATGCCTCCTTTAGACCCGTTGCATGATCCGGTTTTTGCTGCGCCGGAACACCCAGTATCCCACCGCGGCCGTTCCAACCCCCCACAGCAGCATTTGCGCCAGTTCGAAGCCGGTGGGCAAAGCCCCTGACATCACCGCTTTTCGCAGGCAGTGGATGTATACGTACAGCGGGTTTGCGTCTATGACCGCGCGGATGGGGCCTTGCAGCTGCTCCACCGGATAAAAGATGGCCGAGCAGTACATCCAAAGGGTCAGCACCACCGTGTAAAGATGCCGGACGTCTCCGAAAAACACGTAAGCCGTCGCCAGGATGTACGACAGCCCCAAAGCAAACAAAAACAAACAGGCGATAATCACCACTGAGAAGGCCATTGTCCATTTGGGTGTGACCTGGAAAACCGCCAGCATCACCACATAGGCCGCCAGGGAATACCCCAGGTTAATCAGCGCCGTGTACGCCCTAGTCAAAACGAACAGCTCCATGGGGAACTTTACCTTCAGCAGCAGCGCCTTGTTGTCCACCAGCGTCGTCATTGCCGAGGTGGTAGCGCCGGTAAAGGCTTGCCAGAGGATGTAACCGGTCAGATAATAGATCGGGTAATTGTCGATGGAGCGGCGGAACAGCTGGGAGAAAATCAAGGAAAGGACCGCCATGGACAAAAGCGGGTTGAGCACGCTCCAAACGATCCCCAAATAAGACCTGGCGTATTTGCGTTTGAGTTCCCTGGCCGTCAGCTGCCGGATGACAAAAGCGTGCTGCTTTCTTTGCTGGGCGCGGGTCACAGGCGCTTCCTCCTTTCCATTTGGTACAATGCCTGCTTGCGCCAGTGCCGCAGGTACTGAAACCAGGCGTACTGCCGCAGGTGCCGGGCGGGATGCTCCGAATAGGCGGCTGCGCTTCCCTCAAACCAGGCGCTATCCGGTTGCGCGCCGTTCCTCTTTCCCGCCCGGGAGAGCAGCTTTGCGAGCAGGTGGCTGGACGCCAGCTCCTCTTCCGTCATAGGGGCGGCGAGAGGCCGCTCGTTTTGATCGAGCACGTCGTCGGAAAACGGAAGGCTGCCGAACACCGCCGCTTCCTCCTTGGAAGGCGCCGCCATAAAGGCGCGCAGCAGACGCCGTACAGTCGCCCGGTCCTCCTGTACTACTGCAGGGGAAAGGAGCGCCCTGCCGGATGCTTTGGCAAGCTGGAGGGCGTACGCGGTGTAGACTTCTCCGGTTTTTTCTAAGAACTTTTTATATTCTTCTTGAATGCATCCAAAACAAGGGACATATCGGCCGTTTTCCTCCCGGTAGGAAAGGGTCATGCCATGGGGAGCGGTGAACACCGCTTCAAATAAGCAGTTGTTAAAGTACACCTTTTCCCCAACCGGCCCGGTAGGGCCGAAACAATAGCTGTGATAGCAGTTTGGGTCGGTTCCCTTTGGCAGCTCGTACAGCCCGAAGTAGTACCCTTCCAGCGGCCGGCTGCATCCCAAATGGGCCAGCGCATCGCCGAGGGTTTTCTGCATGGATCCCACCCATCCGCTGTCCACAACAGCATAGGGTTCCCCGTCGAGCAGCCCTTCCTGCCGAAGATAACCAGTAAGAGCGGGAAAGGCCCTTTTTGAATGGGCCCGCATGTAGGAAAGAAAAAGCGCACAGCTGGAAAGCCGGCGGCGGACTTGCCCCAGCCTTGCATGGGGGACTTCCTCCCCTAAGGAGACAGACAGCGCATGCGCCACCTCGTCCTGTTCTTCCTGCGTCAGCCCCGCCCGCCGTAAAATAGTCCCCATGGTTACATGCAGCCCGCCGCGGCACACGTAGGAAAGGGCTGCCTGCTTGTCCAAATGATAGGTGGGAAGACGCAGGGAATACCGCGAGCAGCACAAATACCGGCACTCGATGGGCAATGGAAGCGCCTTGCACAGGCGCAAGGCCATTTGATGCATCCAGTACCCGTCCCGCGCGAGAAAGTACAGCCGCTTTATCCCGTTGCGCACGGCATTTGTTAACAGCCATTGGACAAATCCTCCCAGCGCCGGGGCCAGTACATGCTGGGCGACCTGTGCCGCAAGGTCGTCCGTTGCCGCTTTGGTTGATAGGACCGCCTCATAGAGCCGTGGGTTTTCCTTTAAATAGGCTTGGTACTGCGAAAGCTTTTCGCTGTTTGGCTGCGTCATCCCCGTTTCCCCTCTTTCTGCTGTCCTTAGGTTTCCTTTTTTTCTTTCATCCGCCTGCGGATGCGCCGGTGGAGGGACGCCGGGATCGCTCCCACCGCCAAGGGCTTGAGCACGTAAGGAAACGTACCCGGGCTGAGCACCCCAAGCTCCCGGAACCCTCGGTAGCGCACCTTCATCTCCCTTACGCGCCTGGAATAGGTGCGTTTACGAAAAGAGTCCCGTCCTTCCCAATACCATAGCAGCGGCTCCTGTAGGTTGAACCCGCGAAAGCCCCTTTGGTGCAGCCGCATGAACAGTTCGTAATCTTCGCACTGCAAAACATCCCTGGACGTCCGGTAACCGCCGCAGGCCATCAGCGTTTCTTTGCGAAACAAAACAGAAGGATGGATGTACGGGGAGTTGAACAAAAAGTCCCGGGCCTCTGGGCACTCCGGTTTTGTTTCCATCCCCCATACGCCCTGCTCGTCTATGAGCAGGGCGTTGGACCCCACCCATTGGTACCGATGGTTTTCCTGCAAAAACAGCACCTGTTTTTGCAGCCGGTCTGGTCTTGCAATGTCGTCGTCGTCCATTCGGGCGATGAATTTGCCCTTTGCCAGCCGGATTCCCTCGTTGAGAGCGAAGGCAAGGCCGTGGTTTCGCTCCCCGCGCAACAGATGGATCCGCCGGTCCAACCCCGCTACCTCCCGGATCAGCGGCTGATGGGCTGGGTCGGATCCGTCGTCATATAAAATCAGTTCCCACCTGGAAAAGGTTTGGCCGATTAAAGAGGCCACTGCCCGGAGAAACCGGTCGCGGTCGCTGGGGTTAAACACCCCCATGATAATGCTGACTTTGATAAGCTGTCCCATAGGAACTTGGCTCGATCCTCCCGTCTACGTCCAGATAAATACGGCGCATCACCTGGTGTGCATGTTCCAGGCCGAACGCTTCCACCGAACGAAGGCACTGCTCTTTCATCTGCCTTCTCCGCTCTTCATCCAGGCTTTTGACCGCCCGGATCCCCCTCACAAATCCGTCCACATCGCCGCTGTGACAGACAAACCCGTTTTTTCCGTCCTGCATGTACTCGCGCGTTCCCCGGTTGTCCGCCGCAATAACGGGAATCCCCATGGCCAGTGCCTCCAACCCAGCCATGCCCAACCCTTCTCGTTTGGAAGGGAACACCGCCGCATCCGCGCAGCCGAGGACCTCCGCCACGTTTGGACAAAAGCCGTACAAGGTAACCGTATCCTGCATCTTTCGTTCTTCAATCCATCGCTCCATTTTTTTTCGCAGAAAGCCGTCTCCGCAAATCCCATACCGATAGGAAAACCCGTCCGCTTCTTCCTGCCGGAGTTTTTCCAACGCTTTTAGCACTACCACTTGATTTTTGTTTTCGTTGAGTTCACCCACCGAGACCAGGAAAAAATCTTTTGTCTGCAACCCCAGCCTGGCACGCAGATCGTTCCGCATGGTTTCCGATAAGGGGCGGAACACCTCCGTGTCCAGCCCCACGCCTGGGATTTTGTAGAGCCGTCCTCCTTTTCGAAGGCGAAAGTGCCGGGCGGCCTGGTAGTCCTCCTCGTTGATAACGATCAAAACGTCGGTGTCGCGGGCCAGCAGCCGCTCCACCTGGTAATAGGTCAGCCAGTTGAAAACCGGCGCGCCCTTATAAAAGTGAAAGCCGTGCGCCGTGTACATGACAACCGGCCGCTGCCCCTCGCAAAGCCTTCCCGCCAAGCGCCCCAGCACCCCACCGACCGGCGTGTGGCAGTGGATAGCCTGGATGCGGAACCGATGAACCAGCCACAGCAGCTGGCGCAGCGCCCGTTTGTTCTGTGCAAACAAAAAGGGCGACCGGGCAATATCAATGTGATGTGCCCAAACCCCCATTTCCTGGAACCGGGCCTCATCCGAACGGTAGGCCGGCTCGTTTAGGTTGGCGGCGTAATGAACCACATACCCCATGCGTTGGAGCAAGTCTACATTGTCGCGCTCGAACTTCCAGAGAAAATCGTGGGTGGTGGTTACAATTAAAATGTGCTTCTCCATACGCAGCGCAACCCTCCCGCACATTGACTGCCGCATTGCTTTCTTTCCATCAGTGTCACCAGTTGCCTTAAATTTTATGCGGCCATCGTACATCCGATCCCAGCGATCCGTCTCATTTACAAGGGGTCGCTTTTCTTGACATGCCTGGAATCATAGGTATAATAGTTTTTAAATAAACTGTTTTTTAAAAAACTTTTTGTAAAAAGGTGAAAAAGGAGGCATAAGCATGAGCCGGCCGGCCGACTTTCTGACAAACATCCGCCGCATGGTTAAGCTGCATGAGTGCATGCTCAAACGTGTCTGCCAGGACTACCAGCTTACCCTAGTGGAAGCGACTGTCATCAGCTTCCTTTTTAATAACCCCGGGAAAGATACCGCCGCAGATATCGTAGAGCTGCGGATGCTGTCGAAGGGCAGCGTATCCCAAGCGGTGGAGGGATTGATTCAAAAATCTCTCCTTCGGCGCAGGCAGGATATGGAAGACCGCAGGAAAATCCACCTTTCTCTGACGCCGGACGCGGCGCCTGTTACCAAAGAAGTGGAGGCCATCCGCAGCCAGTTTAACCAGGAAGTGTTTTTTGGCTTGAGTCAGGAAGAAAAGGACTTGTTTGACAGGGTCAACCAAAAGATGATGGAAAACACAAAAAGAGCACTGATAAGGAGGGGAAAGGTATGAATGAAGATAAGGAGTTTTTAGGAAAGGAGCCGCTTGGCAGGCTATTGCTTAGATTGGCCCTGCCCACTGTAGCCGCCCAGGTTATCAACATGCTCTACAACATCGTCGACCGTATTTACATCGGCCATATTCCAGAGGTAGGGGAGGCGGCGCTGACGGGGGTGGGCGTGTGCATGCCCTTGATTATGATTGTCACGGCGTTTGCCGCATTTGTCGGCTATGGCGGCGCGCCCCGGGCATCCATTTTTATGGGGAAAGGGGATCACAAATCCGCCGAAAAAATCTTGGGCAACTGTTTTGTAGTGCAGCTCATTATTTCCGTTTTGCTGACGGCGGCCCTTCTGGTTTGGAACCGGGATTTTCTCATGGCCTTCGGCGCCAGTGAGAACACCATTGAATACGGTGTTTCCTATATGAACATATACGCTGTCGGCACAGTTTTTGTCCAACTGACTCTGGGAATGAACGCTTTTATTACGGCCCAGGGTTTTGCGAGGACCGGCATGCTTTCTGTGCTCATTGGCGCGGTTGCCAACATCATCCTCGATCCGGTTTTTATTTTTGGATTTGATATGGGTGTCGAGGGCGCGGCGCTAGCGACTATCCTTTCCCAAGCCATGTCCTGTGTCTGGGTGCTAGCCTTTTTGTTTGGGAAAAAGACCCACCTGAAAATTCAAAAAGCAAATCTGGTACTAAAAGCCAGCATTGTGCTTCCGAGCCTAGCTCTCGGCCTTTCCTCCTTTGTGATGCAGGCCAGTGAAAGCGTGATTTCCGTCTGCTTCAACTCCTCCCTGCTGCGGTACGGCGGCGACACTGCCGTAGGAGCCATGACGATTCTGACCAGTGTCATGCAGTTTGCCATGCTGCCTCTGCAAGGCCTTGGGCAAGGGGCGCAGCCCATTATCAGTTACAATTACGGGGCTGGGAAGGTAGACCGGGTCAAGGGTGCATTCCGGCTTTTGTTAAAGGCAAGCCTTTGCTATTCCACCCTGCTGTGGGCCTGCATTATGCTTTTTCCGCAGGTGTTCGCCGCTATGTTTACCTCGTCCCCGGATCTTCTGGACTTTACCAAAACCGCCTTGCGCACCTATATGGCCTGCATGCTTCTGATGGGTATCCAGATGGCCTGCCAAATGACATTTACGTCGCTAGGAAATGCAAAAGCGTCCATCATGGTGGCCGTCATGCGCAAATTTATTTTGCTTGTTCCGCTCATTTATATTATGCCCCAACTGTTCCCTTCTGATAAAACCATGGCGGTCTATATGGCCGAACCGGTAGCGGATTTCCTGGCGGTTACCTTTACTGTGATTCTTTTTTCCTTTCAATTTAAAAAGGTGCTCTCCCGAAATCCGGATCGAATGCCAAAAGGAAAGGACCAATAGCACGCGGCCGGGAAAAGGGATATTCCTCTCTCACAGCATCGCCCCAGAAAACGTACAGATGCTTTTCTGGGGCGGTGCTGTATTGTTTTGCAAGTGGAAACAGTCGCCCTTTTGACGGTCAAACGGGGGCTTTGCAGTAACCCTCCGGCTTGGAAGAAAGGATGGTAAAGAAGGGCACTATATAAATAGGTATAAAAAGCGGTAGTGAGATTTTACAAGAACAATAGCAAACCCTTACATGACCTTGATCAAAGAAATGCCTGTCCCCTGTTACACTTGTTCCAGTGAACCTTACAGCAAATTGTAACGGTTCACAAATGAAAGGAGTGGAACAGATACCTATGCGAAAGACAAAGCAGAATCGTCTGCGGCGCGTTCTAACCGCCTTTATGGCGGTTGCTCTCCTCTCTACGGCACTGATGTCGTCAGCGGGAGCAATAGGCGTTGCCGCGGCGGAACCGTCCGGACAGGTCACCAATATCCTCGCGGATGAAAACCTGATCAACGGCGTGCATTATTCCGAAGAGGACATTGTCAACTATCTCGGGCAGGAAGGTCACCGCCTGCGCGTCAACCATCTGACGGTGACGCCGGGGACGGAAAATCTGCAGATCATCTCCGCCAAGGCACAGGATACCGTCAACGCAATGGAGACGGTAGGCGGCCAGGCCCAGCGTGAGATCCTTAAGGGGAACCACGTGGTAGCCGCCATCAATGCCGATTCCTATGACATGGACTGGGGAATCAACAGCGGCATCCAGGTGCAAAACGGGAACATCCTGGTTAGCCAGCCCAATTCCAGCCACACTACCACTACGCCGGTGTTTTTTGTGGATGAATCCGGCAAAGCGAACATCGATCCTCTGCGCAGCGTGGCCGATATCCAGGTGGGCGAGGACTACAAAGCTGAGGTCCAGTACATCAACCGCAACCAGTACTGCACCGGCAACGATACCCGGGTGTTCACCTATTATCTCACCCGCGACCATGTGATGAGCTACGGTGCCGGCGGGGTATCCGACCAGCAGGCATACGCGCTGATCCGCTTAAACGATTTTGACGGCTACATTCACGCTGGTACCCAGTATACCGGCGAAGTGGTGCAGACCTATACCGAGTCCGGCTTTGCCATTCCTTCCGACTGCATTGTGTACGCCGGATACGGTACGAAAGCGCAGGAGGTTGCTGGACTTGCAGTGGGCGAGGCCGTCACCTACAGCTGCAACCTTTACACCGGCACTTATGCGGAGGCAGACGGCGTGTATACCGACCGCGGCACCCTGTGCAACGAGGTTTACACGGCGGTCAACGGTTTCCATCTGTTGGCCAAGGACGGCGTTGTCAATGAGGACATGGTCAACAACAGCGGCACCGATAACAATTCCCGCACCGTCATCGGCATGACGGCGGACGGAACCATGCATGTGCTGTGCGTCGCAAAGCCGGGCACCAACTTCTCCGAGAGCGACGGCACCAGCTTTAAGGATATCACCAACTATATGATGAACCAGCTGGGCTGCGTAGACGTGCTGAATATGGACGGCGGCGGCTCCACTGAGATGCTGGCACGCCGTGCCGGCAGTGACGAGCTGGTTACCGTCAGCTATCCCAGCGACGGCAATTCCCGCTCGGTTTCCAACTCCCTTTTGTTTGTCAGCACCGCACCGAAGAGCTCCACTGTGGGCAACGTGGTGGTGGATGAGAACAACATCAAGCTGTATCCCGGCTCTTCCTACGATTTCTCTGTGCGCCTAGCGGACACCAGCGGCAGCAGCCTTTCCTCGGAAGGGAAGACAATTGTTTGGGGCGCGGAAAAGGGAACCATCGACCAAAACGGCCATTATACCGCACCGGCGTCCTGCACCACCGATACGGTGACCGCAACCGTGGACGGCGTAGTGGGGACGGCTACCATCCAGGTGGTGGATACCTTTGGCTCGGTGGGCTTGGACGCCACCGGGACGGTCACCCTGCAGCAGGGCGATACCCGCGCGTTTCGCCTTAAGGCGTATGACAGCGCCAACAAGGAAATTTACATTGATTCTTCCGCCGCCCAGTGGGCTTTGACCGGGGATGCCATTGGTACGCTGGAAGACGGCGTGCTCACCGTCACCGCTTCGGAAGGGGAAGCGGACCTCACCGCAACCTTCCTAGGGCAGACCTACAGCGTCCATATCATCATCGGCCTCAAGGAACAGATTATCGACGACTTTGAGGATTCCCCCATCGAAGGATACTACATGAGCAGTTATCTTTACGGCCGCCAGACCCAGTACGGTGGCAAGAGCGACATGCTCGGGTTTGAAACCGCCGAGATGGAAGGCAGCCGCGTGAAAAACGGCGAGAACAGCTTCCGGGTCACCTACGATACCTCCATGTGGGCCTGGGATGCCGCCAACCAGAAGCGCACCACCAATGGGACGGCAAACTTCATCCCTCTGTGGGACGACACCAGTGATTATGCGGGCACCGGCGTGTGGAACGAGGAGCTGCGCGCGCAAATGGAAGAACGCTACACCGCCAAAGCCATGCCGAAAAAGTTCGGGATGTGGATTTACAGCGGCGATGAAAACAACGACGGTGTCAGTGACAACATCAATGTCATGCTCACCGCTGTGTTCAAATCCGCTTGCACCGGCCCGGGCACCGGCACCGACAAGAGCTTGAACCTGGTGGGCTCCATCGACTGGATCGGTTGGAAATACGTAGAGGCGGAGATCCCACAGGATTGGCCTATGACTCTGGTCTTCAACTATTTCTGGTTCTCCAACACCAACCGCGCCCTGACTCCCGATCAGGACTATACCACCACCCTCTTGTTCGACGATTTGAAGTTTATCTACACCGATGAGGCCAACGACCTTTCCGGCCCGGTGTTCAACGAGACCACGCCCGAAGGCGGCGGCTACTATCAAGATTCCATGGAGTTCTCCACCTGGATTAGCGACAGCGGTTCCGGTGTGGATGCTTCCTCCATCACCGTAACCGTCAACGGCATAGCGAAAACCGATTATACCTATGACGCTCAAACCGGAAAGCTCAGCTTTGGCCTAAGCGGGCTGGAAGATGGCCAATCCTACCGAGTGATCGTCAAAGCCAAGGACAATCAGGGCAATGAATCCGTGCCCTATATCGACAATACCTACACTGTGGACCTGACCCCGGATACCGAGGGTCCCACCGTGCACGACGTGACCCCCATCGGCAGCGTAACAGTCCGCATCCCTCAGCCGCGGATCAGCTTCTGTATGGAGGACGCTAAGAGCGGCGTGGATCCCCAAAGCATCCGTGTGACGCTAAACGGCCAGGAAGCGCCGGTGTACTATGACGAGGAAACCGGTGACGGCTATGCCCTGCCCGCTGAAAAGCTCCAAAAGGGCAGCTACGTGCTGACCATCGACGGCAAGGATGTAGACGGCAATGCCATGGCCACCTATACCGACACCATCACCATCGATCCGATTGCCCAGCCGGAGGATCCGGAGAACTTTAAGGTTTCCATCATCCCCGACACCCAGGGCAACACCTATTCCGACCGGATCTATAGCCGTGCCGGCGAAGAGGAAAGCGACTTTGTCATCCAGATGGGCGACATTGTAGACGGCGCTTCCCAGCAGGAATACACCGACGGCAAGAACTACATCGAAGCCACCGGCAAGCCCTACTTTGTCATGGCGGGCAACCATGAAGGCGTCAACGGCAACCTGGAGCTGTTCTATCAGACCTTTGGTTCCCCCACTTATCACCTGGAATACGGCAACACCCTGTTTGTCTTCCTCAACTCCGCTTATGGCCAGAGCGTCCAGTACACCGATTCCACCCAGTATCATTACCTTGAGCAGCTGTTGCAGGCCAACACCCTTCCTAACGTGGTGGTGCTCAACCATGTGGTAACCCGGGACGACTTTGCCACCGAACACAACATGAGTGCTTCTGAAGCCGAACGCTTTGAGAGCATCCTCACCGCGTACAAAGCGGAAAACCCCGACGTAAATGTGGACGTGCTGTTTGGACACCTGCACACGCTGCACAATTGGAATGTAGGCGATGTGGACTACATCATCACCGGCAACGCCGCCGGCAAAGGCTATGTCACTGCGGAAGAGGGCAACCTGCTGGGCAGCGGTATTTATCAGGTAACTGACGGCTCCGCCGAATATACCTACAATCCCCTGCTGACCCGCGTCTATCTGCAGCACGACGCCCTGATCGGCGATACCCTCAACACCTTTGAAGGCGCGACACTCCAGCTCAATCTTTACGGTGATTTCCGGGAATATCCTTCTAATTACATCACGCAGCTCAACAGCCATGAACTGGTAAACATCCAGTGGAGTTCTTCGGATCCCGCGGTGGCTACCGTGGATGAAAAGGGCGAAGTAACCGTCACCGGCCAGGGCACCGCTACCATTACGGCTGTCTGCGGCGGTGAAACCGCAATGATGCAGCTGAACGTGTTGGATCCCTCTCTTGCGGATGTGGCAAGCCTGCAGATTACCTTGCCGGAGGATCTGAAAGCCGACCAGACCGTGCTTCCCACGGTAACAGCCACCGATCCCTATGGCGTATCCTTTGCGCTGGACAACCAGAGCGTACAATTCCAGTTTGAAAACGGCCTGGCCGAGATGACACAAGACGGCAAAATCCATCTTCTGCAGGCGGGTGAAGAAACCGTCCAGGTTACCTATCAGGGCCGGAGCGCTGAGACGACCGTACAGATCGGCCGTTCCGATGCAGACGTGGTCTCCATCGAGCTCTCCATCCCCACCGGTAAGGTAGGCGATACGGTACAGCCGGTTGTCTGTGCCACCAATCCCTACGGGGTGCAGCGCACGCTGGATAATCAGGATGTCACCTTCACCGTGACCAACGGGTTGGTCCGTGTGAATGAGGACGGCACTTTGACCTTCCTCCAGGCAGGTGCCGAAGTGGTTGCCGCCGAATACAATGGCCTGACCGCCATGGCTGGCCTTACCATCCAGGAGGTAGAGGAAGAAACGCCTTCTACTCCGGACCCGGATGAACCCGCTACGCCCGATCCGGACGAGCCTTCCGCCACCGATCCGGATGTGCCCGGTGGGACTGAGGACACCACTCCTTCGGATGAGAATCCTTCCACCGGTGTCTCTGCAATGCCGGTAGCCACAGTAGCCCTTCTCCTGTTAGCTGCCTTAGCTGTGACAGGCTTGGCTGTGCGGAGAAAACGCAACAGCGAAATCTAAACTTCCCCTATTTTAAGAAGTTGGACGAGGGTACCGTTTCAATGTGGTACCCTCGTTTTTCTACTTTGTCATAGCAGGGAATAGGGACGCCCTTTTCCATATTGTTCGAAACCGCGATTCAAGCGGCCAGCGCCGGCTCTTTTTTCAAATGTAGACAGTGGAAGCTGCCCGGTGATAAAATATAGGGGTGGACGTCAATCCTTCGTGGGCCATTCGGCAGCTGGTATGGCAATGCAAAATCGGAGACGATCCCTTTGGGATCAAGGAGGGGATAATAAATGGTTATGTACAGGATTGCTGGTCCTAGTGGCAGGCTTTCTTTTCTCCGTTACCTCCGGCAAAGAATCGCTTACCAGCCAGCTGACCGACTCGAAATTTACGCTGTATCGCATTGTGGAGGAATGAGGCGGCGTGCGCGGCTTTGTGCTATCTCAGCTTTTTCTATATGCGGCCTCCTGCTTTATCAGAAGAAGGAAAAACGCTACCACCTTTTGTGGGCGCTAATTGGATTCCCGGTTATCTGGTTTTACTTTTATTTTTTCAGGTGTATTAATCGTTCATGTCGCTACAAGCAAGGCGAAGCGCCTATGACGGTGGAACCGCATTTCCGCCTTGACAAGAGGGAAAGGATCTATTATACTAAAACCGCAACACATAACACTGTTATATAGGGGGTGAGTGTTTGTTCCTTCCCGAGCCTACCCCGACTACCCGTGCGCATATTTTAGAAGCTGGGAAAAAAGAATTCCTTGCCAAAGGGTTTCGTGACGCGTCCCTGCGAAACATAGTTAAGGAAGCAGGCGTTACGACCGGCGCCTTTTATGGGTATTACAAAAGCAAGGAGGAGCTGTTTGACGCGTTGGTTTGCGAGCCATACCAGGCCCTAATGGAACGGTTCAATCAAGCGCAGGATGCGTTTGCCACGCTTCCACCCAAGGAGCAGCCTGCTCACATGGGCGAAATTTCTGGGGACTGTATGGACTGGATGGTGGACTACATTTACGAGCATTTCGATGCGTTTAAGTTGCTTCTTTGCTGTGCGGAGGGGACGCGGTACGAGTGGTTCATCCACGATCTGGTAAAAATTGAAGTGGATGCGACGCACCGGTTCTTGTCGGTCCTCAAAGGGCTGGGGCATCCGGTAAAAGCCATCGACCCGCAGTTGGAGCACATTCTAGTCAGCGGGCTTTTTTCCGGTTTTTTTGAGATGGTGGTTCACGATATGCCAAAGGAGCAGGCTTTGGGTTATGTGAAGGAACTCCGGGAATTTTACACGGCAGGCTGGCAAAAAATCATGGGGCTGTAAAGCCCTGCTTTTTTGCCGTATAGTTAGCTTAAACTAACCATAAGGAGGGATTTGCATGAAAAAACAATCCAATCTCTCGCGGCTGATGCAGTACGCGGGAGGGCATCGCTATTTTACCTATGCCTCATGGGTGCTTTCCGCGCTGAGCGCGCTCATTGCGCTGGTGCCATTTTGGTACATCTGGAGAATGATCCAAGAGGTGCTGCAGGTGATGCCGGACTTTGACAAGGCGCAAAACTTAGCCGTCAACGGCTGGATGGCGGTTCTGTTTGCTGTGGTAGCGGTGCTGGTTTACATTGCAGGGCTAATGTGCTCCCACGTGGCGGCGTTCCGGGTGGCCACCAACATCCGCTGCGAGGCCATGCGCCACATTGTCAAGCTGCCGCTAGGATTTGTGCAGGAGTTCGGCAGCGGCAAGCTGCGCAAAATTGTCAACGAGTCCAGCGCGGCTACGGAAACCTACCTGGCCCACCAGCTGCCCGATAAAGCGGGCGCAATCGCAACACCTTGCGGCCTCTTGGTGCTGTTGCTTGCATTTGACTGGCGGTTGGGGCTGCTCAGCCTGATTCCGGTGGCGCTGGGCTTTTTGATTATGATGAGTATGACCGGCTCGAAAATGCAGCAAAAGATGAAGGAATACCAAGATGCCCTGGATGACATGTCCAACGAAGCGGTGGAATACGTCCGCGGTATCCCGGTGGTCAAGACCTTTGGGCAGACGGTGTTTTCCTTTAAAAAGTTCAAGGACGCCATCGACCGGTATGGGGTGTGGGTCATCGCCTACACCAAGCAGCTGCGGACGCCGATGCTGTTTTACACAGCGGCCATCAACGGCGTGTTCGTGTTCCTGATTGCGGCCGGGTTGCTTTTCACCCGTGACGGGGTGACCAACGAATTTTTGCTCAACCTTCTTTTTTACATTATTATTACTCCCGTTATCTCGCTGACCCTGACTAAAATCATGTTCCAAAGCGAGAACGCCATGATTGTCAACGACGCGCTGGAACGGATCGACAGCGTGCTTACCCTTACGCCCTTGTCCCAAGCCGCCGTTCCCCAATCCCCTAAGGACAGCTCAGTTACCCTGGAGGACGTGCGCTTTAGCTACGACGGGAAAACCGACGCCCTCAAACACGTTTCCCTCTCTATCCGTCCCGGACAGACCGTCGCCTTCGTAGGCCCCTCCGGGGGAGGCAAAACCACCCTTGCCAATTTGATTGCCCGCTTTTTCGACCCCCAGGAGGGCCGGGTACGCATCGGCGGTGTGGATATCCGGGACATCTCCAAAACGCAGCTGATGGATACGGTGTCCTACGTATTCCAAGACAGCAAGCTGATTAAGGCGTCCATTCTGGAAAATGTGCGCCTGGCCAAGCCGGATGCGGGTCGGGACGAGGTGATGCGGGCGCTGAAAGCAGCTCAGTGTATGGACATCGTGGAAAAGTTGCCCAATGGGGTGAATACGGTAATCGGGACAAAGGGGGTATACCTTTCCGGCGGGGAACAGCAGCGCATTGCCATTGCGCGGGTGATGCTTAAGGATTCCCCCATCGTCATCTTAGACGAGGCCACGGCGTTTGCCGATCCGGACAATGAAAGCCGGGTGCAGAGGGCCTTTACAGAGCTGTCGAAGGGAAAAACGGTCATTATGATTGCCCACCGCCTTTCCACCGTGGTGGGGGCGGATCGGATTTTCGTCCTCAAAGAAGGGGAAATCACCGAGTCGGGCACTTGCAGGGAACTGATGGAGGCCGGCGGCCTGTTTCGCAAGATGTGGAAGGATTATCAGACTTCCGTCGAATGGAAAGTAGCAAAGGAGGGCTGAGGCAATGATTGAAAAGCTACAGAAGAAATACGCACTATCCGAACAGGGCGCAAAGGACCTGATTAAAGGATGCATCGCCTGCGCGCTGCAAAACATTTCCTTCATGTTCCCAGTCGGGCTGCTGTACTTTTTGGTCAGCGACCTGATGGCCGGCGGGATTTCGGCGCAGAGAACGGTATTTTATATAGTAGGCTGTGTTATCTGTGTGGGGATCATCCTGCTGACTACATGGTTCCAGTACAACGCCACGTATTTCGCCACCTATAAAGAAAGCGGCGTGCGGCGCATTTCCCTGGCCGAACAGTTGCGCAGGATCCCGTTGTCCTTCTTTGGGAAAAAGGATCTGGCGGATCTGACCAGTACCATTATGGCTGACTGCACCTTTTTAGAGCAAAGCTTCTCTCACTTTATCCCCGAGCTGTTCGGCGCGGTCGCATCCACCGTGCTGGTTGCCATCGGTATACTTTTCTTTGACTGGCGCATGGCCCTGGCAGCTCTTTGGGTATTGCCGGTCTCCTTTGCGATTGTCTGGCTGTCGGCAAAGGTACAGGAAATGCTCAACCGCAAGTCCATGGATGCAAAGATGGCCTGTGCCGATGGGATTCAGGAGTGCATCGAAACCGTACGGGATCTTAAGTCGTGCAACGCGGAAGAGGCATATCTGGAGGGGCTGGACCGAAAAATCAAGGCGGTGGAACACCGGGCGGTGATCAGCGAGTTCGGCACGGCTGCATTCGTCGTTTCCGCTTCCCTCATTTTAAAGCTGGGCATTGCCACGGTAGCGCTGGTAGGCTCGATGCTGCTCATAGACGGGTCGCTGGACGTGCTGACCTTCTTTTTGTTCCTGCTGGTGGTGTCGCGGTTTTACGATCCGCTGCAGGGGGCGTTGCAGAACCTGGCGGCGGTGATCAGCACCCGTACGAACATCGCTCGCATGAATGAAATTCTTGACCATCCGGTACAAACCGGCAAAACCACCCTTTCCAACCAAGGGTACGACATCGTCTTCGACCACGTGGGTTTTTCCTACAATCAGGAAGAAACCGTGCTTGAAGATGTGAGCTTTACCGCGAAACAAGGGCAGGTAACGGCGCTGGTAGGCCCCTCCGGCGGTGGAAAGACCACAGTCTCCCGCCTGGCCTCCCGCTTCTGGGACGTAAACAAAGGAACCATCACTGTAGGCGGGATGGACATTTCCCAGATCGACCCGGAAACCCTTCTTTCGCTGTATTCCATCGTGTTCCAGGACGTAACCCTGTTTGACAATACCATCCTGGAAAACATCCGCATCGGGCGCAAGGACGCGTCGGACGAAGAGGTTTTGGCGGCGGCACGCCTGGCCAATTGTGAGGAGTTTGCGCAGAAGCTGCCCGACAAATGGAACAGCCGCATCGGGGAGAACGGTTGCGAACTGTCCGGCGGGGAACGCCAGCGCATTTCCATTGCCCGCGCTTTTTTAAAGGATGCGCCGATCATTCTTCTCGACGAGGCCACAGCCTCCCTGGACGTGGAAAACGAGACGCTGATCCAGTCCGCCCTTTCCCGGCTAATCCAAAAGAAAACGGTACTGGTCATCGCCCACCGCATGCGCACAGTGGCAGGCGCGGATAAGATCGTGGTGCTGGCGGACGGACGGGTTGCGGAAGAAGGCCCCCCTGCAGAACTGCTCAGGACAGACGGGATTTATTCGCGTATGGTCGCGCTGCAGTCGGAAAGCCAGGGCTGGGCGATCAAAAGCGGTATCTAATTTTTACCGGCGATCCCCTTTGCCTCCTACTTTTTACGCAAGCCAAAACCGCAGATTCTGCGAAGCCATTGGGAATGACCCCCAATGGCTTCCTTTGTTGCTTTGCCTGTTGACAAAAATGGGGCGAGCGACCAGCAGCCGTGGGTAAATGAAAGCACGGGCCTAGATCTACAAAAAGCGTCTGTCATAGAGGAAATATGGACCTATCTAACCGATTAGACGCACGAAAGATACATGTTAACCATATAACCGTCATAAAACCCCATTTTTATCCATCATTTTTGGCGCATTCTACTATCTAAACAATTTTTCGATATCTTTCATAAAAGTTATTCAAATCGCAGAGGCTCAATAACCGCAATTTATAAAAAAGCACGGCAAAAAGTGGAAGCAAAAAAACGAGTAATTGGGCACAATTGGTGACGGAAGATCACGATAATGCATAAAAAAGGCTGAGATTATCGCTGGTTTTGTGGCCTGACGACGTTACTTTTTCGCGTGATTTCACATTTTGAGTAGAATAGTGTTCAAAAAGCAATGTTTAATAACAAAAATATTATATATTTTGCTTAACTTCATGAGAAGACAAGATTATAATAGGGCTGTCGGTTAATTGATCCATATGAGCGGTTCATTGATCCATATTGGGACAAAATACAGGCGGCTTAAAAGACAATTGACCGGGAGAGACTTTTTTGTTGTATCCAATGCGGTTTCTTGTTTTCCCTGCGTAATTTTGGAAGCGGATCCGCTGGATGAAAAACCTACAATTCTAGGAGGGAGACGAATGAACAAACACGTAAAACGCGTTGGGTCATTGGTCCTGACCATGTCGATGCTGACTTCGGCTGGTTTGATGATGACTACCAATGCGGCGTCAACCGATCTGAGCTCGGACGGGCTGCGCTCGATGGAGTATTTGGATCGCGGCCTGGTGGCAGCTGAGACGGCTGACGGCATCTTCCTGAGTTGGCGTTTCCTGGGCAACGAGCCCGACGGCATCTCTTGGAATGTTTACCGTGACGGTGCGCTGATCGCCACCATCAATCCCCATGACGTTCAGCCGGAGAGCGATTATGACACCAACCCCGGCGTCGTCAAAGAGAACACCACTCCGACCAACTACACCGATCCCGACGGCACCATCAGCTCCGTGTATGAAGTTGCCCCGGTTATCGACGGCGTAGAAGGCCGCAAAGAGGGCCTGTGCGTGCCGATGCTGTCCTCCCTGGAGGGAAGATCCGGCCAGGAAAACAGAGGCGCTGTGCAGTATATCCAGATGAAGCCCGCTCCCGATCCCATCCCGCTGGTCAACTTCGAGTACCGCGGCAAGATCGTCGGCCCTGGCAGCACCATTGGTGGAAACGATGCAAAGACCTGGGCGATTTCGGAAGACAATCAGGAGAGCTGGTACCGTGTTGACATGGATCTGCTTCGTGCGTTCCGCGAGCCCCATGACAACAAGACGGCAGTCACCCAGGAAGATTTGAACGGCTGGATTGCCAAGCTCAACGAGTACAATGGCGAAGACTGGCAGCCGAGGAACGTGCTCAACAACGGCATCATCAGCGATGCGCTGTATTATGAGCTGGAAGCCAAGTTCATCCAGTACGTGGAAGAGCTTGACTGCGGCACCAGCCTCCCCTATGCCCATAACGAGGACGGCTCCATCATGACCACCATGAGCGGCAAGTTCACGACCCAGGATATGTCCGTGGGTGATTTCGATGGCGACGGCCAGTATGAAATCGTGGTGAAATGGCGTACCAACAGCCAAGACCCGATGTATTCCGACCCGATCTACAGCCCGAAGAACCTGACTGCGGGCACCGAGTACATCGATGTGTACAAGCTCGACGGCACCCTGCTGTTCCGCGTAGACATGGGTTACAACGTTGCAGCTTCCAACGACCATGAAACCAACCTGTTTGTGCAGGATTTCGATGGCGATGGCAAGAGCGAACTGATCCTGAAGACCAACCCCGGTACCCGTATCGGTAACTGGAGCGAGGAAGCGCAGGATGTTATTTATCCGAACACCCTTGAAACTGTAGTCGGCGGCGAGGACGGCCTGAAGTCCACCACCGATGCATTCAAGCAGTATTTTGCAGAGGGCAACGACGAAGCGCTGGACACCTACTGGGGCGTTCTCAATAGCTTCGACATCTGCTACCGCAGCCCCACAGCTGGCGGCGGTAACGACGGCCCGAACGATCCGGCTCAGAAGGCCTGGATTAAATCCTATCATGTCGGCCGCATGGGCGAGATGAAGGATGGTAAGGAATATGTCACCGCTTTCGAGTGGGATGCAGAATCCGGCGAAGGTATTATCGTTGACAGCGACGAGTATCGTTTTGCTTACACGGCGGGCAGCGTTGACGGGGAAGACTGGGCGATGGATCCCATGACCCAGCGCGGCAACTTCTGCTACATCACGCAGCCGGCTCCTGGCACCGATACCCTTGACAGCTATAAGACCCAGATCATGGCTGAAAAAGAACAGTACTGGCTGGAGAATCCGTGGAAACATTCTGTCTGGGGCGATGCACAGGGTAACCGTCCGAACCGCTGGGCGGGTGCTACTGGTTCCCTCGACGGCGAGAACTACTATGCTGTCATTCAGCGTGGTTACTATCAGAGAACCACTGCTTCCGCTTACTACATTGTCGATGGCGAGCTCGTTGAGAAGGCATACTTTGACACCGAAGATCCGGCTTGCCGCGTCCTCGGCGATGACAAGGAGCTCTACTACAGCCGCGGCAACCACTTTGCTGAGTGCGCCGACCTTGACGGCGACGGCAAGGATGAGTTCGTGCTGAAGGCTATGAAGCTGAAGCTGGACGAAGAGAAAGGCTTGCTCCTGCCTTACGTCATCAACGGCGACGTCTTCATGACCGTGGAAGCCATGGACGGCAAACTGATGGAAGCTGGCTATGAAATCATCAGCGACGAAACCCGCAACAATCCTCTCAACAGATGGGCTCCGCTCAACCACGGTGACCGCAGCGCCTTGCTCCCGGTCGACAAGACCAACAAGATCATGCAGTTCACCGGTATCGAAGAGTACATCTGGGACGACAAGAACACTGGTAAGCAGCTCGGCTGGCTGCCTGGACCGAACACCTTCGATCCGCAGAAGGGCCTGCGCATTGGCGAAGACGGCGAACTGGTTTATGAGAACGCCATCCTCTACGGCTCCTTCACCGGCAACGACGACGAAGGTTCTGTGGCAGGTAACTTCTCCAACAAGTGGCCGGGCGCCCAGGCTGGCGACTCCAGCGCTACGAAGAACGTCAGAAGCATGGTGACCGGCGAAGTGCTGACCACCACCAATACCGCCCGCGGCATTGGCCAGGGTGAGAACGCCGTCTGGTTTGGCAGCGGCTTGACCCATATGGCGGTCAACGGTGCGAATATCCATGACATCGACGATGAGACCTTTGCAGTATCCAATTACCTGCAGACCGGCCTGCGCTCTACTGGTTCCAAGAGCACTCCGACCTTGAAGGCGGATTTCTATGGTGACTGGCGTGAAGAGCTGATCTACACCAATTCTGCTGGCGATCAGCTGGCCATCGTGACCACTTTGGCCCCGACTGAGTATGGTATCCGTACTCTGATGCACGATCCGATGTACCGCAATGGTGTTGCCAACCAGAACATTTCCTACAACCAGTGTGGATTTGCCAGCTTCTACCTCGGCGACGAGGCGGAATTGCCGGCACAGAGAACCGATATCTATGTCCCGACCAACCCGCTCAACGACGTGACGGCTTCTACTGATAAGGCTGTTTACGATGTCAACGAGACCATCACGGTTACCGTCAATACGGATGATTCCGTAACGAGAGTTGGCCTGGCCAACGAGTCCGGCGATCCCTTGGCGGTTGCTGGTTCTTACGACGGCGTTGACAATGGCGACGGCACCAAGACCTTCACCATTACCTTCGCTCTTGGCACTCCGGGCGACCGTGTCATGACGGTCCTGACGGCTGGCGAAGATTATCAGCTGGGTTCCACCGGTACGACCATCGCCTTCACCGTCAGCAGAGAGCCTCTTGCTCCCTCTCAGGGCAACGATCCGCAGGCGATCTCCGCTAAGATCGTTTCCGGTTCCATGAAGGTTAACGAACCGATTACCTTCGAGATCAAGACCAATGATGACGTGACCAAGGTTGCGTTCTTCAACGAGAACGGCGCTGGCCTGTGCTCCACCACTTCCTATGTGGATGATGACGGAGTCCGCACCTGGACGCTGTCCATCTCGATGGGTTCTACCGGCAAGCGTACTCTGGATCTCAAGTACCAGGGTGCTGACGGCCAGTGGATCGATTCTGATCTGAGCGTTTCCTTCACTCTTACCAAATAAGAGTAAGTGACAATCGGATATTCCTTGTAAAAGGAACGATAACGCCCCGTACATCATGTGCGGGGCGTTTGGTTTTTTCGATGAAGCGGATGTCTTAGGATAGGGACTGCATCGGCAACGCAATGCAAGAGCAGGAAGGAATCTGTATGTGAATCGTAGGGGAGGAAAGGCTGGAAAGCAAACGGGCGGTGTAAGTAAAAATCCGAGGGGGCTTTTTGATGGTTTCCTGCCCTCCTAAGAAGAGAACTGGTAATCTTGTGAAAAACAGCTCCAAGCTTTATCTGCTTGGAGCCATTTGCTTTTATCCATGCAAAAAACACATATAAAAAGATGAAATATAGGTATTAGACCTTCAAATAAACCCATCTTATAATAAAAATAAAGCTGTATGGGGAGTACCTTCCCTATAAAATTTGAGACCGCAGTTTTCCCGTGCTTCTCTGCGGTGTCAGACAGGAGGCAGTACAAATGAAAAAAATCGGTTCTCTTTTATTCGCATTTACTTTGGTTTTTTCTCTTGCCGCTTGCAATAACAAGGATGATCCAGGGGCAACCTCTTTTGAGCTGTCCGAGACCGTATCCCGGCCGGTAACGTCGAATGCAAGTTCTACGGAAGCAGGAGGAGAGGAAAGCCATACGAGCATCGGCCAAGAAGAACCCGGCAGCAATGTCCTGGTGGCCTACTTCTCCTGGGCAGACAACGCCGTATTAGCAGACGACGTGGATGCAATTTCTTCTCCCAGTGTAATTCCGCCCGGAAATGTGCAGCAGCTGGCGGGCTGGGTGCAGGAGGAAACCGGCGGCGATCTGTTTTCCATCCAGGTAACGGATCCCTATCCCAGTGATTGGGACGAATGCTTAGCACGGGCCAACCAAGAACGGGGCGATAACGCCCGTCCAGAGCTTACAAGAGAGGTAGAACGTCTGGATCAGTACGACACGGTGTTCCTCGGTTATCCAAACTGGTGGTATGGCGTTCCCATGGCCTTGCTCACTTTCCTGGAACAAAATGATCTCTCCGGCAAGCAGGTGTATCTGTTCTGCTCCCACGGCACCGGTGGCTTGGCAAACAGTGTAGAGCTTATTACGCAGGCCGCGCCCGGTGCCACGATTTCGGATAACATCTTCGACTGTTACGAGGAGGATGCCTCCTCCTCACAGGGAGAGATCCAAAGCTGGATGGCGGAACTTGGATATTGATGATGGGAGGATGGAAAGATGAGAAAATTATGTTGCCTTTCGGCATTGTTCCTGTTGGCAATGGGATTTTCCGCTTGTGGAACGGAAAGCTGTGGATCGTCGGTACCTTCAGCACCAGATTCTTCCGTTGCTGAACCGGCCAATCCGGCTTCGGCCATGGAAGAAGAGCCTGCGCTTTCAGAAGAACCGGAAAATACAGTGCGACGGATTTCGGTACAGTTTGGAGAAGGAACGATCGTCTATGAGCTCAACGACGGTACGGCAGCCGTTTCCCTTTATGAGCAGCTGCCCCTTACCGTCGAAGTAGAAGATTACAGCACCAACGAGAAAATTTTTTACCCGCCTGAGGAACTGGACATCAGCGCTTGTCCCCTAGCGGAAGGTGGAGCCGGGACATTGGCCTATTACGCTGCCTGGGGAGATGTGGTGATGTTTTATGGCGACTACAATGAGAATTCCTCTCTCTTTGAATTGGGACAAGTTATCTCCGGAGAAGAACGAATCGGCCAAATGTCTGGCACTATCACCATTGATGCAGTAGAATAATCTGAAAAAGAGACCATAAGGAGGAAGAAAACGAAGAAAATAAAATATTACCGTATCTGTTTTATGTACGGCTTTCACTTCCATTTATCTTCCTTATGCACTTTTTCAGCAATGCGGTTTTGTCTTTCTTCTTTGAAATAGGAGTATTGTTCCATTCCAGAATGAATCAATTTATCCAAATTTACCAGTATCAATAGAATCATACCTCCTATTCCAATTGCACAATACTTTGAAGCATCAGGGCCCGCAGGAGCTTTCATTCTTTCTGCATCATAAACAATGATGCCGCTGCTTGTTACTCTTCCTTGCGATATTTCATTTTTATAGTCACGGACCGACTGTATTGAAGTTATCATAAAACTTATCATGCCATATATGAACATGACAATAGCAAGAAGAGAGCAAAGAATTCGGCCAACCTTAATTACGTTTTTCATATACTATTCCCTTCTTTCTTTATCCTTCAAAAAGAGTCATTACGGAGAAGAATAAATCTTTATTGTATTGATATTTGCCGTTTACCCACACGTAATATTCCTGACCGAACATTACATCTCGTGACCAGTCGGTAACAACAAACCTTCCGTCAGATAGTACTGTACTATAATATATGCTTTGACAGCCTTTCATTACAAAGCCGTGAGAGATATAATAATGAGTACTATTCCAAACTAGATGCATTTCATCTTTTCTATTGAATAGTATATCAAAGTTTTCAAACATGTTTGCTCCCATAACCATTTCAGAATTACTAAATCCTGTTTGAAAGTTGGCTGGGGAACCAGCAGGAGTTGTAACTCCAATTGCAATCTGAACTCCAACGGGAGTATAATTATCTGTTACCCACAACACATCGACACCTCCGGTTAAGAAACGATAAGAGCCGTTTACTCCGGCATTAATTCCCATACCTTCTAGTTCATAAACGGTATCCGCTCCCCATATAATTCCTACATTTAATGTTGCACTGCAGAAAGAGTGCCTCCTAAAAAGCCCGCAGATCCAAAATGGGCATAGTTGCCTTCTCCATCAAAGGCGTAAAAACCGGATGCCTGTCCACCGGCCCCACAATAGGCGGATACACCAGTACCAATCGTAACGACCATTCGGCCCGATGGATCAATATATTTGACGGGATTGTTTCTGCAATAAGAGAAGAGATTTGTTGTTGAATTTGCAAAGGATAATACTATCTGCATTGACCATACGGCCTATTTCGGGATCATAGTATCTGCCATTTAAATAATAAAGCCCGGACTCCTCGTCATAGTAGTAACAACGATAACGGAAGGGGTTGAGATGGCCGAGAGTAGAGGACATCGTCCCGGAGACAAGCTCCACCTTGCCCCATGCTTCATATGCATATTCTACTACTTGGTTGCCGTCGCTGTCCAGGAAGAAGCGGGCATGTGTAAAGATTATCACCAAGTGGTAATAGACATTACATGACTAAGGCCTGCCAAACGGCGAGCCTTGCTGGTTCCTTGGCATTAAGCATGTTCAATGAGATATTTAATAATGCTGTAACCATACAATATGGTGAAGAGGCCCAATGACAACATAAGAAGGAAATAGATTAATTGTCCTCTTGCTTTATCTTTTCCCCAATCCGTAATTCTCCAGAAACCTCGGATATAGATCACGGTCATACCTCCGGAATCTACCATTGCAAGCCCTGTTATGAGGGGAGGATATATTTTTCCATCCCGTTGTGTAAGCAAGGCAACACAAACAATTATGACAAACCAAACTGCAAACCAAATCAGGGCCATATAATGATAACGCATAACCTTCATAAAATTTTCCCATCTTTTATTTATTACAGCAAATGTACAATTGAATGACTTATAGAAAAAATACTAATTAAAAAAGTTATTAATATTCCAGCACAATACACCGGTTTTATTGGTATTCCAAAATTCAAAGGAAAACTCCAATCATTAATTTTTGTATACCCAATTGCTAGTTGGAGTCCAGTTCCTCCAAAACCAAGGCCAACAATCAAGGTCAAATAAGCAGTGTTTAAATGAATAATAGAACAATTTATTAATACAGTAAGAATGATTATAAAAATAATTGCACCTACTATCCATAACAATGATAAAATCCATGTTTTAAAAAAGTTTCTTTTTTTTAATGTATTCATAGTTTCACCTCATATCTTTAATGGAAAGTAGTAATTTGCTGCTCTTTTTACATCAGCATATGTATAGTTAGGGTGTGTCTTAACTGCATTTAATAAAATCTGATTTTCTTGTGGTGTCAAACCAATTTCAGCATCTACTTGGTCTACTAGAGATCGCAAATGCCCTGATATTGTATGAGTTTGTGTTCTAAATGCATGGCCATCAATTCCGGCGCCAATACCTACATTACATTCTAAACCTTGTGGATATGCATTCGGATTACTCCCAATATTTGCATTATCCCCCAAAAATAGAACATCAACACCAAGATATGCGGGAGCACCAATTGAACCCCCTATGGAAAGTCCGGTTCCTTCCAAGTCATAAACGGTATCTACTACCGTAGCTTGAGTTGCTATGCCAGCGCCAATAGAAAATAATCCAAATCCTCCGCTATCGTCTGTAAAATCGCTGTTGGAAGTTTGGACAACCAGATTGCCGTAGCCGTCCCAATATACACCAATCGAATATGAAATACCTATTCCAAATAGTGCATTAATATTAGCGTTGAAGCCAAAAGTCCAATACCCATCTAAATCAATATTATTTATAGGATTATTATCGCAGTACTTGTATAGATTTGTAGGTAACGCTTCTTTTGCATATATAAGCCCATCCGCATTGATAAACCGGCAAGTTTCGGGATCGTAGTACCTGGAGTTGAGATAGTAAAGGCCGGACTCCTCATCGTAGTAATAGCCCCGATAGCGGAAGGGGTTGAGATGGCCCAGAGTTGAGGACATCGTCCCGGAGACAAGCTCCGCCTTGCCCCATGCGTCATATGCATATTCTACTACTTGGCTGCCGTTGCTGTCCAGGATTCCGATGATGTCCCCTTGCAGGTTCTTCACATAGTAGTAGCTTTCCCCATCATAAAGGAATCCCAGCAGGCTTTCCGTGTCGTCATACAGGAAATCCAAGCGGTCGTCCCCGGTGATCTGGGTCAGGATCGTCGAGCCATTCAAATAGTATTCCGTCTCAACCCCGTTTACCACCTTCTTCACCCGGATCCCCGAGTCGTTGTAGTGGTAGGTTGCATTTGTCCCGGCCTTCGAGAAGGTGGCCAGCTCCCGCCCATGCTGCCAGGTGAAGGCTATGCCGTCCCGATAGGTGAGAGGGTTGCCGATCTCGTCGTAGGTGATGGTCTGGCCATTGTAACTGGTCAGCTTGTCCTTCCAGTTGGCATCTGTGTACCCGTAGACCGCATCCTCAAAGCAGACGCCATCGTTTACATTAATATAAAAACGAAGCAAATGCTAAAAACATCTGCTCCGTTTTTAATTGCTTGAGACTTTTGTAGGACTTGCTGACATACAAAATAAATCGAATCCTAAAATTCCTGTAAATTTTCCAACCATTCTTGATCATTTTCCTGAATGGCTTTATTCCTGGCTTGTATTAAGTGAAAATTCCTTTTTTCAGCCGGCATCTCTTTAAGCCTTCCTAAAATTGTTTTCGCACCAGGCCAATTTAGATCTTTCAGCCACTCGAACAGTCCCGGCAACAAATTTTCTAACTTGTCGTCGTCTAAAAGGACTAAAATATTAGCGCAGTTTTCCCAACAGTCCTTTCTTTTACTTGGCTGGAACAAAAGCGTAAAGTCAAATGTATCATTGGAAAGTATGGTTTGAATAGCCTGTCGTTGAACATCATATGGTTCATTCCAACTCAATTGTTCTATTATATTTTTCATAATTTATCACCATCCCAACAAATTGCTTTCAAGGTAATCGTATATGTGTATGGATTTGTTCCGGTATAGAACGAGGAGCAGATACAAAAACTTCTGCTCCTCTTTTGGTCAGGATCATAACTGTACATTTTTATTTGGAGAAAGGCTATAGTGATTCCGGATTTAAAAGCATTGAAATTGTGGCGATCACTAATGATAAGATAAAAACGACAATGAAAAATCTTATAAAAATATAAATCAATAGATATTTTTTCTTTAGCTTACTCGTTTGGAGCCAGGCGAAAATAAAAAGTGGGATTAGCAAAAAATCAACACAGATAATACCAATTATAGTTCCATTTAAAGAAATTCCAGATATGGCTGATATAAGATTAAATAGAATAAAGGAAATAATGGATAATGCTACAAGCCAATATTTTTTGATATATGTTTTCATACTACCACTCCTCATTTTTCGGATTATCCCATTCTCGTATGATTTCACTGATATTTACAGTAATATCCCCTTCTACGCCAACAATTGCATATATTCCTGCTCCCAAAGTAAAAATAGCGTCTGAATTATCTTCATTTTTAACTGCACCGTACGACATTCCAAAGAAATCAACTTCGGCCCAATAAGAGGAATTACCATTTTCAGCAAACATAAGTCCCTTTTTTTGAACTTCCTCGTAAGGCGCTTCATAGGAGGCACCTGCTGATAATTGAACATTGTCAGTAATTCCTACTGAACCCGATATGGAAGAACGTCCTACGGATTTCCATCCCTCGTCGCTAAGATTATAATATTGACCATATGCAATTCCAGTTGCTTCTACTTTTGCAACACCGAATACATTAGTCTTTACACCAACTCCATATCCTCCTCCATAATTTATTTCCACAGACTTCCGACCTATATTAAAAATTTTTGCGAAAGTTTTTGACATTATATTACCTATATCGCTAAAGAATTTACCAATTTGGTCGAAGAATAAACCGCTTTCGTCAATGTTCATAACAGGGTTATTACCACAATAGGAGAACATATTTGTGGCCATAAGCCCTTGTCCTGTAGAAACATACCCATCCGCATTGATGAATCGGCAAGTTTCAGAATCGTAATACCTGGAGTTGAGGTAGTAGAGGCCGGATTCCTCATCATAGTAGTAACTACGGTAGCAGTTTTGAACCAAAGAAACCAATCATTTATATTTTGGAATGATAGTCAGAAGATGCCGTCATTTCCGATAATCTCGGCATAATAGCTTTTACGCTGTTTAGAAACGAGGATATGATAATCATCATCGACAAACTGAATAGACTGCACCCCAGGCTCTTCAAACTTACTTATGCAATTCCAGTTGCTTGTTCGGTATAGTTCAATTGTATGACTGCTTTCAATAAACGCTAAAAATCGACCGGTTGGAGACCAAGAAACTGCACCAGAAGTAAGGCTCGGTTTGGGAATCGAGTAAATGGTATCGCCGGTTAGGACATCTATAATCGTAAGAGAAAAAAAGTCGTTTATTGCAAGCTTTTGTTGACAATAGTCACACGATAGGATTCCGTGTGAACAATAAAAGGTGCAAAATTGGTATTCCCCCGTAAACGGATAAGGAATAAGTGCAACCATTTCTTTTATTTTTGATTCATCGGAATATACAAATATAATTTTCTTCAGGAATGAATCATAAAATAAAATTCCCCGCCCGCTTATACGGATATCTATAAAATTTAAATCAATCCATTTTTGTGCAGAAAAATCGTATGCGGCTAATTTTTTTGGGGGGAAAGAGAAAATAGAACCGATAAGAAATTTTTCGTCCGGAGTGATAAGGAACGGGTCATCTTGAGCTTCCTTACAATTTGGAATCGATATTCTTTTCGTTTTTTCCCAGGTATTTAAATCGTAAAGCTGATAATAACCGGAACAGCTTTTTACAATCAACTGATTTTGGGTTAAAAATTTACTATGGTTTGGATAGTTCAAGTCGCTGAATCTATGTTCGAGCTTTCCGGACTGCCGAGAGTAAATTTCAACAGATTCCCCTAAAGAACAAAAGAAATCTTCATTGTGAGACATACTGTATGCCATCCCGAATTCATAGATTTTTTTCATTTGCATGTTGATTTCACCATCCATTTGCTGTAATTACGCAATGTGACACGAAAACGATCGTTGCTTTTAGACAGGCGAAAAGAACCGCATTCTGAATTATCAGCTACCAATGAAGAAATCACAGATGCGGTTCCTTATCGCCCGTTATAAATTTTTCAGATGTTCCTAGTTACATGAGCCAAAAGTTCTAAGCAAAGGCTTATGCAGTATTGCATTCTGCGTTCTAGGAAAATTTAAAAATATTTATTCATAGCAGCCATGGAGCGTATTTGGTTTTTTAAAAATTTTAAGGCTTCACGAATCGGTTGTTCTGCGTAATTTATTGGAACACTAATATAGGCGCGTCTAATAACTATTGTAACGTAGTCAAGATATGCATAAGTGTGAAGGTGTTGATGGTAAGAAGCTTCTATTGCAACCAAATTATCCGGATCATTTACATCTATACCTGCTCTCTCTAACATGAATCTCGCATTATTATGCCTTGCATGTTTTTGTGCTACAATATGATGTATATGATACGTTTTCTTTTCCGATTGTTTGGGCTTTGCAATAACAATGTCTTTTGGCTCGCTTTTCGCTTTTATAGAAGAAGTCTCTCTAGCAACTACGGTAGCAGCTGCAGATACAGCTAATGCAGAGACAGCAATATCGGCTGCTGTGGCGGTTACAGCAGCTGAACTGATTGTAATACCGGCCGTAGTTATAAGTGCAGGAGCTGCAAGACCAGCCGTTGCGACAATTGCTGCTGCACCTGCTACAATTACAGCTGCAACTGCCAAACCAGTAAAAAATTCTCCCCATGTCGGCCAATTTCCTGTTGGATCGCAGAGCATGATAGGGTTATTTGAGCAATAAGCAAACATGTTGTAGCAATGTAGACCTTTTCCTGTACTGATATATCCATCCGCATTGATAAACCGGCAAGTTTCGGGATCGTAGTACCTGGAGTTGAGGTAGTAAAGGCCGGACTCCTCATCATAGTAGTAA
>CAJFTS010000020.1 GCA_904420015.1 uncultured Clostridia bacterium
GCGGCCGATGGACTGCTTCATGGCGCGGCGGAAGGAAATACGCTTCTCCAGCTGGGCTGCGATGTTTTCCGCCACCAGCTGGGCGTTCAAATCGGGGTTCTTCACCTCGACGATGTTGATGGAAACCGGTTTCTTCAGCATGGCTTCGCACTGCAGGCGCAGCTTCTCGATTTCCGAACCGCCTTTGCCGATCACCATGCCGGGCTTCGCACAATGGATGTGAAGCACAACGCGAGCGGAATTGCGCTCGATCTCGATCTTCGGGACGCCGGCGGCGTAAAGCTGCTTCTTAAGCGTCTTTCTGAGATTGTAATCCTCGACCAGCGTGTCGCCGAAATCCTTGTCGCCCACATACCAGCGGGAATCCCAGTCCTTGATGACGCCCACGCGCAAGCCGTGGGGATGAATTTTCTGGCCCATAAACTAACCTCCTTTGACGCTTATTCCGCTTCCCTGAGCACGAGGGTCACGTGGGATGTCTTTTTCTGAATCTGAAAGCCACGTCCGTGCGGACCGGGACGCAGGCGCTTGAGGATCGGGCCGGGGCACACATAGCACTCAGCGATGTAGAGCCTCGAAACGTCCATATGATGGTTGTTCTCCGCATTCGCGACAGCCGACTTGAGCAGCTTCTCCAGATACTCGCAGGCGGCCTTGGGGGTATATTTCAGAATGGCCGCGGCGGTCTCTGCGTCTTTGCCGCGGATCAAGTCCAAAACAATTTTCACCTTGCGGGGTGAAATACGGGCATATTTCAGGTTTGCCCTTGCTTCCATACCGTACACTCCTTTCGGCCGCTATTACTTGCCGTTATTGGACGTCTTGGAGCCAGCATGGCCCTTGAAGGTCCGTGTTGGCGCGAACTCGCCCAGCTTATGGCCAACCATATCTTCGGTCACATAGACCGGAACATGCTTTCTGCCGTCGTGAACAGCAAAGGTGTGGCCGACAAAATCCGGGAAAATGGTGGAAGAGCGGCTCCAGGTTTTCAGGATGCGCTTCTCGCCACTTTTGTTCATTTCTTCAACCCTCTTGAGCAGCACCGGCTGCACGTAAGGGCCTTTCTTCACGCTTCTACCCATGAGTTCTTAGTCTCCTTTCCACACCTTACTTGCCGCCGCGACGCTTGACGATCATCTTGTCGGAGCGGTTGTGCTTCGCGCGGGTCTTGTAACCAAGGGCAGGCTTACCCCACGGGGTAACCGGGCCGGGACGGCCCACCGGGGACTTGCCTTCACCACCGCCGTGCGGATGGTCGCAGGGGTTCATGACGGAACCGCGCACCGTCGGACGCCAGCCCATGTGACGCTTGCGGCCGGCCTTACCAACCTTGACGTTCTCATGGTCGACGTTTCCGACCTGGCCGATGGTGGCCATGCACTGAACGGAAACGTTGCGAAGCTCGCCGGAGGGCAGACGAAGGAGCGCGTAAGCGCCTTCCTTTGCCATCAGCTGGGCCATGTTGCCGGCCGAGCGGGCAAGCTGCGCACCTTTGCCGGGATAAAGCTCCACGTTGTGGACAAAGGTACCCACCGGGATGTTCACGAGGGGCAGGGCGTTGCCGGGCTTAATGTCCGCGGACGCGCCGGAAACCACCGTGTCGCCCACCTTCAGGCCGTTGGCCGCGATGATGTAGCGCTTCTCGCCGTCCTCATACTGCACCAGCGCGATGTGGGCGGAACGGTTGGGATCGTACTCAATGGTGAGAACGGTCGCCGGCATGTCCAGCTTGTTGCGCTTGAAGTCGATGATGCGGTACTTGCGGCGGTTGCCGCCGCCGCGGTGACGGACGGTGATACGGCCGTAGCTGTTGCGGCCGGAGGTATTCTTCAGGGGAGCCAGAAGGCTCTTTTCCGGGCTGACCTTGGAAAGCCCGCTGTAATCGGTAACCGACATATTGCGTCTGGCATTGGTCGTCGGCTTAAAAACCTTGATAGACATGTTGGAATCTCACACTCCTCATATTGGCTTTGCGGGGTTGTCTATCTCCCCATACGTTGCCGGTTCGCAGGCCGTTTAAGCCTGCGCAGAACCATCGAAATTTAGATCATGCCCTCGAAGAAGGAAATCGGCTTGGAGTTCTTCTTGAGAGTGACGATGGCCTTTTTCCATGAGGGGGTGTAGCCCTCGAAACGGCCCTGCCGTCTCATCTTGCCGCGGACGTTGATGGTGTTGACCTTGGCGACCTTCACGTCGAAGGCGCTCTCCACGGCCTTGGCAATTTCGATCTTATTGGCGTCCTTCGCCACGGCGAAGGTGTACCGCATGTTGGGGATGCCCGCCATGCTCTTTTCGGTGATGATGGGGCGGATTACGATATCATGCGCGTTCGTCATTACGCATACACCTCCTCGAGCTGCGTTACGGCGCCCTTGGCGACAATCAGCTTGTCGCAGTTGAGAATGTCGTAAACATTGAGGGTATTGACCAGCGCGGTCTTGACACCCGGGATGTTGCGGGCGGACTTGATGACCTTTTCATCCTTTTCCGGCATGACGATGAGCGCCTTCTTGCCGGCTTCCAGCTTGGAAAGCATCTCGACGACGGTTTTCGTCTTGATTTCTTCCAGCGCGATGGAATCCACCACCACAAATTCATTGTCCTGCACCTTGGAAGAGAATGCGGACTTCATGGCCAGGCGGCGGACCTTCTTGTTCATGTTCAGGCGGTAGTCACGGGGCTTGGGAGCAAAAACGATACCGCCGTGTCTCCACTGGGGAGCGCGGGTGGAACCCTGACGTGCGCGGCCGGTGCCCTTCTGTCTCCACGGCTTTTTGCCGCCGCCAGAAACCTCGGCGCGGGTCAGCGCCGACTGGGTGCCCTGACGCTGGTTGGCCAGGTAGTTGACCACGGCCAGATGCATCACGTGCTTGTTGGGCTCGATTCCGAAAACGCCTTCGGAAAGCTCCATCTCGCCGACAGACTTGCCTGCCATATCGAATACTGAAACCTTAGGCATTGTGTTTCCTCCTTCCCTTACGCGTTCTTCACGCTGTCGCGGATGACGACGATTCCGCCCTTGGGGCCGGGGATCGCGCCCTTGATGGCGATGAGGTTGTTCTCCGCATCCACCTTCACGACATCGAGATTCTGAACGGTGACTCGCTCGGCGCCGAGATGGCCCGGGAGCTTCTTGCCCTTGAACACGCGGGACGGGGAGCTGCACGCGCCGTTGGAGCCAGCGTGGCGGGCGACAGGGCCGGTACCGTGGGATTCCTTCAGGCGATGGAAGTTCCAGCGCTTGATGGTGCCCGCATAGCCCTTACCTTTGGAAATACCGGTGACATCGATGTGATCGCCGGCGGCGAAGATGTCCGCCTTGACGATATCGCCGATGTTCACATCGTCAGCACTGTCGAACCGAAATTCGCGCAGGTGACGCTTGGGCGCCACGTCCGCCTTGCCGAAATGGCCCTTAAGCGGCTTGGTGACGTTCTTGTCCTTGATGTCGCCGTAGCCGAGCTGAACCGCGACATAGCCGTCGTTCTCGACGGTTTTCTTCTGGACCACTGCGCACGGGCCGGCCTCCACGACGGTGACGGGAACTACGTTGCCCTTCTCGTCAAAGACCTGCGTCATGCCCAGCTTCTTGCCGATGATACCTTTTTGCATGGTATGATCCTCCTTCGGTTATTGGTCGGGGAACCCCGACGTGACCTCGTCCGTGCGAATCGGCGGATTCAGTGGGTTAAAGCTGAATCTCGATTTCGACGCCGGCGGGGAGTTCAAGGCCGGTTAAGGCCTCAACTGTCTTATTGCTGGGTCTGAGGATGTCGATCAAGCGCTTGTGGGTACGCATCTCGAACTGCTCACGGCTGTCCTTGTACTTATGGACCGCGCGCAGGATGGTCACCACCTGCTTGTCAGTGGGGAGCGGCACAGGGCCGGAAACCCGGGCGCCGGTGCGCTTTGCGGTTTCGACAATCTTCTCGGCCGACTGGTCGACGAGCTGATGGTCGTAACCCTTGAGTCTGATTCTGATTTTTTCCTTGACTGCCACGGAAAGTCGCCTCCTTCTACTAGTTGGCGGGCGGCGTTAAAAACGTTCTACGCCTCCGGGTGTTTCGTCCCCGGACATTGAAAAAGCCGGACAAACTGCGCGCAGTTTTATCCGGGGTTCCGTCTTGTAACGTCATAAGGGCACAAACGCCGCGGGAAAGCCGCGCCGCTTCAAAACAGTGCCGTATCATTTCGCCCGGTTTAAAATCGGACATACTCCGCGGAAAAACCGGCCTACCGGCCGCAACCTCCCGCATCATCGCATATCTGTGCAGTCACGCTCGATTATAATACCATATTCCAGGGAGGAATGCAAGAAAAAATTTCGGCGATTCGCGAAAACTTTTCGAAGAAAATTTAGGCATTCGTCACATATTCGGACAATCGCCGCTTTATACTAGAATCGTCGGAAAACAACCCGGCCGGACGACTTAATCCGCCTTGCCGCAACCGCAGTATTCCTCTATAATAAAAACACATCATAACCTCAGCCCAAAAAGGAGAAACGCTTATGAACGTGGTACGCCGCATTCAAATCTACGGGGACTCCATTATGAAGGGAATCCTCCTCGACCGCAAAAGCAGCCGCTATTATTCCCAGCCGCCTTACAACCTCAATGCCTTTAAAGAGGAATTTGCGCTGGACATCCTCAACAAATCCAAGTTCGGCTGTACCATCTTAAAGGGCTGCCAGCAGCTGGAGCGTCAGCTGGAGCGAGGACTCGACTGCGACATGGTGCTGTTGGAATACGGCGGCAACGACTGCGACTTTGACTGGGAGAAGGTTTCCGCCCGGCCGGATGCGGAGCATCAGCCCCACACCCCTTTAAAGGAATTTACGCAGACCTACCGGCGGATGCTCTCGAAGCTCAAGGAGCATGCCATCCAGCCCATCCTGATGTCCCTTCCCCCCATCGACGCGGAGAAATATCTCGCTTGGATCACCCGCACAGGGCTAAGCCGAGAGAACATCCTCAAATGGCTGGGGGACACCCAGATGATCTACCGCTTTCAGGAGCTTTATTCCCACACCATTATGAAGCTTGCCTATGAAACCAAATGCCTGTTTGTAGACGTGAGGGCGGCCTTTTTGGACAAACACAATTACAAAGAGCTTTTCTGCGACGACGGCATCCATCCCAACGAAGAAGGCCATCGGCTCATTCAGCAGGTGTTCTCCAGGTTTGCAGATCAATATCTCAACGGCCTTCCCCAGGCGGCAATGGGGTAAGGACGCTCCCGCTTATTCCGTCCCGGCAGCCATGGCTGCCGGGACGTTTTTTGTCCGCGATTTCCTTATGCAGGAATCTGGTAGAAGGTATGCACCTGATCATTCTCATTTTTTAAATCAACCTTGATGAGATCGGTAATTTCTTTTCTGTCGTCCACCGCCACAACGGATGTTTGCCTATTCCTGGCCCCTCACGTTAAGTTGCCTATAAAACTTATTAAAGGAAGCGATTGGGCATATATGTACACAGCCGCTCATTTCCCGCTTTCCCTACGCCCCGATTCCTCCGGTTTCCCGTCCGGTTCCTTCCACACAAAAAAGGAGGGAACGCGTTCCACCGCTTTCCCTCCCTTCCGACAGCAATTACATCCACGCAGCGGTCGATACAGGACGAACGCCGTCATTTCCCGGGCAAACCAACCGGGCAAAGGCTACTTGGAAGCGGAGCCGTCCTCTTCCTTTTTCGGCTTGGTGGCCTTGTTCAAGACGGCAATGATCGCCATAATCAACGCCATAACCACCAGGATCCCCAGCATGCCCAAGCCCATCAGCTTCAGGGAATTCCAAAAGTCCGCCATATGGATCGTCCAAAGCAGCTGCGGCATAGTCCTTCCCCTCCTCTCTTACAGCATACCCGGCACCAGCGCCAGGATGATGCCGCCGGCAATGACCGAACCAATCTGCCCCGATACGTTGGCGCCCACCGCGTGCATCAAAAGATGGTTTTGGTTGTCCTCCTTGAGCGCCAGCTTCTGCACCACCCGCGCAGACATAGGGAAGGCCGAAATCCCCGCCGCGCCGATCATGGGGTTGATCTTTTTGTCCTTTTTCAAGAACAGGTTCATCAGCTTGGCAAACAAAACGCCGCCGATGGTATCGATCATAAAGGCCACCAGGCCCAAAACCAAAATAATCAGGGTTTCCACCGTAACGAAATTTTCCGCCGTCATCTTAAAGGCAATGGTAATCCCCAAAAAGATGGTAATCAGGTTGGCGAGCACACTTTGCGCCGTCTGAGCAAGGCTGTCCAGCCGCAAGCATTCCCGCAAAAGATTGCCGAACATCAGCAGGCCCACCAGCCCCACCGACGCCGGCGCGATGAGCCCCGCCACCACCGTCACCAGGATCGGGAACAAAATCCGGGTGGTTCTGGAAACCGACTTGGGATTATAGGGCATACGGATACGCCGTTCCTTCTTTGTGGTCACCAGCTTGATACAGAAAGGCTGGATGATGGGAACCAGCGCCATATACGAATAGGCGGCCACCGCAATGGCGCCCAGATAGTTGCTCTTAAAGATATTCGCCACCAAAATGGAGGTGGGGCCGTCCGCCGCGCCGATGATGCCGATGGAGGCGGCGTCACGCAGGTCAAAGCCGAATACCACCGCCAGCATGACGGTAAAAAAGATGCCGAATTGGGCGGCGCCTCCGAACAGCATCACCTTAGGATTGCTCAGCAGAGGGCCGAAGTCGATCATCGCGCCAATCCCCACAAAAAGCAGCAGCGGAAGCGCTTCAGACGCTTCAATCCCCACTTCATAGAGCCACTGCACAATCCCCTTAACCTCTCCGACCCCCTCCATGGTCTGGTCAAGCACGCCGGACAAAGGAAGATTGACCAAAATCGCCCCGAAGCCCATGGGCATCAGCAGGGCCGGTTCAAAATTCTTTGCCAGCGCCAAATAGATCAGCAACGCGCCGATGACGTACATAACGACCTGCTGCCAACCGATGGAGAGCAGACCGCTCCATAGAAAATCAAAGCTTTGCAGCCATTCCAATTTGCCTACCCCATTTCTTATTTTTTACGCCGGCCGCTTGCTCGCCGGCCGCATCTAGCCCTTTGCCCCCAACAGCGGCTTTTCCTTAGTATGGACGGATCTCGCGGTTAATATTGCCGAAATTTCAGGACAGCTTGTCCCGCTCCATCAGCGCCGCAATCTCTGAAAGCTTCGCCTTTCCATCCGCATAGCCCCGGTCGGCCAGGCTGGAAAGGATCTGCGGATTCTTCTCATAGGTGCTCACCATCAGCGAAGGAGGCGGCTGGATGACCACGGCCTTTCCCTCCTTCTCCAGCCTTCGGCACAGCCGCACCTGCTCATTATAGATATCATTGGAGGAAGCGAGCGTTTCCACCAGCTTTGGAAACCGGCCGTAGACCGATTTTATCATCCCCAGCGGATACCCGATCTTCTTTTCATGGCAGGCATGCTTAGTCAGCACGATTACATTATGTTCGTTGCCGTCGGCCATCGACTTCTCCACCGGAATCGGACAAACGCAGGCGCCGTCGAGCAGCTGCCTGCCCTGGTATTCCACCACCTTGGAAACAAAGGGAACCGAGCAGGAGGCGGCCAGCGTCTCGGTTCTTCCCGGGCCGATGTGTTCCTTGCCGTACCATACCGCCCTGCCGGTGGCACAATCGGTAGCGCCTGCCAGCAGGATGGTTTCAGAGCGATGCAGGAGATCAAAATCGATTAGCGCATGTTCCGCGGCAATCTGGTTAAAAATAAAGTCATATCCAAAGACCGAACCGTTGATCATCAGATTTTGCACGCTCAACAAACGGGGATCCTGGCAATAATCCACCAAAACCCTGCGAGTACGCCCCGGATGTCCTGAGACAAAAGCAGCGGCATTGAGCGCACCGGCGGAGACCCCGGCCACATAAGGAAACACAACCTTATGTTCAGCCAGCGCCTCAAGCACTCCCGCCGTATAGGCGCCGCGCATTCCGCCGCCCTCCAGAACCAGGCCCACAGACATACGGCATCCTCCTTTCATTTGGTATTGTTTTCAAGGAAAATTATACACGATTTTTTCTGAAAAGCAATTCCATCGCAAGGCGGCTTGGATATTTTCAAGGGAGCAAAAAAGGAGAAAACAAAAATAAAAAAGAAATTTGGAAATTCTCTTGACAAAAAGCAACCAGGCATATTATAATGTTACTCGCCCCTTGCGGGGACATGCATTCGGCGGCATAGCTCAGTTGGCTAGAGCATGCGGTTCATACCCGCAGTGTCGTTGGTTCAACTCCAACTGCCGCTACCATAATACGGACTTTTCCCCGGATAAGTCGAGTAAAAGTCCGTATTTTATTTGGCGCGTTGGTCAAGCGGTTAAGACACGGCCCTTTCACGGCTGTAACAGGGGTTCGATTCCCCTACGCGTCACCAGGATTGCGGGAGGCTGGCTGGTCAGCCGGCCTTCTCCGGTCCTTTTATTCGGACGCATAGCTCAGCTGGTTAGAGCGCCTGCTTCACACGCAGGAGGTCAGCGGTTCGAGTCCGTTTGCGTCCACCAAAAAAGCCTTCCATTAAAAGATGGAAGGCTTTTTTCTTTGCTGCTAAAGTATGTTTGGATCTGCTGAAAAAAGTTTTCTTTTTGTGGGACTTTTTATTCCTGACATCGTATATCCATATGAACACGATAACAAGGAGGAGCTTGTCCATGACCATGCAAGAATTTATCAGCAGACTGACCCCCGAACAAAAAGCCTCGTTTTCTACCTGCAAGGATTGGGATGATATGGAGAAACTCGCCCGCGAACTTGCAGGCGATCTTCCCGAGGCGGATTTCGCCCAGCTCAAGCAAGAATATCTTTCCAAGCAAAACGTCGCCCTCTCTGACGAGGAGCTGGATAACGTTGCAGGAGGAAAGAGGCTGCAGGGCTACAAATGCAAAAAATGCGGCAGAAAAGTAGAGTACGGGTCGGAGGAAGCGGCAAAGGCTGTTTACACCACCACAAGCAATGCGGGAACCCCGTTGGTTGTTTTCGATTGCCCGAATCCAAACTGCGTTGCCCATGGCGGTGGATGGGCCTTCGAATATACGGTGGATAAGTACTACTCTTGATCTGGTCCTTTAAAAAGCAGCGTCGATGGACGACAGTCGGCACATTTCTTAATACTCTTTCCTTTGCGTCCGGCAGCGAAACTTGCGTTTTGCTGCCGGACGTTTTATGATGTCATTATACGCTCCGATAGGAACGGAAAAGAAGAAAGCAGGTGCCCTGATATGCCCCTCTCCCCCGATGTCGTCAATATCGGCCTGGTTGCCCATGTGGACGCCGGCAAGACCACCCTGACCGAACAGCTTCTCTACGCTGCCGGCGCCATCCGCGCCCCCGGCAGCGTAGACCACGGCACCGCCCAGACCGATTACCTGGAGCTGGAGCGAAAACGGGGCATTTCCATCCGGGCCGCTTCCACCGTTCTGACCTGGAAGGGCCGGACCATCAATCTGATCGACACCCCCGGTCACACCGATTTCGCCTCGGAGGTGGAACGGGTGCTTCGGGTACTCGACTGCGCGGTTGTGGTAATCTCGGCTGCGGAGGGAATCCAGTCCCAGACGGAGGTACTTTTCCAGGCGTTAACGCGGCTGAAAACACCCGCCCTCTTCTTTTACAATAAGGTGGACCGGGCGGGAGCAGATCTAAACAGGGTACTGGAAGAAACGCGGGAACGTCTGGGAATCACGCCGATCCTTGCGGACGCCCTCTTCTCGGCAAAGCCCGTGCCGGAGGCGGTGGCGGAAGCCTTGGCCGCACAGGACGACGTGCTTTTGGAGGAATATCTGTCCGACCTTCCTTTATCGACCGAACGGCTTCTCTCCTCCTTGGTGGAAGGGGTGCGCAGCCGCCGGATGACGGCGGCACTGTCGGGGTGCGCTTTGAAGGGAGCCGGTGTCCCCGCTCTTCTCGACCTGATCGCCATGGCTGCACCGGAGAATAAGGGAGATACGCAAGCTCCGGTATCCGGCGTCATCTTCCGTATGGAGCATGACAAGGCGATGGGCCGGGTCTCGCACGTGCGTTTATACGCGGGAACCCTGCACAACCGGGACATGGTGCGAAACGCCACCCGGGAGACGGAGGAAAAGGTGGTGCAGATTCGTAAAACCAGCGGCGCAAAATTTGAAGATACCGGCCTTTTGCAGGCCGGGGACATCGGCGCGGTCTGCGGGCTGTCGAATGCCAGGGTAGGAGACATTTTGGGAGACCCGTCCAAGGTTCCGGGCAGCGTTCCCATTGCACATCCCCTTTTAAATGTAAGGGTCTTTCCCTACGAAGAGAAAGACTATCCGGCGGTGGTAGCGGCGGTGGAGGAGCTTTGCGCGGAGGATCCGCTGCTCAGCATGGTGTGGGTAGCGCAGGAACGAAACCTGCTGATCCGGATTACCGGCCTGATACAGCTGGAGGTCCTCGAGGCCCTGATGATCTCCCGGTTTGGGCTGCGGGTCTATTTCTCCGATCCTACCGTGATCTATAAAGAGACGCCCGCCTCCACCGGGGAGGGTTTCGTCGCCTACACCATGCCCAAGCCCTGCTGGGCGGTGCTTCGGTTTCGGATCGAGCCGGGCGAACGGGGCAGCGGGATTCGTTACAAGAGCATCGTCAAAAACGACGACATTCTCTACCGCTACCAGGCCCAGGTGGCCCAGGCCCTTCCCGACGCCCTGCGCCAGGGTCCCCTGGGCTGGGAGGTCACCGACGCTAAAATCACCCTCATTGACGGGGAACATCACAACGAGCACACCCATCCGCTGGATTTTATCGTCGCCACCCCTATGGCCATGATGGATGGGCTTGTCAACACCGGCACCACCCTGCTCGAGCCGATGCAGGCCTTTCGCCTCTCCCTCCCGGAAGAGGCGGGCGGCAAGGCAATGGGGGAAATCATCCGTATGCGGGGGCAGTTCGATACGCCGGTGGTCCGAAAGGGGACGTTCACGCTGGAGGGGCGTGTCCCTGCCGCCACTTCCATGGAGTTTCCCGTCTGGGCGGCCTCCGTCTCCTCCGGCCGCGCCAACCTGTCGGTGCGCTTCGACGGATATGAGCCCTGCCCTTTGGAGCTGGGTTCCACTGCGCCTTACCGGGGTGTCAACCCCCTTGACCAGGCGCGGTATATTCTCAGCATACGAGGGGCTTTGTAAAAAAATTCAATACGAAATTGTGAATCCTGTTGCAAAGTCCTTGCAACTTTGGCCAGAAAATGGTACAATCATTCACGAATTTAACACAGTAGGAGGAACCCTTATGGATTTTGCCAGAAAGTGCATTGCTGAATTTTTCGGGACAACCATTTTTGTCCTGCTCGGTTGTCTTGGAATCAGTATGTACGCAAGCTCCCTCGACGCCGTCGGGCTATGCCTGATCTTTGCTTTGACCTTTATCGCCATGTACTTCGTACTCGCACGGGTATCCGGCTGCCACCTCAATCCGGCCGTTTCCCTCGGTATGGCCATCAACGGCCGGATCTCCTGGAAGGAATTCGCCGGCTACGCGGTCAGCCAGTTTGTGGGCGGCTTTGCCGCATGCGGTTTGATTGCAGCGGTCAACGCTCTGTTCGGTTCCACCGGCTACAGCGCCAACGCCGTATATGTGGACGCATATAAGTACCCTTATGTGTTCGAGTGCCTGGTCATCGAGATCATCCTGACGATGCTGTTTGTGCTGGTCTTCCTGGCGGCGACCAAAAGCGGCCGATTCTCCAGCGTGGCCGGGATCGGGATTGGCCTTTCCCTGCTGGTGCTGTACCTGGTCGATTACGGCTTTACCGGCGCCTCCCTCAATCCGGCGAGAAGCCTGGCACCCGCCATTTTCACCGGCGGAACCAGCTTGACGAACGTCTGGGTTTTCCTGGTCGGTCCGCTGGTCGGCGCGGTGCTCGCTGCGTTCCTTTATAAGTTCTTTGAAAAGGGAATGTCGCCATACGAGAGCGCACAATAACGCAAGATGAAAAGGCCGCTTTGACAGCGGCCTTTTTTTCACCCTATCCATCTTTGAATATTTGCATGAATTGGACAAAGGAGACATACACTAACGCTATCGCAACTGAAGGAGGCTGTATATGAACGTTTACGACTTCAAGGCTAAGAAAATGGACGGCAGCGAGATTTCCCTGCGCTCCTACGAGGGCAAAGTACTTCTTATCGTCAATACGGCGAGCAAATGCGGGTTTACGCCCCAATTCGCCGAGCTGGAGGCCTTGTATCAGAACTATAAGGACAAGGGGCTGCTTGTGCTCGGGTTCCCCTGCAACCAGTTTCAGGAGCAGGATCCAGGCAGCAACGATGAAATCATGGCGTTTTGTACCCGCAACTACGGCGTCACCTTCCCGATGTTCGCCAAAATCGAGGTAAACGGCCCCCATGCCTCTCCCTTATACCAGTATCTTACCTCCCACACCCGCTTTGAGGGCTTCGACATGAGCCATCCCATCGGCCCGGTGCTCGACGAGCTGCTTTCAAAGGAAGGGGATTATAAGGCGGATCGTCAAATCAAGTGGAATTTCACCAAGTTTTTGATTACCAAAACCGGCGAGATCGCCGGGCGCTTCGAACCGACCACCACGCCCGCTCAGATGGAATCGGCCATACAAGGCCTGCTGTAAGCAAAGAAAAAGCCGCCCGTTGTTACGGGCGGCTTTTTTCTGCTCAGCCTAAACGAATCATTTCCTCAATAGGTCTTTTGGCTGCCTCGGCCAAAGCCGGATCCATGACGATTTCCTCGCCGCCCGTCCCATTGAGCGCGCGGTAGACGTCGGCCAGCCCTGTCAGGCGCATATTCGAGCAAAGAAGCTTTTTGGATAAAACCGGGAACCGGCGCTGGGGATGGCGGAGGGAAAGCCAATCGGAAATCGATTTTTCCGTTCCAATGATTACATCCCCTTCGCACCGCTCGGCAAAATCCAGGATACCGGAGGTGGAGCCGACATAATCGGCATATGCGAGCACCTCTTCCCGGCATTCGGGGTGGACTGCCAGCTTGGCATGGGGATACCGGGCCTTCATCCGTTCGCAGTCCCGTGCCGTAATCGCCGCATGGACCGGGCAGCAGCCGTCCCACAGCTCAATTTCCCGTTTTGGCAGCTGCCGCTTCAGCCAGCCGCCCAGATTTGCATCGGGAATGAAGAGGATGGGCCTATCCGGCAAGCGCCTGACGATATTGAGCGCACTGGAAGAGGTAACGCAGACGTCGCATTCCGCCTTCAGCCGTGTGGTCGTATTTATGTACGCGACCACCATATAATCCGGATGGCTTTCTTTGAACCGCCGTACCCGCTCGGGCGGAATCTGATCCGCCATGGGACATACCGCTTGTTCCACCGGCAAAATCACCGTTTTTTCGGGATTGAGCAGCTTCGCGGTATCCGCCATAAACCGCACCCCGCACAGCAGGATCCTCTCGGCGGCCAGCTGCTGCGCCGCCACCGACAGCGCAAAGGAGTCCCCTCGGATATCCGCGATCTCCAAAATCTCCGGCGACTGATAGCTGTGAGCTAAGATCGCCGTACCCGTCTCTTTCTTGAGCCGGGAAATCTCTTCCTGGAGTTCTTTCATCATTGGCCTGTTTCCTCCTCAAGCAGCAGGGCCGGCTGCAGCCGCCTTGCAATCTTTGTCGCCTCCACCCCGTCCAGATGGATACGGGTACGCAGCAGGTCGATGCTGCCGAACTTCTGCTCCGGCCGCATAAAGGACAGCAGGCATACCGGTACCCTTTTGCCATATAAATCCCCCTCATAATGGGGAATCCATGTTTCATAGAGGGGGGCATCCGCCCCCACCGTGGGGCGTACGCCGAAATTGGTTACCGCCGGCCAGTAGGTCTGCCCAATTTTGGCAAGGGAGGCGTAGACGCCGAACCTCGGCCGTACAAAGCCGTCGGGCAGAAGCTGATTGAGGGTCGGGGTCCCCATAAGCCGGCCCAGCTGCCGGCCTTTAACCACTTCAAAGTCAATGACAAACGGCCGGCCCAGCAGCCTGGCCGCCCGCTCCATTTCCCCCTGCCGCACCAGCGCCCGGATCCGAGTGGAGGAAACCGGCGCGCCGTCCTCCTCCACCGGCGGGATAATGGAAGCGGCGATTCCCCGCTCCTGGCACAAACGGACCAGCAATGCGGCATCGCCGCTGGCCCCTTCGCCGAAATGGTAGTTATAGCCGCATACCACCCGCTTTGCCCTCAACGAACCGATGAGCACCCGGTCAACAAACTGCTCCGGGGTTAAGTGGCGGATGGCCGCAAAGGACGGGCGGACAAGAAGGCCCACCCTTTTTTGCATTAGCAGGTGCTGCATAACCGAAAAAGGCATCAGCTCCTCTTCCAGCCCTGGTTTTGAAAAGGTAAAAACACATCCGAGCAGGCCGTCACAGGAGGCCAAGGCCCGGTCGATGACCGCCATATGGCCCAGATGCAGCCCGTCAAAGCAGCCCAGCGCCACCGAGGTATTCTCTTTTATCTGCTTGGGAAGCTCTCCGGTTACAAACACAGCATAAGCTCCTTTTTCTCCATATCGACATGCAAAGGGCCCCTGCGGGACCTTTGAGAAAGGGAACCGAGACTCCCCTTTTCAAAGACGCCGCAGCCAAAGCCCTTCGTTTTGCGGTCAAACGGAAAAAATCCGTTTGACCTTCAGTTCCTGTGTCTTAAAATCCACCTGCCCCAAACCGGCGAAGGCCCCATCCGGGCCATACACTCGTACCAGTATCCCGTCGGTGCGGGGGGCGCGCTCTATCCGCGCCAAAAACAACGCCCCGCCGTTTCGAAAGCGGGAAGCCTGCGCGGCGGTTACCCTGACCGCCGGATACCCGTCCAGCGCCCGGTCCACCGGCAGAAGGCACGCCTCAAGCTCCCCTTTCTCGGAAAGGGCCTGTGCCTGGGAAAGGGTCAGACAATCGGCCAAGCCAAAGCCACAGGCGCTTGTCCGGCGCAGAGAGGTCATCACCGCCCCGCATCCGAGGGCCTGTCCCAAATCATGGATAAGGGTGCGCACATAGGTTCCCGCCGAGCAGGTAAGCGAAAGGGCATATTCCCCCTGCGCCTCATTGGCATCGGTCAGCGCAAGATCAAAAACCGTCACGCTGCGCGCCTCCCGCTCCACTTCCATTCCCTGCCGCGCCAGTTCATATAGCCGCTTGCCGTCCTTTTTTACCGCCGAATACATCGGGGGAACCTGGCTGATTTGGCCGGTAAAACGAGGCAGCAGGGCTTCCACCTGAGCCTGTGTGCAGGCGACCGGGCGCTGCTCCAATATGGTCCCCCAAACGTCCTGGGTATCGGTAACCGTCCCCAGCCGCAGCGTAGCCTGGTAGCGCTTGTTGTGGCTGGGCAGCAGCTCGGCGGCACGGGTGGCGCTGCCGGCCAAAATCGGCAGTACGCCGGTGGCCATAGGGTCGAGCGTTCCCGTATGTCCTACCTTCCGGGTGGCAAGGAGGCGTTTCATCACCGCCACCACATCAAAGGAGGTAAAGTTCTGGGGTTTGTCAATGCACAGAATTCCGTTCATCTTCCCGCTCCGCTGCAATCTCCTTGATGATCTTATCACAGGCCTCCCGGGCCGTTCCGGTCACCGTACAGCCGGCGGCGCGCATATGTCCGCCGCCGCCGAGACGTGCGCAAATGGAGCTTGCGTTGAATTCCACCCCGGTACGCACGGATATCTTCCATGCCCCGTCGCTTTTTTCCCGCAAAGTCACGCCGATCTGCACCCCGTCGATCTGTCTGGGAATCGGGGTCAGCCCATCTAAATCGCTTTCCAGCGCTTTGGACTTTTGCAGCATCTCACTGGTTATGTACATCACCGCACAGATGCCGTCAAAATAGTATTCCACCGATTCCAGCGCCAGCCGCTCCACCTCAAACCGAGCCCGCGACTTGATTTCAAACATCAGGCGGTTGATTTGATAGACGTCAATCCCCACCCGCATCATCTGTGCCGCGATGGCGTGGCTTTGAGAGGTGGTGTTGGCGTATTTAAAGCAGCCGGTGTCGGTAGAAATTCCGGTATAAATGGCGGCTGCAATATCCTGATCGATGGTCACGTCCAGCTCCAGCAATACCTCAAACACCACTTCCGCCGCCGCCGCATATTCCTTGAGCAGCAGGTTCTCTGCATATTTGGTATTGGAGTGATGGTGATCGATGCAAAGATCCACCTTATCGGCATATTCGCTCAGGCCGCTTCCCAGTAAATGGGTATCAGCCACATCTACCGCCAAAATAAACTTCGGCTCGAACATGCACTCCTCCATGTCGTGGTAAAGATAGCTGTACTTCTGAGGAATCGGGTCGGAACAGACGATACGCGCCCGTTTCCCCATGGAAAGCAATCCCCGGCACATGGCGAAGGCACACCCCAGCGTATCCCCATCCGGATACTGATGGGTAAGGATCAAAATGTCCTGCGCCTGCCGCAAAAGCTGCGCCGCCTGGGCGGTGGTTACCTCTCTCACCCTTCTTCCTCCCTTTTGATCTGATTGAGAAGTGCAGAAATATCCGCACTGTGGGCAATGGAATCATCCGCCACAAACCGCAGCGCCGGCGTGTGCCGCAGGTGCAGGCGGGTGCTCAGCTCATGCCGGATAAAGCCGGACGCGCTCTTTAACCCTTCCACGGCGGTTTTGGCCGATGCAAGCCCGTTTATCGAGCTGATGTAGACCTTTGCCACCGACAGGTCGCTTGTGACCTCACAGCGCACAATGCTGATGATGCCCGCCACCCGCGGATCCTTTAAAGCACGGAAAATATCCGTAAGCTCTCTGTGAATGTCCTCGGTCGTCCGGTCCATTCGATGTCCTGCCATTGCGAATCCCTCCCCGTATATCCGCTATTATTCCTGGTATTCTTCCATGATATACGCTTCAAAGATGTCGCCCTCTTTGATGTCGTTGAATTTCTCAAGGCCGATGCCGCATTCGTAGCCCTGGGCCACTTCCCGCACGTCGTCCTTAAACCGCTTGAGGGAATCGATCTTGTCCTCGGCGATGACGATACCGTCGCGCACCACCCGGATTTCCGACTGGCGGGTAACCTTGCCGTCGAGCACGTAGCAGCCCGCCACAGTGCCCACATTGGAAATCTTATAGACTGCCCGCACCTCGATGCGGCCCTGGGCCACCTCGCGGAATTTCGGCGCCAGCATGCCCTTCATGGCCGCCTCAATCTCCTCGATGCAGTCATAAATGATGCGATACAGACGGATGTCCACCCCGTCGCGCTCGGCATTGGACTGAGCCACCGGGTCGGGCCGCACATTGAAGCCGACAATGATGGCGTTGGAAGCATTGGCAAGCATCACGTCCGACTCGGAAACCGCGCCCACCGCGCCATGGATGACGCGCACCTTCACCTCGTCGTTGGAGAGCTTCTCAAGGGACTGACGCACCGCTTCCACCGAGCCCTGTACGTCCGCCTTGACGATGATGTTAAGCTCCTTCATCTCGCCTTCCTGCATCTGGCTGAAGAGGTTGTCGAGGGTGACCTTCTGATAAGCGGCGAACTGCTCTTCTTTCATTTCCTGCTTGCGCTGCTCCACCAGCTCTCTGGCGAGTTTTTCGTCGGAAACCACATTGAACACATCGCCGGCGCTGGGCACCTCCGCCAAGCCGGTAATCTCCACCGGCACCGAAGGCCCGGCCTCCTGCACCCGGTTACCGCGGTCGTTGACCATGGCGCGCACGCGGCCCACCGCCGTACCCGCCACCAGCACGTCGCCGGCGCGGAGGGTGCCGTTTTGCACCAGTACCGTGGCCACCGGTCCGCGGCCCTTGTCAAGCCGCGCCTCGATGACGGTGCCCTTGCCCGCCCGGTCGGGGTTGGCCTTGAGCTCCATCATGTCCGCCTGAAGGATAATCATCTCCAAAAGATTGTCGATCCCGGTACGCTGCTTGGCGGAGACCGGCACACAGATGGTATTGCCGCCCCATTCCTCCGGCACCAGGCCGTATTCGGTCAGCTGCTGCTTGATGCGTTCCGGATCGGCGCCCGGCTTGTCAATCTTATTGATGGCCACGATGATGGCCACGCCCGCAGCCTTCGCATGGTTGATGGCCTCCACCGTCTGGGGCATGATGCCGTCGTCGGCCGCCACCACCAGCACGGCGATGTCGGTGACCTGGGCGCCTCTGGCCCGCATGGAGGTAAACGCCGCATGGCCCGGGGTATCCAGGAAGGTCACCTCCCGGTCGTCCAAATAAACCCGGTAGGCGCCGATATGCTGGGTAATACCGCCGGCCTCGGTAGAGGTAACGTTGGCGTCGCGGATGGCATCGAGAAGGGAGGTCTTGCCGTGGTCGACGTGGCCCATCACCACCACCACCGGCGTTCTCGGCTGGAGGTTCTCGTCAGTGTCCTCGCTGTCGTCGATGATCCGCTCTTCAATGGTAACCACCACTTCCTTCTCGGTCTTGGCATGGAATTCCATGGCCACGAGGGTAGCGGTATCGAAATCAATCTCTTGATTAATGGTAGCCATCACGCCCAGCTGCATCAGCTTCTTGATGACCTCGGCGGAGGTGGCCTTCAAACGCGCGGCCAGCTCGCCTACGGTAATCATTTCCGGAACGGTGATGGTCATCTGCTTTTTCTGGCGCTCGGCTGCAATTCTCTTTAAGCGCTCGGCCTCCGTCTCCCGGCGGGAATTGTACGGCTTGCGGCCGCGGTTATAAAACTGGGATTTCTGGGTCAGCTTCTGCTTTTGAACGATGTTGTCCTTCTTGGTGCGGTCGGGGGCCAGCTGCTCAAACTTCTCATTGTACTTATCCAGCTGCACCACCGCGCTGCGGGTATCCACCGTGCGGCGCTCCCGCGGGCCCTTGATGGGCGCCTGCTGCTGGGGACGCTGGGGAGGCTGGGCCGCCGCCCTCTGGCTGGTAGGCTTCGGCTGTCCGCCCACCGGCGTAATTTTTCCGCCGGGTCTCGCCTTGCTCTGGCCTTGGGCGGCGGGACGGGCTTGGCCGGCTGCGGGCGATACAGGGGTAATCCGTCCACCGGGCCGCGCTTTGCTTTGCCCACCTGCGGCGGGACGGGCCTGGCCGCCGGGCGCAGGCGCAACCGGCGTAATCTTCCCGCCGGGTCTTGCCTTGCTCTGGCCGCCTGCGGCAGGCGCCGCAGGCGCTTTTGCAGCCGGCGCCTCGGATGCCGTCTTGGCCGGCTCCTCCTTAAAGACGGGAGTGGATGCCGGTGCGGGCGCTTGCTTCGGCTCTTCCTTCACACCGGAGGCAAAGTATTCGTCGAAGCTTTCCACCTCGCTGTCCTTGGTGAACTTTTCAAACACCACATCCAGCTCTTCCTCGGTGAGGGCGGTCATATGCTTTTTCGGCTCCTCAAAATAGTCACCCAGCAGATCCACCACCTGCTTGCTGGGCAGATTAAAATCCTTTGCCACCTCGTGGACACGATATTTATTCATCATAACGCAGTTCCTCCTTCATTCTCGAAGCGGCAAAGCTCCCTGATCTTTTTGGCGAATCCGGCGTCGTTGACCGAAATCACACCGACCCGTTTGCCGATTGCCATGCCGATTTCATCCATACCCTGCGAAAGACGAAAACATTGCTGTCCCCATTCCTCGCAGGCCGATTCGATTCCCGATGCCGAACGCTGGGAAAAATCCCGTGCCAAAAGCACCGCCTTGGTTTCCCCCTTGGCCAGGGAGCTTTTCACCGGGTCCATCCCCATGGTGAGCTTCCCCGCACGCCGGGCAATCCCCAGCAGGCTAAGCAGCTTATCCTTCATCTGTCGCAATTTCCTCCTCCATCTGGTCGTAAACTTGCGGGGAAATTGCGCAGGAAAAGGCGCGTTCCAGCCGCCTGGCTTTTCTGGCCGCGCGCAGGCAGGCCGCGCTCTTGCACACATAGGCGCCCCGTCCCGGCTTTTTTCCCGTCAGGTCGAGCGAAATCTCGCCCTGGGGGCTTTTCACTACCCGCACCAGCTCCCTTTTCGGCTTCATTTCACCGCAGCCGGTACACATTCGCATGGGAATCTTTTTTTGCATTCGAATACCTCTTGTATCTTAAAATACGGTTGTGTTCAATCCCTTTACTTTATTCGCCGTAAAACCCGCTCTCCGGGCGGATATCAATCTTCCAGCCGGTGAGCTTGGCTGCCAGCCGTGCATTCTGGCCCTTATTGCCGATGGCCAGGGAAAGCTGGCCGTCGGGCACCGTCGCCTTACATGCATGGGCGCCGTCCGGGTCCACCTCCACCCCCAGCACGGTAGCCGGAGAGAGTGCCTCGGCGATAAACTTGGCCGGATCGTCGCTGTACTTGACGATGTCGATCTTTTCGCCACCCAGCTCATCGACGATTTTGCCGACCCGCACCCCCTTGTTGCCGATGCAGGCGCCCACCGCGTCCACCTTATCGTCCCGGCTTGTCACCGCAAGCTTGGTACGCGAGCCCGCTTCTCTGGAAACCGCCTTGATCTCCACCGTGCCGTCGTAAATTTCCGGCACCTCCATCTCGAAAAGCCGCTTAACAAGCCCCGGATGGGTCCGGGACAAAATCGCCTTGGGGCCCCGCTCGGTCTCCTTGACCTCCACCACGTAAACCTTGATGTGATCGCCTTCGTGAAGCACTTCGTCGGGCACCTGCTCATTCTTGGACAGCACCGCTTCCGCCCGGCCGATTTCCACCGTCACCGCGCCGGTCTTTGGGTCAATGCGCTGCACCACCGCCGTCACCAGCTCCTGCTGGCGGCTTTGGAACTCCGCCGCGATCTGGCCGCGCTCCGCTTCCCGGATCCCCTGGCGGATGACATGCTTGGCCGTCTGGGCCGCGATGCGTCCGAACTGCTTGGTCTCCAGCTTTACCCGGACCACGTCCCCCATCTGGGCCTTCTTCGAGGACTTGCGCGCTTCCTCCAGCAGAATCTCCGTGTCCGGGTCCTCGACCTCTTCCACCACCGTTTTCTTTAAATAGACCTCAAACTTGTTCTTATCCGGGTCCACCTCAATCTCCACATTGTCGTGTCCGCCGTAATCGCGCTTGACCGCAATGACGATGGCCGCGTTGATCTTTTCAAGCAGATAGTCCGCCGGGATTCCCTTTTCCTTCTCTAGCAGGCGCAGCGCCTCAAAAAACTCGGTGTTCATCTTTCCCTTAACCTCCAAAATAATCGTCAACCAAACGGCACAGGGCCGTATCCTTCTGCGAAAAGCGCAGCACGCCGTCCTCTTCGTCGGTCAGCTCGATCATGCCGTCGGCATACCCGGTCAGCGTGCCTTGAAATTCCCGCCTGCCCTCCACAGGGCGGATCAGGCGAAGATACACCGTCTCCCCCATACACGCCTCAAAATGAGCCGGACGGGTCAGCTCCCGTTCGATGCCCGGCGAAGAAACCTCCAGACAATAGGATTGCGCGATCGGATCGGCTTCATCCAAAATCGGATCGATGGCCCGCGAAAACGCTTCGCAGTCATCCAGCGAGATGCCGCCCTCCTTATCGATAAAAATGCGCAGATACCAGGACGCGCCTTCCTTTAAAAAGCGCACGTCCCACAGATCAAGGTGCAGCTGGTCCGCCACCGGTTTACACAGGTTCCAGACCGTAGCGGCCGTGTTGCCGCCGTGGGATGCATTTGCCATAATTTCCTCCCAATGAAAGCCCGCCGTAGCGGCCCCCGGATATTCCGATCGCCGACGGAATCGGCGTAATACAAACGAAAGAGCGGGTGCAGCACCCACTCTTTCATCAACGGTTTATTTACAGTTGCTTATTATAGCACGGTTCTTCATATTTTACAAGCCTTTTTTGAAAAAACAACCATGGTTGAAGCGGTCCTTTCCTGCTCAAAACAGAAAACGGTGCCTCGCATCTTTTCCGCTACAAACCAAGCCAGTCCCCATTTTGCAAGGCATTGCCAAAACAAATTCAATTTCATCCTTTTTCCGTCACTCTTTCATTCTATAAAAAGGATTCCCTCTCTTCCTTTTTATAGGGCACATTCCCCTTTATTCTCCCTTAGGGTATCTTGGCCAAAAACGCCTCCGTATCTTGTACAAGCAGTAATTATTCTACAAAAATGAGGAAAGCCGACCATATCCATGGCAAAAACGGCTTCTCTCTGGGATAAAAGTCGCCGTCTACCGCCACCGACTGGTCGGCAATATGGAGAAGGTACAGCCGCACCGCTCTAAAATTGGGGATCCTAGAACGTATGCCGCTGTAAAACGTGATATCGTCACTGGAATAAAGGATGGAAATAAGATTCCTGCACTATGTCGCTATTATAGTAACAAACAGTCACATGACAGTCACAAATATCAACTTTTTTTGTGACGAAAAATTCCGGCTATCTTTCCGTCGGCTCAATGATGCGCAGACTGGTGTGAAGCTTAATGTCGCTGCGCCGACAGGTCTTTGCAAACGCCTCTTCAACGCGTTTGAGCACCAAAAGCCCGTCCTCGTACCGGTTCAGCGAAAGTATTACCACCAGCTGTGTAGAGCTATAGGTGGAAACCACGTCGCTGCGGCGCAAACGGCTGCACACACAGCCGCGCAGAATTGCCATGACATTCTGTATGGTCACCGGATCCGGAATCTCATTATTCCGGTCGGTAAAGGTAAATAGGGCGATATAGACGCTCTGATCGGTGCAAAGGATCCACCTGGCCAGCATCCGGTAGATGCTTCGAAATACGTCGTAGTCGCAGTAAAACGCACCGACGGTCTGGCTGGACTCCTCCAAATCTTTTTGGATGACCTGCAAATTCATCTCCAGGTTGTACATCTCCCGGCGGATGTTCCGGTAAAGCCGAACGGTGGCTTCCGACAGCTCAATCCCCAATTCGTTGTAAAACGTATCCCGAAGGCGGCCAAAGTGAGCAATGGCTTTTGTGGACTGGCCGGTCTTTTGATAACCGAACAAAAGGGTCTGGTGAATATCTTCCGACAGCGGGCAATGGATGACCGCCCGCTCGCATGCCACCACCAGTTCCTCATAGCGTTTAGCCTGAATAAGCAGACGGCTTAATTTTAAAATACATTCGGTATAAATTGTGGAATAGTATGCGCTTTTGGAAACCACCCAATCCATATAAGACGACTTGGGCAGAAACTCCCCCTGGTACAGATCCGCCGCCTTCTGATAAAGCCGAATTCGTTCCTCTTCCAACAGCTGCTCGTCGCCCGCCTGCTTCCACAGCCGTTCGAACTCCACCGTGTCCATTTGACAGGGTATGGACGGATTCCACACATAGGTGCTGCGTTCAAACTGAATAAAGGAAACCGTTTCCCCCTCCTTCGTCAGCTCCATCAGCAGCTTGCGCGCCCGATAAACCAGATTTTTCAGCGTTCCCAGCGGATTAACGAATTCCTCGTCCCCCCAGAGTGCCTCCATCAAATTTTCCTGTGAAACATCGTTTCCCCGATATGCCAGCAAAAACTCAATGAGAGCCCATACCTTTTTCATCCGTCCGCTGTTTTCCGTCAGTTCCTTCTCTCCATATCGAATGGAAAACCCGCCGAACATGCACACTTTCAGCTCTTTTTTCATTGTTTCCCCTTTCCCATGCGGGATTGTGTCACTGCCGTATCCCTCCAGTAACGCTTGTTGTTTCCTTCTCCATCCAAAAATTTCTTATTTCAAGGATTCCTTTGATTATACCATAGGTACGGAAAAACACAAGAATTCTTTCACCTGTACCTTTTTACTTTTGTGGGAAACCAATCAAATTCTTTTGCGCAATTGGCCTATTTCATCCATGGTATTCCTTATTTCCGAGGATCGCGTTAAAAACAAACAAAAAAAGAAAACGGCGCCGCTTCTCGCGGCGCCTGTTCTCAAAAGAATAAGAAGGAGATGAAAAATGAAAAAGCATGGGGTCAATTGTTCTCTTTTTTCCCTGCGGCTATAGAATACCAAAGGGATATGAAGAAACCGTTCATTTATGGTAAGCAAAGAGAAAACAAAGAATGAATGGAATGTGACGGCGGCAAAAGGCATGGCGGCAAAGGGCCCTTTTTTGTCCGATTCGCCTAGTCTCCTTCCATCTCTAGCATATGCGCGGCAGGCCCTCCCCATAAAGGGGCGGCACCCGCCGGATCCCGCCCAGCCGGGTATGCAGCAGGACGCCCGCCTCATCCGCACCCGATATCTCCCCAATCACGGCGGCTTCGGCGCAGTACCTGGCCGACCGCAGCGCTGAGAGCGCACGGGATACGTCCTGCGGGGCTACCGCCGCTACGAATTTCCCTTCATTTCCCATGGTAAGGGGGTCGAGGCCGAGAATGCCGCAAAACGCCCTTACCTCCTGAGACACCGGCAGCGCCTCTTCCTTGAGATGGACCGCATACCCCGAACGGTCGGCCCACTCGTTTAAGACGGTAGCCAAGCCGCCCCTTGTCACATCCCGCATGGCCCTTACCCGCACCCCTGCGTCAAAGAGGGCGAACACCCCTTCGCCCAGCGGGGCGCAGTCGCTTCGGATGGCGTTCTCAATCCCCATGCGGGCGCTCAGGATCGCCGCATGATGGTCGCCCAGCGGGCCGGAAAGGAGGAGCACGTCTCCTTTCTGCAAGCATGCTGCGCCAAGCTCCCGGCCTTGCGGGACAAAGCCTACGCCGGCGGTATTGATATAGACGCCGCCCTTTCCCTCCACCACCTTGGTATCCCCCGCCACAATCGACAGGCGGGCTTCCCGGGCGGTCTGCGCCATGGAGGCGGCAATGCGCTCGAGCACCTGCGTATCCGCACCCTCCTCGATGAGAAAGCCGCAGGTCAGATAGCGGGGGACCGCCCCGCTCATCAGCAGGTCGTTGACCGTCCCGCAGACCGCCAGCCGTCCAATGTCGCCGCCGGGGAAAAAGAGCGGGGTTACCACAAAGCTGTCGGTGGTAAGGGCCAGGCGCTGCGCCCCCTCCACCACCGCCGCATCCTCCATCCGGGCCAAAGCCGGATTGTCAAACCGGGAGGCAAAGAGCGCCTCGATTAAGGCGGACGTCTCCCGTCCGCCGCTTCCATGGGCCATGGTGATCTTCATTGGCTTCCTCCTCCGTTCAAAAACGCATGGTAGCAGCTGCCCTCGGTGGAAACCATGCAGGCTCCCTGCGGGGTGTTTGGGGTACATACGGCGCCAAACAGGGGACAGCCGCCCGGCAGCAGTTCCCCCATGAGTACCTGAGCGCACCGGCAGGCGGGATTCGCCTCTCTATCCTCTAAGAGCCCGTCGCTTCCCGCATCAAAGGCCCGGTATTCCTCCCGCAGCTGAAGGCCGGAGCCGGTGATGACCCCGATCCCCCGCCACGCCGCGTCGCAGGGAACAAAGCATTCCTCCACCGCCGCCTGGGCCCGCCGGTTTCCTTCCCCCGTCACCACCGAAGGGTAGAGGTTGACCACCCTGCCCTGTCCCCGGTATTTCACCAGGGTGCAAAGGGCGGCGAGGATCGTTTCCCCCGAAAAGCCCGCCACCGCGAAGGGGAGGCGGTATTGCGCGGCCAAGGGCTCGAAAATACGGCTGCCGGTGACCACGCTGACATGCCCGGGGGCCAAAAATCCGTCTACCGTTCCCTGCCGGCAGACCCAGTCGATTACCGGCGGCATGGTCTTTAGGGAGGTCAGCAGGCGGATGTTTTCAAGCTTCTCCTCCTTTGCCCGATTGAGAAGCATGGCGTAAACCGGTGCGGTCGTTTCAAACCCTACCGCTGCAAAGACAAAAATCCGCCCCGGCTTTTCTTTCGCCAGGCGCAGCAGGTCCATCGGGGAATATACCATCTGCACCTGGCCGCCCGCCGCCTTCGCACCGGCCAGGCTTTCCCTGCTCCCCGGCACCCGCAGAAGGTCGCCGAAGGAGACCACCACGGTATCCGGACGGCGGGACAGCGCGATGAGCCGGTCGAGATAGGCGGTGACGGTTACGCAGACCGGGCAGCCGGGGCCGGATACCAGCTGGATGGAGGGAGGCAAAAGGCTGCGGATCCCGTTTTGGGCGATGGAAGCGGTATGGGTGCCGCAAACCTCCATCAGCCGCACAGGCGGGCCGTCGTATTCCCGTAAGGCACGAACCAGGCCGGTCATAGCGTTCGAAGCTCCTCAAACAGCTCCGCCAGGCTGTCCCCCTCTTCCTTTGAGAGCACCTGCAAAATGCAGCCCGCATGCACCAGCACGTAATCCCCCGGCTTCGCCTGCACCAGCCCTGCTTCCGCCCGTACCCGGTTGCCGCCGAACTCCACCGTCGCCTTCGTCCCTTTGATTTCGATTACCTTTCCAGGCAATGCCACGCACATCTTCTCACCATCCGCCTTTCCTTTGTTTGATTGCGCCGATATAAGCCTGTCCATAGGCAAGAGCCCCGTCTCCCGGCGGCATTTGCTCATTGCGGTAGACCGCAAAGCCGTCCCTGCGCAGCCGGTCCTGGCAATCGGCCAGCAGCAGGCGGTTGAGGAATACCCCGCCGCACAGGGCCACCCTGTTCTCCCCTGTTTCGGCGCGGATATGGCGGCAGACGTCCAAAACCATTTTAGCCGCCGCCTGGTGAAACCCCAGCGCCAGCGCGCCCGGGTCGGCGCCTTCGTCGGCAAGCCGCCCGATTTGGGCAAACAGCTCCGTCTGCCCGATTTGCAGCATCCCAGCCTGTGCTTTGATGGGAAATTCCAGAAAAACCGGGGAAACGCCCGCTTCCCCGGCGCATTCCGCCGCGTGTTCCAGCGAAACGGCGCATTCCCCCTCGTACCCGTTTTCTTTTCCAAAGCCCAGCCTGGCGCTGACCGCGTCGAAAAGCCGGCCCATGCTGGAATATGCCGCTGTATTGATTCTTGCCTTTACCGCCTGGCGCACTATGGGAAAGCGGGGATCCCCGCATTCTTCCCCCGCCGCCAGACGGTAGCACAGGGCGGTCAGGACGGCGTCCTTTGCCGCCGCATCTGAGCCGCACAAGGGCAGGTAGGCCAGGTGGGCCTTGCGCTGCATCCGCTCCTCCTGGCACAGGAGGAATTCTCCTCCCCATACCGCCCCATCGGTTCCGTAACCGGTGCCGTCAAATGCGACCCCGATGCAGCGGGGAAGGCTGTGCTCCGCCATGACCGAAGCCACATGGGCGTGGTGATGCTGCACCGTCAAAAGGGGGATCCCCCTCTCCCGGGACAGCCTTTGCGCCAAGCGGACGGAGTGATAGCTCGGGTGGGCGTCGCAGACAATCCCCTCCGGGTGAATCCGGAAAAGCCGCTGCATCCTTGAAAGGGCCTGCCGGTACCGCTGCTGCACCGCCCAGTTTTCCAGATCCCCCAGATACTGGCTGAGGGTAAGGGAATCTTCATGCAGCAGGCCAAAGCAAGCCTTTAAATCCCCGCCCATAGCCAGCAGGTCCCCCTTGGCCGAAACCGGCAGCAGCGCCGGCAGCGGCACATAACCCCTTGCACGGCGGATCATCTGGATACGTCCGTCCGCCACCCTTGCCACCGAATCGTCCAAGGGGGTGAGAATCTCACGGTCGTGATGGAGTACGCCGTCGACCGGCCCGTCCAGAAGCGCAAACGCATCCTCCTCCCGATATGCCATCGGCTCCCCGCTTTGGTTGGCGCTGGTGGCCACCAGCGGGCCGCATGCGTCGGTCAAAAGCTGCTGCAAAGGGGTGCAGGGGAGAAAGGCGCCGATCTGCCGGCTGTCCCCCGCCACCTCCCGGCAAAAGGGCGCCCGCTTGGCATCGAGCAGGACAATGGGCCTTGCCGCAGACGTCAGCAGCGTCTCCTCCGGCTCGCTGACCAGGCAGTGGGCGCGAACGGCGCCCATATCCGGATAGAGCACGGCAAAGGGCTTCCCTTCCCGGCCTTTGGCGGCCCGCAGGCGGCGCACCGCCCCTTCGTCATAGGGGGAGCAGCAAAGCTGGTACCCGGCCATCCCCTTGACGGCAACCACCCTCCCCTCTTTGAGCAGGGCGGCAGCCTGTTCCACCGCCCCGTCCCGGCGGCAGACCTGCCGCCCATCTCCATTTTTCCAGGTAAACGTTACCTGAGGGCCGCAGTGGGGACAGGAGATGGTCTGGGCATGGCGGCGGCGGCCCTCCTGCCGGTATTCCGCGGCGCAGTCCGGGCACATGGAAAAATCCCCCATTGCGGTAGTCTCCCGGTCATAGGGGATTTCCCGCAGAATGCTGTACCGGGGTCCGCAGGACACGCAGCTGATAAGCGGGTAGCGGTAACGGCGGTCTTGCGGGTCCCGCAATTCCCGCAGGCATTCTACGCAAACCGGCAGGTCGGGGGATAACACCGGAACCCCCTCGTCCGCTCGGTCGCTCGCCGCAATGGAAAAGGAGGAAAAGGTCTCCTGCCGGGCGGCGGGAAATACCTCCGCCTTGGATACCTGCGCGCCGGGGGGCGCAAATGAGGCGAGGCGGTGGACCAATTCATCCATCGCCTCTCTTGAACCATTGGCGGTGATGGTTACCACCCCGCCGCTATTGCACACCGTCCCTTTCAGCGAAAGGGCGTCCGCCAGACGGGCCACAAAGGGGCGAAAGCCCACCCCCTGCACCACGCCCCGCACCGTGACCGTCCAGGTCATAGGAGCTCGGCGCTCTTAATTTCAATTTCGGTCCCCACCGCCGTGGGTTCCCCTTCCACACCGCAGTCGGGGCAAATAAGGTGCAGCGGCCTGCGTTCGAAGAGCTTGCCGCACTGCGGGCAGCGAAGCTGGGCCTTTACATGCTCGACCTCGATCGCAGCTCCTTCGCAGACGGTACCCGCCGACACCTCGTCAAAATACATCCGGATGCTTTCCTCGGAATAGCCGCAGCTGTCCCCCATTACCAGCGTAATCTTGGTCACCTTGCGCTTACCCTGCCTGCTCGCCTGGGCAACACCGTAATGGACCATATCCACGGCTTTATGATAATCGTGCATGGCTTTACGCCTCCTATTTGTTATATCATTCTGTTTTTTTACAAATTGCAATCCATTCAGCCTGCTTTCGTCCCTTCCACCGGCGGTTGTTTGGGAGGCTCCGGCGGCTTTTGCAGGGTATCCACCCGCTTCTGGGCGTCCGGCTGGGGGTAGCTCGGCTCCATACGCAGGCAATTCTTCGGGCAGCTTTCCACGCAGCTGTTGCACTGGATACAGCCGAACCGCTCAATGCTCCAGGTCCGTGCCGCCCGGTCCACCTCAATGGCCCCCGCCGGGCACTTGCGCATGCACATACCGCACAGGATACAAGCGTCCATCTCAATGGCCACATGCCCTCTGGTGCGCTGAGGATACTCCCGCGGCGCCAGGGGATAGGGACGGGTGGCGGGCTTCGAAAACAGGTTTTTCAGCGCCACCCGGGTAAAGTTCATAATATTCATCCAAAGCTCCCCTTTCCCGTATTTACCGCTCGGTGCAGCTGATGCACGGATCGATGGTCAAGATCAGGATAGGGACATCGGCCAGCTGGCATCCCTTGAGGGTCTCAAGCATACCGGGGAGGTTGGCAAAGGTGGGGGTACGCACCCGCATACGGTCTAAAAATTTGGTACCATTGGCCTTGACGTAGTAGACCGCTTCCCCTCTGGGCTGCTCGACCCGCATGAAATGCTCCCCGTCCGGGAACCCCTTTACCGGCACGGCAATCTCCCCGCCGGGGATTTTGCCCGCCGCCTGGCGGATCAGGTCAAAGCTCTGGAAGATTTCGCGGATACGCACGTCGGTACGGGCATAGCAGTCCCCCACTTCGCTGGTGATCGGCTCAAAATCCAGATCCGGGTAGGCGGCATACCCCAGCTTGCGGGTATCCCGTGCAATGCCGGACGCCCGCATAAAAGGGCCCACCGTGCCGAAGTCATGGGCCTGCTCCTTCGTCAGGAACCCCACATCCCGCAGACGGCTGTTGACCGCGTAATCGTTTAAGAAGGTCTTTGAGAGGATGCGCAGCTCCTTCTCCATCTCGTCAAACAACGCCAGGAAGCTTTTGAGCATTTCCCCATCCATGTCCTTGCGCACCCCGCCGATCTTATTGACCGAGAAAATGACCCGGCCGCCGGTGGACACCTCGAACATATCGAGAATTTTCTCCCTTAGCCGCCAGCTCTGCATAAACAGGCTTTCAAACCCGAACGCGTCCGCCAGCAGGCCCAGCCACAGCAGATGGCTGTGAATGCGGGACATCTCGCACCAGATGGTGCGCAGGTAGCTGGCCCGTTCGGGTACCTCCACCTTCATAATCCGCTCCACCGCCTCGCAGTAGCCCATTCCGTGCATAAAGCTGCAGATGCCGCAGATGCGCTCGGCCACATAAACATATTCATGGAAATCCTTTTTCTCCACCAGCTTCTCCAAGCCCCGGTGGACAAATCCGATGGAGGGGACGGCCTCCACCACCTTTTCGTCCTCCAAAACCAAATCCAGATGGATCGGCTCCGGCAGCACCGGATGCTGGGGGCCGAAGGGCACTACACTCCGCGTCGCCACGCTCCATGCCTCCTTATTTGAAGGGCGTCTGCTGCTCGATGCGATACAGCTTGCCCTTGTAGTCGGGTGAAATCAACTGAATGGGAACCCCAAACAGATCGGTAATCTCATTTTCGTATAGGAAGGCCGGCTCATAGATATTGCTGATGCTCATTACCTGCGCATAAGGCCCTACCTGTAGACGAAGATGTGCCATCTCATTGTCCCTGCCGAAGGAGTAGGTCAGCTCGTACCCGTCCTTGACGGTGGTGGCACAGATTTGAATGAGCCGGTAGCCGTCGTGCTTAATTTGCAGTACATGAGGGATCAGGTCTCCCGGGCCGATGGTGAGAACCTCGCCGTCGATCATATCAGCCCACTTCCTTTCTCTGAGGCGGCGCGGCCGCTTTTTTTCGTTTCTCGTCCAAGAGGGCCACCGCCTTGACCACCCCGTCGATGATGGCCTCCGGCCGGGCGGCGCAGCCGGGAACATAGATATCCACCGGCAGCACGGTGTCCACCCCGCCGAGGATGTTGTAGCATTCCTTAAAGATACCGCCGTTGCAGGCGCAGATGCCCACTGCGACCACCACCTTCGGTTTGGGCATTTGGTTATAGATCTGCCTCACCACGTCCGCATTCTGATGGTTGATGCCGCCGGTGATGAGGAAGATATCCGCGTGCTTTGGATTGCCGGTGTTGATGACCCCGAAGCGTTCCACGTCGTAAACCGGCGTCAGGCAGGCAAGCACCTCAATGTCGCAGCCGTTGCAGCTGGAACCGTCGTAATGCAGCAGCCACGGGGATTTGGATATGTTCATCTGCGTTCCCCCTTACTTAATCATGGTCAGGATCAGAAGGTTGATGACCCCGGCCACCAGCGTGACCACCCAGGAGGCTTTGAGCATATTCTGCCACTTGACCCGGGGAAACACGTTGTCAATGAGGATTTCGAGAAAATAGGCTATCAGGATGACCGCCACGGCGATCAGCCAGCTCCACCAGGTGGAATTGACGATAAAGAGGCCCACCACCCCCAGCAAGAATACGTTCTCATACCAGTGGGACAGCTCCACACAAGCTAAGATGTTTCCCGAAAGCTCGGTGGTCAGCCCCTTGACCATCTCCTGATGGGCGTGATGGGTGGTGCTCAGGTCGTAAGGCGATTTGCGGAATTTAATGGTGAGGATAAAGAGGAAGCCGGCAAAGATACCCGGCAGATAGCAGATGGCGGAATCCTTTGCGGCGATGATATCCATGACCGAAAAGCTCCCGGTGCTGATGTAAAACCCAATGGCCGCCAGCAGCACCATCGGCTCATAGGCCATCATCTGCATCAGCTCCCGCTGGGCGCCCATCGCGCTGTAAGGAGAATTGGCCGAGCAGGCGGACATGATAAAGAAAATCCCAGCCAGGGTCAGGGCGAAGAAAACCAACAAAATATCCCCGCCGAAGAAGAAAAGCCCGCCGGTAAATACGATAAACAGCAAAAAGCCGTACACCAAAAAGTCCTGGACGTTGTTGACCACCACCGACTGCTTTTTGAACAGCTTATACAGATCGTAAAAAGGCTGCCAGACGGAGGGGCCCTTGCGCCCCTGCATCCGGGCCGAAATCTTCCGGTCAAAGCCCGCAAGCAGGCCGCCCAGCAAGGGGGCCAGCAGCACATATCCCGCCACCCAGACGATACGCCAGACAAGCTCCATTTATACGGCACCCCCGATCGCGATGGTCATCAGGACCAGAAGGGCGGCTGTAGATAAAATCAAAGAGGGCTTGAGGATTTTCTTTTCTCCAAAATACTCCTCCATATACCAGCCGGCCAGATACATCGGCTTCTGCTCCCCGAACGAGTTGACGAAGGCCCGGTCGTTTCCGGCGTTAGCCCCGCCCATGTAGGACATGACGATCTTGCGCTTTTTCCCAAAGGTAAGAAAGCGCACGGCAATGGGCAAAATTACGATGGCGCACAGCATAATCAGCATGATATACAGGTTGCCGGAGCTGATGATGGCGGGCAGGGTTTCATGGAACATATCCGCCAGGAAGGGCTCCACCAGATAGGTGGAGACTAAGGGGAAGGAGATACACAGGCCGATCATCAGAAAGGCCTGGGAGATCAGGGAAAACCACTCGCTCCCCTTCACCGTATTGGGCAGCCGTTCGGAATTGTGGATCACCGCCACCAGCTTTCCCAGCCACTTGGTCCAATAAAACAGGGTGGTGGCCGAGCCGAAGATCAAAAACACCACCAGCAGGATGCTTTTGGAATCCACAAAGGCTTTTAAGGCCGCCCATTTGGAAATAAGCATGCCGAAGGGGGCCAGGAACATCCCCGCAATTCCCACAATCATAACAAAGGCCATCTCCGGCAGCTTGACGATCAAGCCGTGCATGTCCTCGATGTTGCGGCTGCCGATGCTGTTTTCCACCGCACCCACCGACAAGAACATCAGGGATTTGGACACGGCATGGAACATCATCAAAAGCACGCCCGCCCAGACCGCCTCATGCATCCCGACGCCCGCGCAGGCCGCGATCAGCCCGAGATTGGACACCGTCGAATAGGCCAACACCTTCTTGCCGTCGCTTTGGGAGATGGCGAGCATGGAGGTGGCCAGAAAGGTAAAGCCGCCGATGGTGGTGACCATGGTGCCCGCCAGATTCCCGCTCATAGCGGGGGCCAGGCGGATGAGCAGATATACGCCCGCCTTCACCATGGTAGCCGAGTGCAAAAGGGCGGAGGTAGGAGTGGGAGCCACCATCGCCCCCAAAAGCCAGCCGCTGAAGGGAAGCTGCGCGCTTTTCGTCAGCCCCGCAAAGGCCAGCAGAATCACCGGAATGATGGCGCCGCCGCCCAGGGCCACCAAATCCTGCAGGGTATTCACGTGGAGTACAAGCGCCGCATAGACGATGGCCGCCGCAAACCCCAAACCGCCCAGCAGGTTCATCCACAGCGCCCGGAAGGAATTGCGCACCGCCTGCGGGGTCTTGTTATACCCGATAAGCAGGAAGGAGCACAGGCTGGTAATCTCCCAAAAGAAATAGATCCAGGTCAAATTACTCGAGAAAATCAGGCCGAACATGGCGCCCAAAAATACAAAAAGCATGGCAAAAAAGAAGGAGCGCCGGTCTGCAAATTCCGGGTGCCGGGCGTGGTAATCCTTCATATACCCCACTGCATAGACGCAGATGAGGCAGCCGACGATCCCCACAATAAGCACCATGATTACCGTGAGCTTATCGGAAAAAATATGATTGCCCGCAATCTCATTCTTTCCGGAAAGCTCCAGCCAGGCGATCAGCCCCGTTTGGACGACAGACAAAAGCGCCACATAATACTTGCGAAACCGAACCCCGTAGTAGACGATAAGCCCCATCATGCCGATTTCCGCCGCCAGCATCCCCATGTCCACGACCTTTGTATCCGGCAGAAGCGACAGGTCGCCGCCTCCTACGAACGAGTCGACGGTAAAATAGAGAACCCCCGCCACAATAAGGATACAGCTGGCGAAAATAAAAAGCTTTCGTCCCGTTCCATGCCGTTTCATAAACGACAGCACCAGCGCCGCAGCAAAGGGGAACAAAATCAAGAACGCAATCATTGGCAACGCCGCTCCCTCCTTCTTCACAAAACCGCATCGGCGAAAACAAAACGAAACCCCTGCCGCAAAACCGGCAGGGTCTCTATTGTCAGATCGGTCGGGTGGCCGATATCCTTGGCACAGCCCAACCAAAGCCTGTCCATTTTTGTTCAAGTCTGACGGATTTTGTCCTTTTCTTTTCTGTTCTTATATTACTTCATCCAAACATATAAGTCAAGAACCCTCCCTTGGAAATCACCGGCGGACCCATTCGCTATGAGGGTTTTTGTTCCCTCTTTGCAAATACGCCGCATTCATTCGTTGCTTCCCACCCTTCTGCACAGCCGGATGCCCTTGCTAAAAAACAGAAAATTTCGATCCATTTTTTTGCTTTCCATTTGTACGTACATATGGTAATGTGGTATCGGTTCATATAATATGGATATTTTATTTCCATATATTTTAAATTTTTTAGCAAAAGTGAAGGAGGATTCTTATGAAGGGCAAAAAAGCACTTGGCATTTTCCTGTCCACTGTATTGGCGGCCTCCGTCATGCAGACCGGAATGCTCGCCTCTGCATCACCCGCAGTCATTGCGAGCATGAGCAGGCCGGTTTACGGTATGGACGAGCCGGCGGTCGCCACGGTAACCACCCCTGCTTCGGTAAAGAAATGCTATCTGGCCAACGAGTCCGGCTGCGGCCTGGTATCCCAACGGACCTATCAGGACAATGGGGACGGGACACGCACCTGGACCATCTCTCTCTCGTTGGGCACCATGGGAGACCGCATCCTTAAAGTGATGGCCGACGGCAAGGATACCGGTGTGACCGTTTCCTTCCGGCTGGTGGACCATTACGAGGCCCCGGAAAAAACGCCGGCCCTCCTGGACGCCCAATGGCCGGCGCAGGCGGCGGTTGACCAGCCCTTCCCGGTTACGGTGGTCACCAACGATTCCACCGAATACGTCGCCCTGTTCAACGAATCGGGGAGCGGCCTTGTAAGCGAAACCGCCTTTGCGGACAACGGCGACGGGACCCGCACCTGGATTCTGATGGCAAGCCTCGCAACCGGCGGCAACCGCACCTTTTCGATCAAAATCGCCGATTTGTCCAAGGATTGGCTGGATACCGGCACAACACTCCACATGCAGCTTGGCACCGACCGGGAGCCGCAGTATGAAACGGCCGAAGCAAAATCCCGCGCCACCGTCCATGACCCCGCCATCGTACAGGATATCGAAACGGGGAATTATTACATTTTCGGGTCCAACCAAGGGGTGGGAACCTCTTCCGACCTGATTAATTGGAGCAATCTGCGCATCAACCTCTTCGGCGGCGACACCGCCGCGGCCCTGGCGGAATCTTTCGAATGGGCCGGATACAAGGACGGCAGTACCAACGCCGGCAATGGGATGGCGCTTTGGGCGCCCGACGTCATCTATAATCCGGACTATGTCCATGCGGACGGCTCGAAGGGGGCCTATATGTACTATTACCCCGTATGCTCCAACCACAAACGGGGAGCCATCGGATACGCGGTATCAAAAAGCATTACCGGGCCTTACACGTATGGAGACACCATCCTTTATTCCGGCTTTACCCTCACCGGCGGGCCGGATGAGGAAGGGACCACGGCCGATACCATCTGGACCCGCACCAACCTTCCTGAACTGATCGAAAACGGCACCATCGAAGGGCTCCGCGACAGCTGGTTCAACGAGGATGGGAGCTACAACATTGTCGAGCACGCCATGCCCATCGATCCGTCGGTTTTCTTTGACGAGGACGGAAGGCTGTGGATGGTCTACGGCGGCGGCATGCTCATTGAACTCGACCCCGCCACCGGCGAGGCGAAATATCCCGGCAAGGACGGGAAAACGCCGGGCGGCAACGACATCGACCGGTATTTCGGCATCCGGATCGCCGGCGGGTTCTACAAAGGCGGTGAAGGCGCCTACATCGAATACGATAAGGAAAGCGGCTACTATTATCTCTATGTGACCTACGGGCAGATTGAAGAAGGGTACAACCAACGGCTGTTCCGCTCGAAAAACGTCACCGGGCCCTATCTGGATGCGAAGGGGCAAAACGCCGCTTTTGCAGACGACTCGGTGACCCCGTCCGATTACGGCGTTAAGGTCATGGGCAATTACGACTTTTCCAATCTGAGCCAAGGCTACAAGCACGGCGGCCACAACTCCATCTATACCGACGAAAACGGCCAGATGTACGACATCTACCACCAGAGATTTGAACGCAGCGGGGGCTATCAGGACCGCATCCATCAGCTGTTTAAAAACGCGCAGGGATGGCCGGTGATGGCGGTATATGAAAACGCAGGGGACGCCATCTGCGAGACCGGTTACGGCATGGAGGAAATAACCGGCTATTACGAGTTTGTCAACCACGGCACCCTGTCCAATTCCAGCATGCTCGACACTTTCCTGATCCGTCTCAATGAGGACGGATCCATTACCGGCGACCTGGATGGAAGCTGGAATATGACCGATGGCACTTATTATATGAGCTTGACGGTCAACGGGGTAACTTACGACGGGGTTTTCTTTAAGCAGCAGGATGAATCCGGCCTGAAACGGCAGGTGATGACCTTTTCGGCCGTCGGTTCCAACAACGAATGCGTCTGGGGAAGCCGGCTGGAGGAAAGCGACCGCGACCTGGGGGCGGCCGAGCGTGCGGCAGCATCCCTTTCCCTTCCCTCGAGCACACGCTCCGACCTTGCGCTGCGCACCACCGGCGACTTCGATACCCGTATTTTCTGGACAACCGGCGATGCGTCCGTTATGGCGGCCGACGGCACCGTTCATCGGGCCGATGAGGATCGGCCTGTCGTCCTGACCGCCTACGTTATGAAAAACGGCGCGGTGGTTACACGGACCTTTGCGGTAACGGTAAAGGCGGCGCAAAGCGGTACAGAGGCGTTTGAGGGCAAGCCGCTCTACCAGTTTGCCTTTTCCAACACGGACGGCGCCTATACCAAAAACACCGGCTCCCTTTTGGGAGCGGGGCTGCTCTCCGGCGACGCCCAGGTGGCAAACGACCCCGACAAGGGATTGGTTCTTTCTACCTCCGGGGCCGGCGCCCTCTCCCTGCCGGATGATACGCTTTCCGGCTTAACCAAGGGCTTTTCCGTGTGCTTTTGGGTAAAAACAGAGGGCTGCACCTCCCTGTTTGAAGCGTCCTCAGAGGATTTCCATACCGTGATCGGCTCTGACCTAAGGGCATCCATCCAAGCAGGCGGCCGGACAATCCGCACCGGAGAAGCGTCCCAAGCTTTGCCGGCGGACGAATGGTCCTGTGTCACCTACAGCGTGGGGCAAGACGGAATCTATGTCTACCTCAACGGCAAGCTGGTTTCCTCTTCCCAGGAGGACCTTTCCGCCGTCCTGGCAGATGCACGTCTAGACCGGCTGTCCGTCCGGATCGGGAACGGGACCGGCGCGGCCCTCATAGACGATGTGGCCGTCTACTCCCCCGCTCTGACCTCCGATCAGGCAAACGCCATGATCGATCCGGACATCGCCTGGCAGACCGATTGGCAGATCGATTTCGGCACGCCGACCTCCGCCATCTGGGGCGGCTTTACCCAGATGACCGACCAAACCCGGTACAAGAAAGTCGGATTGCTGCAGGGCGTCGGATTTGAAGGCCCGGTCCAATCGGGCGTAACCCCTACCGGAGGGGCGAAAATCTGTGATTATGTCTACGCAAAAGGCGGCGAAAGCTACACCTTTAAAATGGACCTTCCCAACGGCACCTACCGCGTGTTTATGTATACCGGCGCAAAGGACGCTGTGAACACCACCAACTTCTATTTCCAGGACCAGCAGGACGATGTGCATACACAGGTCACGCCGGAGGGGGTCGCATCCGATAACTACGGCGGGCCGAACACCTATACGGTTGACGTAACCGACCAGCTGTTGACCATCACCATTTGGGGGGATGCTTCCCTTGGGGCGGATGCCGTGACCGGACGGCTCAACTCCATTGAAATCACCAAGCTCAGTTGAATGCCTATGCGCTAATCGCGGCCAAAAAGGCGGGGAGCCGGACTTACGGCTCCCCGCCTTTTGCTTTTCCCTTCGGCCGGCATGGCCGGAGCGGATTCCTTGTTAGAAAGCCTGCGCCTTCCTTTTCTTTGCCGGGGGCGTCCCATGGAGGGACCGGGAAGCGATCAACGTCGTCACCGGAATGGCGAGAATAACCGCAATGCTGCCGGACAGGCCCCGGATAATCTCCACCACCAGCAAGTCCAGGTTGATGAGGGCGATATACGGCAGGGAATACATATAGTAAACCAACAGGATGTTCAGGCTGCTGCCGGTAAAGGCAAGGATAAGGGTATTGGTCATGGTACCCATGATATCCTTGCCCACGTTCATTCCCGAACGCCACAGCTGCTTTCGGGTCAGGGTGGGGTCGATGCTCTTCATCTCGGTCAGGGAGGACGCGATGGACATGGCCGTATCCATTACCGCACCCAGCGCGGCGATCAGAATCCCGGCAAAGAGCAGATCCTTGACCCGCAGGGCGGTAGAGTCGGAAATAAAGAGAAGCAGCTCCGCCTCCGACTCATTGAGGGTGGAGATATGGGAAATGGCGCCGGTAACGTAGGCGATGACGCCGGCAAACATGGTGCACAGGCTGCAGCTGACCGCGGCGATCACCGTCTTTTTGCAAAATCCGTTGAGGGAAAGCAGGGTCACGGCGGTGGAGAGCACCACCACGACCACGGCGGCCAGGATCGGCTCCACCCCTTTGATAATCATAGGGATGAACAAGAATAGGACGCAGAGGATGGTAAACGCCAGGGAGGCGATGGATTTGAGCCCCTTCTTTCTCCCGAAAAACAGCACCACCGCCAGAAAGACGGCAACCAGGAGATAAAGGTAATTTTCCCGGCTGTAATTGACGATGCTGGTGGTAACGAAGCCGTCGAAGCTGGAGATGACCATCTCGGTTCCCACGTCGGCAGGCTTGTTGTTGACCCGCTGCACATAGTTGATGGCGGTGGTGCTGCGGCCGGCAAACTCCCCGGTGAGGATCTCCAGCTTCAGCCACTGCTTGCCGATCTGGATGTAATCGTAATCCGGGTCCGGCCCCATATCCTCCTGCTCGATTTCGATCACCCGCGCCTTCTCATAGACGATGCCGTCCTGGTAATCGCCGGGCTTTTGGTAATCGAGGGTGGTGTTGAAGAAATAGAGAAAGACGAAAAAGCCGGCCAGAAAGACGATCCAGGCGGCAAGTCCGAGCTTCTTTTTGCTGATTTTCATCCGGCAGTCATCCTGTCTTTTTTATAGGATACGGCAGGGAAACAGGGCGGCACAGGCCGCCCTGTTTCCTTTTGCCGAAGGGGATTTTAAGCTTGCGAAAGAGGGCTAGGCGGCGAGATAGCTTTGGATGAGGATGTAGTCCTTGGTGTCAACCACGCCGTCCCGGTCGATGTCGCAGCGGGTCTCGGTGGTGGACTGGTAGTAGGACAGGGCGATGGAGAGGTCGGCCAGGGTCACCTTGCCGTCGCCGTTGATATCGGAAGCGGCGCGGTAGGAGTAGATCTCGGTGACCACCGTATCGTTGCCCAGATTGGGCGTCACATCGACGGCCCCGATGCTGCCGTCCTCATTTACGATCTTCTGCGCGCTCTGGGCCTTTACCAGGGTAACGGTGGTGTCTCCCACCGGCGCGGTCTCCTTGAGCTTAAAGGTGAAGGTGGCCACGTTGGTTTTCCCTTCGTTGGTTACGGTATCGCTGGTACCGATGACGATACCGGCCCTGCCGTTTTCATCGGTGGTGTTGGAAACAAGGGTGTTTTCCAGGTTGCTTTCGGCGCTGACCAGCTCGAGCACGTTTTCATCGTAGCTGACTTCCGCCTGAAACGCGTTGGTGTTCTCCAGGTTGTCCATGGAGACGGTATAGGAAACGGTGTCGCCCTTTTCCACAATGCCCAGGTCGGAGCCTTCGATGGAAGCAACCTGCACGTCGCGGGTTACGGTCAGCGTATCGTAGAGATATTTCTCGGTGGTGATGGTATCGGTGTCGGGATCATACTTGAACATGTAGGTATTGACGGTGAAGGAATCCTGGGAAACCTCCATCTCCACAATGACCTGCTCCTTCTTCACGTCGCTGCCGGTATCGGTGGAGTTGACATCCAGGAATGCGTAGTTCGGAACAAGCGGATCGCCCTGGGAAACGGTGTAGTTTTTCTGGGAGTACCACTTCAGGCCGCCGGCGTGACCGCCGACCATGTAGAGGGGGGCGTTGGCAGGCTTCTGGGTTTCTCCGTCCGCGTTGACCACCCGGTCGGCCTTCTGTCCGTCCTCGGTGACAAAGCCGCGGGAATACACATGGTCATGGCCCTGGAGAACCATATCCACATCCAGCTGGGCGAAGATGGGACACCAGAACTTTCTGGCCGCCATCACGTCGGAATCGGTGATGTGGGAAGCGCCGGTGTAGAGGGACTTATGGAAGCCGACGATGGTCCACTGGCCGGCCGCCTTCGCTTCGGCCACCGCTTCGCGAAGCATGGCTTCCTGCTGGGCTCTGGCGTCGGCATTGTTTTTGGCCTCCTCCAGGTTGAGCATGATGAACTTGGCCGGTCCGTAATCGAAGGTATAGGCCACCTGTCCCGCTTCGGCAGGGGCGTTGATGTGGCTGTTGAGGGTGTTGTTGTCGTGGTTGCCGCGGACGGCGGCAATGGTGTTGTTGGCGAACATATCCTGGCCGCCGGTGGGGAAGGCGCCGGTGTTGTTGAAGAGATACTCCCACTGGCTTTCACTGGTGGCGGTATCGGTGATGTCGCCGGCCAGGTAGACGAAATCGAGATCCTCGATCTTATTGACCTCCGCCAGGGTGGCGCCCAGAGCCTTCGCATCGCTTTCTCTGGCTACCTGGGTATCGGCCAGATAGGCAAACTTAAAGCTGTCGGTGCTGCCCTTTGCAGGGGCGGTCTTAAACTTGCCCTGGTAGGTATCGGCGCCCTCGCCGACGGTGTACTCATAGGTGGTATCGGGCTCAAGGCCGGAAACTACAATCTTATGGAAGCATTTGTTGGCCTGGCCGAAATCCGATTCGCCCACAAACGTCTGGGTGGCGGTGTCGCCCTGCTTCCGGACGGTGATGACCGAGGCGCATTCGGCGGCGGTGGTGTAGGTGACATTCATCTGGGTGGAAGGGTCGTCGCCCATGTGGACGTTGAGCTGACGGGGGGTTTTGTCGGTGGCATCCTGGGACGCCGCGGCCACAATAGGCACCGGCTCGCTGGCGGCCGGCGCCGCATAGGCCATCGATGTGGTGAACGCACCCATCAAAAGGACCGAGGCCGCCGCCAGGCTAATGGCTTTCTTCATGCTTTTCCTTTTCATCTGGAACAATTACCTCTCTTTCTTGGTTGCCGATTTTTTCAGCTGTATGATATAACACACCAATGCCGCGTTCGCAGCGACGCTGACAAGCAGGCCGATGAGCAGGCCCGTATTTACGCCGCCCGAAGCGGATTGGGTGATACCCTCCTTGGAGGAGTCGGTAGAGGATGGAGCATCAAAAGCACTGGAATTTGAAGCATCCGGCGTTGCAAGGGAGGCCCCGTCCGAACCGGAGGCGGATGGGCTGCTTTGGCCCGGCGCGGATGCGTCCGCTCCATCCTGGCGGCCGCCTTGGCTTTCGGCTGTACCAAGGCCGCCGGCCGTCTGCGACGCGCCGGAGGAAGAAGCGGCGCTATCGGAAGGAGGATTGGGCTTGGCGCCGGCCGGCGGCTCCAAAGGCGGGACCGGGGTTTCATCCCCCTCCCGGTCGAGGAGGATCTGCTTTTGCGGGGTGAGCAGGGTTTCGTCCACCCCGCCGCCGCGGATCTGATAAATACTGACATATTGCAGGGCGACCACGCTGTCGCTCTCCCCTGCATAGGACAACGTCACAGTGGCGGTTACCGGCCCTTCAAAGGCATTGCTGCCGGAAAAGAAGCTAAACCAGGTAATCCCCCGCGCTTCGGTAGGTGCGGTAACCGACCCGGTGCCCTGATCGAAGCGGACCGATTCCACCGTAATGCCGTCGGCGCACTGCAAACCGAATTCCGCGCCCGCATAGGCGCCGTCCTGTTCCACCGTCAAGGTAATTTCCGCCTGGGTCTGCCCTTTTGCAAGGGGCACCCGGTCTGTGGTAAAAACCGAGGCGGCAAAAGCGTGAAGGGGCAAAGTAAGAAGCAGCATCCCGCAAAGCAGGATGGCGATGGTTTTCTTCATATGGTTTTATTCCCTCCCTTTTGGCAGGATTTAGTGTGGCCTGACAAGGTAAAGAAAAGAAATGCAGAAAATAAAGAACAGGTAAAGGCTTGATAAATTCCGGCGGCGGACGGCGCCCTCCTGCGCAGAGCGCACCATGTCCGTCCAGGCGTTCCCATACACAAAAAGAGACGGCCCGGCGCAAAATCTGCACCGGGCCGTCTCTTTCTGCCGCTTCCCGCACACGTCATAACCACTCGTAAACGAGCGGTTTAAACTGGCCCCAAAAGGGGCAGCCCCTGCTTACTCCGAAAAGGGGGCGGGAAAACCGCATCGCACCGCTCCCCCTGCCACTGGTAAAAACGTTGTAGGCGTCTGTTTCGTGCTTGCCGTGATGGATAAGCTTTTACATATTTCCTTTATGAAATTATGTTTTGAGGAGATTTATTCGATTCCATTTGCCTTACTAATAGCTTCCATCCCTTTCTTTGCCAAGGTCTTTTGCCTTCCCTAGGTAATACCGGTGGCTTTCTCATACGGGAAACAACAAAACCTCCGGCAAAGCCGAAGGCTGTAATAAGCCTTAGAAGGGCTTATTCCCAGCAAGCATCTTAAGACGCACGGAAATTTATTTCACTTGCCCCGCGGCCTGTAAACAGGCGAATCCCCCTTTTAACCGGAAGCCTTCCGTCGCCGTTCGGCTGGCTTTCAGCAGCTCGCTTCGCTCGATGCTCAAAGCGAACGCTTTTTTGCGGGACATCTCCATCGGCTAAGCCGGTAGTTTCCGTGAGCAATCAAAACCGCCGCAAGCTTCCTATCGCTTGCGGCGGCATGTCATAAGGCTATGAAAAAGAGATTTTCGGCATTTCACCGTTTTCGTTAAACCCTCGCAGGCAAAAAAAGGTCGGCAGCAAGCCGAAGCGCTGCAGGCGCGTTGCAAGCAAGCGGCAAAGGCGCCGCATCGCTTTTTTAGAAAGGCGCCCCAGCGAAATGAGCGCGCCGGTGATTTGCCATGAAAAAGCGCCGCAAACAACTGCTTGCGGCGCTTTGGTGGAGCCTAGGGGAATCGAACCCCTGACCTCTGCGATGCGAACGCAGCGCTCTACCAGCTGAGCTAAGACCCCGTCTATTTCTTATTAGCGATTTCCTTACGGCTTTCCTACAACCGATGAAACCATCGGCAGGCGACAACCAATCCCAATATTTTGGGATTTATCTCTCTTCGCCGACCTAAGATATTATAGCGGCATCAAAATAATTTGTCAACACCCAATTTCCGATTTTTTCTGCTTTTCATCCTCCCCATTTGCATGGAAAATCGCTTCCCCATCGTCCTTAAAGAAGATGGTACCGGTCCGGCTTTACCAAATGCGCTTCGGGGCTTTCCTGTGGAATTCCTACTCCGACCGCGAGTACCACCTCATGGCCTTGGGGCAGCCGGAGCAGCTTTTTGAGCTCCTCTGCCCGCGGGCCGGCAAACGCCTCGTTGGGGGAACCCAAAATCACACTGCCCAGCCCCAGACCCTGGGCGGCCAACGCAATGTTTTGCGCCGCAATCCCACAATCCAGATAGCTCCATACGGAAGATGGATCACAGGAGATGAAAAACACCGTCGGCGCGTGAAAATAAATATCCGCATCCGGCGCGTTGAGCTTTTGAAGCGTCTGCGCATCCGCCGTCTTTTTCTGTTCCTCTATGGAGGCACGGCTGACCGCACCGAGGATGCCCGGATCCTGTACCACGGTGAAATGCCAGGGCTGTATGTCCATAGCGCTGGGAGAGGCAAGAGCGGCGTCAAGCAGGGTCTGGAGCTGCTCTACGGTAATCTGCTGCGCACGGTATGCCCGGATGCTGCGGCGGTTGAAGATCGCTTCCAGTACGTTTGAATCCATATTGCCCTCCTAATTAAATACCGTCCTGTCCTAATCGCTTTCGTTTTCACATAAAATAATTTATACCACTCTTTCCTTTTCTCTGTCAACCTTCTTATTGTTGCGGGAGGTTTCCGGGCATGCTATAATCAAATTATGTGTACCTATCCCCTCCTTTTCCCATAAAATAGGCTGTATTCGGATACCAAGGGAGGATTTGAGGTATGCAGCAATCCTGTGACGGACAGACACTCAATTTGGCCGCTGTGGCCCTTGCTTCTGCGTTGGCCGAGGGCCTGACTGCGGCTCAAACCGAGCTGCTGTCCGCCTTTTTCAACGTGCTGGCGGACAGCCTTGGCACTCTTGCAATCACCAAAGCGCGCCGGGCCGTTTGCGAAACACAATAGGAAATACCCGCCTCTCCCCGTGCGGTGCGGCGGGCGCAAAGGTCTTTGATTCCCGCACGGAAAAGGAGTTTTGCCGTATGGCTGAATTTTTCGCCGCCTACCCGGCCTTGGAAACCGTTGTGAAAATTCTTTCTGAGGTTCTTCGCTGGTTGGTAATCCTTCCGATTTTGGGGTTTGTCATCATGTGGTTTCGCTCCATGCGGCAGGATCTGCCGGAGAATACCCCCATTGCCGTGCTGGTGAATTCCGCAACGAGGGACGTCACCCGCATCGTCAACCCGGAGACGGCCATCGGCCGTTCCCGCAATTCGGACATCATTCTCAATTTCCCCACCATCTCCCGCAACCATGCCGTCATCAGCGTGCGGCGGGACGGATGGCATATTTTCGACACCAACTCCAAAACCGGCGTCTACGTCAACGGGGAACGGGTGAAGAAAAGCGCTCCCTTGCACAATGGGGACGTGATTTCTCTGGGCGGGGTTTCCTATGCGTTCAGCGACCGGATTCTGGATTAGAGAGGATGAAAACGATTTGGAAAACATCCTTACGGGCAAAAAAAGGCCCGTGAAACGAAAACCGCGCAGATTGGTCACACCAGCGGGCCTCTTCGGCCTGCTGACCGTCTTTGAGCTCATCTGCCTGATCCGCCTGCTCTTTTCCGATGCGGTGATGGAAAACCCGCTCCATCTGCTGCCGCTTGTGCTGTTCATCGGGCTGGAATGGATCTATTACGGGTTCAGCCGCGCCGTCGGCCGCACCCATGTGGAGCTGGAGGCGTCCGCCTTCTTTCTGACCTCCATCGGGTTCATCGCCCTGACCGGCGTGCTCCCCTCGGCCGCCTGGATGCAGCTGCTGGGCGTGGCGGCGGGGCTGGTGGTTTACAATCTGGTGATCTGGTTTATGGGCAGCATCGACCGGGTGGTCAAGTATAAGGTCTGGGTGGGGGTAGGCGGCGTGCTGCTGCTGGCCGCCAACCTGATCTTCGGCAGCATCATCTACGGGGCTCAGAACTGGATCAAGATCGGCCCCATCACCTTCCAGCCCTCCGAATTTGTCAAGATCGCCTTTGTCATGACGGGAACCGCCACCCTGGACCGGCTCCAGTCCTCCAGGCATCTGACCTGGTTTTTGGCTTTCTTTGCGGTATGCATGGGCGCCCTTTTCTACATGGGGGACTTCGGCACCGCCTGTATCTTTTTCGTGACCTTCCTGGTCATCGCCTTTCTGCGTTCGGGCGACTGGAAAACCCTTATCCTTTTCTGCGCCGGTGCGGCGGCTGGCGCAGCCTTGATCCTCAAGTTTAAACCGTATATCGCCAAACGCTTTGAGGCCTGGCGGCATGTGTGGGAATTTGCGGACACCTCCGGCTACCAGCAGACCCAGCTTCTGATGTCGGTGGCCAGCGGAGGGCTGCTGGGCCTTGGGCCGGGGCTGGGGGTGCTGCATACGGTGGCGGCCTCCACCACCGACCTGATGTTCGGCGTGGTGTGTGAGGAATGGGGGCTGCTTTTGGGAATCGCGGCCGTGTCGGTCTATGTGGGCTGGGCGCTCTTTGCGGGCCGGCTTGCGGGACGAACCCGGTCCTCGGTCTACTCCATCGCCGCCTGCGCGGCGGCCAGCCTGCTCCTCTTCCAGGCGGCGCTCAACCTGTTCGGGGTGACCGATATCCTTCCGCTGACCGGCGTGACCCTTCCCTTTGTCAGCCGGGGCAGCTCTTCGATGATCGCTTGTTGGGGGCTTTTGGGATTTTTAAAAGCGGCGGATTCCAGAACCTATAAGCAAGGGAGGCATGCCGCATGAAAAAGGTCATTCATCGGGCTACTTTGGTTTACATCCTCATCGGGCTGTTCTGTGTCGGAATGGCCGCCTTTCTCGTCACCTGGTTTTTCAACAGCTCCGACTGGGTGATGAACGAGCGCAACCGCCATATCTTCGCAAAGGGGTTTATGCAAAACACCGGCGAAATCTACGACCGGGACGGGATTTTGCTCGCCTACTCGGAAAACGGGCTGCGCTATTATGCGGACGACCCGGAGATACGCGCAGCGATGCTGCACACGGTGGGCGACACGGAGAATTTTATCTCCAAAAGCATTCAAAAGCAGTTTTCCTCCAAGCTTTCCGGCTACAATCTGTTGGGCGGGCTGCATATGCTCGAGGAATGGGAGCAGGGGGGTACCGTCAACCTGACGGTGAGCGCCCAGGTAAGCAAGGTTGCACTCGAACAGCTGGGCAACCGCAAAGGCGCCGTGTGCGTTTACAACTACAAGACCGGCGAGGTGCTCTGTTCGGTGAGCACCCCATCCTATGACCCGTCGAATAAGCCGGACATCGACCCGGAATCGGAGGAATACAAAGGGGTTTACGTCAACCGGGTGCTTTCGGGGCTTTATCCGCCCGGCTCCACCTTTAAAATCGTGACGGCGGCGGCAGCCATTGAAAACATTCCGGATATCCTGACGCGGGAATTCGTCTGTACCGGCGAGTATCAGGCGTCCGACGGCGTCATCAAGTGCAACGGCGTGCACGGGAAGCTCAATTTTTCCGAAGCGCTGGCCGAATCCTGCAACAGCGTCTTTTCCCAGGTGGCCATTGAGCTGGGCGCGGTGCGGCTGACCGAGCAGGCGGAGAAAATGGGCTTTAACCAGGAGTTCACTGTGGACGGGATGAGCTATCCCGGCGGAAGCTACGACGTTTCAAACGCGGGCGCGTCCGACTTAGGCTGGTCGGGTATCGGCCAATACACCGACATGGCCAACCCCTTTACCATGATGACCATTGCCGGCGGCATTGCCAACGGCGGCACCGCGGTACAGCCGAGGCTGGTCAACAACGTACTGGGGCCGCTCAACATTCCCACCCACATCGGGAAGGCTTCGGAAGGGGAACCGATGATGGACAGCTCCACCGCCTCGATTTTGGCGGACATGATGCACGGGGCGGTGCTCAACAACTACGGGGCAAACAATTTTGAAGGGCTCGACCTGTGCGCCAAAACCGGCACGGCGGAGGTCAACGAGACCGACCGGCCCCACGCCTGGTTTGTAGGCTTTGTGCGCAATGAGGAAGCGCCTTTGGCCTTCGCGGTGGTGATTGAAAACGGCGGCTCCGGGTTTCAGGCGGCCGGGTCGGTGGCGAACGCTGTGCTGCAAGCCTGTGTGGAGGTCTTAAATGAAAAATAGGGCTTGACATTTTGGACGGGTTGCTTTACAATGCAAGCCGAAGCAAATCCTGAAAATTGCATACATTCCTTTGGGCAGGGCGAGCAGGAGAGCGCATCCTCTCCTGTGATTCCCGACCGGTGGTGATGCCAGCCTTGACTGGATAAGTCCAACAGCCCCAACAGCCGATGCGGTGAGAATCCGCAACCGCCAGTATAGTCTGAATGGGAAAGGAAGAGGAACAAATTTGCGGAATAACGGCGGTTTCAGCCGTTATTTAGTATATTTTGTTTGTATTATTACGTTTTGTAATAAAAAATCTTCTTTCCAAAGGAATCTTTGGAAAGAAGATTTTTTTATTTTCCGACGCCGGCCACAGGGTATGGATCCGCCCTGCGCAGCGCGTCCCATCCATTTTACAAGGGGGAATCCATCCATGAACCAAGCTTCTATGACCACGTTGCAGCGGGTCGTCGTGATTGCGCTCTTCGCCGCGCTGACCGCTGTATGCACCATGTGTATTTCCATCCCGGTCCCGGCCACCAACGGGTACATCAATATCGGCGATACCATTGTTTTCATCACCGCCCTTTTCTTCGGGCCCTTTGCCGGGGCCTTGGCGGGCGGCGTAGGCTCCATGCTGGCCGATCTGCTGTTGGGGTATGCCCATTGGGCCCCCTTCTCCCTGCTGATAAAGGCGGCGGAGGGGGCAGTCTGCGGCCTGATCGCCTATAAGGCTTTGAAGGGGAAAAAATACTCCTGGCGGGCGGTAGCCGGCATGATCGTAGCAGGGCTCGTAATGGTGTTGGGCTACTTTGTCGGAGGCGCCATCCTCAAAGGCTCCTGGGAGGTGTCCCTCACCTCCGTCCCCTCCAACCTGATCCAGGGGGGCGTATCGCTGGGGCTGGCCCTGATTTTGTCGGTCCTGCTCAAGCAGGTAAAATACTTTCGGTGACGGCCTTTACTTGTTAAGACATTTCAGGAGGGCGGCCATGTTTTTGCCCAGGGTTTCAAAGGTGCGCACGCCTTCCTCGTCCTTTTGGGCATCCCCGATGTCCCTGGCCAGGGTCAGGTTCCAATAGGTGGAACCGGGGACGATCATCTGCTTGATGCCGAAAAAGAAGTTGATGGCGGCATAGGCAAAGGTACCGCCCGCCCGGCGGGCAGCCACCACAGGCGCTCCCACCTTGCCGGCCAGGCCCTGGCCCAGGGCATAGCCGGCCCGGTCGATGAGCGCCTTGGCTTCGGTGTTGATGTTGGCGAAATAGACCGGCGAGCCGATCAGAATGCCGTCGGCCTCCCGCATCTTGTCGATGTACCCGTTCATGCCGTCGTCGGGCAGCACGCAATGGCCGCCGTTTTTCTTACATCCGCCGCAGGCGCGGCAGCCGGCCAAAGTATGTCCGCCCACCTGGATGAGCTCCGTCTCAATGCCTTCCCGCTCAAGCTCCTTGAGCACCACCTGTAAGCTGGCGGCAGTATTTCCGTTTTTGCGTGGGCTTGTGTTAAACGCCGCTACTTTCATAATACAGACTCCTTTCCATCATCTCCGGCCCCCTTCTGCCCAAGGATGGGTGGAAGGGGGCTTGTGAATAATAATCAAAACCACCGGCAAAGCCGGAGGCTTGCGTAAGCCCTATCAGGGTTCATTCCCAGCAAGCGTCTCAAGACGCACGGAAATTTATTTCCCTTGCATCACCTGCCCCGCGGCCCGTAAACAGGCGGATCCCCATTTTAACGGAAGCCTTCCGTCACCGTTCGGCTGGCTTTAAGCAGCCCGCTTCCCTCGATGCTCAAAGCGAACGCTCTTTTGCGGGACATCTCCACCGGCAGAGCCGGTGGGTTCCGTGAACAATCAAAAGCCGGGAGGCCGGCGCTGTGGGGAACAGCGCTTCAATCCCGGCTTTTCTCCAAGTATGTAAGCCGTCCGGGCCTATTCCTCCGCCCCGATGGGGGTGATGACCGGCTTGCCGTCCCGTCCCATCAGCACCGTCAGCCCGGCGGATTCCCCCGTCGCATGGTAGAGGTAATTAACGCCGGTTTCCCGGTCCACCCAAACCTCAAAGCAGCTCATAATACCCTGACTGAAGGTCTTTATAAAGCGATCATTTTTCATGCAAGCCTCTCCTTTTCCATGTTATTCCTTTACAAAGCCGGTTTGCTCCGCCATGCTCTGGATGACATCCAAAAAGCGCAGGTAAAGCGCCTTGCCCAGCTGGGCATAAACCGCATCCTCCGGCCGGGAGCACAGCATGGCAAAGGTATGGCCGATGGCGGCCGCCACGTCCCGGCCCCGGTGGTATTCGAGAAAATAGAAGGAAAAAGCAAAGGAACGCTCCACATCATCGTAAATTTGAGGCGCGTCCCGCTTGAGGGTTTCATAAAAGGTGGATAAGGCCGCTCGGGCACAATGGGCGTTGGGAACGTATTTGTCAAACCCCACCACCGCTGCAAAGGCCAGCAGCATCTGCCGCTGCTCGCGCATCTGAGGGCTTTCGGAGCTGTCTATTCCAAAAAAGCTCGCCCCGTCGTCCGCATACACCTCCGCCGCCGCGGCCGCTCCCAAGCCCCTGGCCTTTTCCAGGTTGCCGTTTTCCTTCTCCCGGTTAAGCTCACGCAGCGACGCTTCGATGTCCCGGTCATTGGACGGTGGGTTTTCCCTGGACGGATGGCTGCTGGCGATTCGGATGTCGTTGTCTTCACACATGGGAATGCCTCCCTCTGTCTAAGATAATATTCTAGGACGCGGCCTCGGCGTTGTCCTGCTTGTCCTTGGCCCAGCGCACCGCAATGGCCAGCTGGTCCGGACATGAAGTGGATTTAAAGCCGCAGGTGGTGCCCTTGAGCAGGCTCTCCACCTGCTCGACGGTCATCCCCTGCACCAGCTTGGCGATCCCCTTGAGATTGCCGTTGCAGCCCCCGTCGAACCGGACCGATGCGATTTTATCCCCCTCCAGGGACACATGAATGGCCCGCGAGCAGGTCCCTTTGGTTTTATAGACAAATTCCATCACTATCATTCCCATCCTTTTGCATTTGAATCAGAAAGAGGCAAATCCGGCCTGCTTTGCCGGTATAGGCAGCCCCATCCCGCTCTATACTACTTTTATAATTCAATTGTCTCAAATCCGTGCGACGCCTTCGGTTTTTGCCGCCTGGGCCACCGCCCGGGCAACCGCATCGGCGATCCCCGGCTCAAAGGGCTGAGGGAGAATATAGGAGTCGCACAGCTTCTCCGCCGGGACAAAGTCGGCCAGCGCCTTAGAAGCCGCCACCTTCATTCCCTCGGTAATATCCCGCGCGCGGACAGCCAGCGCCCCTTTGAAGATGCCGGGGAAGGCGAGGACGTTGTTGATCTGGTTGGGATAATCGGAACGGCCGGTTCCCACCACGGCGGCGCCGGCGGCCTTCGCCTCATCGGGCATAATCTCCGGGACCGGATTGGCCATGGCGAACACCACCGGGTCCTTCGCCATGGATGCCACCATCTCCCCGCTCACCAGGCCCGGCCTCGACACGCCGATAAACGCATCCGCCCCCTTGAGCACATCGGCCAGCGTCCCTTTCTTTTTCTGATGGTTGGTGGCCTTCGCCATCTGCGCCTGGGCCGGGTTGAGCCACTCGGCCCCTTCGTACACCGCGCCCTCCTTGTCGCACAAAATCAAGCTTCCCACCTTTAGCTGCAGCAGCAGCTTGCCGATGGCGATTCCCGCCGCCCCCGCGCCGTTGATGACTACCGCGGCGTCTTCCAGCCGCTTTCCCACCACCTTCAGGGCATTTCGCATCGCGGCGGCGGCGATGATGGCCGTGCCGTGCTGGTCGTCGTGAAACACCGGAATGTCGCAGCATTCCTTGAGGCGGCGCTCAATTTCAAAGCAGCGGGGGGCGGAAATATCCTCGAGGTTGATGCCCCCGAAGCTCTTGGCAATCAACTGAACGGTCCGCACGATTTCATCCGGGTCCTTGCTGTCGACACAGATGGGGAATGCGTCGATATCCGCAAAAGCCTTGAAGAGGGCGCATTTGCCCTCCATCACCGGCATAGCCGCCTCCGGGCCGATGTCCCCCAGCCCCAGCACGGCGGTGCCGTCGGTCACGACCGCCACCAGATTGTGCCGGCGGGTCAGCTCATAGGACTTCGACGGGTCCTTCTCGATCACGAGGCAGGGCTCCGCCACCCCCGGCGTATAAGCCAGCGACAGCTCCTCCCGGCTGTTCACCGGGACGGTGGCCTTCACCTCGATTTTCCCTTTCCACTCATAATGCTTTTTCAGCGCCAATTCCTTGATGTCCATCGTTTTCCTCCCTGTTGCCTCGGCCGCCTTCCCTGAGGGAAGCGCCGCGGCTGGGCGGGCAAAAAGAATTGCAATTTCGCCCCGCCTGCTCTATAATAATGAACGAAATAAATTTAGCTTATTATACACCATGCCGACAGGCAAAACAAGTGTTCGCGGCGGCAAAGGGCAGAGAAAAGGGAGCGCTTTTATCTGCCCTTTGCTGCGGCGGGGGCTTTGGGAAAAAGAATGCAAAGGATGAAACCCGCTATGAGCATTGACATACCACGGCTGGACACCATGTATGAGCAGCTCCACGGATCGGTGGAGCGGTATCCGGATTCCACTGCGCTGCTCTTTTACGGCACCCGTCTCTCCTTTTCCCAGTTGGAGGACCTGGTCAACCGCTGTGCGGCCGGCTTAAAGGCGCTTGGCGTAAAGAAGGGAGACCGGGTGTCCATCTGTATGCCCAACCTTCCTCAAACCATCGCGGCGATTTATGCGGTCAATAAAATCGGGGCGGTGTGCAACATGCTCCATCCCCTGTCTGCGGCGGCGGAGGTACGCCATGGGGTGGAGCTGGTAAAAAGCAAGGTTGCCTTCTGCTTCGATATTTCGGAGAAGGCCTTCGACGGGCTTCCGGTGACGTTAATTTGCTGCAAAACCGCGCAGTATTTTGAAAAAACGCCGATGGGCTATCTGCGGGGAATGGTCTATCAGCATAAAATCCGGCACAAACGAGGGTGCGCACAGGTCAAGCGAAAGCTGAGCTGGCAAGCCTTTCTGGACGAGGGCAAGTCTTATCTAAAGCTCCATGGCATCCCGCCTACGGTGGGAGGCCGGGACGATACCGCCGCCATCATGTACACCGGCGGCACCACCGGAAGCCCCAAAGGGGTTATGCTATCCAACGACGCCATCAACCAGCTTTCCTTTCAGATGTTCCCCATTGCCAAGGACGCCTTTGCCTCCGACGGCATGCTGGGAGCCCTGCCGGTGTTTCACGGGTTCGGGTTCGCACTGTGCATGCATACGGCCATGTGTGTAGGGATGCGGTTTGCGCTGATCCCCCGCTTTGATCCCAAGGACTGTTGCAGCATGATCCTAAAAGAAAAAATCACGCTGATTTTCAGCGTTCCCGCCTTTTTCGAAGGGCTGCTCAAATGCGGCGGCCTCAAGGGGAAGGATTTGTCCTTTATCCGGCTGGTGGGATCAGGGGGCGACATTGTCTCCGATGATCTAAAGGCCAGGATAGATGCGCTGCTCAAGGAGGGCGGGGCGGACACCTATCTGATCTCGGGATATGGGCTGACCGAATGCGTCACCGCCTGTACCATGGCCCCGCCGGTGGAGAAGGTGGGGACCGGCTGCGTGGGAACCCCCTTCGACGGCAATGAGATGAAGGTGGTACGGCTGGATACCACCGAGTCGGTTGTCAACGAGGACGGGGAAATCTGCATCACCGGCCCTACCCTGATGAAGGGCTATTGGGAGGATGAGACGGAGACGGCCAAGGTGCTCAAGCGGCATCCCGACGGCAAGCTTTGGCTGCATACCGGGGACATCGGCCGTATCGGAACGGATGGGCAGCTCTACTTTAAGCAGCGGCTCAAGCGGGTGCTCAAGGTATCCGGCTACCTCATCTACCCGTCGGTCATCGAGGAGCGGCTGCGCTGCAATTCTCTGGTGGAGGACTGCTGCGTGGTAGGGGTGCAGACCGCCAGCGGCACCAAGGTCAAAGCCTTTGTGGTGCCGCAGAGGCCGGCAAAATCCAAAAATGAGCAGGAGCAGCTGGCGGAGGAGCTCAAGCGCTATTCCTCCCAGACGCTCAACCGCTGGAGTATTCCCGCCCAGGTGGAATTCCTTTCGGAGCTTCCCCGCACCAAGATTGGGAAGGTGGATTTTAAGGCCCTGGAAGCCAGACAGCCCTAAGGACGGGGAAAGGAGGAATTCCAATTGAAGATCCTGCTTCTCGCCTATTACGACCGCAATTTTGGCGACGACTGCATGGTTCGTCTTTTTTTGCGGTCCTTTCCCGAGCATGAGGTCTATCTCTGCTGCCGGGACGAGACCCTTCTTCTCCCTTACGCCGACCTGCCTAATCTGCGGGTCTTTCGGGGAGGGCTGAAGGCGGCGTCGAAGGACAAGCGCTTTGACGGCGTCGTGTACATCGGCGGTTCGATCTTTATCATTCACTCCTTTCGGCACGCCTTCATCCGGATGCTGACACAGGATATTCCCTTGTGGCGGTTTCGGCGAAGGGACGGGCTGCTTGTCTATCTCGGCTGCAATATGGGCCCGTTTCGTTGGAAGCACGGGAAAAGGTTCGTCCGGCTTGAACTCAAGCGGGCTTCCCTGACCACCGTGCGGGACCGGTTCTCTTTGGCGGTTGCCGAGGGGCGCCGCTGCCGGTACCATGCGGACCTGCTCTTCTCCCTGAACCTAAACCGGGTGGAGCGGCTGGGTACCGCCCTGGGCATCACCTGCTACAACAGCATCCAATACACGGCGGTCTGTGAGAAAAACGCCGCCTTCCTTGCCCGGATGGCCGACCGGTATATTGAGACGACGGGAAACGAGGTCATCCTTTTTGCCTTCGATACCGGGAAAGAAAACGACCTGTTTGCAGCCCATCTGGTCCTTTCCCTGATGAAAAAGCCGGAGAAGGCGCGGATCGCGGCCCATTTGGATAACGGGGAGACGATTCTCAGTGCCATGGGGCAATGCCGGGCGCTGGTGTGCGTGCGGCTTCATGCGGCGGTGGCCGCGCTGCAGATGGGGCTGCCTCTGCTGCCGGTGGCCTATTCGGACAAGCTTATTAACCTGCTTGAGGATCTGTCCTTTCCTGGGAAGCGGTACGACTGGGGAACCCTTTACGAGCAGTCGGCGCCGGCGCTGCTTGAGGAGGTGCTGGCAGCCCCCAGGCCGCAGATCGACACCCAAGCCCTGGCGCAGGACGCCTGCGGCCACCTTTCCGACGTAAAAGCGCTTTTTTCCCAATGGGAAGCGAAGCACAAGCGGTAGCCGGTTTCCCCTCTTTGCAGATGCTTTTTGTTCGGGATACAGCGCCGGTGGGATTGACAAACCAAATACAAAAGAGCTCGGGGAAAGGAAACCCCGGGCTCTTTTTTGTGCCAGAATGGAGACAGGGGCGCGGGAAATTCCCGCGCCCCTGCCGCTGTGAGCCGTTTGCCCTTAGGCGGATGGCCCTACTTGGTAATTCTCACCGTGTAGTCCACATCGCTTTCCTGGAACACACGGTCCGCACCGGCAACGCGCACGTTGAGGGTACGGGAACCGACAGAACCGACGCTGGTGGTGTACTTCCAGGTACGGGTGCCGTCGGCATTGTCGGTATAGGTCAGGGCGCTCGGCGCAAGGCCCATGCCGTTTTCATTGAAGAGACGGACAAAGGCAGCCGCCTGATTGGTCACGATGGTGACCTCAAAGGGCTCATTGACCTTGACCGTTGCCTTTCCTTCGACCGAGAACGCTTCGGGAGTGTCTGCGGCGGGAGGCGCAACCGTTTCATTGGTGATGGCGAAGCTGACCGCAACGCCGGTGTCCTCGTAATCCGCGAACACCTTCAGGGTGCGCTGGCCAACCGTACCCAGGCTCAGTTTGAGGGTCCAGGTGAGGGTGTTGTCCTCGTTGAGGACCGGCTCGTCATGGGTACTGACCAGGCCTTCGCCCAGCTCGTTGGCCAGATGGACGAATTCCACGTTCTTGCCGGTGGTCACGGTAACGGTGATCTCGCTGTTGGGCGCATAGCCGGGAGCGGAGGTCTCGGCCGTAACCGGCATGTTGGAATAGTACATGTCATAGGTGGGCAGTTCCATCGCCAGAACCTGATCCTTGACATCCTCGCCCAGGTAGAAGCCCAGATGCGGCGGCTGGTTGTAGCAGCCGTTCTGATTGGCGACCGCATTGCGGTAGACCGGATCGTGCATGAGGGTGTAGATCATATAATCGGTGGGGATGGTGGTGGTATAAATGCGAAGCTCGGAAGAATCCGCCGCACGGGAAACGATTTCCTCGCGCCAGTCGCCAAAGATATCGGCGGCCAGGTTCGGGGTATTCTTGGTGCCGTTGTTGGTCAGGGTACCTTCGAATACATCAAGGACGTCCATGTCGTTGGTTTCCCAGTTGTACTTGTAAATGGTCTGGGCGGTATACCCGTCGGGAGCGCCGATGTTCTGGCCGTCGGGCATTTCAGACAGCAGGTCGCCGTCCCAGTAGGCGCGCCAGTTGCAGGAGAAGTTGACGCACTTGGTTTCCGCAATGACGTCGCCGTAGACATTGTAGATGGAGCCGGCGGGAACCTGGCCGGGGGTCTCGTTGCCGGGACGCTGGGACCAGATTTCAAAACCGGGGTTGGGGGTAATGTTGGCGGCCACGCCGCGGCCGGCATCAAAATTGCCGATCTTGTGGCCCAGCAGGCGAGCGCCGTTGCCGGCATCGCTGAGTGCATAGTTGACAACCGACCGACTGTCCTCATAAGGCTGGAAGACCTGCAGGCGGCTGGAATCCGGGATCATAGCGGCCAGATGGATGGTGTCGCCGTGGGCGACGTTGTCCATGCCGTTTTTGCCGTTCTTAATCCAGAGAATGGAGCCGTCGTGATCCAGCGCGATGGAACCAAGGACCAGTTCATCATAACCGTCCGCATCCACGTCGCCGCTGGCGTTGTTGTGGTTGCCTTTGCCGCCGTAGCTGCTGCCCAGAGGCGCGGAATCAAAGGTCCAGACCTCTTGCAGCGTGTCGTCAATCAGCTGATAGGCGACGACGGTGGTTCTGGCATAGTAACCGCGGTTCATCAGGGCGGTAGGACGGACGGCGCCTTCTTCGCTGGAGGCGAGATCCGGCAGCATGCCGAACGCACAGTTGTAACGGTCAGAGCGGTTGTAGGAGGTGTCGCCCCAGTCGCGGACATTGCCCACCGGGAACGCATAGTCGCAATAATCGATGACCTCGCCGGTAAGGCCGTCGATGGCGACCATGTACTCGTTGCCGCCGTTGATGTGGCCGATACCGGAACCGGTAAGGATCACGTTGGTGCCTTCCAAGGAAGGATCGCCCACGACATCGATGATGGTGGACTCGTCGTTCATATCGATCTTGCCCTCGGCGTTGGGGGCATAGGTGCGGGTGCCGTCGGCGCCCTTAATCAGGAACTCGGCCTTGCCGTCCATGTCGAAATCGTAGAACAGGAACTGGCTGTAGTGAGCGCCGGAGGATACGTTGTAGCCCATGGCAAGCCGCCACAGCACGGTGCCGTCGAGCTTGTAGCAATCAAAGAAGGTGGGGCTGCTCAGAACGCCGGCCGTACCGGAGTCGAACTGGTTGGAGGGATACCACTTCACGACGATCTCATATTCGCCGTCGCCGTCCACGTCGGCAACACCGGCGTCGTTGGCGGAATAAGTCGCCATCACCTTGCCCGCGATGTCAGGCTGGTCGCCCGGATACTGCAGCGGGATGGCCATGTAGTTGTTCTCCCACGCCGCCGTTTCCTCACTCATGGAAGAAACGCCGTTGAGAATCGTCTCGACGGCATACTTGTCGCCGGGCTTGCCAGCCGCATCCGCGAAGTTGGTAACCGTGGTAATGGGCTGGTCATTGATCTTCTCGCCGTTGCGATAGAGATTGAAGGAAATGTCCTTGCCGTATTCCGAGGCAAGCAGACGCCAGGAAACAAAGATGCCGTCGTCCGACTTCAGGGCGACCACGCCGCGGTCGAGCCATTCCATGGGACGCTCATAGCCGTTGTAGTTGGTGCCCAGATCGGCATAGCTGACGCGCTGGGTAGCGGTCAGGTTTTTCGTTAATTCATAGGGAACCGCATCGCTGCCTTCGACCGGATCTCTCGCCACGATGCTGGTGGTGTAAACATAGATGCCTTCCTTGGATGCGTCAAAGGGATTGTCGGAAGTCCAGCCGGAGATATCCGCCTGAATCCATTGGCCGTTGCTCAGCTTCACCGGCACGGTAGCAGGCAGGGCAGGAGCCTCCGTTTGCGGATAGTCCACCTGAATGGTGATCATTTCCTGGACGGACTCGACATAGTGGTACTTGTGGTAATCCATCTTAAAGGTGGCTACCAGGTTGCGGGGGTTCTCGGTCCCATCCAGAACCAGAGGAGCCGTATAGGTATAGGTCTGGAACACGGCCGGGTCAAACGCCGGCTCGCAGATCCATTCGCCGACCTTAATGGCCTTCGTGGAACCGTCACCCATCAGAGCATTGACCTCAGTGGGAAGGGCAATGGTGTCGAGGGAGGATTCCACACGGTCGGCGGGCTGCTCGATGGAAAGGATGTTGTTGGCCGCATAGGGCTCGTAAGAAATTTTGAAGTTGTCGATATCCTCGTACACGGTAACCGGGTTGCCGCTGTTTCGGCCGCCCCAGAACACCATGCGGTTGAAGTTGGCGTGGTTCTCAGCAATGTCGATGTCGCTGAACACAGTGGCGGTAGCGCCTTCCACGTCCCGGGGGGTCAGGGAGACACTCATCTTGTGGTTGACGAAATCGAAGTCAAGAACCACCTTATACCAGGTCTTAGTGGCAAGGCCGGTATTGGTGATCCTGGTGGTGGCGGGATCGCCGTCCACGACCAAATCGTCAAGATTGCGGATGTTCCCATAAGGGCCGGCGACAAAGCCTAACTGGCCTTTGTTGCCGAATACAAACTGGAACATAATGGTATTGGTGTTCGCGCTGTAGAAGCGCAAAGCGCCTACGTTTCTGACGTTGGGCACATCGCCGGGACGGTAATCAAAGGAAATCTGAAGGGACTGCGAATCAATGTAATCGAATTCCTTCATGCTTCCACGGTCGCCGTTGCCCTGCTGATGCCAGGTTTCCAGGTAATGGTTTCCGTTTTCTTCGGCAAGGTGAACGTCAAAGACACCCGTGCTTCCTACGAGGTCTTTGTTTCCTACGGTTCCCCAGAATTGTTCGAAGTCGCCCTCGAAGTCATCAAAGAAGGGATTCGCAGGTGCCGCGCCAAACGCAGTCATCGGCACAATGCCGATGAGCATGACTGCGCTCAGCAGGATCGCAAGTAGTTTCTTTGCTTTCATTTTCTCTCCTCCTAATGCATTTTGGCCATAGATACTATGACCTTGCCTTTATTATGCATTTCGCTCGTTATCATGTCAATTCCAAAAAGGTAAAACTTTGTACTTAATTTTTTACACTATTATAATTAGTTACCAAATGTTAGTACAACTTTTCATTAAATAATACACAAAAAAATTCATATTTATGGCAAAACGCAAAAAAGCAACCAGATTACCATGTGTGTAATCTGGTTGCTTTTATATAGACAATTGTTACATGATCGGATTCTTTTTTCCGTGCCAGAAGAAATACTCCTGGGTCCCCATCTGCCGGTAGGTCTGAATCCGCTTGGTGATGTCTTCATCCTTGGCGACGGACGCTTCCGAGAAAAGGGAGCGGTCCAAATCCTTGGTGGCGGCCAGCTCATGGCCGATGAGCGCCCACGTGGAATCAAAGAGGTTGGCAAACTCCGGGTTCTCCATGGCCTTGCAGATAAAGGACTGGCGGGGCTGGTTGATGTCCTCGCCGGAAATCTCCATCAAATTATACCGCGCGCAGTATTCCTTAATCCGCTTGAGCTGCTCCATGGTGTTGCGGGACGGCATATAGGTAACGGCGTTGAAGCCCATTTCGTGGATGGCCTCAAACAGCTCATCAATGTATTGGTCCTCAAACCGCTGGGCCTTCTTGTCGCCGGTGACCGAATCGCCTACATCGCCCAAATAGGCGTAGGCGCTGATGGCGCCGATTTCCCTGGCGAAGCCGACCGCTTCCTTGGCATGGGGGCATTCCTCGTTGGCCTCAATGTAGAACTTGGGGACGAATTCGCTTTTGAGCACGCCGAGCAGGTCGTACATGGCGTGCGGATTCTCCTCGTCCAGCAGGTACCCCTCGATTTTCGGTGAAATGGGGAGCTGCATCTCCCTCTTTAGGAAGGCGACAAGGGGTTCCCCTTTCCCGTATTTGGCGATTATCTTATTGGCGAGCGCCGCGGTGATGTGCCGCTCGGTGATGGAGCCGTTGCGGGCGTTTTCTGAAATGGGATATACGTCCCGATCATAATCCACCGTCAAGCCGTAAGGCTCCACCAGCTGGTTAATCCGGGCGGTCATCTTCCGGTTGCGGCGGTTGCGCGCTTCCCGATAGGGACGGATAAAGGCTTCCACCTTGTCAATCTGGGTATGGGGAATGCCGTGGATGGCCATATAGAAGATGGATTCCTGATCGGGGTTGTTGATCCGGCGGCCGTACAGGCGGGTATTGTCCGCCTTGGCCCGGATCTCCATTCCGATGGTGGTGGCCATCCCCACAATTTCGCCGGCCTTGATGAACTCCCTGGCGCCCGCAATCGAGTCATGGTCCATGATTCCCGCCGTCTGCAGCCCCGCCTGGTAGGCCATCCAAACCGCTTTGGTGGGCGAATAGGGCGAGAAAGAATAGGTGGTGTGGATGTGGTTGTTGACGGAGTTGAGCTGCGTGGGCGCCTCCATCTCCCCATCCTGGATTTTTTGCATGAGCGCTTTCAGCGCCTCCAGCCGGTCCCAGCTGTCCGGTGCGTTTAACTGGGCAATCAGCTCGTCAAACATGTGGTCCTCTCCTTTCAATACAATTCTCCCTTTATTTAGAAGAGCGCCGCGGCAAAGCCCGCCGCATCGGCACCCCATAAGTATCGCTCCACCTTTCCCCGGGAAAGGGCCTGTTCAACCGCCTCCCTCTCATGGGGAAGGCCGGTGAGCGCCTGCTCAAGCAGGGCGACCTCCCGGTCCCCGAAGAAGTCCCCGAAAATACGGATGGCCCGGATGCGGCCGTCGCAGACGTCCAGGTGGATTTCCGCCGTACCGCTCGGAAATCTGTATTCCGCATACACCTGGTATTGGGGCGAATCCCCGTAATTCCACTCCCAGGTGGCGTATTTTTCCTCCCGCAGCTTGGTAATCGCAGCCTTATCCGCTTCGGTCAGGGAATACGCCTTCGCGTCGCCGGAACAGACCTCCTTTGCCACATGGCCGATGAAATCCTCCACTGTCATGGGTGCATGCAGGTGCTCGGAGATGTTCGTCACCCGAGAACGCACCGACGCGATCCCCTTCGACTGGATTTTCCCCGGCTTTACCTTCAAAGCGTCGGTCAGGTCGGCCATATCCGCGGAAAACAGCAGCGTCCCGTGGTGCATCATCCGGCCGTTCTTGACGCATTGCGCCGTGCCGGAGAATTTTCGCTCCCCAATGCACAGGTCGTTTCGTCCCCGCAGGGAAGCGTCCACCCCCAAGGAACGAAGGGCGCGCAGAATGGGCTGGGAAAAGTGGGCAAAATCGGTGGCATGGCCCCGGCCGGACACAAGGAAGGTGTAGTTGACGTTCCCCAAATCGTGGAACACCGCGCCGCCGCCGGTTAAGCGGCGCACCACCGGGATACGGTGGGCGGTAACGTAATCGTAATTGATTTCCGACATGGTGTTCTGGTTGCGCCCGACGATGATGGACGGGGCGTTGCGCCAGAGCATGAAGATGTCCTGCGAAAAGGCGGTAAGGAGGTATTCTTCCGCGGCCAGATTGAAATAGGGATCGGTGGAATCAAGATAGATATACAGCATCGGTCATTTTAAACTCCTATGGGACAAAATTCCCGCCGCCGGACGCGCCTCTCCCCTTCTTTGGAAAAAAGACCCGGATAGCAGGACAGGGGCAATTTTTCAATTGCCCCTGTGTGTAAGTTCGTTTGTTTGCCCTTACACGCCCAGCTTGCTGCGGCGGAGCATCTCTCCATCGGTAAAGTTGGCGTCGGGGGTATAGCCCTCCAGCGGCATGATCCGCTCGTGGATGGCGTCGATAAAGGTGGACGGCTGCGGGAAGAAGAACTTCTCCATCTCGTAGCAGGGGGTGATCCAGTTGCGGGAGCCCACCACCACCGGCGGCGCATCCAGGTAATCGAAGGCGAGAGCGGTGACCTTTTCGGCCATTTCCGCCATGATCGAGCCGCGCTCGCAGGCGTCGCCCGCGATGATGATCTTTCCGGTCTTTTTCACCGACTCGATGACCTTTTCATAGTTGAAGGGGACCATGGAGCGCGCATCGATGACCTCGGCGGAGACGTTGTACTTCTCCTGCAGAATCTTCGCCGCGTCCAAAGCGCGGTAGAGGGTGGCGCCGATGGTCAGGATGGTGATGTCCTTGCCCTCCCGCTTGACGTCCGGCTCGCCGAAGGGAACCTCGTAGGACTCGGTGGGCACGCCGCCTTCGTGGAACTGCTCGCCCACGTCGTAGATGCGCTGGCTTTCGAAGAAGATGACCGGGTCGGTGCCGTTGAGGGCGGCGGTCATCAGGCCCTTGGCGTCATAGGGGGTGGCCGGGAAGGCGACCTTCAGGCCGGGAATATGGGAAACGAGAGCAGTCCAGTCCTGAGAGTGCTGGGCGCCGTACTTGGAACCCACCGACACGCGGATAACCACCGGCATTTTCAGGATTCCGGCGCTCATGGATTGCCACTTGGAAAGCTGATTGAAGATTTCGTCGCCCGCGCAGCCCAAGAAGTCGCAGTACATCAGCTCCGCGATGACGCGGCCGCCCGCCATGGCGTAGCCCACGGCGGAGCCGACGATGGCGGCTTCCGAGATGGGGGAGTTAAAGAAGCGGTGATAGGGAACCGCCTCGGTAAGGCCGCGGTAGACCGCGTAAGCGCCGCCCCAGTCGCGCACGTCCTCGCCGTAGGCGATGAGGGTGGGATCCTCGTAGAATTTATCGAGAACGGCTTCAAAGATACCGTCCCGGAGCTGGAACACCTTGTTCTTGGAAACCGGCTTGCCGTTCTTATCGAAGCCCCAGCGCTCCTTGCGGGCAATCTGCTGCACGCGCGGGTTTTCTTCCTTAGGCATGAGCATTTCACTGGGACGGTCCTCCATCTTGGCGACCTTCTGGTTGGAGAACATAATGCTTTCGATGGCGTCCGGCTGCTTTGCAAGGTCGATGCGGGGGGACACCGCCGGATCGGCGGCCAGGCCGCAGACCTTGGTGATGAGGGACTTGACGTCCTCGCGGATGGCGGCAAATTCGTCCGCACCGGCAACGCCGGCGGCGGTCATCTTGGCCTCGTAGTTTTCCAGCACGTCCTCCTTCGCCCAGGCGTCCATCTCCTCCTTGGTGCGGTAGGTGGAAGCTTCCGACGGGGAGTGGCCGGCCATACGGTAGGTGACCACGTCCAGAAGGACCGGGCCTTCGCCCTGCTCTAAGAGCGCCTTCTTGCGGCGCATGGCCTCGATGACGGCCAAGGGATTGTAGCCGTCCACACGTTCGGCGTGCATCTGGGCGGGGTTGATACCAGCGCCCGCGCGGGCCAGGAAATCGTAACCCATGGTTTCGCCGCGGGTCTGGCCGCCCATGCCGTACTGGTTGTTGAAGATGTTGAAGAGGATGGGCAGGCCCTTGTTGTAGCCTTCCTCCCACAGCTGCTTGATCTGGTCCATAGCGGACATCATCATGGCCTCCCAGACCGGGCCGCGGCCCATGGAGGCGTCGCCGATGTTGGCGATGACGATGCCGTCCTTGGCGTTGCTCCTCTTATAGAGGGCGGCGCCCATGGCGATGGTGGCGGAGCCGCCCACGATGGCGTTGTTGGGGTAGATGCCGAAGGGGGTGAAGAAGGCGTGCATGGAGCCGCCGATGCCCTTATTAAAGCCGTTCTCCTTGGCGAAGATTTCGGCCAGAGCGCCGTACACCAAAAAGTCGGTGGCCAGTTCCTTGACGTCGCCCGGGTTCTTCTGCTTGCCCTCGATGGCTTTGAGGGTCTTGCCGCCCAGGAAGTTTTCCATCACGTCCATGAGCTCCTTGTCCGACAGCTTCTCGATGGCGGACAGGCCCTTAGCGAGGATTTCGCCGTGGCTGCGGTGAGAACCGAAGATGTAGTCGTTGATGTTGAGGATGTAAGCCTGGCCCACGGCGCTGGCCTCCTGGCCCATGGAAAGGTGGGCGGGGCCGGGGTTGTTGTACTCGACGCCGTTGTAGGAGTTGGTGGTCTTGATGAGATAGAGCATGGTCTCAAACTCGCGGATGATGGCCATGTCCCGGTAGATGCGCATAAAATCGGCCTTGGAGTAGTTTTCCTTCTCCTGCTCGACGGTGCGGTCGTACTGGTTGACCGGAATGTCCTCAAAATGAATGGTTCCTTTAGCGCGCAGGAATTTCGGGTCGACGAATTGTGACTTTGGCATGCTGATAACACTCCTTTAATCTTCTATCAAAAGCAAACGTTTTTCTCAAAATTTAAACAGCGTCTCCCGGATGATCTCACAGACGGTGGGATGGGGGAAGACCAGCTCCTTGGCGTCGTCCACCCGCATTTCCGTCTCAATCATCAGCGCCGCCCCGTAGATCATTTCGGACACGTAGCTGCCCATCAGGTGCACGCCGAGGATGCGGCGGGAGTTCTTTTCCACCAAAATCTTGCACAGGCTTTCGCCGCCCTCGTTCTCCGCCACATAGCGGCCGGAATAGATAAAGGGAAGCTTCTGGCAATCGTACTCGATGCCCTTTTGCTTGGCGGTTTCCTCGGTTTCGCCCACGCAGGCGACCTCCGGATAGGTATAGATCACCGCCGGGATGGCCTCGTAGCGCATGTAGTCCCGCTTGCCGGTCATATGGTTGACCGCAACCTCGGCCTCCCGGTAGGCGGTGTGCGCCAGCATAGATTTGCCGTTGACGTCGCCGGCCGCGTACACATTCGGGACGTTGGTCATCATGTGCCGGTCGGTTATCACCGCGCCCCGCTCCAGGGCGACGCCGATATTCTCCAGGCCGATGCCCTGGGTAACCGGGCGGCGGCCGATGGAGCACAGGGCCTTGGCGGCCTTGCATTCGACGATCTTGCCGTCCTTTTCATAAACCACCGCGCCGTTCTTGACCTCGGTGACCTTGCTTGCGAGCTGGAAGTCCACGCCCTTCTTCTGATAGGTCTTTAAAAGCAGCGCGGAGATCTCGCTTTCAGTGGGGCCGGCAATGTGGTCGAGCATTTCGATGACGGTGACCTTGCTGCCCACCGAGTTAAAGTAAGAAGCCATCTCCAAGCCGATGACGCCGCCGCCGATGATGACCAGGCTTTCGGGGATTTCCTCTAAGTCCAGAATCTCCCGGTTGGTCATGACGAAGCCGGCCTCATAATTTTCCCGCAGGCCGGGGATGGGGGGCATGGCCGGCATGGAGCCGGTGGCAATGAGGAGCTTCTTTCCCTTATATTCCTTGCCGCCCGCTTCCACCACAAAGCCTTCCGCGTCCTTGCCCTTAATGACGCCTTCTTCCGATACAACCTCCACGCCGTTTGCCTTCATGGCGCCGCGGATACCGGAAACCAGGGTCTTGACCACTTTATTCTTGCGGGCGACCACCGCCTTATGGTCGATGGCCGCGCCCTCCACGCTCACGCCGAAAACGGAGGCATGACGGGCATAATCGAGCATTTTCGCGCTGTTTAAAAGCGCCTTGGAGGGGATGCAGCCTTCGTTGAGGCAGACGCCGCCCAATGCCCGCTTTTCGATGACGACGGTTTTTAAGCCCGCGTGGCCCGCGCGCTCGCCCGCCAGGTAACCGGCCGGACCGCCGCCCAATACAATCAGATCGTAGCTCATAACGCTCGCCTCCTTATTTCGCCAGCAATACCGTGAAGTTTTCCAGCGCCGTGACCAGTTCCTTGAGGAAACGGGAGGCGGGCGCGCCGTCGATCACCCGATGGTCGGCGGTGAGGGAAAGGTTCATGGCCGGATAGGTTTTGATTTCGCCGTTCACCACACGGACCTTGGTCTCGATGGTGTTGACGCCCAGAATGGCGGTCTGCGGCGGATTGATGACAGGAGTGAAGCTTTCCATCCCCAGAGAGCCCAGGTTGGATACCGTAAAGGTGCCGCCGGAAAGCAGATCGGGCGCGATGGAGCCCTTCTGGCAGGCGGCCGCCAGCTCCTTGGCTTCCTTGGCGATTTCCGAAAGGCTCTTACAATCGGCGTTGCGGATGGTGGGGACCATCAGGCCCCGTTCGGTATCCACCGCCACGCCCAGGTGCACGTGGGTAAACTGGCGCACCTTATTGTCCACACAGTGAGCGTTGAAGTCGGGGTGGTTCTTGAGGACGCGGGAAACGGCGTAGAGGATCACGTCGTTGATGGTGATCTTGCCCACGTTCAGGGCCTCGCCGCCCGCCTTGACCGCTGCGCGGAAGGCGTTGACCGCAGTCATATCGAAATGCATGTTGTAAGTAAGCTGGGCAATGGTGGAGAGCGACTGGATCATGTTCTTCGCAATCACCTTGCGGATGTTGGTCATGGGAACATCCACATATTCCGGGCCTTCCTCCGCCACGGCGGCAGCCGCAGGCGCTGCGGGAGCATTCAGGTCGGCCATGCGGACGCGGCCGCCGATGCCGGTGCCCTCAATCCCGGCGCCGGAACCCACATAGCCGTCTCTGGCGGCGAAGGTGGCGGCGTTGCCGGAAGCGATCATGGCTTCAATGTCCCGCTCGATAATGCGGCCGTTCGGGCCGGTGGCGGGAGCCGCGGTATAATCCACGCCCTGACGGGCGGCCAGGTTCTTCGCCCTGGGTGAAATCTTAATAAACTCATCCGCACTGCGGGAAACCGTCTGGGCGGGTGCGGCGGCAGGCGTTTCGGCCGCAGGAACGCTCTCCCCGCCGGCGGCGGGAGCCTCCTCCTCTTCCCCGGCAGGCTTAAACTGGGCGGTGCTTTCCCCGGGGTTGCCGATGACGCAGACATTCGTCAAGCACGGAACGTCGTCGCCCTCCTCAAAGAAGATGTCCAGCATGGTACCGGAGAGCTTGCTTTCCTCCTCGAACGAAGCCTTGTCGGTCTCATAGGAAAAAAGGATGTCACCGGGCGCAACGGTGTCGCCCACCTTTTTATGCCACTTCGCAATGATACAGCTTTCCACCGACTGTCCCTGCCGCGGCATGATTACTGCTGTTGCCATTTGGTTCCCTCCTGCGTCTGCAATTGTAACATTATTGTGAAGTTTTGTGAAATTTAACACTCGCTGGTGTTATTTTATCATCGACTCCCCCTCCTGTCAACCGCTTGTCAGGTAAAACCTCATAAAAATTGTGAAGATATTGTGTACGAAATCGAAACTTTTGTCCTTGTGAGCGTAAGACGGATGGAGTAAAATAAAAAACGTGTGAAGAGGAATAAAAAGTTTAACGGCTGCGGAGGGTTTTGGATGCTCGAAAGCATAGCGGTGATCGCCGAGCAGGTGGTCATGCTGTATCTCATGATGGCGGCGGGCTTCTTCTGTTTTAAGAAGAAGCTTATCCGGGAAAACGGTGCCAAGCAGATGACCGATCTGCTTCTTTTTGTGGTCACCCCCTGTGTAATTGTCTCCTCCTTTGAAATGGAGTTCGACGCGGCGCTGCGGGACGGGATCCTTATCTCCACCGGCGTGGCGGTGGCCGCCCATGCGTTGGCGATCGGCATCGGGATGCTCTTTTTCAAAAAACAGCCCGGCTCCCGCAAACGGGTGCTGCGCTTTTCGGTGGTCTTTTCCAACTGCGGCTTTATGTCCATCCCCCTCCTTTCCGCCTTGCTCGGCAGCCGGGGGGTCATCTATGGGGCGGCTTACCTGGGGGTCTTTAATATTGTACAGTGGACCTACGGCGTTTATCTAATGACGGGAGACCGCAAACAGGTATCGGTCAAGAAGGCGGTTCTCAATCCCGGCGTCATCGGCCTGGCGCTGGCACTGCCCATCTTCTTTTTCTCCATCCCGCTGCCCAGCGTTCTCTCCCAGACCATCGGGCAGCTGGCCAATCTCAATACGCCGCTTGCCATGGTGGTAATCGGCTGCCACATCGCCGCAGCCGATTTAAAGAAAGCCTTTTTGGATAAGTCCATTTACCTGGCCCTGGCGCTGCGTCTGCTGGCCGCCCCTTTACTGGTCATCGCGCTGCTCCTTCCCTTCCACCTGGACCGGGAGCTGCTTCTCGCCTGCGTCATTCCTGCCAGCGCCCCGGCAGCGGCCACCACCGCCCTTTTCTCCGACCGCTTCGGGCAGGACACGGGGCTGGCGTCCAGCATCGTGACGGTAACCACCCTCGTCTCCATCCTCTCCATGCCGCTGTTGATCCTGATCGCATCGGTCTAATGAAAGCCGGGCGTGAAACATGTGGCATGCGCAAGCCCAAAAGGGCATTACCGGCTGGCCTCCTAGGAAGCATGGAAAACAGCCGCTTGCGTCACACGCACCCCAACCGACAAAGCCGTTCGATCCCTATCAATTTTGCTCCAAATGAAACGGCCCGTTTCTCCCTATGGGGGAAAGCGAACGCTTTTTCTTCTCCCCGGCAAAGCCGGGGGCTTGCGTTGGCCCTATAAGGGCCGATTCCCGGATGCGTCTCAAGAGGCACGGATTTTTATTTGCCTCGCAGCCTGTAAACGGGCAGCCGCGGTTTTAACGAAAGCTTTCATCCCGGATACCTTGCTTTAAGCGGCTCGCTTCGCCCGGCGCTTGCAGCGAACGCTTTCTTACGGGGCGCCTCCACCGCAGAGCCGCTGGTTTCCCAACGCAAAATGAAAAAGCAGGACGGACACGCAAAAATCCGCCCGGCGTTTGCTGCATGCCTTAGGGAAAGCCATCCTTTCTCCCTTCGTGTTTGCGCCTTTCCGCCATCCTGCATTGCCGTCAGGAAAGGACATCGCATGGGCAAAAGCGCAGGCAAAAAGTGCGTACCCCGCTTGCTCTCTAACCAAGGGAAACCCGCCCGTTGGGCAGGGGGCCGGGCAAAAACAAAGAAGCGGGCCCGGCGGATGCAGCACTGCATCCGCC
>CAJFTS010000021.1 GCA_904420015.1 uncultured Clostridia bacterium
CCTTGATTTTACTGGACAAAACGCTTGGACATCTATTTTGTCACAGTGATTTGGCGGAGAAGGAGGGATTTGAACCCTCGCGCCAGTCACCCGACCTACTCCCTTAGCAGGGGAGCCCCTTCACCACTTGGGTACTTCTCCAAAAACCTATTCCTTTGCATCGCCTGGAAAAATGTTGGCGGAGAGGAAGGGATTCGAACCCTTGGCTCCGTGAAGAGTCACTGGTTTTCAAGACCAGCTCCTTAAACCGCTCGGACACCTCTCCAATCAGGCGACGCAAACAATGATAGCACAAACTGGGTGGGTTTGTCAATTGTTTTTTTAAATTTGGACTCTTTCTTTCAATCGTATTTTACTTTAGTATTCCCGCTATTGGTCGGGCAAATGCGGCAGAGAAGCAAATCCCCGCCGCATTCGTCCACCGTATTCCAAATCTTACAGCTGCGAAACATATTCCTCCAAGCAAATACCCTGGGACATGATTTCCTTCGCGTATTCTTCCCCGACATAGCGATAATGCCACGGTTCATACATGACCTTGGTGATGTCCTCCTTATCCTCTGGGAAACGCAGAATAAATCCATAGTCGGCGCAATGGGAAATCAGCCACTTATACTCCGCGGTTTTCTCAAAGCCGTCTTCAATGGTGTTGAAATCAACCGCAAGCCCAAGCTGATGGTCGCTGGTGCCCGGACGTGCCGTTCCTTCCGCCACAATGTTTTCCGCCACCGCGCGGGAATACCCCTCCGCCATTCTCTGATTGACTCGTTTTTCAAACAAACCTTCCTGGTATTCCATTGTACGGAAGGAGGAAATGACATACAGGTTCAGGCCGGCCGCAGCCGCGTCGTCCATCATGGCGTTAAGATTGTCGATGGCGCGGGCGTCGAAATAATGCTTGCGGCCATCCGTCGCGCGGGTAATCTGCGCCAGATCCGGAATCTCATCCTCCGTCAAGGGGTTCTCGATATTGGGAACCCGCAGCCGCCAGTCGCTTCCCTTATAACCGACGCCGGTCCCCGCACCGGTGGGCACCACTTCATCGCTGGATGACGCCTTGGAGGATGCGCTTGCCTGAGAAGAGGAGGCGGCCGCACTGCTTTCCGGCTCCTGGGAGGACGGCAGCAAAGACGATTCCACCAGAGAGGAGGTATCCAAAGAGGAGGTAGAAAGACCGGAATTCCCCGAACCGGAAGCCTCCGAGTTTGTGGAAGAACCGCTGACACAGCCGGTTAAGCTGCCCGCCAGGATACCGGCCAGCAGCACGGACATGATGCGTTTGCTTCTGCTTTTGCTTATCTTGGAAAAATCGAATGGTTTCATGATGTACCTCCATGTAAGAAAACAGTATTTTTTATTGATAGTTCAAAATAAAAACATTATAACTACGCTAAAAACCGGAAGAAACCCGTGACATAGGCATTTTGGCGTTTCCTATCAAAACTCATAAAGACGTTGCTTTCTCGCGCCGATTGCTTTTTGTCACCACAAGCACTTTTTCCTGCTGGTCAAAAGTGCAGATATGGTACGTCAGGAATTACGTTTTTGGAGCTAAGGGTATTATTGCCTATTATCCATTTTTTAAGCGCTGAAACCGGAATCCCCCTCATTTTGAGTGGCCTGGACGTTAGCGTTATAGCCAATATATTTTTTCTAACTCCGTACCGCCCCGGTTAGGGTGTTCCCGGGTGTTTTGGGCACCTGCTTCAATGAGAAAAATGCGGAAGAGTATACGCCCATACACCGCTTGCGGGTATAATAATTGGCATAATGGATAGGGGGGATCTTCGACGAGATGTTATATCACGAAAACACCGGGCTGGAAGCTTATTGAAAAAGTTCAGCGGCGGCGGCCATATTATTTATGATGGGCACGTCAAAAGGACAACGTCTCTCACAACTTCCGCAACCAATACAATCCTTTCCGCTATGGGCAAGTCCCGAATAATGAGAATAAACAGAGGGCGGAACATTTTTCACATCCAAACGGGCTATATCCAAATACTTATTTACCGATGCAATATCAATTCCAGCGGGGCAGGGTTGGCAGTGTCCACAATATACGCAGTTTCCGGCGAAATCATTTCGCAGGGTTTTCATTACATAAGAATAATCGCGCTGTTCGTCCTTCATATCAAGATATTTTGCAGCATCTAGGATTTCCGCACGCGTTTGGCAGCCAAGCATTACACTGGCAACGGCAGGGCGAGTCAGGGCATAATGCATACATTGCGCAACCGTTAAAGGCTGGTCAAAAGGGGTATGTTCCACTGAAATCAACTTACCCGCTCCCAAGGTTTTCATAACGGTGATTCCAATCCCTTTTTGTTCGCATAAAGTATACAATGCGGCTCGGGTGGGGTCAAAGCCATGAAAGGCCATTTTATTTAATCCTTGATGAAGTTCGCTGAGCATATTGGTATGGGCAGGATAAAGATCGAATGCTAAGTTAATGCTAAATAGCATCATTTCCGGCAATCCCGTTTTTATAACGCGTGTTGCCATAGCTGGATTATGTGAGCTAAAACCAATGTGCTTGATATATCCCTGTTGCTTAAGCTTCCATACATAATCGGCAAATCCTGTTTCAAATACACCTTGATAATCCTCTTGCGAGTCAATAAAAAACATCATACCAAAATCAATATAGCCGAAAAAACGCAACAAGTTTTCAAAATACTTTTTTACAACTGGTAGATCACGGCATATATCATACTGCTGCCGAATGTCGGTTGAACCAATATGCCCCTGAATCATTACTTTATCACGGCAGCCGCCCAGAGCTTTCGATATATTTTCCCGAATCTCGTTTCCAGGCATAAATACATCAAATACATTGATCCCAATTTCTAAGGCCGCATCAATCGTATCTTTAATCTGACCGAATGGTTTTCCGTCCAGATTTTCACAGCCTAATCCAATAATGCTGGCATACTCTCCGGTTTTTCCAATTTCTCTGTATTGCATCATATAACCTCTCCACGTTTCCCCTTGAATACGAGGAATTTCAATACTGAAAGATTCGTAACACAGCATCAGGCGCTGAAAACGTTATAAGCCGTTACCGCTTTTGTCTCGAAGCAAAGCCTTTATAATCTGGGATTTATGTGCGTTCCCGGTGTTATCAGCCGCCATAAAAAGCACATCAGCCCTTTGCAACCGGAGACGCAAATTTACTATTTTTATTATAGTATTCTTTTTTTCATATTTGTGCAAGTCCTGCTGCAAATAAAGTGGAAAATCACTCATTTTCTCCCCCGCATCGCAAGAAATTCTGGATAATAATGCAATTGCTATTTGCACGGGGAATTGCTATGATTATAGATGTGAAAGTAGTCTTTCTTTTTGAAAATCGCCGCCGATTGCGGTCTTGGAGGTCAAAATATGCGTAAAACAAAAATTATTTGTACCGTGGGTCCTGCAACGGATGATCGTACCGTCATGCGGGAGCTGATGCTTTCTGGAATGAATGTAGCGCGTTTCAATTTTTCCCATGGGGACCATCCTTCTCACAAGGCAAGGGCGGATATGATTAAGCAGCTGCGGGAAGAGCTGGGGCTGCCGATTGCTCTTTTATGCGACACGAAGGGGCCGGAAATCCGCACCGGTAAGTTTGACCCGCCGAAAGTCACCCTCCAAGCCGGGCAGACCTATACCCTGCTGACCGAGGATTGCGTGGGCAACGAAGAGAAATGTTCCATTTCTTATAAAATGCTGCCCAAGGATGTGGGACGCGGTTCGCGTATCCTCATTGACGACGGTCTGGTGGAAATGCGGGTAATCGAGACCACCGACACCGAGATTACCTGCCAGGTTGTCAACGGCGGCGTGGTTTCCTCCAACAAAGGAATCAACGTGCCCGGCGTCCATCTGAACATGCCCTACATGAGCGAAAAGGACCTGGGCGACCTGGCCTTTGCGGTGGAAAACGAGTTTGATTTTGTAGCAGCCTCCTTTGTCCGTTCGGCGGACGATGTGATTGAAATCCGCCATGAGCTCGACCGCCTGGGCAGCCACGATATCCGGCTGATTGCCAAAATCGAAAATTCCGACGGTGTGGAGAACATCGACGAAATCATTCGGGTTTCCGACGGTATCATGGTAGCCCGCGGCGATCTGGGCGTAGAGATCCCTCTTGAGGAAATCCCGGTTATTCAAAAAATGCTCATTAAAAAGGCATATTATGCGGGCAAGCAGGTAATTACCGCCACCCAGATGCTCGATTCCATGATGAAAAATCCCCGTCCTACCCGTGCGGAATCCACCGACGTGGCAAACGCCATCTACGACGGCACCAGCGCCATCATGCTTTCCGGCGAAACGGCGGCCGGTCTCTATCCGGTGGAGGCGGTGCGCACCATGGCCAACATCGCCACCCGTGCGGAAATGGATATTGATTATGTCAAGCGCTTCAATACCCGCAGCACCGAGTACGCGCCCAATGTTACCAATGCCATCTCCCACGCCTCCTGCACCACCGCCCACGACCTAGGCGCCAAGGCGATCATTACGGTGTCCAAATCGGGCCGTACGGTGCGGATGCTTTCCAAATACCGTCCAAACTGCCCGATCATCGGCTGTACCACCGAGCCCATCGTCTGGCGGCAGATGAATCTGTCCTGGGGCGTTTATCCGCTGATGGTGGATGAAAAGAACAACACCGACGAGCTGTTCGACCACGTGGTGGACACGGCGGTTGAGCAGGGCCTGCTGGATAACGGTGATCTCGTTGTCATCACCGCCGGCGTGCCGCTGGGCGTATCGGGCACCACCAACCTTCTGAAGGTCCATCTGGTGGGCAACGTGCTGGTAACCGGTACCGGTGTTTCCAGAAACGCTACCTGCGGCAACCTCTGCGTCTGCCAGGATGAGGCGGAGGTCAAGGAGAAGTTCCGCAAGGACGATATTTTGGTGGTTCCGCAGACCACAAACGACCTGCTCGGGTATATCCGTGACGCCAAGGGAATCATCACCGAGCAAAGCGGCCTGAACTCCCATGCAGCTATCGTGGGGCTTGCGCTGGACAAGCCGGTCATTGTAGGGGCGCTCAACGCCACGAAAATCTTGAAGAGCGGTACGACGGTCACGGTGGATTCCTCACGCGGTATCGTATACAGCGGAAACGCCAAGCAGAAATAAACAACGGCAGCAAACTGACAGGCCCGGAGCGAATGAAACACATTCGCTCCGGGCCTTTTTTCGAAAACCACAAAAGACGCGTGCCCTTCTCCTCCCTTTGCCTTCTCCAAACGGGGTACAGCCCTTCCCCCTTTCCCATGGGCGAAGGTATAGAAAAAAGCTATTTCCCACAATAGCCTATAAGTATTAGACATTGTATCCAATCGGATTTAAAATAGAGGCGCACCCATAAAGCATCTGCTGCCACCCCGCTCTTTTCAAAGAGAAGCCTTCCCTATTCTCCGCTCGTTTTACCGGCGTAAAAACGGCGGAACCCGGAGGGGCGGAAAAGGAAAAGGCGAGTTCAGAGATTTTCAATGAACCGTCTTTCTATTGCAAAACGAAATTTTCCCTATCTCATTTTTTCATGGCACTCGCTGCATATTCTATCGCGAATGGAAATAATACCGCCACATTTCACATAAATAAAGCCAAAGAGGCGCCGAATGCGGTTACCTGCTTTTCTCTTTTCGAATAAAACCAATTCAGATTGAGAATTCCGCCGGAATAAGACATACACAAGCAAAGGATCCGATAAAGGAGGGCAAATGCATGAAAAAGGACTTAGGCTCGGTAATGGGGCTGTACCCCACACCGATGGCGGTGGTCGGCGCCATGGTGGACGAAAAGCCCAACTGGGTTTTGGTTGGGCATGTGGGAATCATCGGACATGACCGCATTTTAATCAGCCTGGCGAAATCCCATTACACCGACCGGGGAATCCGGGAAAACGGCGCGCTGTCCGTCAACATGGTGGATGAGGCTATGCTCGAAAAAGCGGACTACGTAGGGTGCTTCAGCGGCAAGGAAAGGGACAAATCGCAGGTATTCGGTTTTTCCGTCGGCAGAGAAGGCGCCCCTCTTTTGGAAGAAGCAAAACTAAGTATGGAATGCTTGGTGGACGACCTTTATCAAACCCAGTCTTTTGACAGCTTCATTGTAAAGATCAGCCATACCTATGCACAAGAGGAGATTCTCAATGAGGCTGGCGTCATCGACTACGGCAGGTTTAAGCCCGTTTTATTTGAAATGCCGGGCTATACCTATCTAAAAACTGGAGAACGTCTTGCGAGGTGCACCTCGCTCGCAAAGAAGGAGGAGGCAGACGCATGAGCAAAAAAGAAATTGTTTTGTACTATACCTGGGCGGGTCATACCAGGGCGATGGCCGAAATCATTGCCGCCCAAACCGGCGCAGACCGAAAGGAGATTCTGCCGAAGGCCCCTTATAGCGCGGACTACAACACGGTGGTAAAGCAGGCAAAAAAGGAGATCCGGGAGGGCTTCTTTCCTTCTCTTGAGCCCATCGATATAGACTTGCGCCAATACGACACAATTTACCTGGGCTCCCCGATTTGGTGGGGAACAATCGCTCCCCCGGTGGCTACATATTTGTCTGAAAACGATTTCAGCGGCAAAACGATCCTCCCCTTCACCACCCACGGGGGCGGAGGAAAGGGGCATGCGGACCGAACGATTGCCGAAATGTGCCCGCAGGCATCGGTGGCGGAAATGTACACCGCCTATGAAGGCGGAGGCGCAAATGCAAAGGTGGGGCTCTCCGCTTGGCTGGAAAAGAACCGGCCGGAGGGGACGTTGGAAAAGGGGGCTGCAATATGATTAAAAGGATGTTTGAAGGCCGGGCGCTGTCCGCCCTTGGGCTGGGCGCCATGCGCCTTCCGGTCATAGACGGCGACGACGGAAAAATCGACGAGGCGCAGACCGCTCGGATGGTCGCCTACGCCATGGAACATGGAATCCACTATTTTGATACCGCCTGGGGCTATCACAACGGCCAGTCCGAAACGGTTCTGGGAAGCATTTTAAAGGCCTATCCCCGGGAAAGCTACGATTTGGCGGATAAGTTCCCCGGATATGATCTGTCCAACATGGACAAGGTGGAGGAGATTTTTGAAGCGCAGCTGAAAAAATGCGGCGTGGATTATTTTGATTTTTATCTGTTCCACAACGTCTGTGAAATGAACATCGACGCCTATTTACACGAGCGGTACGGGATCTTCGCTTACTTAAAAAAGCAGAAGGAAACCGGGCGAATCCGTCATCTTGGGTTCTCCGCCCACGGAGGATATCCGGTCATGAAGCGCTTTTTGGACGCTTACGGCAAAGACATGGAGTTTTGCCAGATCCAGCTCAATTATCTCGACTGGGCCTTCCAGGACGCCAAAGCAAAGGTTAGCCTGCTTGAAGAACACCGCATTCCCATTTGGGTGATGGAGCCGCTGCGGGGCGGAAAGCTCGCACAGCTTTCCGAAGAAAACACAAAGAGACTCCAGGCGCTGCGTCCGGAGGAATCCACCCCCGCCTGGGCCTTCCGGTTTCTCCAGTCCATTCCCAGCGTTGTCATGGTTCTTTCCGGCATGTCGAGTCTTTCACAGCTGCAGGAAAACATCTGTACCTTTGAAACAGAGCGTCCTCTCAGCGAGAGGGAGACGGACGCCTTGCTGGGCATGGCGCAGGGAATGGTTGAACAAACCGCCCTTCCCTGTACCGGCTGCCGATATTGCGTCAGCCATTGTCCCCAAGGTCTTAATATCCCCAACCTGCTTGCGCTATACAACGAACACTGTTTCACCGGCGGCGGGTTTCTCGCTCCGATGGCGCTGTCCGCCCTTGCGCCGGATAAGCAGCCCAGCTCCTGCATCGGCTGCAAAAGCTGCGAGGCCGTATGTCCCCAACAGATCGCCGTTTCCAAGGCTATGGAAGATTTTTCCGTCAAGCTGGAAGGTTGACAACCGGCCGGAGGGATCGGCTTTTCCAGCCCCTCCGCGTTTTCATACGGCTGGTGGGGCTGCAATCCTATTTTCGCATCGCTTTGCCCATTCGGCTGGCTGCCGGCACGGTCGCGATCGCTTTCCTCTCCATGGCTTCCCGTTTATCCCATCAGCCTATCCGACGGCCGTTTTATGAAGCAAAAGAATCTGCCCGGTGTAACCCTCGTTACACCGGGCAGATTTTTTTATCATAAAAGCAGGCGGCTGGCGGCCGCCTGAAACGATCAAGACGAATATCCGTTTTCCCATCAGGATAGCCGCATCTTAAAATCCTCATACCCAAACCGGCGCACCACACGGATTTGCCCTCCCTCTGTCCGCCAAAGGATTGCCGGGAGGCCCATGCCGTTAAAGGTATTGTTTTTGACCATGGAATAGATCGCCATATCGCAGAAAACCAGGCGGTCTCCCGGCTGCAGCGGCCGGTCGAAGCTATAGGAGCCGATGACGTCCCCCGCCAGGCAGGTAGGTCCCCCCAGCCGATAGGAAAACGCCTTTTCTCCCGGCTTCCCCGCTCCCAGGATATCCGGACGGTAGGGCATCTCGAGCACATCCGGCATATGGCAGGCGGCAGAGGTATCCAAAATCGCAATGGCGCCGTCGTTCTCCACCAGGTCAAGCACGGTGGACACCAGGAACCCCGCCCGTAAGGCCACCGCCTCGCCCGGCTCCAAGTACACCTGGACGCCATATCGGTTTTGCACCCGGTCAATCAGACGGACCAGCCGCTGTCTGTCATAGTCGGGACGGGTAATATGGTGCCCTCCGCCAAAGTTGAGCCATTTCATCCCGGGGAGGAATTCCCCGAATTTTTCCTCCACCGCCTCAAGCGTCTGCTCGAGCGCATCCGAATTTTGTTCGCACAGGGTATGAAAATGCAGGCCGCTTACCCCGTCGAGCTGATCGGCCTGAAACTGGTCCCGAGGGATTCCCAGCCTGGAACCTTTCGAGCAGGGGTCATAGATGGCATGATCCTGGGTGGAGCATTCCGGGTTGATGCGAAGCCCGATCTCCCGCCCGGCCGCCAATGCACGCCCGCCGAACCGCGCCTTCTGCGCAAAGGAATTAAACACAATATGGTCGCAGATTTGTGTAATCTCCTCAAACTCCTCTTCGCGGTAGGCAGGGGAAAAGATGTGGGTCTCTTTCCCCATTTCCTCCCGGCCGAGCCGCGCCTCAAAGAGGCCGCTGGCAGTCGTGCCCGCCAGATACCCGCCGATGAGCGGGTAGGCGGCAAACATGGAAAACGCCTTCTGCGCCAGAAGGATTTTGCATCCGGTACGGTCGGACACCGTTTTTAAGAGGGAGAGGTTTTTCTTGAGAAGCCCCTCGTCCACCACGTAGCAGGGGGTTTCCACCTCATTAAACCACGGTTCCATCTCAGTCCACCAGCTGCGGGTCAAAGCTTTCCTGCCAGGGCAGGCCCCACTTGTTGAGCGCATCCATAAAGGGATCGGGATCAAACTCCTCGACATTGTAAACCCCCGGCTTGCGCCACGTGCCGTTCATCACCAGCATCGCGCCGATCATCGCCGGCACGCCGGTGGTATAGGACACCGCCTGCGATCCCACCTCCTTGTAGCATTCCTGATGGTCGCAGACGTTATACACGTAATACCGCACCGGCTTGCCGTCCTTTACCCCTTGGAAGATGCAGCCGATGTTGGTTTTTCCCTTAGTACGGGGGCCCAGGGAAGCCGGGTCGGGCAAAACCGCCTTGAGGAACTGCAGCGGTACGATCTGCTTGCCCTCAAATTCGATGGGCTCGATGGAAGTCATCCCCACATTCTCCAAGCACTTGAGATGGGTCAGATAGCTTTCCCCGAAGGTCATGAAGAAGCGGATGCGCTTGATCCCCTTGATGTTGAGGGCCAGGGATTCCAGCTCCTCATGATGGAGCAGGTACATATCCTTCGGCCCCACCTCCGGGAAGTCGTAAACCCGCTTGATCTCCATGGGCTTGGTTTCGATAAATTTGCCGTCCTCCCAGTAGCTGCCGTTGGCGCTGACCTCGCGGATATTGATTTCCGGATTGAAATTGGTGGCAAAGGGATAACCGTGGTCGCCGGCATTGCAGTCGAGAATGTCGATGTAATGAATCTCATCGAAATAATGCTTTAAGGCGTAGGCGGAAAAGACCCCGGTCACTCCCGGGTCGAAGCCGCTGCCGAGCAGCGCGGTAATCCCCGCCTGCTCGAACCTTTCCCGGTAGGCCCACTGCCATTTGTACTCAAACTTGGCCGTATCCTCCGGCTCATAGTTGGCGGTATCCACATAATGGGTCTTGGTGGCCAGGCAGGCGTCCATAATGGTCAGATCCTGATAAGGCAGGGCCAGGTTTAAGACGACGTCCGGCTTCTCCTTCTCGATTAAAGCGATCAGGGCGGTTACATCGTTGGCGTCCACTTGGGCGGTGGTAATTTTGGTCTTACCGCCGGAAAGCTTTTCCTTTAACGCGTCGCACTTGGATTTGGTACGGCTGGCGATGCAGATTTCCTCAAACACCTCGCTGTTTTGGCAGCATTTATGGATGGCGACGCTGGCCACGCCGCCGCAGCCGATAATCAACGCTTTTCCCATCGTTCATTCCTCCAACATAAAAAAGTTATTGCACCAATATGCGGTGTAAGTTCCATATACTCATCCGCTTGACGTTTTCGCTCGGCGGATGCATTCTCCCAAAGCATGACGTTCGCGATACCCCCTTCCTCTTGGACGGCTTATACCGATGGGATATCCTTCCGTTCACCTAAGAGAAAAAGGAGCACATCCCCTCCCAGGAATCCCGATAAAAGCACGGATCATTTCTTTATCGGATCGCTGACCGTTATTCCCAGCGGGAGGCTTTCTTACCGTCACGGGCCTTGTCCTGCGGCGGCAGCCAGCCAAAACACAGGACGCGGTTTCTTTTTCTGTTTTCATACGGATGCCGCGCCCCGCTTACAGCCTGAGAGACAATAAAAGCTCCCGGAGCACCTTGCAGGCCACCGCAGTGGACACGCCGCTCTGGTCGTAGTGGGGGGACAGCTCATTGACGTCACAGGCCACCACCCGTCCCTTGCATACCAAGCGGATGGCTTCGAGCAGGTCGAGGAATCCCACACCGCCCGCCTCCGGCGTACCGGTACCAGGGAAAACCGAAGGGTCGAGCACGTCCAAATCCAGTGTAAAGTAGATTGGCTTGTCAGATAAAATCTCCACCGTCTGCGCCAATCCCTCAAAGTCAAAGGGATGCAGGAAGGTATGCCCTTCCTTCGCCCATTGGAATTCGCTGCGGTCCCCTGAGCGGATGCCGAATTGATAAATCCGCCCATCCCCCAAAAGGTCCCACGCCCGGCGGATGACCGCCGCATGGGAGAGCCTTGCGCCCAGATAGTCGTCCCGCAGGTCGGTATGGGCGTCGAAGTGGATGATATGCAGGTCTGGGTATTTCGCAAAGGCCGCCCGCACCGCGCCTAGGGTTACCAGATGCTCCCCGCCGATCATCACCGGCAGCTTATCGTCCCCCAGAATGGCCGCGGCCCGCGCTTCAATATCCAAAAGCGCCTGTTCGGTGTCCCCAAAGCAAAGCTCCAAATCCCCGCTGTCAAACACCCGGATATCGGTCAAATCCCGGTCGAGATAGGGGCTGTAGGTTTCCAGGCCATAGGACTCCGCCCGCATAGCGCGGCTGGCAAAACGGGTGCCGGGCCGGTAGGAGGTGGTGGAATCAAAGGGCGCGCCGAACAGCACCGCCTTCGCTTCCTCATACCCACAGTCGCAGCCGAGAAAGGTCTCCACATTAGGGCTCAACATCACGCAGCATCTCCTCTACATAGGTTGGCAGGGCGAAGGCCCCGCTGTGCAGCCGGGTGTTGTAATACCGGGTTTTGATCCCCAACAGGTTCCACGCGGCGTCCCGCAGGTCGTGAACCGGATGATACCGCTTGGAGGAAAACCCGAAGAGCCAGTGTCCCGACGGATAGGTGGGAATATGCGCTTGGTAGACCTTGCTGATCGGGAAGCTCTCCACAATCCGTTTGTGGGCCCGCTGCATAGCCGCCGCATCCTCTGCGTAAAAGGGGCTCTCATGCTGGTTGACCATGATGCCGTCTTCCTTGAGCGCCTTAAAGCAATTGCCGTAAAATTCTTTGGTAAACAGCCCCTCTCCCGGGCCGAAGGGATCGGTGGAATCCACGATAATCAAATCGTAGGCGTTTTCATGCTGGCGGATAAATTTCAGCCCGTCCTGGTAATAGATGTTCACCCGCTCGTCTCCCAGGCGGCAGGCGGTCTGGGGCAGGTATTTCTTGCACACCTCCACCACCAGCTCGTCGATCTCCACGAGGTCGATCTTTTCCACCGACGAATACCGGGTCAGCTCCCGCAGCACGCCGCCGTCCCCTGCGCCGATAACCAGCACCGACTTCGCCGCCGGATGCACCGCCATGGGCACATGGACCATCATCTCATGATAGATAAACTCATCCTTTTCGGTGAGCATCATATACCCGTCCAGGGTCAGAAACCGGCCGAATTCCTTGGACTCAAACACGTCGATACGCTGGAATTCGCTTTGTCCGGTAAACAGCTGCCGGTCCACCCGGATGGAAAATTTGACGTTGGGGGTGTGCCGTTCGGTAAACCACAATTCCATCTGCTATTCCCCTTCCAAAACATTCAGATAATTGAGATCCGGGTCCTCGGTACCCGTGAGGGAGCAGCCCTTTTCCTTGGCGTAGGCGATGTATTCGAGGATATCCCGGGTAACCCGTTCCCCCGGCGCCAGGATCGGGATGCCGGGCGGATAGCACATGACGAACTCGGTACAGATTTTCCCCTCGCTATCCCCGATGGGAACCGACCGCTTTTCCGAATAAAAGGCCTTTTGCGGCGGGATCACCACCTGGGGAGTGATATACTCGTGCTGAAGCATCCCCGTCTTGTCCCGCTTATACCGCCGTCGGATTTCCGCAAAGGCGGACACCAGCCGTTCCAGGTCCCGTTCCCGGTCCCCCACCGACACGTAAGCGAGGACGTTGCCGAGGTCGCCGAACTCGGTCTGGATGTCGTATTCATCCCGCAGGATGTCGTAAACCTCAATGCCGGCAAGGCCGACGCCGAGGGTGTTGACCGAAAGCTTGGTCACATCAAAATCAAAGATGCTGTCCCCGTTGACGATCTCCTTGGAGTAGGCGTAGTAGTCGCCGATGGTGTTGATTTCATCCCGGGCGTACTGGGCCAGATCCACCACCTTCTGAAAAATCTCCGCCCCGTGCAGGGCCAGGTTCTTCCTTGACAGATCCAGGCTGGACAAAAGCAGATAGGATCCGCTGGTGGTCTGGGTCAGGTTGATGACCTGGCGCAGATACCCTTCGTTGACCGCCGGCCCCGCCAGCAAAAAGGAGCTTTGGGTCAGGGAGCCCCCCGACTTATGCATGCTCACGCTGCTCATATCCGCCCCCACCGACATGCCGCTGGGGGGCAGATTCCTGCCGAAATAGAAATGGGTGCCGTGGGCCTCGTCCACCAGCACCAGCATCCCGTGCCGGTGGGCCAAATCGGTGATGGCCTTCAGGTTGGAACAGATCCCGTAATAAGTAGGATTGTTGACCAGGATTGCCTTGGCGTCCGGATGCTCCCGGATGGCCCTTTCCACCTCCCCCAGAGGCATCCCCAAAGCGATGCCCAGCCGCTGGTCGGTGGCGGGGTTGACATACACCGGCAGCGCGCCGCACAAAATCAGGGCGTTGATGACGCTGCGGTGGACGTTGCGGGGCAAAATAATTTTATCCCCTTTTTTGCACGCGGCGAGCACCATGCTCTGTACCGCCGAAGTGGTGCCTCCCACCATGAAAAAGGCGTGGGCCGCGCCGAATGCGTCCGCAGCCAGCTCCTCGGCTTCCTTGATGACGGAAACCGGGTGGCAAAGGTTGTCCAGCGGCTTCATGGAGTTGACATCCACCTGCATGCAGGCTTCCCCCAAAAAAGCGGTCAGCTCCGGATTCCCCTTACCCCGTTTGTGGCCGGGCACGTCGAACGGGACCACGCGCATCCGTTTAAAACGTTCGAGCGCCTCATAGATGGGCGCCCGCTCCTGTGAAAGCGGTTGCAAGCAACGCCCTCCCTTCAAAAGATATTGCGTCCGCTGAAAATCTCGATCATTTCCCGCCGAAGGCTCTGGGAAATCATCAGCCGGGTTTTGGGCGGAAGCTCATAAACGTCGGTGTTGAACAGGTAGTTTTGCAGCTCGATCTCCTTGATGAGCATTTTGGTATGGAAAATGTTGCTCTCATAGACGTTGACGTCCACTGCGTCGTACTTGAGCAGCGTTTCCGAGTCGATATAATCCTGGATGGAGGTGATCTTATGGTCCAAAAAGAGCTTCCTGCCCTTAACGTCCCTAGTAAAGCCCCGTACCCGGTAATCCATGGTGATGATGTCGCTGTCAAAGCTGGAGATCAGGTAGTTAAGGGTGGAAAGAGGGGTAATCTCCCCGCAGGTGGCCACATCGATGTCCACCCGGAAGGTGGCGAGAAAGGTGTCGGGATGGTATTCCGGATAGGTGTGCACCGTCACATGGCTTTTGTCCAAATGGGCTACCACCGTGTCCCCTCCCACCGGCTTCATGGACCCCTCCGCAATCAGGAAGGTAACGCTGGCGCCCTGGGGATCGTAGTCCTGCTTGGAGATATTGAGCACCGTAGCGCCGATCATCTTGGTCAAATGCTCCATGATCTTCGTCAGGCGTTCCGAATTGTATTGTTCGTCGATATACGCGATATAATCCTTCTGTTCACGCTGGGTCTTTGCATAACACACGTCGTAAATATTAAAGCTCAGGGATTTCGTAAGATTGTTAAACCCATACAGCGTCAGTTTGTTTTCCATGGCCTGCCCCACCTTTCCAAAGCACCCCGGTTCCTCGAAACAATAAAAAAAGCAAGTGATAACAAGATCCAAGATCTCGCACCACTTGCGAAACAATTCCCATCAATACGGTTTTAAAAAACGGTACAGCCAGACACTGCCGCCCTATTTTTCAAACGGAACCTGTAGAATCAGAGTCTATATAGCAAGAATTTGCTTTTACTGCTCTTATTGATTGTTTCACAAGTGTGATGTGCAAGGTCTGCACACGGTTTTAAGTAACCAACTTATAAAATGGAGCGTAACGCTTAATCAATAAGGCAACGAAAGTTGCCAATCGGCATTTGACCCGGCTGTCCGCATGGCCTTAATCCTAGTATACACAAAGGATGGTCAAAAAATCTTTGCTGGAATGGCTCTGTTTTCTCTACATTCCCATTCGTGTTTTTTATTATAACGGATTCCATTAAAAATTGCAAGGCTTCTTGTCTTTTTTCTTGATTTTTGCCCGAACCGGCCGAAGGCGGCAAAACACGCTGCGCTGTATCCCGCCTCCTTCGCCGCAGCGGGTAGGCGGGCGGAGCCCTTTTTTGCCGCCTTGTTTTCCGAAATATGCCGTGATAAAATAAAAACGCCTGGGATAAATGCGGCACAAAAGCGAAACCAGGAGCGGCAGGGCGTGCATAATTGCCCCGGCATCAGGCCGAACTGCCGCTTTGCTTCATTTTCACACGGCTTGACCGTCCGATGCGCCGTCGCCCGGCATGGCCCTAGCTGGAAACTTGGGCCATGCCCAATCAGGAAAACCAAGCCGGAACGCCTTCCTTTCCGGACGGCGTTTCCGATACCGATAAAGATGAAATACAGGAGGGAAGCCATGTACCGCGCGGATCTGCATATCCATTCCACCCTTTCCGACGGCAGCCAGCCGGTGGAGGAAATTGTCCGGCTGGCTGCCCGGCTGGGGCTGACCCACCTGGCCTTTGCCGAGCACGACACCACCCAAGGGGCGCGGGAAGCCGTTGCCGCGGCAAGGGCGCAGGGGCTTCACGCGGTACCGGCGGTTGAGATTTCCGCATTTCTGCCTTCCCTGGGCGTGAAAGCCCACATTCTCGGCTATGCTTACCGGCAGAATACCCACATCGAGGCGCTCTGCGCCCCCACGCTGCAAAAGCGCCACCAAAACAGCCTGCGGCAGATCGACCTTCTAAAACGGATGGGCTTTTCCATTTCCCGGGAAATGGTGTCCGCTCTTTTTTGCCGGCCCCTCTATAAACAGCATATTATGGATTACCTTGTAAAGACCGGGCAGGCGGATGCCCTGTTCGGCGAAACCTTCCGCCGCCTCTTTGGAAAGGGGGGCCCCTGTGCCTTTTCCATCGACTATGCGGATGCGGCCGATGCGGTCCGGGCGATTGCCGCCGACGGCGGATACCCGGTTCTCGCCCATCCTGGGCAGCAGAAAAATCTGGCGGCGGTTCCCATGCTGGTAAAAGCGGGGTTATTTGGGATCGAGCAAAACCACCCCTCCAACACCGCCGCTGACCGGGCGGAGATTGCCGCTCTCTGCCGGGAATACGGGTTGATCCCAACCGGCGGCAGCGATTACCACGGCCGATACGGCCGGGCCGGCTCCGAGCTGGGCGGACATCCGGCCCCGGCGGAAAGCCGCATCCTGTTTGGGTAGGCGCCTGTCCGCCTTATGAAAGAAAAATGCTGTGAAAACAGCGATTCCCGCCCACCATGCGAAAGCCGGTATCCACCGGAAAAGCTGCATCCCTTTCTAGTAGAAACGGCCGCTTAAAAGCGGCCGTTTCTTTTTTCCTTTGGCTGCCCATCCACAAGCCTGCAAGCCCCGGCCGTACAGCATACCATCCGTATATTGCAAAGCCGGGGAACGCCTTCGCAGACGACTTAGCCACATTGCGCACCTATTCCGAAGAAGGCGGGCCGGCCGTATGACGAATAAAAATCCCCCGGGGAATCCGGGGGTATTTCATATGCGGGCAAAGCCCTATGATCCTCGCAGACACGTCAAACGTGTCATACGGTCTGCCAACCGC
>CAJFTS010000022.1 GCA_904420015.1 uncultured Clostridia bacterium
GCGGTTGGCAGACCGTATGACACGTTTGACGTGTCTGCGAGGATCATAGGGCTTTGCCCGCATATGAAATACCCCCGGATTCCCCGGCGGATTTTTATTCGTTTGGCAGCTTCGGTGAAAAAGACACCAGCTATACCGGTGAGAAGGAAAAGCTCTCCCTCTCCCGCGCGTAGACAAAAACAGCCGTTTCGCTGGGAGTAAAAAGGGGGAAATGGAACAGTTTTCGCCGTTGCAGTGTGTGGCGCAATTGACCGCTTTTCCAGGTCGGCACATTATGTCCTTCCAGGACTTGTACTGTGTATGCCATGCGATTCACATATGGTTTTAATTGTACAGAAGGACAGCCGGCTTGGGGGTATCCGTCCCTTGGAGAGCAGGGATTCTACCCGGTTTCCTTTTCATTCGGCCGAATCCAAGTCCACTGATTGCCGGCGGAACCGATACCAGATTATAAACTCTCTGCCCTTTTCATATCTCATCGAAAAGGCAGGGAGTACGACGTGAACCGGAGGCCGAAGGAAATGAAATATTGTATCAGCTGGAAGAAATGCGAAAGAACCCTCGCCGTATTCATCCGACCAAACTGTGGTTAGTAAAAATGGCAGGAACCAGAAAAGGGAGGTACCGCATTGGTACCTCCCTTTTTCTTTTTCATACATCAAAAGGACAGGCGGATTAATCGCTTTTTCCGCCTTCGATAAAGCTGACGCCGTTGTAAAAGGAGCGCGCCGTGATACCGCTGACATGAGGAGCCAGAATAAAATACCGGCTTTCCAGATAGAGCGGGATAATAACGGTCTCGTTATAAAGCAGGGTTTCGCACGCATATAGGGCCTGTGCCGCTTCGGAATCGGAAAGAGCGCCGGTGAGAATACGGGACATCTGTTCGTCATAGGATGAAGAGGAAAAGCCGGTGACATTGGCGGTCGCGCCTGTCTGAAAGGTCGCCAGCAGGGAAGAGGCGGCATCGCTGCCTCCCTGTACTGCATAGAGAGCCATCTGGTAATTGCCGTTTTGCACCCGGGAATTGAGCTCCTCCTGGGACAGCGGTACCAGGTTCACATAAAGCCCCAGGTGTTTCTGCATAGACTGGAGCAGAAAGCCCAGAGAGAGCTTGATATCGGCATTGTCCGGACAAAGCAGATCAATCTCCGGCATTTCTTCCAGTCCCAGCTCCGCCAAGCCCGCGGAAAAATAGCGCTGCGCCGCCTGGCCGTTTTCTTCAACCGGGTAGGAGGAAAGGGACTCCTCCCGATAGCTTTGCTCCCCAACCATGGCAAGAGGCGGAACCAGGCTGTAGAAGGGTTGCAGGTAGGATGGCAGGGACGAATACATGGAGGTCCGATCCATGACGCTCGCCACCGCCAGACGCATATTTTTCGACTGGAAAATCCCCTGCTTTTCATTCAAGCAAAGGGACCACACCGTGTCCTGGAACTCGGTTACCGTGTAATCGGAATCCTGGAACTTGCGAATCAAGCCCCCCGGTACCGTCGCCGCGTCCACTTCACCGTTGAGCAGGGCGCTGGCCATCTCCTCGGAGGTAAGCCCGATTGTAAAGAGGACGCCGGAAGGGGATGTCGCCAAATGGCCCTTATAATTCAGGTTTTGTTTGAGCCGCAGAGACTCACCGTGCTCCCACAGCATTATGCGGAACGGGCCGTTGTATACAAGCGTGTCCTTATCCCGGCCGTACCGCCCCGATGCTTCTTCAAAGGAGGCTTGATGACAGGGAAGCCAGGAAGTGGAGGCGGCCTGCCGGTGCAGGTCCTCCGATGGATATGCCAGATGTAATACCAATGTGTAATCGTCGACCTTCTCCACACCGAGCCGTTCCTTTGGAAGGGTGCCCGCCGTAATGGCGGAAGCATTCTCCAACACCTGCGCCTCATGGGACAAGGTCGAATGGGTACCCGGATCCACCAGCCGCTGCAATGCGAAAATGAAATCATCCGCCGTAACCGGCCCCACCCGTTCGCCATTATAGGTAGACCAATAGGTGTCTCTGCGCAGGTAGAAAGTCCATGTCCTTTTATCCTCGGAAATATCCCACCGGGCGGCAACACCCGGGATCACCGACCCGTCCGATGCGATGCGGGTCAGACCTTCCATACAGTTCTGCAGCAGAATTTTAGACTCATATTCGTCCGCCAGCTGTGGGTCCAGCTGGGTAGGATCGCTTTGCAACGGGTAGGTTAACAGCTTACCGGAGGTGGAATCCTCCGAGCATCCGGCAAGCGAGCAGGCAAGAAATACGGCAAGCAAGAGGCTGAGAAACGTTCTCATCAATTACTCCTAGTAAAATAAAATTAGAAATATACCGAATAAAGCAACTTTTGGAGAAATGGTTTCCTTTTATTGGACGCCGACGCCCATCCCCGGTTCGTCCCCGCGGGATTTGTCAAAGACGTAATTGACGTCCATCATCTTCCATACCTGGGTGCGGGCGGTAGGCTGTCCGTTGGCCTTGACCGCATCGGGTCCTTCCTCCAAACAGATCCGCAAGGTCAGCCCATCGATGTTTTTCCGGTCGTCAAAGACATATCCCGCATCGTAAACCTTTTGGAAGGTATTGATCCCCACGCCGGAAAAATAAGTAAACCCGTATTCCACCAGCACATTGTATTCTGGCGTTCCATGGTCGGGATATTCCCCATAAGGGAAAAGATAAATATGGGTGTCGCCAATTAGGGAAGCAACCTCGTCCTCCCATGCCTGGCAGTCCTCCCGAATCGATTCCGCACTCATCTTGGACATGTGGTGATGGGCGTAGCTGTGGGAGGCGAATTGGAACCCATCCTTTTTCAGGCATTCGATTACCGGCTTGACCGCTTCGATCTCCTTTTGCCGGTCGTCCGGGGAATCCGCCTGGGTATGGTAGCCGAGGATGCCGTTATAGCCGGTCAGTCCCACGATGGCCTTGGAACCCTCGAAGGAGAAATCCGGATGCTCCTCAATGAACTGGTTGAGGATGGAGAACACTTCGTTGCCTTGGGTCACCACCTCTTTGCCGGTTTGGGGGTCTACGCTCATCTCGGCAATGTGCCCGTCATCCCCCACCACCAGCTTCCAGTTACAGCCGTTTTCCCGCATGTACTGGTAATAGTTCATATCGTCGGTTGAGATGATGAGCGGCTTTTTCCCCTTGGGCAGCTGAAAGGACAGGCGGCCGTAGGAGGTGGTTCCGTCCTCGTTTTCCACCTCGCCGTACATCTTATCGATGTTGACGAGAATATAGTCGTTTTTGTAAAGCTCCTCAAGCATCCGCTTAAATTCATCCACCGTGGTCATATAGTCGTCCATTCCCTTTGCGGAAGCGTCGCCGTCAAAGGCAAGCTCCGGATAGACCACCAGCGGATGAACAAAGATATGCTCAATCGCGCCCTTATATGTCACATAATCGCTGCGGTCGTAGACCGGCTCAGAAGAGACCGGTTCGGAGGAAACCGGCTCAGAAGAGGAAGGCTCCGGCTCGGAGGAAGATACAGGCTCCTCGCTGGGCAATTGGCTGGGCGTTTGCGATAAAACGGTACTCTCCAACGTGCCCGCCGTGGGGATCGCCACCCCGTTGGCAATCGCCACACAGACCACCGCACCGGATAGCACCACCAGCACGATAATCAGAATGGGCATGATGTTTTTGATCGGATTCCTTCGCCTACTGCGGCCCCGACCGGTTTGACGATTCACGTGTTCCAACCCCTTTGTATCCATTCCTTCCCATTATAAAACACGGCCAGCAGCCGGTTTTTCCCTGCATTTTTTACATTTGCTTATTCTTCATTATTATACTTTTTCTCTGAAATTGCAAGGGAAGCGGTCCCATTGTAACAATTTGTTACAACCCCGATACCATTCCGATACAGCAGGGAAAAAAGGAGGAAAATCTAGAATACAAATTGTAAAATATTAATTATATTATACGGAATCCGAAGGCGAAATTGGATAAGGCTGGACGGGAGGCAAGGACACGGCCGGACTGCCGAAGGGCAGGAAGAGAATGAACTCCGTCGATTGGGCGCTGCTTTTAGCGGTAATGGTGCCGTGGTGCAGCTCGATGATTTCCTTGGCGATGGCAAGGCCCAGCCCCGCACCGCCGGTTTTGGTGGAGCGGGAAGAGTCCAGCCGGTAGAACTTCTCGAAAATACTGCTCAGCTTATGCTCGGGAATCTGGGGCCCCTGGTTGCGAAAGACGACGCAAACCCCTTGCGGGCCGGCGGTTGCGGATACGTCGATGGGGGTGTTTTCATAGCTGTAGTTGATCGCGTTTCGCAGTACGTTGTCGAACACCCGCGCAAGCTTGTCCGAGTCGCCATAAACCGTCAGCTCGGCGGGCACATGGACGCGGCAGGTCAGCCCCTTTTGGGACAGCAGCGGAAAAAATTCGTCCGTCAGCTGCCCGAGCAGCATGGAAAGGTTGAAACGGGTGATTTGCAGCGTAATGTTTTGCAGGTTGAAGCGGGTGATCTCAAAAAACTCATTAATCAGATCCTCCAGCCGCTCCGACTTTTCCAGGGCGATGGCCAGGTACCGTTTTTGCAGCACAGGCGGAATGCCGCCTTCCTCGTTGAGCAAGGACAGATACCCGATCACCGAGGTCAGCGGCGTTTTTAGGTCGTGGGCCAGGTAGACCACCAAATCGTTTTTGCGCTGCTCCGCCTCTTTGGCCAGCTGCTCGTTCTTCAGGGCGTTGTATTTGATGGAATTGAGGGTGTTTTCCACCTCTTTTAAATCCCGGGGCAGGACGATCAGGCTTTCGTCCTTGCGGAATACCTTATCCAAAGACCGGACCACCACATCCATATATTCGGTTGATTTGGAAATGGTAAAATAGATCACCAAAACGGTGATCCCGCCGAAAACCAGAAAAATCAGCTCCATCTTAAAGGAGACGAAAAACCGGTACAGCGCCGGGCTGAACAGATGAACCAGGTTGGCCAGCAGGTCGTTAAAGACCCCGTCCGCCAGATAGAGCAAAAGCAGCATCCCCAGCAGGCACAGGCCTATCTTCAGCGAAATCTGCCCAAACAGCTTGCGGCGGTACCGGCGAAGAAATTCACTTTTCAATTTTGTACCCAACCCCCCATACCGTCTTGATGAATTTCGGGTTGCGGGGCGGCTCGTGCATCTTTTCCCGCAGCCGGCGGATGTGGACCATAATGGTGTTGTTGGAATCCAGATACCGCTCACCCCATACCCGTTCAAACAGCTCCTCCGACGACAGCACCCGACCCCGGTTTTCACACAGCAGCCACAAAAGGCTGAATTCAATGGGGGTCAGGTTCAGCTCCCGGTCATACAACGTGCAGCGGTGGGTATCTTTGTTGATGACAAGGCCCGCGAAGTCGATGACGTTTTCCTCCGGCTTCGCCCCGCCGTCGTTGTACCGGGTGTACCGGCGAAGCTGGGCCTTAACCCTGGCCACCATCTCCAGGGGATTGAAGGGCTTCGTAATGTAATCGTCCGCCCCGATGGTCAAGCCGGTAATCTTGTCCATGTCCTCCACCTTGGCGGTGAGCATGATGACCGGGAAGGTGTGCCGTTCGCGGATTTTTCGGCACAGGTCGAAGCCGCTTATCTGCGGCATCATCACGTCGAGAATCGCCAGGTCCACCGGCCCGCCGCTTTCGATAAAGGAAAGGGCCTCCAGGGGCTGGTAAAAGGTATGCACCTGATAGTTCTCATTTTTTAAATAAACCTCGATGAGATCGGCGATTTCTTTTTCGTCGTCCACCACCACAACGGATGTTTGCATATTCCTGTCTCCTCACGTTAAGCTGCCTATAAAACTCATTATAGGAGAAGGCGCCGGCAAAAGCAAACGGTTAAGAAAAACTTAAGATTTCCCCTCCTTGCCGCAAAAACGGCCTCTTTTTTACTCTGCCCCTGTAAGAAGCTTCCATGCATCCTTTTTGTACCCGGTGCAAACCATAATGCAGGGGGAATGACGGTGAAAAAATTAAAAAAGACGGCGCTTCTCTTTTCTATCGGCTGCGGTGGCTACAGTCTAATCGAGGTGCTTTGGCGGGGCTTTACCCATTGGACCATGGGGGTGACCGGCGGCGTATGCATGTGCCTGCTCAGCAGCATCAACCAGCGGTGCAAAAAAGCGAGCCTGCCGAAAAAATGCATCTTGGGTTCGGCGGTCATTACCGGCATGGAGCTGGTGGTCGGCTGCATCGTCAACCGCAAGCTCAAATGGAACGTGTGGGACTACTCGGATATGCGCTTTAATGTCCTGGGGCAGATCTGTCCGCTTTTTTCCGCGCTGTGGTTTTTGCTCTGCATCCCGGTGATGCATCTGAGTTCGTTCCTGCAAAAGAACGTCCGCGCGCTGCGGTAGAATATCCGACTGTGAAAGTTTCACAAGAACCGCACGTGTATAAAAACAATAATTGCTATTGTGATTTTTCCTGTTTTAGTGTAGAATTCTGTAATAGAAAGAGTGGCGGAAATCCTGCATGCTGGATTGGCGGGCCGCCCGAAACGGAGGAAACGACACGCGGCAGCGTTTCGAATTTTGCGAACGGGAGATAGATAGCATGAGAATGAGCATGTTTGACACAAATGTGCAGGAGCTGAAATACAAGGTGCTTCGAGAGGTGGCGAGGCTGGCGTATGAGGATAAGCTGCAAACCGATCTGATAAAGATTCCGGAAAGGATTATGCCCGGCCCTCAGGCGACGCTGCGCTGCTGCATTTATAAGGAGCGGGCCATCATCACGGAACGGGTTAAGCTGGCCATGGGCGGCGATCCGACTAATGAAAACGTGGTGGAGGTGCTCGACATCGCCTGTGACGAATGCCCGGTTACCCAAATGAGCGTAGGCGAGGCCTGCCGCGGCTGTATCGCCCACCGCTGCATGAATGTATGTCCGCGTGGGGCCATTTCCCTGGTGGACCACAAGGCGCATATCGACCAGAAAAAATGCGTCTCCTGCGGCAGATGCTTGAACGTCTGCCCCTATGATGCGATCACGAAAAACCTGCGCCCCTGCGAGAAGGCGTGTAAGGCCAACGCCATCGCGATGGACGAGGATAAAAAGGCCCGCATCGACAACGATAAGTGCGTTTCCTGCGGCGCGTGCGTCTATCAATGCCCCTTCGGCGCGGTCATGGATAAGTCTTACATACTCGACGCCATTTCGGTGCTCCGCAATTCCGACAACAATAAAAAGTATAAGGTATACGCCATTGTAGCGCCCTCCATTTCCGGCCAGTTTGGAAACGCAAAGATCGGGCAGGTGGTGTCCGGCCTCAAGGCGCTGGGCTTTTACAATGTGGTGGAGGCTGCCCTCGGTGCGGATATGGTCGCCAATAAGGAAGCGCAGGAGCTTTATGAAAAGGGCTTTTTGACCAGCTCCTGCTGCCCGGCGTTCGTCAGCTATATTCAGATCAATTTCCCCACGCTGGTGCCTAAAATTTCCCACAATCTTTCGCCGATGGCAACCATTGCCGAATATCTCAAAAAGATGGACCCCACCGCAAAGACCATTTTCATCGGCCCGTGCATTGCCAAAAAAGCGGAGCGCAAGCTTGACCGGGTCAAGGACATCATCGACGTGGTGATCACCTTTGAAGAATTGCTCGCCCTCTTTGATGCGCGCAACATTGAGATTCAGGACCTGCCCAACGACGTGCTCGACAACGCTTCTTACTTTGGGCGTATTTTTGCCCGAAGCGGCGGCCTGACCGACGCGGTGCGCCAGGGCCTCAAGGAAAACGGCATTACGGAGGAGGACTTCCAGTATAAGCCGGTCACCTGTTCGGGCATCGCCGAATGCCGCATGGCATTGCTGAAGGCGTCGAAAAACGTGCTCGACGGCAACTTTATCGAGGGGATGGCCTGTGAGTCGGGCTGCATCGGCGGCGCCGCCTGCCTGACCCACGGTCCGAAGGATAAGTCTGAGGTGGATAAGTACAGCCGTGAGGCGCTGGAAAAAACCATCAAGGACGCCATCGGTGTGCTGCAGCTTTCGGATTCTTAATTTGGACTGATTTTCGCATCCCCCTTGCGGTTGGTTTCGCAAGGGGGATTTTTGCCGCTTACCGCATGAGCCCCCTGGTTGCCGAGAGAGGGGAAAAAGCCTCGGCAAAGAACAAACTGAAAGCTAATAGGAGGAACCAGGCGTCTGCAACCGCTTTCCCAGCTGTAGAGCGAGCAATGCTATTTTTCCGTCCCTTCCAGCGGCCGGCGAGGGCTCCCCCTCCAAAAGGCTGCGCCGCACCACTTGGTTACGAGCGGTGCCGCTTCGCTCTTTGGAAGGGCTTCCTTTTTCACAAACGGCGGGAAACGGCTTCGGACCGGGCCGCATCGGCCGGAAGGAGAAGGTCTCCGCCCTGCCGGGGACGGCGTGCAGCCGTAGGATGAAGGAAGGGGGAGCAAGCGCCGCAAATTTGACAAAAAATAAGAAACGGTTATAATCAGAGTATTGTAAACCGGACGACGTATAAAAGTGCGAAGCTGTCGCGGCCCTGAGAAAAGAAGGGCGGACAGGTTAGAAAAAGGAAGGGGTTCCTATGAAACGAATTGCTTTGGTGCTGTTTGCCGTGCTGCTGTGTCTGAGCGTATCCGCATGTGGGGACGGCGGAGTGGTCGGCAGCGGCCCTTCGGCGCTGTCCTCCGATCTGCTTCGTGCGCCCCAATCTCTGCCGGGTGGGAGTGAGCTGCCTTCGCCGGAGGAGTCCGCCTCGCCCGAGGAGAGCACGGATGCCCCCTCTTCCTCGGCGCAGACGACGTCATCGGCGGCTGCATCTTCCTCTTCTGTGGAGGAACCCAAGGAGCGGGAGACGGTGAATGTGACCATACCGGAGGGATACACCTTGGCGCAGATCGGGGAGCGGCTGGAGGCCAACGGCGTCTGTACCAAGCAGGAGCTTCTGGATATCGTCAATACCTATGATTTCAGCTATTACCCGCTGGTTGCCGGCATTGCCGACAGTCCCAGCCGCTGTTATCTGCTGGAGGGGTATTTGTATCCAAATACCTATACCTTCTATCTGAACATGAAGCCGCAGGATGTGGTGGGGAAATTCCTGCGGTCTGCTCAAGCAAACATCACCGACGAGGATCGCGCCCGCGCCGCCCAGCTGGGGATGAGTATGGACGAGGTGCTCACACTGGCCTCTATTATTGAAAAGGAGGCGGGCAATGCCAATGAGGTGGCCATCGTTTCCTCCGTGTTTCACAACCGTTTGGCCTCCGGTATGCCCCTACAGGCGGACGCCACCCGGGAATATGTCAATCGGTACCTGACGCCGGATTATGCCCAGGCCTACAATACCTATAAATGCGACGCGCTGCCTGCCGGCCCGATTTGCAACCCGGGCCGCCGGGCCATCAACGCCGCCCTTTATCCGGCTGATACCAATTATCTCTACTTTGCCACCAGCAGCGATTCGCCGCCGCGGTATGTCTATGCCGAAACCTTTGAGGAGCACCAGCAGAACCTGATCGAGCTGGGGCTGGCATAACGGGTGCGGCTCTGAGAAAACAGGGCGTCGTTTTCTGCGCTGGGAGAGGATCCCAAAAGCAGGATAGCGGACGTCGCCGGGGATGGGCTTTCCCCGGCAAGGAAAAGAGCTTGTTCCCCGTCCCAGACGGAAGGCTTATTATGGGAAGAAGCAGAGCCGCTGGGTGGGGATGCGCATACCCCCGAGGGGGGCAGTCCCTGCCGGCCGCTGGAAGGGGACGGAAAAATGGCGTTGCTCGCTCTACATCTGGGAAAGCAGTTGCAGACGCTTGTTTATTCCGATTAGCTTCCACTCGGTTCTTGGCCGAGGCTTTATTACCTCCCCCGGCAACCAGAGGGTTTTTATGCGGTAAACGACAAAACCGGCCTCCCGGGCAATTTTGCCCGGGAGGCCGGTTGCTTTTGACAGGGCCGTTGCAGCCTTAGTGATGGAACAGCCGGATGCCGGTAAAGGCCATGGTCATTCCATATTTGTTGCAGGTTTCAATCACATGGTCGTCCCGAATGGACCCGCCCGGTTGGGCGATATACCGGACGCCGGACCGCTTGGCCCGTTCAATGTTGTCGCCGAAGGGGAAGAAGGCGTCCGACCCCAGCGCCACATCGGACAGGGTAGCGAGCCATTCGCTCTTTTCCTCTTTCGTCAGCGGCGCCGGCTTTTCGGTGAAGAAGGCTTCCCAAGCCCCGTCTGCCAGGACGTCCAAATCGTGGTCGGAAAGATAGACGTCGATGGTGTTGTCCCGGTCGGGACGGCGGATGTCCGCCTTGAACGGAAGGGCCAATACCTTCGGATGCTGCCGCAGGTACCAGATATCCGCCTTGTTCCCGGCCAGCCGGGTGCAGTGAATCCGCGACTGCTGGCCCGCGCCGATGCCGATGGCCTGTCCATCCTTGGCATAGCAGACGGAGTTGGATTGGGTGTACTTAAGCGCGATCAATGCCACCAGCAGATCCCGCTTCGCCTCGGCAGGCAGCTCCTTGCAGTCGGTGACAATGTTTTGCAGCAGGCCTTCGTCAATTTTCAGCTCGTTGCGCCCCTGCTCAAAGGTAATGCCGTATACGTCCTTTTGTTCCACCGGTTCCGGGCGATAATCCTCGTCCATCTGCAGGATGGTATAATTGCCCTTGCGCTTGCCCTTGAGAATGGCCAGCGCCTCTTCGGAATAGCCCGGCGCAATGATCCCGTCGGACACCTCCCGGGCGATCAGCGCCGCCGTCTCCTTGTCACAGGGATCGGACAGGGCGATGAAATCCCCATAGGAGGACATCCGGTCGGCGCCGCGCGCGCGGGCATAGGCGCAGGCCAGAGGGGAGAGGGGGAGGTCGTCGACAAAATAAATCTTCTTGAGCGTCTCGCTCATGGGCAGGGCCAGCGCCGCGCCGGCGGGGCTGACATGCTTGAAGGAAGCGGCCGCCGCCAGGCCGGTCGCCTCCTTGAGCTCCCGCACCAGCTGCCAGGAATTGAGCGCGTCGAGAAAGTTGATGTAACCGGGCCGGCCGTTGAGGACCGTCACCGGCAGTTGGCCGTGCTTGACAAAGATCCGCGAGGGCTTTTGATTGGGATTGCAGCCGTACTTGAGTTCCAACTGCGTCGCCATGGGCATTCCATCCTTTCTGATTCGACAAAATCCAACGCTTTCATTATAGCACGATTTTTCCCTGTTACAATGCGAAGGCGGGCCAAAACCCATCAGCAAATCCAACAAAAAACAAGGGTTCTTTCGCAGTAAAATCCAGCACCCAAGGCCGCAGTCCCGTCCGGCCGGATTGCGCGGCACGGGCCTTCAGCGGATAACGGTTTGACGTCCTTCCTGCGAGGAAAAGAAAAACGCCCGCGGCAGAAGCCGCGGGCGTCCTTGCGTTTTTATTGATCCGCCATCAGCGAGCAGACCAGATTGGAGTAAGCCACCGGGTCCTCAATGGGGAAGCCCTCGATTAAGAGCGCTTGGTTGTACAGAAGGGTCGCGTATTCCTTGAGCGTTTCCTGATCCGTCTCATACAAACGAGTCAAAGTGGCGAAGATGGGGTGGCTTTCGTTGATTTCCAGTACCCGCTCCGCCTTCACCTTCTCGTCGGTGGGCATGGCGTTTAACACCTTTTCCATCTCCAGAGACAACTCCCCGTCGCTGGACAGGCAAACCGGGTGCGATTTAAGCCGCTTGGAGGCCCGTACCGCCTTCACCTTCCCCGACAGCGCTTCCCCCATGAAAGCGAAGAGGGCTTGGTTTTTCTTCTCCTGGGCCTCGTCCTCCTTCTTTTCTTCCTCCGTCTCTTCAAAGCCCAGATCGCCTGCCGATACCGACTTGAATTCCTTTCCCTCAAATTCATGGAGCACCTTTAGCGCGAATTCATCCACATTCTCGGTCAGATAAAGAATCTCATATCCCTTGTCCTTCACAAGCTCCGTCTGGGGCAGCCGGTCGATCTTCTCCACCGTGTCGCCGCAGGCGTAGTAGATAAACTTCTGCTCCTCCTTCATCCGTCCGAGGTATTCCTTGAGGGTGACGGGCTTCTTCTCGGTGGAGGAGTAAAATTCCAGCAGATCCTTGAGCAGATCCTTGTGCATACCGTAGTCGTTATAGACCCCGAATTTCAGCTGTAGCCCGAAATTTTTAAAAAAGGCGTCGTACTTTTCCCGGTCGTTTTGCTGCATGGAAAGGAGCTCGCTTTTGATCTTCTTTTCCAGCCGGGAGGCAATGATTTTCAGCTGCCGGTCGTGCTGGAGCATCTCGCGGGAAATGTTCAGCGACAGGTCCTGGGAATCCACCAACCCCTTGACGAAGCTGAAATAATCCGGGAGTAGGTCCGCGCATTTTTCCATAATCAGCACGCCGTTTGCATAAAGCTGAAGCCCTTTTTCGTATTCCTTCGTGTAGTAGTCGAAGGGGGTGCGGGCCGGGATAAACAGAAGGGCCGTATAGGTGGCGGTGCCTTCGGTGCTCGAGCGGATGACCCGCGCAGGATCGGTAAAATCGAAGAACTTCTCTTTATAGAACTGGTTGTAGTCCTCCTCGGTCACCTCCGCCTTGGTCTTGCGCCAGATGGGCACCATGCTGTTGACCGTTTCCTCCTCGGTGTACGTTTCATACTCGCCCTCGGCCCCTTCCTTCGGACGGCTTTTTTCCACCGTCATCTTGATCGGATAACGGATGTAATCGGAGTATTTCTTCACAATCCCCTGAATCCGGCGGGCGTCCAAATACTCGTCGTACTCTTCCTCGTCCCGGTTCTCCAGGATGTGCAGCGTAATCTGGGTACCGTAGGAATCCTTTTCCCATTCCTCGATGGTGTATCCGTCCGCGCCCGTCGACTCCCACTTGTAAGCGGTATCCGACCCGTAAGGACGGCTGACCACCGTGACCCGGTCGCTGACCATAAAGGCGGAATAAAAGCCCACGCCGAACTGGCCGATGATGTCGATATCCTCCTTGGCCTCATTTTCCTGCTTAAAGGCCAAAGAACCGCTTTTGGCGATGACGCCCAGGTTGTTTTCCAGCTCCTCTTTGGTCATACCGCAGCCGTTGTCCGAGAGGGTGAGGGTGCGCTTCTCCTTGTCCAGGTCAATGCGGATTTCAAAGGAACCGCTGTCCGCCTTTACCTCCTCTTCGGTGAGGGAACGGTAATGCAGCTTATCGATGGCGTCGCTGGCATTGGAGATCAGCTCGCGCAGAAAAATCTCCTTGTGGGTGTAAATCGAGTGGATCATCAGATCCAGAAGCCGCTTGGATTCCGCCTGAAACTGTTTGACTTCCATGAAAAATCCGTCCTTTCGGTGCGTTCTTTTTTATCGGCTTTCCTTGCCATTCTCGTTCTGAATTTAGCACTCAATCCATCAGAGTGCTAAATTATCATAATACCAAATTCATGAAAATGCAAGCCTTTTTCTGTGAACGTTTTGTGACCGGCGCCTTTCCAAACGTGCGGTTTCGTGGTATGATACTTCGAACAAGGAAAGGAGACACGGGAATGAAACGAAATCGATGGATCTATGCGGCTTTGGTTGCGGTTTGTATTGGGCTGGGACTTGCCTCCCGGTGGTTTCGGGAATACCTGCCGGCATTTTTGGGGGCATACGCCGGGGACACCCTTTGGGCGATGATGGTGTATTTTTTGTTTGCCTTTCTTCTGGCCAGAAGGCCGGTATGGCTTGTTTCCCTGTGCGCGCTGGTTTTCTCTTATGGAATCGAGTTTTCCCAGATGCTTCACGCTCCCTGGATCGACGCGATCCGGGCTACCACCTTGGGAGGCCTGGTGCTGGGCCAGGGGTTCCTGGTCAGCGACCTGATCTGCTATGCGGCGGGAATCGTCGTCGCCCTGCTGATTGATACGCTGATCGAAGGGCTTCGCCGCCGCGGCGCCCCGCCCAAGCGGCGCAACCGGTATCTTTAAAAGACGGCGGGCATCCAAGGCATAAGCGGATCGGCAGGAAGGCCCTGCGGCGGCTGCCGCAGGGCCTTCCTGCCGTATGGGGATTGGCGGCCGCCCGGCCCCATGGAAAAGGGGGACGCGCTATGGTCAGTCCTGCGGCCCCCGCCGTCCGTCCGGGATCCAGGCGGCCGGCCATGGAAAAGGGGGGACGCGCTATGGTCATCCCTGCGGCCTTCGCTGTCCGTCCGGGGCCCAGGCGGCCGGCCATGGAAAAGGGGGACACGCTATGGTCATCCCTGCGGCCCCCGCCGTCCGTCCGGGGCCCAGGCGGCCGCCCGGCGAAGCCCCGGTTTTCGTTCCCGGCAAAATTCCGTCATCTCATCCCAATAGCGTTTCGGCATGTGGTTCCTCCGCAATTTGGGATTTTCGCGCCCCTCAACGGCGATGGCGTCGTAATACCCGCACCACAATTCCCGGTAGGAAAGCTCCTCCTCATCCGGGTCGTTTGGGACAAAGGAATCCACCGGCAGGATGGCCGCCTGTCCCGGCCGGTGGCAGAGTGCCATGCCGTGGGCCTGGTCGTAGATCAAAAAGGCTTCCTGGGGATACCGGTCGATAAAATGCGGCGCGAGCAGGGGAAGTACCTGGTTGAGGGGCTTGATGACACTGGTCATCACCCCGCCGGATACTGAAAAACGGATAAACTGCTTGTAACGGTGGGCCTCGTTGAGAAGATGCCGCTGGGCCTTACACAGGACGGCCACCCGGTCGTCGGTCAGATGCCGCATGACAGCGGGCCCCATTTCGAACCCCAGCTGCAAAAATGCCAGCATATGCCCTTCCTTTCCCTCCAAAAAGGTAAGAAAGGCATCCTCAATCAGCTCCTTTGCCGCCTGCGAAATCCTTTTCGGGATGGCCCGCCCCACCCGCGCCGCCTTTTGCGGATCGGTCCGGATTAGGCGCACCGGGGAAAGGGTCATCTGGGGCGCGAAGGAAGGGCGCACGTCACAGGGCGTTTCCTTTCGCGCAAAGCTTTCAAAGACGCAGCAGAAAAAGCCCTCCAGTGTGCCGTCGTATTCGTATACTACGCTCCTGCGGGCAAACATGCCGCCGCCTCCTTTGCGCCCACCTTCCCTTGGGAAAAGAGGCTCAGCTGCTCGTACTGCTGCGCCGATTGCCCCTTCAGGTATTCCACACCCTGCTGGGAGATGAGGCTGCGCAGCACCCCGTCCTGAGTGATGCGCAGCCCCTCGTTGAGCCGGCCGCCCACCGTGATGAAATACTGGGCCCTCTTGAGGACCACCCCCATCTTTTTGAGCCCTTCATAGCTCAACGGCCCCACCCGCCGGGCCGTCACAATCCGCTTCGCGCTTCTGACCCCGATCCCCGGCACCCGCAGCAGCTCTTCGTAGGACGCGCGGTTTACCTCCATGGGGAACCGGTCCATGTGGGAAAGCGCCCAGTTGCATTTGGGGTCGATGAGCGGGTTAAAGCTGGGGTTTTCTTCGTCAAGCAGCTCGTCCGCCTCAAAGCCGTAGAAGCGCAAAAGCCAGTCGGCCTGGTAGAGCCGGTGCTCCCGCAGCAAAGGCGGCGGCGTATCTACCGCCGGCAGCAGCGGGTTGGAGGACACCGGCATATAGGCGGAAAAAAAGACCCGCTTGAGCTGGTATTTCCGATACAGGGCGCTGCTTAATTTTAGGATTTGATAATCGGTCTCCCCCGTGGCGCCGATAATCATCTGGGTGCTCTGCCCGGCGGGGGCGAATGTGGGCGCGTGGCGGTATTGCACCAAATCCCGCCGGTTTTCCTGCAGCTTACCGGTGATGAAGCCCATGGGCTTTAAGATGGAGGCCTTCGATTTGTCGGGCGCCAGCAGGGACAGGCTTTTTTCGCTGGGCAGCTCAATGTTCACGCTCATCCGGTCCACCAGCATCCCCAGCCTCGCAAGCAGCGCTTCGTCCGCGCCGGGGATGGCCTTCGCATGGATGTAGCCGAAAAAATGATAGTCCCGCCGCAGGATCTCCACCGTCTCAATCAGCTGCTCGCAGGTGTCGTCCGGGCTTTTGCGGATGCCGGAGCTTAAAAACAGCCCTTCAATATAGTTGCGCTTGTAAAACTGGATGGTCAGGTCCGCCAGCTCCCGGGGGGTGAAAGCGGCCCGGGCGATCTGGTTGCTGCGCCGGTTGACGCAGTAGGCGCAGTCGTAGATGCAGGCGTTGGTCATGAGCACCTTGAGCAGGGAAATACACCGCCCGTCGGCGGAAAAGGAGTGGCAGATGCCGCAGCTCACGGCGCTGCCCATGCCGCTCGCGCCGTTTTGGCGGTCCACGCCGCTGGAGGTGCAGGCCACGTCATACTTGGCCCCGGCGGCCAGGATTTTGAGCTTGTCGAAAACGTCCAAGACGATCCCCCCTTATGGGGATAGTATACGATAAAACATATGTTCTAGTCAAGGAAATTCGAACAAATATTCGTGCTCAGCGGGTGAAAAAATACCGCCGAGACAAAAGGGCCCCGGAAAGGAGGACAACAGCCTCCCTTTCGGGGCCTTTTTCCGAATTTAATTCTATCTTATTTCCTGTTCCAGATTTTCGAAAAGCGGGTTGTCAAAGAATGCGCGCAGGCTAAGATCCATACCGTCGCAAATTTTCTTTATGGTTACGATCCCCGGATTCTTACTTTTGGTATTGAGCATGCTGTAAATGGTAGAAGGAGACATGCCGGCTGAATTGGCCAAAGCATTCACGGCAATTTCCTTCTCATTGCACAAGGCCAGGATGCGCCGGGCAACCGCTTCTTTTGCGTTCATTATAGCACCTCTATCACGAAAATTTGATAGATTCACTTTAATTTATTTTGGGATATATCGTGTGGGATATATCCCAAATAATATAATTATGCTATAATTGGGATATATCCAATATGGGAGGCTTATGACCATGCGAAAACAAACCTGCTGTTTTACCGGCCACCGGATGCTGCCCAAGAAGGCCATCCCGGCCCTTGCGCAGCGGCTGGAAGAGGAAATCCTCCGCCTGCTCGCCCAGGGGATGCGCTTTTTTGGAGCGGGCGGCGCGCTGGGGTTCGATACCCTGGCGGCCTAGGCCGTCCTGCGTCTGCGCCCGGCCCATCCCGCGCTTCGCCTGATCCTGGTCCTTCCCTGTAGGAACCAGGCGGAGAGGTGGAGGGAAGAGGACCGGCTTCGCTATGAGTCCATTCTCAGGCAGGCGGACAAGGTGGTTTATACCAGCAAAGAGTATGGCCCCGGGTGTATGCACCGCCGGAATCGGTATCTTGCCGAGAATACCGGTGGAACCTGGTACACCGTAAACCGCTGCCGTGCAAACGGCGCCTCCATCCGAAACCTGGCGTACCCATAAGAAAAAGGGCGGGAATTCCCGCCCTTTTCTTTTTCGTCAGGATTTGTCGTGGGATTTTCCCACAAGCCCCGCCAGCAAGCCGAAGAGGATTGCCGCCATGACGCCCCCGGCCGCCGCCGTAAAGGGGCCGGTCAGCACGCCGAGGAGCCCGTGCTCCTTGATGCCTTCCTCCACGCCCTTTGCCAGCAGGTAGCCGAAGCCGCTCAACGGTACCGTTGCGCCTGCGCCCGCCCATTCCACCAGCGGGCCGTAAAGGCCCACCGCCGTCAGGACGACGCCCGCCACCACGAAGCCCACCAGAATCCGGGCCGGGGTCAGCTTGGTACGGTCGATGAACTGCTGCCCGATCAGGCATAAAGCGCCGCCCACCAAAAAGGCTTTCAGGTATTCGAGAACCATGTCCATCCTAGTTTCCACCTCCCGCTTGCGGGGCGCAGCCCGTAATCCACACCGCATGGGCAATGCCGGGGATGCTTTCCCCCTGCTGTACGCTGGTAGGGCTCATCAGCGCGCCGGTGCCTACGAACAGGACGTTTTGCAGGTTCCCCGCCTGCATCTCCTGCAACACGTAGGAGCACAGCACCGCCGCCGAGCAGCCGCAGCCGGAGCCGCCCGCCATTACGTCCTGGGTTTCCCGGTCGAAGATGAGCAGGCCGCAGTCGGCATGTCTCTCCTTTAAGTCGATGCCGCCCCGGTTGAGTATTTGGTTCATCAGATCGCTTCCCACCTGGCTTAAGTCGCCGGTGAGGATCATGTCGAAATCATCCGGCGTCTTGCCGGTGTCGGCGAAAAAGGCGGTAATGGTGTCCGCCGCCGCGCCCGCCATGGCGCTGCCCATGTTGTTCATGTCGGTGATCCCCATGTCTACGATTTTCCCAAAGGTCACCGCCTGTACACTGGGGACCGCCGTGTTGCCGCCGGGGGTCAGCACCGTGCAGCCCGCCGCCGTCGCCGTCCACTGGGAGGTGGGAGCCCGCTGTCCGCCGTAGTCGAGGGGATACCGGAACTGCCGCTCCGCCGTGCAAAAGTGCGAGGAGGTTACCGCCGCGCAGTTTTGCACCGCCCCGCTCTCCACCAGCACCGCCCCCGTTGCCAAGGATAGCGCCATCGTCGAGCACGCGCCGAACAGCCCCAGCATCGGGACATTGAGCTCCCGCAGCCCGTAGGTAGAGCTGATGCATTGGTTGAGAAGGTCGCCCGCCAAAATCAATTGCAGTTCCCCCGGCGTCAGGTTCGCCTTTCCCAGCGCCAGGGTTACCACCTCGCCCTGCATGGTGCTTTCCGCCTTTTCCCAAGTGGTCTGCCCCAGATGGGTGTCCTCATAGAGCTTGTCGAACCGCCGGGCCAGAGGGCCTTCCCCCTCCTTTTTGCCCGCCACCGCCGCAAAGCCGGAGATGCAGGGCTTATTCTGCATCATCAGTGTGTTTTTGCCCGCTCTTGTTGCCATACCCTTCGCCCTCCTAAACAATCAGCCGCAGCAGCCATGCAATGACGCCGTAGACCACCGCCGCCACCGGGCCGTAGACCAGTACCGGCCCGGCGATGATGAACATCTTCACGCCGGTGCCTAGGATCAGGCCCTCGCTTTTGAATTCGATGGCCGCCGCCGCGATGGAATTGGCAAAGCCAGTAATGGGAACCAGGGTGCCCGCGCCCGCGTAGGCCGCCAGCTTGCAGTAAAGGCCCAGCGCCGTAAAGAGGGCGCTTAAAAAGATCAGGGAGCAGGACGCGGCGATTTTCGCATCGTCCGCCGGCAATACCATCGACCACAGGTTGATGAGGGCCTGCCCCACCACGCAGATGGCGCCGCCTACCACAAAAGCCAAGATCGAATTGCGAAGAAAATGAGACGGAGGCGAGGCTTTGTCCGTCATTTTCGAATATTCCGTTTGCGTCAGATTCAAGATTCAGTCACATCCCTTTTGGAGTAAAGTTAAAGCCGTTGCGGAAAATAGTGTTACCGAAATGCGTCGTAAAATACGTGAATGTACGAGGAGCGGGCTGTCCGAAGCGCGTCCGGCAGGAGAATGGATGGGGAACCGCGCCGCATACGTTTGGCTGAACCTTCCTCCTTTCCGCCGTACCGGGTGAAACCGGAAATTTCCCCTTTTTAGCGGTGAAAATGGACTGTCTTTTCAATTCTTGCTCCGATAATTTTAATAAAAATACCAGGTAAAATTTGATTATTTTGTCAATTGAATCAATGGTAAAAGTCTTATAAAATTAACATATCTTACATCAATTGGTTTATTCGTTTGATTTTTCAGCCTTTTTCGCCCCAAAGACGGCGGAGCTTTCCCCAAGCTTCGCCCCGTTTTCCTTTTTGCAGGGGCAAAGCTTCCGAAGCCTGCCGCCCCTCTGGGAATGCCGGTTTTTCTAAGTTCATGCGAAATTGCCGTCAATTCAGTGCCATTTCGCAGCGAAGCGGCCGGTATCCGGCGGTTTTTCCAGTCGTACCCGTGACGGCGGCGGCCCGGATGGGCCTCTGCCGCCGCTGGATTTTTTTGTATTGCGTCATTTGATCCGATATGAAGGGAGGGACAGGGGCCTGCGCGCAATCGAATTTGAAAACAGGAAAAAGGAGCGACAAAAAAGAAAGAAGGGAACCGAATTTGAAAAGAAGTATCCATAAGGCAATCAGCGGGATTCTGTCCTTGGCCTTGCTTTTTTCCACCGTATCCATGATTTCCATTCCGGCGGTTGCCGACAGCGATGCTTACCCTACCCGCGACAGCGGGGAAACCCTTTATTTAAGCGAACCGTTCGACCAGCTGGAGAACCTGTCCCTTTATCCGGAGCTGGATGCTCAAATCGTCCAGGGAGAGGACCGCACTTATTTATCGGTAAAATCCTCCTCGGGGGATTTTACCGCCAACGACGCCGTCGACGACCGTTCTCCGGCGGCAACCCGGCAGATCGACGTCGCTTCCATCCCGAAGGAAATCTACATGGTGGAGTTCGACGTTTTGTTCACCGCGGCCAACTGCGGAGCCATCCAGCTGTACCGCGGCCTGCCGAAGGTGGATCTGGGGCCCACCATCGTCTATGACGGAACCAATATCAAATCCATGACCGGTTCGAATAAATATGTGACGATGTTTTCCAACGCCCAGACGAACCAATGGTACAACGTCAAGCTGATTATCAACAGCACCTCGACCATCCACAGCGTCGTCACCGACGAAGCGGGAAAGTCGCAGACCTGCACCAGCAACCTGCGCCGCAACTTCAGCAAAGGAACGCTGGGCGCAGTTAAAATCCAGGGGCTTTCCTCCCAAAACCCCCTTTATGTGGACGAGCTAACCGTCTATAAGCCTGCGCCGGACGCGTTTACCCTGACGGCCGACGAAACGCAGGTAAACATCCCCCTGGAAGGGGAGAATACGCTGACCTATTCCACCTCTGAAATCTATTATGGCGATCTCAACCTGACCGCTTACGATCCCTTTGCAAGCGGCTTGGTGGTATATAAGCTGTACGACGAAGGCGACGCCGAGGATTTGACCGATTCGATGCCCCAGGGCGTTTCCATTGACGCGCAAACCGGCATCGTGGCGGTGGATCCAACCGCCCAGCCCGGCCGATATACCGTTCGTGCGCAAAACTATACCGGAACCTATTCGAGCTCGATGGAGCTGACCATCACCGGGCAGGAGCAAGTCGACCAGGTGGTGATGGCCGACACCAATCCGTCCGGCCTGCCTCGTCCCAATGAGGGTGCGCAGAGCGTCTCCTTCGGTGCGGTTTCCCTGACCCAGTACGGAGAGGAAATCTCGGTGGGGGATTCCTACCGGTGGGAGCTGGTGGATGCCGGCGGCGCCCCTGCCGTCTATGAAGGGGTAAGCGTAGACGCCGCCACAGGCGAGGTGACGGTCCTGCATACCGCGGGTCTTGCTACCGTTTACCTCAAGGCGACCTCCAACCTCAACCCGGCGAAGTCGGTGGTTTCCGACGCCATCCCCATGTACCAGATGGAGGCGGCCCGCGTCGAGGTGATGGGGGACAGCTACGCCAAGGTGGTGCGCGGCCAAACCGTCACCTTCCAATACACGAAAGCCTATTATGACCAGAATGAAGTGCTGATGCCTCCTGAGGAGAAGGTGGTCTGGTCCCTCAAGGGCGCGTCCGGCGGCATCCAAATCAGCCAAGACGGCGTTTTGACCGTCCCGGATACCGCCCCCGACCAGACCATTGAAGTGGTGGCTACCAGCGTGGAAGGGACGAGCGGCTCAAAGACGGTGAACGTCTACCATGCGGTTGCGTCCGACATCGAGATCAAGGGCAACCAGGCCGGCGTCATTCCGCCGCAAGGGGAGCCGGCCAACCGCTATACCTACCGCGCCGTTACCCTCGATCAATACGGCTTTGCCTTTGACGACGAGGTGTACACCTGGTCGCTGGCGGCTGAGGACGCCGCCGGCCTGTCCGTCTCGCCGGACGGCGTGCTCACCGTCGAATGCGGTGCGGTCAATGAACAAACGGTGCAGGTGGTAGCCACGCCTGCAAGCAATCCGGAGAATGCCAAGGCATACGATGTGATTATATCCGAGCAGGTGTATACCTATCTCCCGGTAAAGGGCGGGTTTGAAATCGTCAACGGCACCTCCCGTTACACCCGCCCCTTGTATTCCTCCCACGTCAACGATTCCCAGGGGACGTCCAGGCGGATGATCGGCTTTGTGGGCGACGACCCGGATTTCCTGATGCTTCAGGCGAACAAGGAAAAATCCTTCGGGCTGTATGCCCACATGTTCCTGGGTATCGAGAACGGCTCCTCCACCAAATGGCTTGCACAGATGGACAACATTGTGTTCCGTTATGTCTATGGCCGTGCGGAATACGAAATCACGGACCCCTCTTTTGACGGGACCATCTATATCACCTATACCCGCACCGATCGGTTTGACGGCTTCCTTACGAAAATTACCCTGCCGGACGGGCTGACGGATAAGCTGGTGGTGGCCACGGCCGGCGACGGCGGGGCCTCGGTATCCCAGCAGACGGGGGGCAATACCTCCGGCTATGAATTTAAGGACAAAAACGCCAAATCCACTGCCGCCGCGCTGCTCCCCTCCAACGCCTTTGAGATTACGAAGGACGGCAAGTTTACCGTCAGCGGCAGCGCCAACGTTGAAATGCATTACGCCGTAAAGGACGCTTCCAAATATTCCGATTTGAGCGCCCTCCTCCAATCCACCGAGGGCAGCGCCCCGATGGTGGTGGGGAAAACCGCCGCCAACACGGAAAACGACGTGTACCTCCTTTTGACCACCGACTCTTTGGAGCTGGAAGGGATTCAGGAGTATCTCTGCGATCCCAAAGACCTCTTTGAGGAAGGGATGGCGTATTTTGAAGGCGTCTCAAAGGCGGTGGACGTCAATACCCCCGACCCCTATTTCAACTCCATGATCGCCGCCCAGACGGTGGCGGTGGACGCAGCCTGGATCAATAAAACCGTCATGCACGGCCCCATCGCCTGGTTCGTCGCCCATGCTGGCTGGCGTTCCTCCTACGGGCAGACGGCGTCCGGGTACTTCGACCGGGTGGAGACCAACGCCCAGCAGTATTGGAAAAACCAGAAGAGCGACGGCCGTATCACGGCCTTCCCCACCTCGGACAAGCGCTACAACATGGGGGAGGTGCTGGTAGACCAATATCTGTACAATTGGCTGTATACTGGCGATCTGGAAGAGATGCGAAACGGCGGCTACGAGTTTGTCACCAAGCATCTCGCCTTTATGGACGCCCAAATGCGGGTGGAAGGCACCAATTTGTATGAAAACTTCCTAAATGCCTGGAATACCGACAACAAATGGGCCAACGGCGGGCCGAGTACCATCGCCAGCGCCTATGTGTGGCGGGCTTGCACCATCATCGCCGACGTGGCCCAACGGCTCGGCTACACCCAGGATGCGGAAAACTATGCCGCCAAGGCCGACGCCATTGCGGCCGAAATGAAGGAGTCGCTTTGGAGCGGCGAATCGGGCGTCTATGCGGAATACCTCGATTATTACGGCAACGCCCTGCTCCATGATGCCCCCGACCTTTCCTCCCTGTATACCCCCATCGACGTGGGACTCACCGATCTCTTTGAGGAATACCAAATGATCCACTACGGCGACGAGGCCATACCCAACCTGACGGCCGAGCTGCCCCGGGACGCGATCTTCAAGGAGTGCTCCAACTGGCTGCCCAGCGTCTACTCCAGCCGCGGCGTCTACCAGGGGGAATTGGCCAACTTCGCCCTCGCCGCCTACATGTCCGGCCAATACGAGCTTGCCGACCGGATGATGCGCGGCATCGAGCACGGGCTGTTTCAATCCAAGGGAGCCGGCCCGGGCCTCGTCTCCCATCAAAACAATGAAAACGGCGAAAATACCGGACATCTTGACTTTGCGGACGTTTCCTCCATGGTGGTGCGCACCGCGGTGGAAGGAACCTTCGGGATTGCGATGAACGTACCCGACGGCACCGCCTCCATCACCCCCGGCTTCCCCGCCGATTGGGAGGAAGCCTCCATCGATACCTCCTACCTGGGGTATTCCTATCAATATGAGGGCGCGACCGAGACCCTTTGCATCCATTCCGAAAAGGAACTGTCCTATCAGCTGTCCCTGAAGATGCGTTCTGCGGACGTAGTGCGGGTCACCGTCGACGGGGTGGAAACGCCTTATACCGTTGAGGCGGGTGTGGAGCACAGCTATCTCCATGTCACGACCCCCTCCTCCACCAGCGCCCAAATCGTCGTGGAATACGGCTCTGCGGCCCTGCCGCAGCTGGAGGCGGACGATGTCGCCACAACCCAGGAGGCCTATTCTTTTGCCGTGGCAAACGGCGCCATTGCCGAGGTGTACGATCCCCAGGGCGTCCTTGCGTCCTGCGACTATGCGCAGAATACCGCCTCCGTCACCTTCCGCGGGGGGCTGGAAGGAAGCCATACCTTCTTCGTCCTGGCAAAGGCGGGAGAGGCTTCGGTTTGGCTGCCGGTCAACGTGACCCTCCAGGATGCGATTGAGCTGACCGGCCTTTCCTTCGCCTCCGGCCCGTCCCTTACCTTTGCGCTTGCCAACCACACCCAGACCCCCAAGACCATCTCCGCCGAGGTTTCCATTGGCGAAAACCGCGCCACCTTCCAGGGAACCATCCCGGCCTTGTCCACCAGCGAACCGCAAACCCTCGCCATCGCGGACGTCACCGGCCTCGGCGACGGGGACAATTTGGTTCAGGCGAAAATCACGGGGGATTATACCGCAGACATCGAAGGGATCGCCACCGACTGGTCGGTGAGCAAGCTGGTGGAGGAATCCCTATATTCCTCCGATAAAATCGCAATGGTCGATCTGGATGGGGTGGTCAACCAGGACCTGCGTACCCTGCACGCCAACACCTATACCATTACCTATGAGGGGGACAGCGATTATTTTATCCCCAACTTCTACTGGTGCTCGGATACCACTCGTTCCGTCACCCAGACCGGACGCGCCTGGTGGGAGGACAGCTCCCGCGGGAAGAACGGCGTGCCCGCCAGCCTGAACCTTCCCTCCTCCGGCGGGACTTACGTAACGGGGGCGGGAATCCCGTTCGACCTTTCCAATGCTGATGGGAAGAACGCCGTGTTTACCTCTCTGTACAATCAATTCCCGGAAACGGTTACCATACCGGTAGAGGAAACCGGCCAGAAAATCTATTTCATGGTGGCCGTATCCACCAACCATATGCAAAGCTATGTGGAGAACGCCCGCATCACCGTTCATTTCGCGGATCAAACGCAGCAGGTGCTCTCCCTGTCCAATCCGGAGAACATCGACGACTGGCTCAACTATCAGACCAGCAGCTCGTATGCCCAGTCCGGATATGTCCAAAGCCTCGGTTCCAAAGCGCATGCAAACATCCTCTCTCTGGACTTTGGCGAGAATAAGGAAATTACCAGTGTGGAATTGACCTGTGTCGCCAACGAGGTGCTCGCCGGCATCCTTGGGATTACGGTGGTCAAAGGAAACGATGGACAGGAAGCGGCGGCGGACAAGACCGCGCTGCTCAACGCCATCAACGCAGCCGCTGCCTATGAGGGGCAGGAAGATTGGTACACGCCGGGGACCTGGGCCGTGTTTGACGAAGCCTACGAAACCGCGAAGGCCGTCTATCGCGATCCGGATGCGGATCAGAATACGGTGGACACTGCGGCCGCCGCCCTTCAGGCCGCCGTCGCCCAGCTTGCACGTAAGCCCTATGCTTCCGCCGACAAGCAGGCTTATCTTCCGGACGAGGCGATAACCGTTACCGCCGTCCTTCCGGCCGGGTACGAAAAGGTATACTTGGTCAACGAAGCGGGAAGCGGCCTTGTCTCCACCAGGAAGGTGACGGATGAGAAAGACGGCATGGAAACCTGGGAGCTGAGCCTCTCCCTTTCGAGCATAGGACAGCGTACCCTCAAGCTTTATGCCGACGGCGCCGATACCGGATTGACGGTGTCTTTCGCCGTCTCCCAGGGGGCCTTGTGCGGACCGGATGAACCGGCCCTGCTTTCGGCAGGCATTTCCGGATCGGATACGGTAACCCTCGGCGAACCGTTTGCCGTTACCGTCGTCACCAACAAGAGCACGAAAAACGTAACCCTCTTCAATGAATCAGGCGTCGGACTCGCCCCGGTTTCCCGGACATACGTCGACAGTGAAACCGACGAGGTACGGACCTGGACCCTGACCTTCTCGGTGGGAACTACCGGATCTCGCAGCTTTGACGTCCGGCTGCAAAATAGGCAGGATCTCTGGCTGGATACCGGAGCCGCCTTATCGGTGCAAATTACCAGATGACAATTTCTTCGATTACTCACTAAGGACGTTTCGCAAAACCGCCCCTGCGGATTCATCCGCAGGGGCGGTTTTTGGTTGCAGCTGAAACAAAATGGGCCCGCCGGCTATGCCGGGGAGAAGATAAAGCATTCGCTTTTCGCATGGAATGAAACGGAAAAAACCAACGTTTCACTCGGAGCAAAAGCAATAGGGATCAAACGGCATTCGCCGCTGCGGCAGGGGTGATGCAGCCGTCCGTTTTTCCGCGCCTCTCAAAAGGCCCGGCCGGTACATGCTTTTTCAGGGCTTGCGTATATCATACGTTTCACGCCCGGTTTTGCTTTTCAGCGGGAAAAGGCGTACTCGTGTTGCATTTTAAGAAAAAATAGTTTCGCCCAAATCGACAGGGGCATACGTGAATGCAGAAACGGCTGGACATACTAAAGAAAACAAACTGCTTTGGGGAGAGATGCAACATGGAATCCTTTTTAATTGATATGCGGCAGATCTATAAGATCTATAACGCCGGGGAAAATGAGGTGCGCGCCCTCGATGGGGTCAGCCTGCAAATTTCCGCCGGGGAATTCGTCGCCATCGTCGGCCAGTCCGGCTCCGGCAAGTCCACCCTGATGAACATTCTCGGCTGTCTCGACGGGCCTACCAGCGGGGCGTATTCCCTCAGCGGGAGGGATGTCTTTCATATGAACGACGGCGCCCTAAGCGACATCCGTAACCGGCAGATCGGATTTATCTTCCAAGGCTTCAACCTAATCAGCAGCCTCAACGCCGTGGAAAATGTGGAATTGCCCCTCATCTACCGGGGGATGGACAAGGCCGAACGCCGCCGTATGGCCGTTGAGGCTCTTGAGCAGGTAGGGCTGCAAAACCGCATGCACCATCGTCCGGCCCAAATGTCCGGCGGCCAGCAGCAGCGTGTGGCCATTGCCCGTGCCATCGCCGCAAGGCCGCCCATCATCATGGCCGACGAACCCACCGGCAACCTGGATTCCGCCTCCGGCGCCGAGGTGCTCAGCGCCATAAAGGCCCTCAACCGGGCGGGGCACACCATCGTCCTTATCACCCATGACAACGCCATCGCCCAGTCCGCCAAGCGGATCGTTCGCATTCACGACGGCAGGATTGAGGAGGATACCGTTCTCAGCGAGGCGGTCTCCTGACCGGCTTGATTTCTCTTTGGCCGCAAAGTTTTCATAAAAACGGTTGTTTTGCACGTCCGCCTTTGCTATAATTACTCCTTAATCAGAAAGCAGGATGCGGCGCCTCTCTGATTAGATTATGAGAAACGGAGCGGTCGGAGATGAATTGGTTGCAAAATTTTATGATGGGTCGCCATGGGCTGGATCAGCTGAATCTCGCCTTGATGCTGACCTGGTTTGTGCTGGCGATGGTCGGAAATTTTACCACCTATCTGCTGGTGATCCTCGCGCTTATTCCCTTGGCCTATTGCGTCTTTCGCATGTTTTCCCGCAACCATTACAGGCGCGCGAAGGAAAACGAGCTGTTTTTGAAGGTATGGCGTCCCATTCCCGCGTGGTTTCGCCGGGTAAGAAACCGGCTCAAGGGGATGAAAACCCATCGGTATTATAAATGCCCCAATTGTAAGAATACCCTGCGCGTGCCCAAGGGAAGAGGGAAAATCTGCATCACCTGCCCGGTTTGCAAAACGGAGTTTATTAAGAAAACCTAAAGCTTTCCGGTTTAAAAAGCCCCGGCGCCGTTTTCGAGTAGGTCTAGGCGGTGGGGACGATATAAAAAAGCCGCCAGGCAGGAAATCGTGCGTTTTCACTTGAGAGGCGCCGCTTGGGCGGCGCTCCTCCCGTGTTTCACTGGATGCGTTCACGGCCCTAAAAGCGGATGTATCGGTCCATCATCCCGTTTTCTTAAGAAAAGGCGGCCGTCTTTGCATCGGCCGCAACCGGTTTTCGGATGGGCTGCGGCCGTTTACAAAACCAAGGGAAAAGTGGGTCGATTTGTCCGCCCATGGATCAACAAAAGCCCCCGCCTATATGGCAGCTACTCATAAAACAGTATGAACAAAGGAACAGGAATAGGGTAGCTGCCATACAGGGTGCAGAAAAAGGCAGGTAGGAAACAAAGCGTTTCTTACCCGCCTTTTTCATGCCTATTCGTTACGCAGTAGAGCCGAAAAAAGGCGGATTTTATGCGGCTTTCCGAATGCGGTTTTGTAGGGGGCAGGGTGTTACTACCTTTTCCCTCAAAAATGCCTTTCTACTGCGTAACAAAACCGAGGTAATAATCCCAGAAAGCATATAACCGCTTGTCTTGGATTTTCCTGCGTTGGAAAAGCCTACGTTGGATTATCCAACATTGGAAAAACCTACGTAGGAAAATCCAATGCAATTAAATAAAGATATACTAACTAAAGAAAAATTAAATATAGATTTAATTAAATACCCATTCCATTCCTATCCTTTCCCTAAATCCCCTCCCTTTGGACAAGAGTTAGCGTCAGGAGCAGACGGCGGCGCTTGCGCTGCTGTGGAAAGGAAGGGAAAGGAAACGGCAATACAGAGAAATAGCGTATTTGATGTTACGCAATAGAACGCCGTTTTTAAGGGTGGGAGTATAAAACCCTTACCCCTGCCCTTATCGCCGCTGTAATGCCGCTTAAATCAAGCGAGAATACCCTCTACTGCGTATCATTCCATACTGAATTGAGAGCGCAAGCGGTTTATTCGCTTGCGCTCTCTTGCCTTACACGACAGCAAAGTTAGAAAAAACCGTCAAGGACGCAAAGCGTGAAATTTATCCTTGACGGTTTTTTCGAGATTTGCTACCGGCTATCTCTCCAAATCGAATTTTAGGACAGCCCGCATAAGTTTTGATTGCAGCCGTTCCCGCAAGTCCTCGTCTATGCCGTAGTAGGTGTTTCCACGCTCGCTGCGGATTACTTGCATAGACAGGTGGGCTATGTAGCCGCTGAAATGCTGCACAACAATTCTTATGGCGTCAGGGTTGCCCTTCGTCGCGGCTAAAATGACCGGATAAGGCAGTAAGCCGCGCTCGTCGGGATTACTGTTACCAATCGTTCCATTCATCGGCTCGTTCCTCCAAATAGCGTTTTAGAAGCTCAAAAGAGCTTGTCCGGCGATACTGTACTGTGCTGCGGGGGATTTTCATAAGCTCCGCGATTTCAACGTCGTTCATGTCGAAAAAGTAGTACAACAAAACGGCTTGACGCTTTTCCTCCGGCAAGGTATGCAGCGCGTCGGCAAGCAGCTTTGCCGTTATCCATTTCCCCGCCACTTGAAAGCCCTCCTGACCTTTCTCGAAATAGTGGTCGTAGGTATAAAGCTGGTTTTCTTCCTGCGGCGTTAGTTCTGAAAAAACGACTTCGTGCTTTCTCCGCGTCCGATTTTCCCGGATAGCGTCGATTGCTTCATTTTTCAATACCTTTTTGCAAAAGCCATTGAAAGTACAGCGTTTTTGCCATTCGGTGCGATTAGGTTCCATGTTCTCACCCCCTTTCGTACCCAGGGGCGAGTCTTGTGTTCCCCTTTCGCAAACCCTCGACGGACGCGCTGGCGCGTACGACAAACGAGGGAGCCGAAAATGAAAAAAATGTCCACCCGCAAAATATGGACGTGTGCAAAGGAATTAAAAACAACATTTAGATGTTCTGACAGTTCACATACATAGCCAGAATATCCCGTTGTGGCGCAAAGGATTTTTTAACAAATTAAGAAATGTCGTATTATGTCGGAAACAAAAAAACACGGCGGTACCTCCTTGATACCGCCGTATCCTTAAAAAAATGGGCGACTTTAATACACCCTCCGCATTTTCGTTTCAAAAAAGGAAAACGGCGGCTTTGATTGTTGTTTCAAAACCGCCGCATCGCCTGTCGTCATGCCGATAAATCAAAACAACGGCTTTGACATTATATGTTCGTTTTAAATCATTTTTTATTTATTGACTTTAGCAAAAGAGTTTATCATACAGGGTAATCTTAAAATCCTCTATGTTTGTATCTTTATATTCATCATATAGTTTTCTGCATACACTATCTGTCGGATAAACTATTTGGTCTTTCCCGTCATTTACAGCAGTCCAAACAACTTCTGCCGCCTCTTCTGGTCCGGGAAACTCTGCATTTCCGTCGAGAAGATAGTTCCGCTGGTTCGCAGCAGCTTTATCATAGCCGTCCAAAATGTTAATAGGCGTTTGGAAATTTGTTTTTGTTCCTCCGGGTACCATAGCTGCAAGTTTGACCCCAAAAGGTTTTAACTCATAATACAAAGATTCCACCATTCCCTGTTGAGCGCGTTTTGCTGCACCATAGGCACCGTCGCGGGGAAGAGCGATAATACCCGCCAAAGAAGTTGTTGTCAAAATAGCACCGCTTTTGCGCTTCTTAAAGTGCGGAATAAATTGTTGCGTAACTAACATAGTTCCGATAACATCTGTGTCAAACAACTTTCTGATTTCTTTCTCCGGCAGTTTCTCAAAAGGTCCCATAATACCATACCCGGCATTATTGAAAAGCACGTCAATATCATACTGCTCTAATGATTTCTGGCAGGTTTCTTTAATCTGCTCGGGGTTCAATAAATCTAATGGCATTAAAACAACATTTGGGATAGAAGATAAATCGCCGGCTTTCTGCAAATTTCTCATAGTAGCAATAACACGCCAACCATGATTAGAAAAATATTTAGTTGTTTCTCGTCCTATGCCAGAAGAAGCACCCGTAATAAAAATTGTTTTCATTGCTATTCACTCCTTTTTATTGTTTCTATGATGATTATATGATATGATGGTTCATAAGTAAAATTCGTTTATAATGATAAGGAGATAATCAAAAAGTGATGTTAAACAGAAACCTTGAATTGTTTATAAAAGTGGCTGAATATGGCAGTATTACCAAAGTTGCAAAGGCTTTTTATATCACACAGCCTGCGGTAAGCAATGCTCTATTGAAACTGGAAGATGAATTGGGAGTAAAGCTGTTTTTTCGAGATAAAAGAAGTGGGCTTATATTAACTGACGTTGGAAAGCAGATTTTAACCTACGCAAAGCAAATGGAAGATATAGACAATCGAATTTATCAATCTGCTTATAAAGAAAAAAATATAATGGGCGGTCGTGTACGAATTGCTGTTTTGACATCCCTCGTAGCAACAATTCTTTCAAAAGCATTAAAAGAGTATCGCTCACTTTATCCCGAAATTGATATAGAAATCAAAGAGGGAACACCTAACGATATTTTTAAAATGGTTGAGGAATATTCGGTGGACTTTGCCGTTTCCTGTTCTCCATTCGGAAAGTTCCATGCCGTTCCTTTGATACATGACCGTATTATGGCTATGTTCCCATCAAGATTTGAAGAAAAAAGTACAGTAACACTTAATAACCCGCCCGATACATTGATTATAAATCGTCCAGCTTATGAAACAATCCTTGAACATACCGCACCCAAAAATGCAGTAAAATTTGATAAGGTAATTTTAGTTCAAAATGCAGAAACCGCGATACACATGGTAAATGATGAAATAGGTGTTGGTATTATTTCGGAATACACTTTGAGTACATTGGCACCAGGGTGTCCAAAATATCCCGTTATACCGGATATTTCTTTTGATATAGGTTTATTTGCAAATGATTTGAACGATTTAACACCTGCTGCTGCCGAATTTGTCCGGATTATCTGTAATAATCCGACGTTTCATAATCACTAAATCATAGGCATAAAAAGCAATGGATAAATCTCAAAATTTAAGGGGTAATGATTGCTTAATCGAATGAGCGATACAGGATTACAGATTGTAGCAGTAACGATTGATAAAAACCAAATAGATGAAGCGGCGCTATGGGAGCAATTTCCATAGCGTTTTTCTTTTTCATTTTGTTTGGCATTTTGCAACCTTGTCCGTAGTAGGAAGTGAAACGGAAAATCTCAAACTTTTTTGAAAATTCTTCTCAAAACTTTGGCAAAACCGCCCTTTGCGGTGTTGTATGTAGTGAGAGGAAAACCAAGAGGGTTTGGGAAACTTCCCAACAAGCAAAATGTTCCGGCGGCAGGCGGGCATTTTACGGAAAGGGTACCCCTTTCCTATGCTTGCTGCGTAACTTTATCTTTGAAAAGGACGGGAAAGGAATGGAACGGAAGCGAAATATCAAAGACGGACAAATCGTTGTAAAAAATCCCCTGTATCAAGAACTTCCGAAGTATGAAATCGTTATGAAATCAGGGAAAACGCTCTACCGATTTACAGGCAGTTACGACGGGGAAAGGAGCCTGCCCCACAAGGTTTTACGCCTTTTAGAGCAGGAAAGTTCAAAGAAAGATGTTGAATAAAAATACCGGAACCGCTATAATAGCCCCAAGCAATCCTGTATTGGCAGACTGCCCGCCGATGAAAGGAGCAGAAACGATGTTAAGGCAGTCTGGCAAAATCACCGCCCTTTATTGCCGCTTATCCCGCGACGATGAACTGGCGGGTGACAGCAACAGCATTGTAAATCATGATGTAATGTATAGAGGGTGGAA
>CAJFTS010000023.1 GCA_904420015.1 uncultured Clostridia bacterium
CCCGTGAGGACTACCTGATTTCGAGTCAGGCCCGTTATGACCACTTCGATACCGCTCCCTATATGCTCAACCGCTGTTTTTCCTCGCCTTTTTCCGATAGAAAAGGGCTTTGGAAAGAACTGACGGAAAGAACAGCAAATTATTCAGTTTTTCGAACCGGGTAAAACCCGCATGGTTACAAGGTTTCGGCTGGACGAAACGGACAGCACCCCGCAGGATTTCGAGTGCTGCACCTTCGACCACTCGGACAACTCTCCCTGTCCCATTAGAAAGGAACACTTACGGTATTTTAGCAGACAATGGAGAAAAAGTCAATTGCATTTTGCTCAATTCATACGCAAATATAGGGAAGCAGCTTTTGCAGCGTCTTTTCTCCGATACCTTTGACCAGCGTCAGTTCGTCGACCGATTGAAATGGGCCGTAGGTTTCCCGGTATTGGATGATGGCTTGGGCCTTGACTTCACCGATGCCGGGAAGGGTTTCGAGCTGATCGGCGGTTGCGGTGTTGATGTTGACGATACCAGGAGAAGCGGAAGAGGAAGAAGCGGAAGGCGCTGCCGACGAGGGATCTGCCGGGGCGGAGGAAGCCGGTTCGGTCCGCTTGGGAGAGCTTTCAGGCGGGGAGGCGTCCTCCGGAGTGGATTGCGGCGGTGCAAAAGAAGAGGACTCGGCTGCCGCGCTTTCCTCGGAGGACGAGGAGACGGGCGGAGAGGAAGGGGATGTTTGGGACGAGACATCGTAATTGGTATAGACCACGCCGATCCCGTTCACCTTCGGCGCCAACAGGGTATTGTAACCGATAATGACCGCCGCCAAAACACAGGCGATTACGATGAGATAGACTTCATGCGTGGGTTTCGATTCCATCTGGTACACCCTCCTCGCCAATTCGGTTTCTGGTGACATTATATCACGTTTTGCGGATTCTTTTTAGCGAGTGAAGATATATCACAAAAATCGGGCGCTTACCGGGTGGGGGAAGGAGGGATAAGGAAGGGGGCGTAAACCGAGGCGGCCTCTTTTGCTCGGATTACCGTTGGGCTTGTCTCCACTTCGAACAAATGAAGCCGCCCTTTTACCGGAATGGGATAGATGGGACGGAGGTTGCCGAGTATCCAGGCGTAGGAAGGCCGCTGCGGCATTTCCGTCATCCCCGCTTGTTTGAGATGGGATTCGGCAAACGGTTCAATGGACGTTAAGGTGCAGATGGCAACCGCATGCCCGCAGATACATCCCGCTTCCCGTTTGGCGCTGGCACAGATCAGCAGATCCCCGCGATAGCCGGTGCGCCAGGTTCGGCATTCGACGGTTTTGTTCCCCCGCAGGATTTCCATGGCCCAGCGGGGATGGAGGGAAAGGGCTTTCATAATCGAATTCACCAGCCTTTGCGAAAGAAATGAAAACGAATAAGGATTTACCGGGCGGCCGACCTTTCGCCGGAGCCTACCATGCAGGTTCCGGGATGGGATAGCCGGTGTACTGCCGCGGGGCAAAGAGGGAGAGGGGGCAAAACCGGCTGCCTCCTTGCCTCCCTGAGAGGGCGGATGAAAAACGCGCTCCGGCTGATACCGGAGCGCGTTTGGAATGCGAAAGGGAAAGATTAGATCACCCACAGACGGATAACCGCCTCAATGGAGCGGATATTTTCGATCGCCTTGTCGCAGACATCGGCCGAAACATCCAGAATGGTGTAAGCATAGTCCTTCTTAGATTTGCTGTGCATATTTTCAATGTTGAAGCCTGCCTGGGAAATGGCGTCGGTCATGGGGCTGAGTACCTTGGGCAGGTTGCGGTGGATGATGCAGATGCGGCAGCAGCCGGCCGTACGGGGCATCTCCACATTGGGGAAATTGACCGAATTCTTAATGTTGCCGTTTTCCAGGAAATCCTTCACCTGGCGGGCTGCCATGTAGGCGCAGTTCTCCTCCGATTCCGGTGTGGAAGCGCCCAGATGGGGGATGGCGATGACCCCTTCCTTGCCGATGACCTTGTCGCTGGGGAAATCGGTGACATAGGCCGCCACCTTCTTTTCCTCCAGCGCCTTGAGCACCGCGTCCTCATCCACCAAGCCGCCGCGGGCGAAGTTGAGGATGCGGACATCCTGCTTCATGGAAGCGATGGCTTCGGCATTGATGCAGTTTTTGGTGTCGGGGGTCAGCGGGACGTGCAGCGTGATATAATCGCAGTTTTGGTAGATCTCGTTTAAGCTCTTAGCGTGGATGATTTCGCTGGAAAGGCCCCAGGCCGCGTCTACCGACAGATAAGGGTCGTAGCCGTAAACTTCCATCCCCAGAGAAACCGCCGCATTGGCGACCAGCACGCCGATGGCGCCCAGGCCGATTACGCCCAGACGCTTGTGGGAGATTTCCGGGCCCACAAACGCGCTCTTGCCCTTTTCCACCAGCTTGCCCACCTCGTCGCCCTTGCCGGAGAGGGTCTTGGCCCACTCGATGGCGGGGATGACCCGGCGGGAGGAGATCAGCATACCGGCGATCACCAGCTCTTTTACAGCGTTGGCGTTGGCGCCGGGGGTGTTAAAGACCACGATGCCGGCTTCGGCGCATTTGTCCACCGGGATGTTGTTGACGCCTGCACCCGCCCGGGCAATGGCCTTGAGGGAAGCGGGCAGTTCCATTTCATGCATGGAAGCGGAACGAACCAGGATAGCGTCCGGATTCTCCACCGTGTCCGCCACGTTGTAATCGGCGCCCAGGACGTTGAGGCCTGCGGTTGCAATCTTATTGAGGGTTTGAATCTGATACATTTTGCGTCATCTCTTTCGCCTTGTATTTGGGGAATACCGGGGTTTATGCGTTGGCCGCTTCGAATTCCTTCATAAAAGCGACCAGCTTTTCCACGCCCTCGGTGGGCATGGCGTTGTAGATGGAAGCGCGCATACCGCCCACCGAGCGATGGCCCTTGAGGTTGACAAAGCCGGCTGCCGCTGCCTCCTTGACGAACTTGGCGTCCAGCTCCTCGCTGCCGGTGACAAAGGGAACGTTCATCAGGGAGCGGTCCTCCTTGACGACGGTACCCTTGAAAAGCTTGGAGGAATCGAGGAAATCATACAGAAGCTTCGCCTTGTTGCGGTTGATTTCAGCCATCTTTTCCAGGCCGCCGATGTCGTCGCGCAGCCACTGAAGCACCAGGCCGAAGATATAAATGGCGTAGCAGGGCGGGGTGTTGAACATCGAGCCGTTGTCCGCATGGGTCTGGTAGTTGAACATGGTCGGGGTGATGTCCCTGGCGTGGCCGATCAAATCCTCCCGGATGATGACGATGGTCAGTCCCGCCGGGCCGCAGTTTTTCTGGGCGCCCGCGTAAATAACCCCGAACTTGCTGACATCGACCGGCTCGGACAGGATGCAGGAGGACAGGTCCGCCACCAGCGGCACGTCGCCGGTTTCCGGAAGGGTTTGGTACTTGGTGCCGTAAATGGTGTTGTTCATGCAGATGTGGAAATAGTCCGCGTCCTTATCAAAGGTGGACGGATCGAGCTTCGGGATATAAGAGAAGGTCTTGTCGGCCGAGGACGCGACCACATGCACATCGCCGTAACGGCCGCCTTCCGCCGCCGCCTTCTTTGCCCACTGGCCGGTCAGCACGAAATCCGCCTTGCCCGAACCGTTCATCAGGTTGAGCGGGATCATGGCAAACTGGGATGACGCACCGCCCTGCAGGAACAGCACCTTATAGTTGTCCGGGATGTTCATCACTTCACGCAGCA
>CAJFTS010000024.1 GCA_904420015.1 uncultured Clostridia bacterium
AAAACGGCGGCGCCGGCGGTTCCTCGCCCTGCTTTCCGCCGTGGTGCTTCTTTTTGCCGCCGTGGGGGTTGCCTTTGTCTACAATCCTGACCTATACTACCAGTATCTTTACTGGGGCGATCGGGTTGCCATCCGCCTCCACCTGGACAATGTCGATCCCTCCTTCCCAATCGAGGGCTACATACAGATCCATCATTTGTACGCCGGGACGGACGAGGGCGCATTACAAGAAACGATGAATGAGCTTTACGCTCTTTCTCTCTTTTCCAGCGGGTTGTCTCTTCCCGGCGGCTGGACTTCCCTCTCCTGGGAACGCACCGATCAAGGCAACACCTGGTCCGCCAGCATCCCAGCCGGGCAAAAAGGAACCTATCTACTTGACCTGCGTATTCGCAACGAGCTGTATCCGAAGCTGTTCCCGGCAGGGACTTCAGCGGCTTTGCCGTTGGCGATACCTATCCCATCTTCTGCTTAGAAAGCTGGGACGTGTGGGACTTGGAGTATGATCTCGACCTCCTCAACGGAAAGCAGGATCCTCCCGTGCATATGGAGCATTCCTTCTCTTGCCCAACCCATCCCGAACTGAGCAGCGGGAGCAGCAACGCTTAAAGGAGAAGAGAGGACTGGCACGGCCTTCCTATGCCAAATACGCAGAAAAATCAAAAACCAGGCCCCACCCCGGTCAAAGGTACTTGACCGGGGTGGGGCCTGGTTCTCTTTATTGCTCCGGTTCCCATGGACGGCCCTATTTGCCGGATTTTGGACGCCAACCGGCCGATGGGGGATGGGCGTTATCCGTCCGCCTCTTCTTCCCTTACCGCCTCTTCAAACAGCTCCCGCAGCCGCTGCCCCTCTCCCTTGAGATAGAGCCAGCCGAACAGGCACTCCAGCCCCGTGGCCTGGTGGTATTCCTCCACCGAGGCGCTTTGGGGGATCCGCCGGGCGGGGTGGGCATTGCGTCCCCGGCGGAAAACCGCCGCCTCCTCCTGCGTAAGCCCAGGGAGGATGCGGGCGGCGGCCGCCGCCTGGGCAGGCGCCTTGGCCAGCGCCACCGCCGCCGCATGCAGCTTCCTAGGCGGACAGTTGCCCGCAGCGATCAGCCGTTCCCGGATCATCAGCTCATATACCCCGTCGCCGACATAGGCCAAAGAGAGGGGACTGATGGTTTTCAAATCCGCCTCAAAGGGAAAAAAGCGCTGCATTTTCCCTTCCTCCTCAGTTGACAAAGTCAAACTCCAGGTCATAGATACAAACCGTATCCCCCTCCTGGATGCCCTGTTCCCGGAGCGCATCGATGATTCCGCTCTGGATTAAGACGCGCTGAAAATACTGCATGGATTCATAATCGTCAAAATTCACCCCGGACATGACCTTTAACAGCCACTCCCCTTCCACAAACCACACGCCGTCCTGCTGACGGACGGAGAAGGGACGGCCGCCCTTCTCAAACGCCTCCTGCGGCGCCGGCTCCGGTTGATAGGTGACGATGGGGGGAAGCTTGGACAGTTCCTCGGCCACCCGTTTGATGAGCGGGTCCACCCCATAGCGGATGGCCGCCATAATGGGGAAAAAGTCGTATCCCTTTTCCCTCACATAGGCTTCAAACTTCGCCACCTGCCCGTCATCGGCCAGGTCGCATTTGTTTCCCGCCACCAGCATGGGACGGCCGGCCAGCTCTTCATTGTACGCGGCCAGCTCCTTATTGATGGCTTCAAAATCCTCGATGGGATCCCGGCCCTCGCTGCCCGCCACGTCGACGATGTGGATGAGCAGGCGGCAGCGGTCGATGTGGCGCAAAAATTCATGCCCCAGCCCCACCCCTTCGCTGGCCCCTTCAATGATGCCCGGGATGTCCGCCATGACGAAGGAAACACCCTCGGCCACCCGCACGACCCCCAGCACCGGGGTCAGGGTGGTAAAATGGTAATCGGCGATGACCGGCTTCGCCTCGCTGACCACCGAGATGAGGGTGGATTTTCCCACGTTTGGGAAGCCGACCAGGCCCACATCCGCCAAAAGCTTCAGCTCCAGCTTCAGCTCATAGCTTTCTCCCGGCGTGCCAGGCTTGGCAAACCGGGGCACCTGCCTGGTTGCCGTGGCGAAGTGGGTGTTCCCCCAGCCGCCCCGGCCGCCTTTGGCCACCACCACCGGCTCGTCGGAGGACAGGTCGGCCAGCAGCCGCCCCGTCTCCGCCTCCCGCACAACGGTGCCCCTGGGAACCCGGATGACCGTATCCTCCCCGCCCTTTCCAAAGCAGCGGTTGGCCCGTCCCGGCGCACCGGCCTGGGCGGTATATTTGCGTTTATAACGGAAGTCGGAAAGGGTGGTGAGATTATCGTCCACCTGAAAGACGATGTCGCCGCCCTTGCCGCCGTCGCCGCCGTCCGGCCCGCCGGCGGCAACGTATTTCTCCCGGCGGAAGGAAACGCAGCCGTTTCCCCCGTCGCCGGCGCGTACGGTAATTTTTGCACTGTCTACAAACATGCTGTTCTCCTCTTCTGCGTCGCCGCTCGGTCTTGCCTCCGCCTTACTGCGGCAGTATATCTCTCCCTCGTATCCGCCGTCCGGCCCTATTTTATCGCTCGATCCCGTCTCGGATCAGGCGGTATTCAAAGGAATCCACCAGCGCAAGCCAGCTTGCCTGGATTACGTCGGTGGAAACGCCCACCGTCGTCCACACATCCTTGCCGTCGGTGGAGGTAATCAAAACCCGGACGTTGGCGGCGGTTGCCTGCTTGGAATCCATAACCCGCACCTTGTAGTCGATCAGGCGGCACCTGACCATGGACTGGTAAAAGTGGGACAGCGCCTCCCGCAGCGCCAAGTCCAGCGCATGAACGGGGCCGTCCCCTTCCGCGGCCGCAATGCTCAGCTCCCCGCCCACCCGGATCTTAATGGTGGCGGTGGCGGAATTCCCGGTGTCGTCCCCCGGCTCCTCGTCGAGGACCTTGTAGCTGACCAGCTCGAAATACGGCTCGTATAGCCCCAGGCTCTTGCGCACCACCAGCTCGAAGCTGGGTTCCGCCCCTTCGAACTGGTAGCCGTCGTGCTCGAGCTGCTTAAGCCGGTCCAAAATAACCTGCGTCTGGGGCGATTGCCGGGTCAGCTCCGGGCAGACCCGCTGCATCCGCTGCAGCACGGCGGCGCGGCCGGTCTGCTCGGACATGAGGAAACGCCGCTCATTGCCCACCGATTCGGGGCTTACCTGTTCAAAGGAACGGGAGAGCTTGAGCACCCCGTCGGCGTGCATCCCGGCCTTGTGCGCAAAGGCGGAGGCGCCGATAAAGGGCTGGGAATGCGGGACGCGGACGTTGGCGATTTCCGCAATCTCTCTGGAAACGGTCGTCAATTCGCTGAGCTTCTCGGCCGGGATGCAGGCGATTCCACGCTTGAGCTGCAAATTCGCCACCACATTGGAAAGGTTCGCGTTGCCGCACCGTTCTCCAAACCCCAGCCAGGTGCCCTGCACGTGTTCGGCCCCCGCCTGCACGGCCGCAATGGTTCCCGCCACCGCCATGCCGCAGTCGTTGTGGCAATGGATACCCACCTTCACCGATTCGAACCGCCCGGCCACCACGGCGGTAATCTCCCCGATCTCATCCGGGAAGCTGCCGCCGTTTGTATCGCACAAAACCAGGCATTCGGCCCCGGCGTCCGCCGCCGCCTGCAAGGCGGCCAGGGCGAATTCCGGGTCGTCCTTATAGCCGTCGAAAAAATGCTCCGCATCAAAAAAGACCCGCTTGCCGTTTTCCCTGAGGTAAGCGATCGTCTCCCCGATCATGGCAGCGTTTTCCTCGGGCGTGGTGCCTAAAATTTCGGTCACATGAAGCTTCCAGCTTTTCCCGAAAATGCAGCAGATAGGCGCATCCGCCTCCAGCAACGCCTGGACGTTGGCGTCCTCCTCCACCGGGACCCCCTTGCGCCGGGTGGACCCGAAGGCCACAATGGACGCGTTTGCATAAGCGGTGTGGGAAATCTGCTGAAAATACTCCATGTCCTTGGGATTGGACGCCGGGTTGCCCGCTTCAATATAGGCAACCCCCAAAGAGTCCAGTAATTTGGTAATCGCCAGCTTATCCTCCACGGATAGGGAAATTCCTTCCCCCTGCGCGCCGTCGCGCAGGGTGGAATCCAAAATTTCAATTGAGCGCTGCATACCCGACACCCCCAAATAAAATAGTTTGCCTTTCATTATGGAGGAATTCCTCTCGCTTGTCAACCGCCTTGCTCTGGTTTCCCTTGTATTTCACAGGCAAATCGAGTAGAATAAACACAGTATGCAAAGGAGGCCTTGGCCATGCTGGTACGCAATTTCCTCACCTGTGACCGCCGGTGGAACGACTCCCACGGGAGCGGGAAGCAAAGTTATTCCGGATTCGTCTTTCAGGAGTCGGATTTTGACGCGCCCATCCATTTTGTGCGGTATTCCACCTATCCGCCCGGCTCCGGGGTGGGGCCGCACACCCACGGCAACGACCAGGAGCTTTATGTGATCCTGGAAGGGCGGGGCACGGCCGAGGTCAACGGGGAAAGGCGGGAAGTAACGGCGGGGGATATCATCGTCAATCCTCCTTACGCAACCCACGCCCTTCGCAACACCGGTGAGACCGATTTGACCATGCTGTTGTTGGAAATCGCCTGCAAAGATTGATTTTTTGCTTGCGTTGGGACGGAAAATCCGGTAGAATAAGGGGGCCGCTACAGCGGATCCTTTGGTTGAGCGGGTATGGCGGAATTGGCAGACGCGCAGGATTTAGGATCCTGTGCCTACGGCGTGCAGGTTCGACCCCTGTTACCCGCACCAGGCGAGAGCCCCGACGCGTAATTCGCGTACGGGGCTCTTTCTTTTCAGCAAGACCTTACCGCCCCATTTAAAGCAAAGCGGCTTTTTCACGGCAGGCAGCCAGATCGGCCCTGTACCGTTTTGCACCCCGGGCCGATTCCTTCTTCGGACGGCCCCGACGCGGCGGGCGTGCGAAGGCCGCCCAAGAAGCCAGCCACCATTTTAAAGAGGAGAACGCGGAAAGGGGAGAGTTCCTTTGTCCCAATCGGTAACCATGCAGGTCATCGCCCGCATTCACAGCGATTTTCCCGCAAAATTCGGTATTCCCCGCCAAAGCGGCCTGGTGGACGCGCTCAAGGCCACCGTCGTGTTTGAGCCGGAATACCGCAATCCGGAAGCGGTGCGGGGGCTGGAGGGGTATTCCCATATCTGGCTCCTGTGGCAGTTTTCCGAAGCGGTGCGGGAGGGTTGGTCCCCCACCGTCCGGCCGCCCCGTTTGGGGGGGAATACCCGCATGGGGGTGTTTGCCACCCGTTCCCCCTTCCGGCCCAACGCCATCGGCCTGTCCTCAGTTCAGCTCGACGGGGTGGAGCAGCATCCGAAGCTTGGCCCTGTCCTGCACGTCTGCGGCGCCGACCTAATGGACGGCACGCCGATCTTCGACGTCAAGCCCTATCTTCCCTATACCGACGCCCATCCGCAGGCCACCGGCGGATTTGCCCTTTCGTCCAAGGAGGCGGTGCTTTCGGTGGATTTCCCACAGGCGCTTCTTCATGCCGTCGCGCCGGAGCACCGGGAGGGGCTGGTCGGCGTGCTTTCTCAGGATCCGCGTCCAGGGTACCAGAACACGCCCGGGCGGATCTATAAGATGTCCTTTGCGGGCTACGAGGTTCATTTTACCGTGGAGGGCAGCCGGCTGACGGTACGGCGGGTAATACCCGGCTAAGGATTTTTTTGTTTTTTTAAAATCAGCTGGGATGGGATTATTCCTTCTGTGTTTCGTATCAATATACAAGAGCATTGTACAGACGGGAAATTCGCCTTGCAGCGCCTAATTCCTATGAGAGAGGATGACTCATCCATGGCAGCAAACAACATACACGACCTGATCACAAGATTTACCCCCGAGCAGATTGCAAAGCTGCAAGCTTTGCCTACCCCGCAAGCCCGGCTTAACGAGATTCAAAAAGAGGAATACGGCCTTTGCGAAGAGGACATCATCATTGCCAAGGAGATTTTAAAGGTCCCCTCAACGCAGGAGCTCTCCGATGAAGAGCTCGACCAGGTTGCGGGCGGTAAAATCAGCGGGGATCTCATGGGCGGGGCCGCTCTCGAACGGAATGGGCCATGTAAGCATTATAAACGGTCGCCCTACTTTTGGGGCCCGGAAAGCTGCGGGACTTGTGAATACATCGCCATGGTAAAGGGCTATGACGACGTTTGGGGCTGCAGCTATTAAATAGCCAAGAAAGCAGTCGGTTCCGGTCGGAACCGACTGCTTTCTTTTCGGATTATAGTAGGACTTCCCTCTCAGCTGATGTAGGTACACTGGTGCTTACGGTCACTGAGAATCTCCTTTAAATAGCCGTCGGTCATTTTGTGAACGGCCAGGTTGGCATCGTACACGGTAAAGGTAACCAGATGGATCTGGTTTTGAATAACCGTGTCGATAAAGTGATAGAGCGGTGGAAAGAAGGCCCCGGTATTGCGGCAATCCTTGCGGCAGGCGGTCTGCTCAAACAGCACCCGGTTGCCGTGCTGGGACGCGGTGACAAAGGAAAGGGCCCGGTCCCCTTCATAGAAAAGAAAGCTGTATTCGTCCTGACGGGGATTCGGGACAGCAAAGGGATCGAGATAGTGCGGAAACTGTCTGCCCACCTCCTCCTTCATGCCGGACAGCACGGCCGCAGGCGCTTGGGAAAAGCGGCTGACCGCTCCGCCCTTTCGCAATACCCATTCGTAATTGCGTCGGCCACGGCGGGCTTTAAACGCCTCCCACGCCGCCTTTTTCTCCGGATCGCAGGGCCTGGCGTGAAAGATGGTGGCGGTAACGGCCGGAGCAAACCCCAGCTTTGCGCACAGCGCCCGATAGCAGGCGGCATAGGGATGCTCCGCGATGACCCGCATTGTCACCGGTTCGCCCTCGTTCCTTGCATCCTCTACCGCTTTGGCAAGCAGGGCCTGGGCCACACCCCGGCGGCGCGCTTCTTCGAGTACGTAGAGATAGACGACGTCCCGTTCCCCGCCCCGCTGTTCCAGGCAGAGTACCCCCACCGGCTGCTCTTCCTGCCGGCAGACAAGGATCTCCCCGCCTGTTTCAAACGCCTTGCCGGCAAAATGTTGGATGGAGGCGGGAAACCGGCTGAAATCCTCCAGCAGAAAGGAAAAGAAGGAAACCGCTTGTATTCTTTGCAAATTAAACACATCCTTTATCCAAGGTTCCGTTGTTTCGCTGTCTTCCCTTTTTTATACGATACTCCTCTATCTTTCTCCCGTGAGTCTTTGCATTCCCCAAGAAAAAGGAAGGGGCCGGGGGCAGCCGGCAGGCAAAGGAGCCGCCCGAGGGAATCCCCGGGCGGCTCCTGTTTTAATCGTCGCGTTCGTTTTGTTCCTTGGGGCCATGCAGCTGCAAAAGCAGCATGGTAATGTCGTCCGCCTGCTCGGTGCCATCGGTAAAAGCGGCCAAATCCCGCTTTACGGCCTCGAGCATCTGCTCTAAGGATTTCCCCTCCATTTTGCCGGATTGGAAGAGGGAAAGCAGCCGCTCGGACGAATAGAGCCGGCCGGATGGGTCAAGCGCTTCGGTCACCCCGTCGGTATACAGGAACAAACAGTCGCCTGCGGCCATGGAAATCGTCTGCTCCTGGTAACGCACCTGCTCCATACCGCCCAGCACGAAGCAGCGTTTGCCCTTAAGCCAAGCGTAGCAAGCGCCCGCACGAGAATAAAGGGGCGGGTTGTGACCGGCGTTGACAAAGGTAAAGGTGTTGTCCCTCAGGTCCAGTATCCCCATAAACGCAGTGACAAACATGCCCGCCTCGTTGTTTTCACATAGCTGGCGGTTGACGGCATCGAACACCTGTGCGGGGGATAGGCCCGCCTGCGCGTGGTTCTTGATTAAGGTTTTGGCAATGACCATAAACAGTGCCGCAGGAACCCCCTTCCCGGACACGTCTGCGATTACCACGCCCAGATGCTGCTCGTCAACCAGAAAAAAGTCGTAGAAATCTCCGCCCACCTCCCGGGCTGTCTGCATATTGGCGTACAGGTCAAACTCGGTTCGCTCCGGGAAGGGCGGGAAGATGCAGGGGAGCATGCTGGTTTGAATCTGGGTGGCGACGGAAAGCTCGGTGGCAATGCGCTCCTTTTCCGCGGTTATGGCAGTCAGGTCCTCGATATAGCGGTTGGTGTCCTCCTCCATCTTTCCCAGGGACTTAGCCAGCCCTTCGATTTCATCCCCGGTATGCAGGCTCAGCGCCTCCTTGGAAAAGCTTTTGCGGGTCTGAACAAAATCCTGCGCGTTCTCCGTCAGCCGCCGGATGGGGCTTATCACCTTTCGGCGCAGATAGATCAGGTATATCAAGATCATCACAAAGGCCAGGGCGCTACCAATGCCTACGGCCGTCAGCAGATAGCTGTTGAGCGCCCCTTCAATGAGGGTCATGGAAATGTCCACATTCAGCAGCGCGCTTACCTTTCCCGCCTGGTCGAACACGGGAACGATGGCCGAAACGGTGGACCCGAAATATCCCCCGCCGTAGGAGACAAACAGCTTTTGAGACCGTTCCCCCGTCTCTATGATGGCGTGGATTTCCGCGAGCGATTCCTCCTCCATCTCATCCTGTTCGCCCAGCTTTCTCGGCGGAATGTCGTCATTGCTCGCCTCGTAAATATAGTTAATGATATCCCCCTCGAGCACATAGAGGTACATGTATTTCGCGCCCGACTGCTCTCGCAGGCGGTCGAGCTGCCGGGCCATAGCATCATACGCGGCGTCGGTCTGCCCGGTATGCAGATAATACGGGGCGCGCTCCCCGTCCACATATTGGGTCGCCGCCGCGGCGATGGCATACGCCTTTTCGCTGTAAAGCTGTTCCACCGTGGTTTTGTATTTTACATAGCCGATGGAGCACAGGGACGCGCTGATTAGGACAGCCAGGATCAAAAAGCCGATGGTCAGCTTAAACGACAGGGTATGCCAACGCGCAAGCCCTGTCGTTTTTCGTTTGCTTTTTCTCATCCCGGTTTCTCGTCCTTCCTGTTGTGCCGCTGCTCTTGCTTTACAAATGGATCGCCTGCTGCATTCACACCTTCCAAATCCTGGTCTTGCAGAAGCATGCGGCCGCGAAATTGAGCGGCCTGCAGGAACTGCCGACGCAACTGCAAATAAAACGGTCTATTCTCCAAGGAAAAATCAAGCTCCCGTTTCATCCAAGCGAGATCGGGAAACTCTTCCTTTTTCTTCGGCATAATCGGACTCCTTTTCCTCTCGCATTTGGGCATGCATTCTTTTTTTCCTTGTTTTATACGAGCCGCCCGCAAAATTATCCCGCGGCTGCGACCCAAATTTCTCTTTCCACCGCCTTTTTCTATTATTGCGGCATATAAAGGGAAAAGCCAAGGAACAACACCTCGTTAAAAGAGGGCCGGACGCCCAAGAAATTAGAAAAAAGCCGAGACAAACGAAGAAAGTAATCGTATAATAAAAAGAAATCCGTGTGGGCCGTGTCCCCCATAAGAACAAGAAAGGGCGAAAACCATATGCAAATTACGAAAACCAACCAGGACGGGCAGGTGACCTTCCTGCTAGAAGGACGGCTGGACACCATCACCAGCTCCCAGCTGCAGGCAGAGCTTGCGCCGGTGGTGGATGCGGCGCAGGGCGACATTGTACTGGACCTTTCCTCCCTTGCGTATATCAGCAGCGCAGGTCTGCGGGTTCTGCTGGCTGCGCAGAAGGGGGTTCTCGCCAAAGGGATTTCCATGACCATCCGAAACGTTTGCCCGGAGGTTATGGAGGTCTTTGACATGACCGGCTTTACTGAAATTCTCAACATTTTATAATGTTAGACTGAAAACAGCGGGCGCTCCTTTCTTACCGCCCGAAAAAAAAAGGGAAGGGAAGCGCCATGGCGCTTCCCTTCCCTTTTTATCCCGTTCCCGATGCTCCCTAATTCATCTGCTGACGGCGAACCAGCTGGGCAAAGTATTCGCTTTTCTCCATAAGCTCCTCAAAACTGCCGTCCGCCGCGATCTTCCCGTGCTCCATTACTAAAATTCGGTCACAGTTGCGGATGGTGGAGAGACGGTGGGCAATGACAATGCGGGTGCTTTTGAGGCGGTCAAGGGATTCGGAGACCTTCTTCTGGGTAATGTTGTCTAAAGCGGAGGTGGCCTCGTCAAAAATCAGGACCTTCGGCTTTGGGGCAATGGCTCTAGCAATCATCAGCCGCTGCCGCTGGCCGCCGGAAATCCCGCCTCCCCCTTCCGAGAGGATGGTATGCATCCCCATCGGCATGGCGCGGATATCGTCGGCGATACCAGCCAATTCCGCCGCCTCCCACGCCTCGTCCAGCGTAAGCCAGGGAGCGGAAATGACGATGTTTGAATAGAGGTCTCCCTGGAACAGCTTCCCGTTTTGCATCACTACGCCGATATGCTGCCGAAGGGATTTCAGGTCCACCTTGTCGATGTCCCTGCCATCGAAGTAGACTGCGCCCTTCTGCGGCTTCTCAAAGCCCAGCATTAAGCGCATCAGGGTGGATTTGCCGCAGCCGGTCTCCCCGACGATGGCCACATATTGGCCCGGACGAATCTTCAGCGACAGATCGTCGATCACCATCGGCGACGCCTCCCCATAGCGGAAGGATAGGTTGTTGAGCTCAATTGCGCCGGAAAGCCGGGTAAGCACCTGCTTGCCCTGGGCGATTTCCGGCTGGGCGTTGAGAATCGGCTCCACCATCTCCATGACCGGCTTAATCTGCGCGGCAGTCAAGGCAATGGATGCCAGCGAGGTCATGGCTCCCGAAACCATGCCAAAGGAGGCGTTGAAGGCCATGTAGTCGGCAATGGCCACCTGGGAGGCCGCGGCACAGGAATAAAGGACAATGGTTCCCGCCAGTGAGATAGCCACGGAAAACACCGGGCTAAGCCTGAGGAAAAAGGGCGGATTGTAGAGCAGCTCCGCCTGCTCCTTATAAACGCCGGCCCAGCGGGAGAAGGCCCGCCGCTCCGCGCCGGAAAGCTTGATTTTCTGAATGCCGGTCAAGATGGAAAAAATTAAGCCCGCATTTTTTGCACCCAGCTGCATTTGCCTGCGGGCGATCCGCAGCTGCAACAAGGTGGTCCCCACGGTGACCGCCAGATTGAGCAGAGTGATGATTAGGGACGGAACCGCCAAAGGGGGGGCAAAGCTGAAAATTTGTCCCAGGTAAACCAAGGAAAACAGGGAGGTCAGGCCGGTGGTCAGCACGGCGTTTGCCAGCATCTCACACAGACGGCTAATCCCGCCCGCGCGGCTGGACAGGTCGCCGGCGCTGTAGGGTTTAAAGAAGGATGCCGGCAGAGAAAGGACGCGGGCCATGGTCGCCGCCTCCACCGCCACGTTCATTTTCGTGCTGATGCGGGAAAGGATCAGGCTTTTCGTCACATTGATGAGCGCGGTGGAAAGGGTGACGCCGAAGAGGAGTACAAACACCGACAACAATAGTCCCACCTGTCCGCTGGGAATAATCTGCCCATAGATGATCTGGTTGATGTAGGGCGGCAGAAGGCCCAGCAGGGTGGCTGAAAGGGTGGCTGAAAGGATCATCATGAAATCGGAAAGGGAGAGGGTCAAAAGGATGTATTTGAGCAGATCGATGGTTTTAAGCGGCTTAAGGGGCAACGGCTTATAAAAGCAGACGGCATCCTCCCGCAGGGCCTGTGCGGTCTTGGCGGTCAGCCGAACCGTCTTTCCCGTCTCCCAGTCCCGATATTGGTACCCGGAAAGCCTGCGGGGAAGCAGCGCCACCGGAGAACCGTCCTTTAAAAAGCCCAGTAGCGGGCCGGTGCTGTCCTTGTACCAGCCGGCCGTCAGCTTGACGCTGCGGCGCATGATGCCCGACGGATGCAGCAGATATTCCAGCTGCTCGTTGATGCCGTTTAACGTCTCAGGCAGCTCCCGCTGCTTGACATGATAAAATTTCAGGATCTCCCCAATGGCGTCCTTCGCCTTCTCCCGGTCGCTCTTGATATGGTTGGCTGCCCGTTTGCCCATAATGACGGAGGAAAGCTGTGCAAAGGCGTCCTCCATGCAAGTCTCATCGTTTTGCTTGCGGGTTTTGATCTGTTCGTCAAACCAGCCCATTGCCGTCCCCCCTATTCACTGGCTACCAGCCGGGTATAGAGCCCGCCTCGCTCATACAGCTGCGTGTGGGTTCCCCGCTCGGCCACCTTTCCTTGGTCTAGCACGATGATCTCATCGCAGTCGCGGATGGTGGAAAGGCGGTGGGCGACGATGATCAAGGTAATGCCCCGTTCCTTAATGGACTTCACGACCTCATATTCGGTCTTGGCATCTAGGGCGGAGGTCGCCTCGTCCAAGATCAGCAGGGTGGGGTCCTGCGCCAGCACCCGGGCAATTTCCAGCCGCTGGCGCTGCCCGCCGGAGAAATCCTTGCCGCCCTCGAGAATCTTATATTCGTACCCACCCTCTCGGGTCATGATGGTCTCATGAATATGCGCATCCCGGGCTGCCAAAATCATCTCAAAGTCCTCGATGGAGCCGTCCCACATCTTTATGTTGTCGCTGACGGAGTTTTCAAACAAAATAATATCCTGATCCACCACCGCCAGGGATCCGGTCAGCACCTCCCTGGGAATGGCACTGCGAGGCTTGCCGTCGAACAGGATCTCCCCGCTCCAGGGCTGGTAAAGACCGGAGATGAGCTTTGCCAGGGTGGATTTGCCGCAGCCGCTGGCCCCGACAAAGGCCACGCTCGAGCCCGGCATCAGGGTTAGGTGAAAATCCGAAAGCAGGGGCTCGGACAGCTTGGAATAGCCGAAGGTGACGCCTTTCATTTCCAGCCGGCCCGTCAGCTTTTCATACCCGCCCTCCTGTTCCGGCTGCCCCTCACGGTTATACTCCACGTCGGTAGGATAATGCATGACATCCTCAATGCGTTCCATAGAGGTGCGCATTTCCTGTAGGTTTTGACCCACGCTCAAAATGGATTGGAAGGGGGATAAAAAGGAACTCATAAAGCCCTGAAACGCCAATAGGGCGCCCACGGTAAACTGCTCCTCCATCACCAGCATCGCGCCCAAAACCAACACCACCAGATTTGCCGCCTGCTGCGCCAAGCCGGGGATCATACCCAGATACTGGTTGAGCTTTAGAAACTTAACCGTGGAGCTGTTGACCGACGCCTGATAGCCGGCCCAGCGCTCAAAAAAGCCGTTTTCCGCACCGCTGGCCTTGATGCTTTCGATCATTTCAATTCCGGCTGCGGTGGCGCCTGCCAGCATTCCCTCGTCGCGCATCTGCACACGGGTAACGTTGATGCGTTTTTTGGAAATGATCTGGGCCACCACCATATTTACCACCACGCTCAAAAGGCCAACGCCAGTCAACAGGGGACTATAGCGCAGCATAACCAGCAGATAAAAGAGGAGCATGGCGAAATGGAGGAGTACCGGACCCAGCTGCTTGATCAGCGAGGAGGCAATCCCCTCATTGGATTGCTGACGCATGGCGATGTCGCCGGCCATCCGCTGGGAGAAAAACTCCATCGGCAGGCGCAGCACATGCCATAGGAAGGAAGCGTTGGCCACAACGGCCAGCTTTCCCTCCATTTTCAGCATATAGACCGTCTGTACCAACACCACCGCGATCTGCACCAACGCCAACGCCGACATGCCGATGAGCATGGGAGAAAGCCATTCGGGATTTTCCGCGGTGAGTATCCGATCGATAAAGACCCGGGAGAATACTGGGTTAATAATGCCGATCAAGGAGGTAATCAGGCCGGTGAGAACCACGAACAAAAAGGGAAGCAGCGTCCCCTTCAGCCGGGAACGGGCAAAGGCCAGAACGCTGTGCCGTTTTCCGTCCGGCACAAAGCCTTCAGCGGGGGAAAACTGCATACAGATTCCGGTAAAGGAACGGTCGAATTCCTCCATGGGCACCGAGACGGCACCGCGGGCGGGATCGTTGAGCAGGGCTTTCCTTTTCGTAAAGCCGCGTAGGACCACAAAGTGATTGAAATTCCAATGAAGGATGCAGGGGAGGACGGCGTTTTTCTTGAGCGCCTGGGTTTCATAGCGGTAGCCCTGGGCCTGTAAACCGTAGCTGCGGGCGGCCCGGACTACATTTTTGGCGCTCGAGCCGTCTCGGGACACCCCACAATCGGCCCGCACCTGTTCCAATGGGACCCACTTTCCGTAGGAGGCCAGCACCATGGCCAGGCAGGCCGCGCCGCATTCCAGGGCCTCCATCTGCATGATGACCGGTACCTTTTTCTTTCGGCTCATGACTGTGCCCCCTGTCCATCCAAAAGGAAATCGATGGGATGGATCGATTCGGTCACCACCGTTACCTGGTAAAGGCTCTGGTCGGACAAAAGTTCCTGGTCGGTACGAATGGTCACCGCGATGTTCCATTCTGACAGCCCCATGGCGTGGGCGGTATAATCCCCGGTGAGGGATTTTGCGACCTCCTCCTGGGAAAGTGGATTTTTCCCCACCACGGCGACCGTTCCGGTATCCCCGCTGCCCACCTGCACGGCCATTCCGGGCTTTACCTTGGCCGCGTCCTCCTGGGACAGATAGCAGATAAGCCCTCCCTCCCGGGCAACACCGACAGCCTCCACCTTGGTGGGCAGGCTTCCGGTCACTCCCCAGAACAAAATTGCCGCCAGCAGCACAAACGCCGCCGCCAACACGATCCAAACGCTGGGAGTGGATACCCGGATGTAATCATTGAGCTGGTCGGGTGAGGATACCCGCTGAATGCACGATTCGCGGAACAATTTCCGATTCATAAGACTGGCCTCACAATCCACTTGAGTTTATAGTAAGGGAAATCCCCTCCGGTTTCCTGCATCCTGACCAACGTCCGGACTCACAAAAAACAACGGTTAAGGGACGGCGGCGCTTTGTATTTTCTCACCTCTCCCGCAGCATGGAAAGGTCGCCGCTTTGTTCCAGATGGGTTTTGAGCTTTTGTTTGGCGCGCATCAGCGCCGAGGCAAGCGTGCTTTCCCCCATCTGCATCTTTTTGGCGATCTCCCGGTAGCTCATCCCCCGGAAGTAGGCGTAGTAGACAATGGTTCGGTCCCGTTCCCCCATCTGCGCCAGCGCGGAGAACACCGCCCTTCGTTTGGGGGACGCAATCTTTTCATACTGCTCCTCAAACTCGACGGTCAATTTGGATTCCAGACCGTTTTCTTCATGGTCGTAGGACAAGGGAGCCTTTCTTGTGCGAAAGTAATCGGTCAGCGTGTTTTCCGCGATGCGGTAAATCCAAGTGGAAAGCCGCGCCTTATGCGGATCATACCGATCTAAGTGCTCTGCGATTTTTACAAACACCTGACTGACCAGATCTTCCGTTTCTTCCTTATGTAACAGCCGGTAGAAAAAGTAATTATAGATTTTTGGAAAGAATTCCTCATAGATTTCCTCCAGCGTGACCAGCGGCCTATCCATACGGGTGTCGCCCCTTTCCTATTGCCTGGAATTGACAAAAACGGCCTTTTCCCTGTATTTATTTTATTATACTAAAATTCCACTTTATAAAAGCTACCGTTTGCACGGGAAACGTGCCGTTTACCCTTCCTATTTCCCTGCGTGGATGGAAAAGATAATCCGATGATTGGGAGTTATTTTCTCTTCTTTCGTATCATAAAACAGCTATCCCGCTTGGAGCGGGACTTCAAAGAACGGACGGTGGAACTTCATGGCAATGCTCACGGTGGAGGCGGCACTGGAAAACCTTGAACAGGTTACCCGCTTTATCCATCAGCATCTCAACCGGGTGACCTGCTCCCCGAAGCTGATATCCCAAATCGACCTGGCGGTGGAGGAAATTTACGTCAATATCGCACAGTATGCCTATCATCCGGATACAGGGGATGCAACCATCCTATGTGAGGTGGAGGATCATCCGCCCCGGATTTCCATTACCTTTTTGGACAATGGGATTCCTTATAACCCTCTGCAAAAGGAAGACCCGGACATAACCCTATCTACATTTGAGCGGGATCCGGGCGGACTTGGGATCTTCCTTGCGAAAAACCTGATGGACGAAATCGACTATACCTACCAGGAAGGCAAGAATATCCTCACCATCCGAAAGGCATACCCTTCCGCCTAACCGCAGAAGGCGGCGGCAGACACCGCAGCCAAGTCCCGTCAAAACCCGGCGAGGGCCCTTGCGAACCGCCGAAAAACCCGGCAACCGCCGCTTCCTGCGGGCCGGTCCTTTTGGCTATCGGAACGATGGCCCTTGCGGCAGGCAGGTGGCTTAGCCTGCTTGCCCGCCGCCGAATCTGGCGGTAAGCAGACGGCTTCGAGCCTCGGCCGTCCCTTCCCCGCCATGCCCCGGTAGGAAACATTTTTAAGTAGGCTTATCCATCTTGTTTATGATATAATGAAGATGGAATTCATTTATAAGGATTTGGAGCGGCGAATGAACATTGCAATTTGTGAGGATATACCACAGGAGCTGGACCTGCTGCGGCGGCACATCGAAACGGTTTCGCAAAAGCGGGGAATCGAAACGGCCTGTACCTTCTTCCATCAGGGCGGGGATCTTTTGCGCTATCTTGAGCAGACCGACAGCAAATTTACCATGGCGTTTTTGGACGTTTATATGCCCGGCATGTCCGGAGTACAGACGGCGCAGCGGCTCAAGGAAGCGGCACCGGCAACGCAGGTGGTATTCGTTACCAGCAGCCGGGACTTTGCCGTTGACGCGTTTGAGCTCGACGCGCTGCACTACCTAGTCAAGCCGGTCACCGAGGAACAGGTGGCGGCGGTGTTCGACCGGTACAAAAAGCTGGAGCTGCCGCGCCCTTCCATCCGGGTACGGGTGGGCCGCGATGCGGTGGATCTGGAGCTGTCCTCCATCCAGTACCTGGAGAGCCGCAACAGCGGCACCGACATCCACACCCCCCGCGGCGTGCTGCACACCACCGTCAATACCAGCAAGCTGGCCGAGCAGCTCAACGATTCTTTCCTAAAAATCCAGCGGGGGCTGGTGGTCAATCTGCATTATGTCCAACGGATGACCACCGACTCCTGTGTGCTCAAAAACGGGGTATCGGTCCTGCTCAGCCGCAAGGAGCGCAGCCAGATCCGTACCGCCTATCGGGAATTCGTCTTTAATGCCGCAGACGGAAAAGAAACCCTATAAGCCTACCTTTGCGAACAAACCCGGCCTGTGCTTACAGGCCGGGTTTGTTCTTTTGCGCCCGGGCATTGCGCAGTCCCGCGGAACATGCTATAGTACGAAAAGAAACGCCCTACTGCGGTTGTTGCGATAGGAAAGGACGGGATGACGATGCAGGATTACGAGCCCAGCGCTCTGGCAAAAGAAATGATTCGCTACTTGGATTGCCCCTGTCGGGTGTTCGGCCCGATGGAGGACGACGACCCATTGATCGCCGCTTATGAACAGGCGAGGCGGGAAGGGCTGCGGGAGGGCTATACCCCGGTTCTCGTCAGGGTGGACGAGACGCTGCTGGAATGCTTTGTGATGAATGCGGACGAGGAGAACGAGCCCGACTTTACCCTCCCCGCCGTGCGGGCCTACCGGGCCGGGCTGCTTAAACAGCCCTTGCCCGACGGGAAGGCCCTCTTTGAGGAATGGACAGCCCTGCGCCGGCAGGAAGCCGGGGAGGACGGTTTCGCCTGGGAGGAGATCCTAGGAACCTGCGCAGGCGGCGAACCCAACGACCGCCTTAGCAGCTATTGGAACTACGACACCGGCTTCACCGACGAGGTCATCTTGGCCAAGATCCCTACCGACCAGCCCTGGCGGGTGTTTGCTTGGCTGCCCATGGGAAACTTCAACGACTGCCCCGACACCCTTTCTTTGATGGCGGCAGCCAAGCACTGGCAGGAGCGCTACGGCGCCGTCCCCGCCGGGATGAGTCACGACGAGCTGGAATTCCTTCTGTCCAGACCGGCAGCGGAGGATACGGCGATGGAACTGGCGCTCGAGCAGTACGCCTTCTGCCCGGACCGGGTGGAGCAATGCGGGGAGGACGAAAGCGTGGGGACGCTGGCCGATTCCCTGACAAAATCGACGGTATGGTATTTTTGGTGGGACTAGGCCGCTGGTTGCTGGGGCCATGGATGGAAAGGAATCGAACGGTATGACGAACTTTGACGAGATCATCGACCGCCGGGGAACCGACAGCCTCAAATACGACGGGGGCCCGGTTTTAAACCCTTATCTTCCGAAGGACGCGCTGCCCATGTGGGTGGCGGATATGGATTTCGCCTGCCCCCAGCCGGTGCTCGACGCTATGAAGGCGCGGCTGGACCGGCGGATCTTAGGATACAGCATGCTGCTCGACCCGGCGTATTTTGAAACGGTAACCGCCTGGTTTCGGCGGCGGCACGGCTGGGAGGTGGAGGCACAGACCATTGTTTTCAGCTGCGGGGTGGTATCCGCCATGCATACGGCGGTGGAACGGCTGACAAAGCCGGGGGACGGCATCCTTCTGCACACCCCCGCCTACCATCCCTTTGACGACTCCATCCGCCGGTACGGGCGCACCCCGGTCTATTCCCCCCTTCTCTACCGGGACGGCGCTTATTCCATCGACTTTGCGGATCTGGAGCGCAAGGCAAAGGATCCGCGCACTACCCTCCTCTTCTTTTGCAGCCCGCACAATCCCACCGGCCGGGTCTGGCGGGAGGAGGAGCTGCGGCAGGTGGGCGAGCTGTGCTGGGAAAACGGGGTTTTCGTGGTCTGTGACGAAATTCACGCCGATATCCTGCGGGCCGGGCAGACCCACATCCCTTTGGCGAAGCTCTATCCCCAGCAGCCGCGCCTGATTACCTGCACCTCTCCCAGCAAAACCTTCAACCTGGCTGGCAACCAGCTGGCAAACCTAGTGGTGGCGGACAAGGCGCTTGCCCGGGAATGGCGGAATATGCAGGCCTGCGGCTTCCCCAACCCCCTTTCCATCGCCGCCTGCAAGGCCGCCTATACCCAGTGCGACGGATGGTTAGAGGAGATGAACCGCTATGTAGACGGCAACTTCGCACTGGTCAAGCGCCGGCTTAAGCGGGATTTACCCAAGGCCGGGTTTTCCGTGGCGCAGGGGACCTACCTTGCCTGGATCGACCTGCGGGCCTTCGGCATGACCGACCGGCAGCTCAAGGAACGCATTTCCAAAGCCGGGCTGTTTATCGAGTTCGGGGACGAATTCGTGGGCAACGGGGAGGGCTTTGTCCGGATCAATTTAGCCTGCCCGCGGGCTCTGGTAGAAAGGGCGATGGACCTGCTTGCCGGTTGCTTAAACGGCTGACTCGGCGGCAAACAGGCCGCCGCAAACGGATACGCAATCCGCCGGGCGTACAAAGAGGGCGGGGAACCTGTATCGGTTCCCCGCCCTCTTTCGCTCTTTTCTTAAAAGCCGCGGCCCCCGCCGCCGTGGGTGCTGCCGCTGTGGGAGGTATGGGTCGAGCTACCGCCGCCGAAGCTGCCGCCGCCTCCGCCGTGGCCCCCGCCGGAGGAAGGCGGGGGCGGCGGGGGCGAATACCGCCGGTCGATCCTTTCCGAGAGGAACCGGTCCTCCCGGCAGGTAAGCTCCAGCTTGCCGTTTTCCCGGAAAGGATAGGTATAGCCTTTCCCTCTCGACCGGTACCGCGCCATGACAAGCAGGCAGACGAGCAGCCCCACCAGAACGGAACCGCCCGCATACAGCAGGATACGGCCGGGGCTGGTACGCTCTGCGCGCAGCTGCGCCTTCTCCACAAGCGGCTCGGTCTTAGAAAGGAAGGTGAGGGCGGCCTGGTAATAGCCGCCCGCCTCTGCGTCGGCAATCACCGCGGCCACCGTCTCGTCCAGCGCGGAACCGCTGAGGATGGACGCCATCTGTCCAAAGGTCGCGATGTATACATCCCGGTGATCCATGTCGAGGAGCAGAAGCGCCCCGTCCTTCCCCATCCCCTGGGCCTGATAGAACTGCTGCGCATACTCCCGGGCGGTCATCTCCCCGACATAATCGGCGGTCACAACCGCCAAGTCGATGCCCTTTTGCGCGCAGAGGGCGTCTATACGCGACTGCAGCACCGCCGGCTGCCCGTCGGAGAAGATTCCCGCGCCGTCAAAGACCCGGTCGAATTCCCCCGCCTGGGGAAGGGCGGGCGGATCGTTGGCCACATAGCCGCGCACCTGGTCGAGAAAGATGGCGATGGCCTGGGAATAGTCCCCGGCCTTCATATCCGGCTCCATCTCGTCGAGGATGTTGTCTATGCGGCTGTCGGTAAGGCGGGAAATCATCTGGCCTTTGGTGGAAATATAATACTCCCGGTTCTCCATATCGATCAGCAGCAGAGCGCCGGTCCCGTCTCCCCCTACGCCGAAGCCGTGCGCGTCATAAAAATCGTCCGCATACTCCTGAGCCGACTGGGGGTTGTCGTCGGTCGTCGCCACCGCCAGGTCAACCCCAAGTTCCCCGGACAGCGCCGCGATCTCCTCCTCCAGGGCGGCCGCCTCCGATTCGGTGAGAAGCGCGGCAAAGTCAAAGACCCGCTGTTGGGTATCCGCCCCCGCCGCAAGGACGCCGGGCAGCAGCGCAAGCAGGAACACCAAAAGAAGGGAAAGGCCGCAAATCCGTTTGGTCATAGCAAAAACCCTCCTAGCAGCGCAAGCAGGAACAGCGGCACCGCGACGGCGGCCAGCAGGATACCCAGCCTTGGGTAGGACAGCGGAAGCCTTCCAAACACCTTTCCGGTCTGCCCATTGAGGGCGTAATAGTACACCGTCCCCTTCGGGCCCCGATAGGTCAGGGTCCACACCGGGAAAAGGGCATAGCGGAAATGCGATTCGGCCAGGTGCAGCGAGTTGCCGGTGATTTGGACGGTGGTGTAGGAATCGATGGTATCCCGCATCATCCTTTGCGCATATTCGTTTGCCTGGGCGGCAATCTCCCCGGCGTATTCCTTCGCGTCGATATCCCTCGCCTCCGCCTGGAACCCGGAAAGGTAGGGCAGGGAAAACACCTGGGTCTTTTGGGTCTCAAAGGGCTGGACCCCTTCGATCAGCTGACGGTTGGACTTTTTCAAGGCGTTGCGCACCAAATTGTCGAAAAAGACCGAGCCGGCGCGGCGGACGGAATAGTATTCCGTTTTGGTATAAATATAGTCCCCCGACCGCCAGCTGTTCACCCGGGTGGCGCTGGCCTCCAGCCCGCCTTCCACCTTGCAGTCGGCCAGCCAAAAGGGGAAATAAACGCCGGTCAGCGCCTGCACCTCGCTCTCCTGCTTAAATGGGGCGGGAACAAACCACTTTTTCTTCACCCACTGGGCAAACGCCTTCTCGGCCTCTTCCTTCTTCACCTGGAAGGGGATCACCAGCTCGGGCTCCATCTCCCCCTCCAGCCTTCCCGACAAAATGACCGGGTTGTGGCAATAATAGCAGGTGGTGGCGGCGGTGGTTTCCTCGGCGAGGATCTGCGCGCCGCAGCTGGGGCAGGAATAGCAGGCCGCATGGCCCTCTTCCCCTTGTGCGGACGCGGTCTGGGACTGGGTCTCGGTCCCCGCCTTGCTGTCAAGCTCCTCCTTGGTAAAGGCGCTCTTGCAGAAATCGCAGTAAAAGCCCTGGGTCCCCGCATCGAAAACCAGGGGCGCGTCGCAATTGGGGCATTTATAGGTTACCGACGGCATAAATCACCCTCCTCTTTCCGGATTCTTCTTTCCAAATTACGCCCGGTCCTCCTCGCCGAAGGGGTCGCCGCATTCCGGGCAGAACTTCGGGAGAGGCTTGGTTTCGTCCGGCTGGTAGCCGCACTTGTCGCAGCGGAATTTGACGCCGGATGGGCGGGGCTTGCCGCATTCCGAACAGAATTTCCCGGTATTTTTCGCGCCGCACGAGCAGGTCCATTCCCCGCTTGCCGGACGGGGCTTGCCGCACTCGGAGCAGAACTTGCCGGTGTTGCGCGCGCCGCATGAGCAGGCCCATCCAACCTCCGCCGGGTCCGGCTGCGGCGTCGCGGCCTGCTGGGCCTGCATCTGCTGCAGGTTCGCCTGGGAGGCCGCGCCCATAAAGCCGCCCGCCCCCTGCATGCCCATTCCCATCCCCATAAAACCGGCCATGCTGCCGTTTGAGTTGGACCCGGCCGCTTCCAGGCCCCGGGCCACCGCCCCCTGGACGTAGCCCTCCCGCACCGTGGGATCCCCCAGCATAGCGCCTTGGTTTCGCATGTTGATGAGCTTCTGGGATTCCTCGTCATAGGAAATGCTGGCGATGCCCACCGACTGGATCTCCATCCCCCGCATGCGGTTCCAATCCTCGTCAAGGATGGCGGACATATATTTGCTCAGCTCCCGGCCTTTGGAGGGGACGAAGGAGATCCGCACCCCGTCCACCGACATCTGGTTGATGGCCGACTGGAGCGCCTCCAAAAACTCGGACAGGTACTGCTCGTTGATGTCGTCGATCTGCACCCGGTCCCGGCTGCGGGGGATGGCCTCGGCGTAAAAGCGCAGCGGGTCGGTAACCTTGATGGAATAGGTGCCGTGGGCACGCAGGAAAAGCTCGGCGTTGTAAAAGGTATCGAAATAATTGATGGGGGACCGGGTGCCGAAGCGGATGCCCTTGATCTCCTGGAGATTGATATAATAGACCTTCTGGGAAGTGGGGTTGACGCCGCCGAAGCGGATGCGGTCGAAGGAATCCCGCAGCGCGTCCCCGAAGGAGCCGCTGAACAGGGAAGGCATGGAGGAATTATCCACCTGGTAATAGCCCTCCTCGGCGGTGAAATCCACCACCTTGCCCCCGTCCACCAGCAGCATGAACTGGTTGGGGTAGACATGGACAATGGAACCGTTGGAAACGGTATCCGCCGTCCCCTTGCGGTTTTGGCCCCTTCTGTCGTTTCTGCGTACCGTCACCCCGCGGGTAAAGACGGTGGAATCGTCCATTTGATCCGGTTCGAGAACCTCCAGCCACTGGTCGGCCAGGCCGCCGCCCACGGCGTTGATTGCAGCTTTGATGATGCCCATAGGTGGATCCTCCGTTTCTGTTCAGACAAGCCGATGGGGATTCCGGACCGGCTGACGGTCGCAATGCCGTCCGGTTTCGGCTTTGCTCCATTATAATACATACGCCCCTCTTTCGCAAAGCTTTTCCTCCCCTTTCCTCCATGCGCCAAACCTTTCCTTTTTTCCTCTTGACAGCGCGATCTGTAATCAATATAATAACAGATAGAAACTGAGTCTAATTTTATTACAGTTTGAGGTGGTTGCCATGGGCTGGGCACGTTTGTGCATCCTCCTTTCCTCTGCACTGCTCCTTTTCACCTCCTGCACGCCACAGCCGCCCTCTTCCCCGGCCCTCTCGTCCCCAGCGCAGGCTTATCACCGGATTACCCCGCAGCAGGCCAAGCAATGGATAGACGAGGGAGGGGTAACGGTGGTGGACGTGCGCAGGCGGGAGGAATACGAGCAAGGGCATATCCCGGGGGCCCTTCTCCTGCCGGGCGAGGAGATCGGCAGCCGGCCGCCGGCGCAGCTGCCCGACCAAGGGGCGGTCCTCTTGGTCTACTGCCGCTCCGGCGTGCGCAGCAAGGCGGCGGCGCAGAAGCTGGCGGCCCTCGGCTACCGCAGCGTCTACGATTTGGGCGGGATCCTCGACTGGCCCTACGAAACAACCACCGGGGAGGAATAAGGGTTGAACAGCGAATTCTGCGTGGCGGTCCACGCGCTTGTATTTCTCAGCCATAAACAGGCCAGCCTATCCAGCGAAACGCTGGCGAAAAACATCTGCACCCACCCTGCCCGGGTGCGGCGGGTGATGGCCAAGCTGAAGCGGGCGGGGCTGGTGCATACCAAGGAGGGGGTGGACGGCGGCTATCAGTTCCCCCATCCCCCGGACGGGGTAACGCTTCGGCAGGTGGGCGAGGCGCTGGGCCTTTCCTATATCTGCTCCACCTGGCACAGCGGCGGCACGGATATGGACTGCCTGATCGCTTCGGGGATGGGTGCGGTCATGGACGAGCTTTTCGCCCAGATGGACGCCCGGTGCCGGGAGTATCTGCAAGGGATTACCATCGGCGCCGTTTACCGACGGATCCTGGGAGGGGGCCAAGGGAAAGGATGGCCGGACTGCGGCAGCTCTCCCCCGTCCAACCGGGACAAGACGCCGAAGGAAGGGCCCGTGCCTTTCCCCACAAGGGGAAACGCGGGGCAGGGGGCGGCTCCCCGCCTCCCCGAGCGGCCGGGCGGCCTCTCTGAATAGACAGCGCCTATTGAAAAAGCGAAAGGATAAAAAGACAACGTACAGGAGGTTTTTTGTTATGACGGTATTGGAATTGACAAAGGAAAACTTTGAGAAAGAGGCGGAAAACGCCAAGGAAACGGTACTTATCGATTTTTGGGCGTCCTGGTGCGTTCCCTGCCAGATGCTCTCTCCAACGGTGGACGAGATCGCGGAAGAGGATCATCCGAATCTAAAGGTTTGCAAGGTCAATATCGACGAGCAGCCGGAGCTGGCCGACCGGTTCGGGGTTATGAGCATTCCCACCTTGGTGGTGCTCAAAAACGGGGAAATGGTGACCTCCAGCGTGGGCGTGCGTCCCAAGAACGCCATTTTGCAGATGCTGGAAGAAGTGAAATAACAATAGGCCGGCCCGATGGAAAGAGAGGCTTTCCGTCGGGCTGTTTCTTTTTTCACAATAGTTGACAGCTCAATTATCTTGCAGTATACTTTTTATTGTTGATTCTGCAATCGTTGGGAGGAAGCCTGCCTATGTCCTTACCTACTTATTTTTTTACGAAATTCACATCCATCATCTACCGGCTGGGCAACCGGTATTACGACCGGGAGCTGGCGCGGTATCAAATCGGCTGCGGCCAGCAGTTTTTCCTGCTGCGCATCCATGAGAACGAAGGGATCAGCATGTATGACCTGGCACAAACCGGGTATTACGACAAGGGGACGGTGACCCGCGCGATCCAGAAGCTCGAGGAGCTGTCCTATATCCGAACGGAGATAGACCCCTCAGACCGGCGCATTCGGCATCTGTATACCACCCCGGCGGCCGAACCGATCATTCAAAGCCTCTATGAAACCCGGATGCGCTGGAACCAAATTCTGACCGCCGGGATGTCCCGCGAGGAAGCCGACGAGGCCCAGCGTCTGCTGGGGAAGATGGCGGAAAACGCCTATCGGCATGTCATCAATCAGGAGGTGCGCGTATGAGCCATACCGCTGTCGAACAAACCGGCAATCCCTTGGGGTACCGGCCGGTTGGGAAGCTGCTGCTTTCCTTTTCGGTGCCATCCATCATCTCCTGCCTGGTCAACTCCATCTACAACATCGTCGACCAGATCTTCATCGGGCAGGGGGTTGGGTATCTGGGCAACGCGGCCACCACGGTGGCCTTTCCGGTCATGACCATCGTCATGGCCTTCGCCACCCTCATCGGGTCGGGAGGCAGCGCCTATGCCGCCATCAAGCTGGGGGAAAAGCAGGGAAAAGAGGCAAAACTGACCCTCAACAATCTTCTGACCCTATCGGTGGCGGTGGGCGTGGTCATTACCGTTTTGGGGCTTCTCTTTCTCGAGCCGATTCTCTCTGTTTTCGGCGCCACCGACGCGGTGATGCCTTATGCCAAGGACTACACCTCCATCATCCTGCTGGGCGTCCCTTTCAGTATCCTGAGCGTCTCGCTGTCCAACATGGCCCGCACCGACGGCAGCCCTCGGCTTTCCATGTACGGTATCCTCATCGGCGCGGTCCTCAACACGGTCCTCGATCCCATCTATATCTTTACCCTGGGCTGGGGGGTCAAGGGCGCGGCTTTGGCCACCATCACCTCTCAGCTTCTTTCCGCCGTCATCCTCCTTGTCTATTTCTGGAAGCGGGGACACATGCGCTTTGACCGCAGAGCCATGAAGCCGGTGGGCCGCGTGGTGGGAAAAACCTTGACCTTGGGCGCCTCCTCCGGCATCACGCAGGTGGTGGCCTGCATCATGCAGGTGGTGATGAACAATTCCTTAGTTTATTACGGCAACCTCAGCCCGGTAGGCGGAGAGGTTGCTTTGAGCGCCATGGGGATTGTCATGAAGATCGCCATGATCCTCGGCTCGGTATGTATCGGAATCGGCATCGGCTCGCAGCCCATCCTCGGCTTTAATTACGGCGCTCAGCACAACCTTCGCATCCGCAAGACCTACCTGCTGGCCGTCGTATCCGCCACCATTGCGATTTTAGCCGGCTGGGTCTTTTGCCAGACCTGTCCCAATCTCATTTTGCAGCTGTTCGGCGGAGGCGGCGATACCTTCAATGAGTTCGCCGTGCGCTGTATGCGGGTATACCTGGGCGGTATCTTCTGCGCGGGGTTTCAGATTGTTTCCACCAATTACTTTCAGGCTACCGGGCAGCCGTTCAAGGCCTCGGTGCTATCCATGCTGCGCCAGCTTCTGCTGCTGATTCCCCTTTTGCTCCTTCTCCCTGTGTTCTTTGGGTTGGACGGCATTTTGTACGCCGGACCGGCGGCGGACATCGGTTCGGCGGTCATTGTATTCCTGTTCGTGGTACCGGAGATGAAAAAGCTGGGCCGGCGCATCGAGCTCGAGCAAGCTGGAAAGGCGGCCGCGGCACCGCCGGTACCGGAATCGGCGGAGCGGACTTTTTAAGCTTACATTCCCCGGCGGAGCGGTTCTTTTCAAACCGCTCCGTTTTTTTCGCCGTTCTCTGCTTTTTCGCACAAGCGCGGCGTATTTTGCATAGTCTGAAGGGAAAAGAATCGCCATTGCCATGCTGCGCGGCGTGTATATCCCCGCGCCGAAAGGGAGGCCTGCCGATGATTACCATCAGCCTATGCATGATTGTAAAAAACGAAGAGGACGTGCTTGCCCGCTGTCTGGAAAGCGCGAAGCCGGCTGTGGAGGAGATCATCCTGGTGGATACGGGTTCCACCGACCGCACCAAGGAAATCGCCCGCTCTTTTACCGACAAGATTTACGATTTCGCCTGGATCGACGACTTTTCCGCCGCACGCAATTTTTCCTTTTCCAAGGCGTCCATGGACTACTGCATGTGGCTGGATGCCGACGACGTGCTCCTGCCTGCCGACCGGGAGGCTCTCCTCCGGCTTAAAGAAACACTGTCTCCCTCGGTCGATGTGGTTATGATGAAATACCACACCGAATTTGACGAGACGGGAAAGCCCACCTTCTCCTATTACCGGGAAAGGCTGCTGCGCAACCGGGCCGGATACCGGTGGGTGGGCGCGGTTCACGAGGTCATCCCTCCCAGCGGCAGCCTGCTCTATTCCGATATCGCCGTTACCCACCAAAAAACAAGGCCCAGCGATCCCGACCGCAATCTGCACATCTTTGAAAAGCAGGCGGCGTCCGGGGTCGATCTGGATCCCCGCCAGCAGTTCTACTTCGCCCGGGAGCTTCTCTATCACCAGCGGTATCAGGAAGCGGCGGACCGGCTGACACAGTTTCTCGACGAGGGCCGGGGCTGGGTGGAAAACCAAATTGAGGGGTGTAAGCAGCTGGCCCTGTGCTACTACGCCCTAGGCAAGCCGGACGCCGCCTTGCAGGCCCTGATGCGCAGCTTCTGCTACGACGAGCCTCGGGCCGAGCTATGTTGCGACATCGGCAAGCACTTTTTCGACCGCCAATCATACCGGCAGGCCATCTTCTGGTACACCGTCGCGGCTGGGCGCAGCCGCAACGACGCCTCGGGAGGCTTTGTCCAGCCCGACTGCTACGATTATATCCCCTATCTACAGCTGTGCGTCTGCTACGACCGGCTGGGCGAATCGGAAACCGCCAGCCGCTTCAATGAAAAGGCCGCCGCCTGCAAGCCGGACTCCCCCGCCTGTCTGGCGAACCGCCGTTACTTTTCCCAAGTTCTGCACCGGCCGCTCCCTTAATCCGGCCGAAAGCATTTTCTCTTTCCGCCATGAGGGCGGAGGCTCTTCCCCCCTTCTGTGGCGGATATCCCTCCTCTCACATCAACACTTTCCTTCGAGGGGGAGCGGAGCCAGGCCCTTTCCCCTCAAGGCCAGCAAGGATTAAAAAGGCCCGCAGCTAATGGCTGCGGGCCTTTCTCTTTGCTTTTTTACCGACTTACTTCTCAATAGCCGCCTTATTCATGCGGAAAACGGAATAGTCGTCACTCTGGTTGACAAAGTATACATAGTCGCCGTTGACCACCGGGGAAACGCCGTTATAGTCGGTAATCATCGTTTCGTTGGTGCCGTCGAGATTGATGCGGAAGAGGGATTGGCACTCGCTGCGGTTGACCGAGGCGATAATGTAATTATCCACGATGCAGAAGGAATGGACATTGCCTTCATACACAAGGGTCCCCGTCGATTCCTCGGAGCCCGCGCTTCTCTTATAGATACCCGACTTGGCGGCACCCGATTCAAACTCCGTCATGAAGTAGTACACCATCCCGTCCGGGCCGGTGACGTCGTCCACATAATAGTCGATCAGAGTACGGTTGTTGTCCACCTTGCCGCTGCCGTCGGTATTCATGGTATAGTATTTTGCGCCGGTATCGATGTTGGTGGCATAATCCAGCTTCCCGTTCTCCGTCAGGCGCAGCCAGCTTACCGTATCGTCGGTCAGCTTCTCCTCGCCCGAGCCGTCGTGCTTGACACGGTAGATATGCTCATCGTTGCGGTCGATGTAATAGATGTAATCGTTGTCCACCGCCACATAGAGGGTGGAAACCGCCAGCACCCGTTCGATGACCGGGTTGATGATGGTCTTGCCTGCATCCTCCGGGGCCACGACCACCTCGCCGGCAATCTCGCCGCCGCCGGAAATATTCCCGCTGCCGCTGGCATTCTGACCCGCAACGGTGCTGCTGTTACCCGTGTTCTGGTCGCCAGAGGCGGTGCCGTCGCCGGTGCCCGCTGAGCTAGCGTCCCCGGATCCAGCGCCGTCGCCCGTACCCGAGCTGCCCGAAGCGGTGGGGGCGTTGCTCAGTACCCCGGAACCGTCCGCACCGGAGCTTGCGGTATTTGTATTACATGCGGTTAAAACTGCAGTCGCCATGGCGAGTACGCACAGCAGTGTGATAATTTTTTTCATGTTATTTTTTCCTCCTTGAAAGAGTTTTTTCATTCTCCCCGTGGGATTACTATGGCATTATAGCATGACAAAGTAAACAAAACAAGTCATAAAACCTGGTTGATTTATTAACATTCTATAAACAATAGCCGGATTATTTTCCAATCATCTGTAAAATCCGATCCCGCATTCCTTTGGCCGCAATCACGCCCCGCACCAGCGCATAGGCCGCACCGATCCGGCCCCTTTGCAACAATTTTGCCTGTTTTCGGTAAATGGACGAGCCGGGCAGCCGTTGGGCGTGGCAAAGGGCGTCCTGTACCCGGCCGTCCAATGCCACCGCATAAAACAGCGCCTTTCGGTCCGGATTTTCCTCATTGACCGCCACCCCGTCGAGGAGGATCAGGGCCGCATGCACCAGCTTATCCCACACCAGCTGCCGGTTGCCCGGCGTGTCCACATCCCAGTCGTACAGCTTATCGAACAGACCGAACTGAATGTCCATGGACGCCTGTACATGCCGCTCGTCCATCCGGCGCACCGCGCTCTGCGGATTGAGCAGATAGCGGTACAGCGGCTTTTTCAGGAACTGCGCCGAGGACGCCGATGCAAACACCTCGCAGACAAATGCAAAATCCTCATCCAGCGCCATCCCCTCCGGAAAACGGATGCCCTTCTCCTGCAAAAGCCGGGTTTCATAAAAATTGTTCCAGCAGGCGTTGAGGCTCCAGCCGGAGAGAAGCAGGGGGAACACGGTATCCCGTATTTCCCCGGCGGAAAGCACCCCCTCGCTTGCGACCGGGGAGGGCACCACCTGGGAAAGAGAGCCCTTCTGGCGGATGTAAGCAAAATGGATCACCTGCGCCCCGGCCTTTGCGGCGGTGAGCAGGGTTTCCACCGCATCCTTGCACAGCCGGTCGTCCGCGTCCACGAAAAGGAGGTACCTGCCCCTCGCCGCGTCGATCCCGGCGTTGCGCGCGGCGCTGACCCCCCGGTTCTCCTGGGAAAGCAGGCGGACCCGGGAATCCTTCTTCTCATAACCCGCGGCGATCTCCGGTGCCTTGTCGGGAGAGCCGTCGTTGACAAGGAGGATCTCCAGATCGGGCTGGGTTTGATTGCGGATGGAATCCACACAGCGCCCGAGCGTTCCCTCACAGCGGTACATGGGGACGACCACGCTGACCATCGGTGTTTTCTGCTCCATTGCGGTCAGCCCTGCACTTCTTCCTTCAGGCAGGCGCTGTCGAGCTGCTCATACGCCGCCACAAACGGATAGAGCTTCCCGGCAATCTGCTTGACCCCGCCCTGCGTATTGGATTCGATGTTGAGCGGGATGATCGGGTCGTGCAGGGACAGGCGCAGCAGGAACCAGCCGTCCCCTTCCCCCTTGTCAAACCTCACCCGGATGCCCTCGTAATTGTTGGGCTCGATCTGCCAGCCGGGCTGGCCCTTCGCATATTCCCCCAGCGCTTCGATGAGACGGCCGCCGTAGTCCTGAAAGTCCTCCGCCAGAATCTTCATCCGCAACTCCTTCGCTTCCAGCGGCTCCTGCAGGTCGGCAATCAGCCCGTCGATGGTCTTTCCTTCCTTTTTGAGCCGCGCCATCTGGATCAGGATTTTGGCGATCAGGTAAGCCCCGTCGTCCAGGAAATAATTCTCCTTGAGCGCCCCGTGGCCGGAGGTTTCGATGGCCACCTGGCAGTCGGTGCCCTCCCGGTTGAGCCGGACGGCCTCGTTGATGACGTTTTTATACCCCCGCTTAAACCGGTGATGGATACCGCCCTTCCCTTCGATAAAGGCCTTCAGGCCGCTGGAGGTGATGGAGTCGGTGACGATGGCGGTTCCCGGATGCTCCTGCAGCAAAATAGCGGAGATCAAAGCAATGATGCGGTTGCGGTTGATCTCCCGGCCGTTTTTATCCACCGCCCCGGCCCGGTCCACGTCGGTGTCGAAAATGATGCCCAGATCCGCCTGATTCGCGATTACGGCCGCCCGGATCGATTCCATCGCTTCCTCGTCCTCGGGATTGGGGATGTGGTTGGGGAAGGTGCCGTCCGGCTCTAAAAACTGGCTGCCGGCCGTATCGGCGCCCAGGGGGGCGAGCACCTTGTCCACAAAGAACCCGCCCCCGCCGTTTCCGGCGTCGACGATGATATGAAAGCCGTCCAGCGGCCGCTCGCTTCCGGCAGCCGCCCGGATTTTCTCAACCAGCCCCGCCGCGTAGACGGAAATAAAATCACAGCGCTCCACGTTCCCAGCCGTTTGCGCCGCCGGGAACCCGCCTTGCCCGGCCAATTCCAAAATGGCCGCGATGTCCCCCTTCTCCAAGCCGCCCGACTCAACGAAGAACTTCATCCCGTTGCGGTTAAAGGGCAGATGGCTGGCGGTAATCATCATGGATCCGTCGAAGGAGAACCCGTCAGTCACCAGCGACATAAACATCGCCGGGGTGGACGCCAGGCCGCAGTCGGTCACCGACACGCCCACCGCGCACAGGCCCCGGGCCGCCGCCGCCAGGAGGGAAGGGCCGGAGATGCGGGAATCCCGTCCAATGGCCACCTTCAGGCTGCCGGCCTCCTTGCCGGTCTTTTTGGAAAGCCAAACGCCGAACGCCTTGGCGATGGTCTCGACCGCTTCCTCGGTCAGGTTGACCGGCTGGCCTTCGATCCCCTCTAAGGCGACGCCGCGAATATCGCTGCCGTTTTGCAGCTTTTTCCAATCAATCGATGCCATGCTTGGTTCCTCCTTCAATCCGATGCGCCTTGGGCGCTTGAAATTTGGCAATATATCTAAGATTATAGCAGAGTTTCCCGTATCCTTCAAGCAAAATACATACATATTTGTGGATTTTCCTGCCGGCCGTGTGGAATTGCCGCCTGCTGGACATGCCGCGGCGGGAAACGCGTTTTTCCCGGACGGGCCAAAGCCAAAGCGCCCGGCAACGGAAACCATTCCGTCGCCGGGCGCCTGTTTGTTGCCGTGTCCGTCGGATTATACCGCGGCGCCGGCCTTTGTGTCAAAGGTAAACTTGTCGTTTTGGTAATCGCAGACCACCGTTTCTCCCGCTTTAAACCTGCCCTCCAGGATATGTTCGGAAAGCGGGTCCTCGATGCGGCTGACAATGGCCCGGCGGAGCGGACGGGCGCCGTAGACCGGATCGAAGCCTTCCTTGGATACCTCGTTGACCGCCGTGTCGGTAAACTCGATGGAGATATCCATCCCCTTGACGCGGGCTTCCAGGTTTTTCAGCATCCGCTTGGCGATCTCGTGGATGTCGTCGTTGGTGAGCTGATTAAAAACGATGATGTCGTCCACCCGGTTGAGGAATTCCGGCTTAAATGCCTTTTTGAGTTCGGCCATCACATCCTCCCGGATCCGCTCGGCGTTGCGTGCCGCGTCCTCCTCCCCGCCGGAGAAGCCCAGGGACCGCTGTTTTTCGGTAATCTTGCGGGCGCCGACATTGGAGGTCATAATAATCACGCAGTTTTTGAAATCCACCCGCCGCCCCTGGGAGTCGGTGAGGATGCCGTCCTCCAAGATCTGTAAAAGCATATTGAACACGTCCGGATGGGCCTTTTCAATCTCGTCGAACAGGACCACGCTGTAGGGGCGGCGGCGGACCTTTTCGGTCAGCTGGCCCCCTTCGTCGTAGCCCACGTAGCCGGGAGGGGAACCCACCAAGCGGGAAACCGTATGCTTTTCCATATACTCGGACATATCCAGACGGATCATGTTGTTCTCATCGCCGAACATGGCCTGAGCCAGCGCTTTGGTCAGCTCGGTCTTGCCCACGCCCGTGGGGCCCAGGAAAATGAAGGAGCCGATGGGGCGGCGGGGATCCTTCAGCCCTACCCGTCCCCGGCGGATGGCCCTGGCGATGGAGGTAACCGCCTCGTCCTGGCCTACGATCCGTTCATGGAGGATTTGCTCCATGTTGAGCAGCCGTTTGCTTTCCTCCTCGGTCAGCTGGGCCACCGGCACGCCGGTCCAGGAGGAGACGATCTCCGCGATTTCCTTCTCGGTCACCTCCCCGTCGATGTGGGCGTTCTGCTCGCTCCAATGCTGCTTTTCCTCTTCCAGCTTGGCGGAGAGCTCCTTTTCCTCGTCCCGCAGATGGGCCGCCCGCTCAAAATCCTGGGAGTTGACCGCCGCTTGCTTTTCCTCGCCCAATTCCTTGAGCTTGTTTTCCAGCTCCTTGAGATCCGGGGGTGCGGTAAAGGCGCGCAGGCGCACCTTGGAGGCCGCCTCGTCGATCAAATCGATGGCCTTGTCGGGCAGGTACCGGTCGGCGATGTAGCGTACCGACAGCTTGACGGCGGCTTCGATGGCTTCGTCGGTGATCTTCACCTTGTGATGGGCCTCGTACTTGTCCCGCAGGCCGGTAAGGATCTGGACGGCCTCCTCCTGGGTAGGCTCGCCCACCATCACCGGCTGGAACCGGCGCTCTAAGGCCGCGTCCTTTTCAATGTGCTTGCGGTATTCCTCCAGGGTGGTCGCGCCGATGACCTGCAGCTCGCCCCTTGCCAGAGAGGGTTTGAGGATGTTGGCCGCATCCACCGCGCCCTCGGCGGCGCCTGCGCCGATGAGGGTGTGCAGCTCGTCGATGAATAAAATTACGTCGCCCGACTTGATGACCTCGTCGATGGCGTTTTTGATGCGCTCTTCAAAGTCGCCCCGGTACTTGGTGCCCGCCACCATGCCGGTCAGGTCCAGGGCCACCACCCGCTTGCCGGTCAGGGTTTCCGGCACTTCGCCGGCAGCGATTTTCTGGGCCAGGCCCTCGGCCACCGCCGTCTTGCCCACGCCCGGCTCGCCGATGAGGACCGGGTTATTTTTGGTGCGGCGGGAGAGGATCTGGATGACCCGCTCGATCTCCTTTGCACGGCCGATGATGGGATCCATGCCGCCGTCCTTGGCGATCTTGGTCAGATCCCGGCCGAACTGGTCGAGAGTCGGGGTCTTGCTGTTTTTGTTGGCGGCGCTGGTGCGGGATGCGGAGCCTCTGGGCGCCCTCGTCGCCGGCTCCGGCGGCTCCGCGCCTACCGCCCGGGCGGTGTCGTTGAAGATGGTCTGCGGATCGGCGCCCAGGTCGGACAAAAACCGCACCGCATAGCTGTCCCCCTCCTGAATGATGGCCATCAGGATGTGCTCGGTGCCTACGTAATTGTGGCCCATACTCCGGGCGGCGGCGATGGCCATTTCCAGAATCCGCTTGCAGCGGGGGGTAAAATCGTTGGGAGAAAGGGAGGTAGGCTGCCCCTGGCCAATGACGGCCTGCAGCCGCTCCACCACCTGTTCGGCGGTGATGCCCTTCTCCGCCAGGACGGAGGCGGCCACGCCGGTGCCCTCCTCCAAAATGCCTAAGAGCAGATGCTCGCTGCCGATGTAGGTGTGGCCCAGCTGCTGGGCAGAAGCCACCGCCAGATTGAGCACCTTGTTGGCTTTCTCGGTAAATCCGTTGAATTTAAACATACACAAAACCCTCCTTTATGGTCGGGATAAATATCAATTTTTATTTTCCATTTGCTTTAAGCGCTTCCCGCACCAGCTTCGCCCGCTCGATATCGGCCTTCTCCGCATCCAGCTCCTGCTCGCTGCGGCTGAGCATGGTGCCGGGCATGGCGTCGATAAGCAGCCGGCCGATGGTATCCATGGAGACCTCCAAAAGCCCCGTGGCCGCGCCCAAGCGGACGTTGGAAACCAGGCCGGTGAATTCCTTGACCGACAGGGTCCTCGCGGTCGTCAAAATCCCGTAGGAGCGCCAGATGCGGTCCTGCACCCGGAGCTCGGCGCACATCTGCCTGCGGGCGTTTCGCTCCTGGGCGATGACCTGCTGGGCGATGGAGCGCAGGTTCTCGATGGCCGCCTGCTCGGAGATGCCCAGGGTTACCTGGTTGGAAAGCTGGTAGATGGCGCCCTTCGCGTCGCTTCCCTCGCCGTAGGTGCCCCGTATGGTCAGCCCCAGCTTGGCCACGGTGCTGGCAAGCTGGCCCATGCTTCCCAGCTCCTGCAGGGCCGGCAGGTGGAGCATCACCGACGCCCGCATGCCGGTGCCCAGGTTGGTGGGGCACTGGGTCAGATACCCAAGCCGGTCGTGGAAGGCGAAATTGAGCTTCTCATCAAGAAGGGTGTCGATCTTGTCGGCCATGTCGTAGGCTCCGCTTAAGTCAAGGCCCGGGCGCATCACCTGGATGCGAAGATGATCCTCCTCGTTGACCATAATGGAAACCGATTCGTCCTCCAGCAGCAGAAGGGCCGTGCCCGCCGCACCCTGGGAGAATTCAGGGCTGATTAAATGCCGTTCCGCCAGCGATACCGCCTGCACGTGAGGGCAATGCTCCATGTCTATGTAATGAAAGCGCCCCGCCAGTGCGGAATTGCCGTTTAAGACCGCGTCCCGTACCCGTTCCTCCACCTGGGCCCTTTGGGCGCCGGTCATCCGCCCCACGAAGGGAATGTCGGAAAAGTTGCGCGCCAGCCGGATGCGGGTGGACAAAACCACGTCCCCGTCTGTACCCGACTGGGTGTACCATTTCTTCAAATCTGTCATCGCTGTTTCCACCTTTTCTCACCGCGTCGGCGTTATTGGTTCAGCTCGCCCTCGAGCCCCTTGATTTCATCCCGCAGGGAAGCCGCCTTCTCAAACTCCTGCTTTTCAATGGCCAGCGAAAGGGCCTTTCGCAGCTCGTCGAGATGTCTCCTCTGCTTGGCCTCCACACCGGCGGAAGCGGGAAGCTTGCCCGCGTGCCGGGTCTTTCCGTGGATGCGCTGCAAACTGGGAAGCAGCTGGTCGTAGAAGGTGTCGTAGCATTTCGCACAGCCTGCCCGCCCGGTGGATACCAGGTCCTGGAAGGTGGCCCCGCAGCCGGTACAGCGCACCTCGTCGCCGCCCGCTTGGATGGCCTGGGGCTGCACCTCCCCGAACACGCTTCCGAGCAGATCGTTTAACCCCAGCGAGAAGGGGGAATGCATCGAACCAAACCCGGCCTTTGCCGCGCAGTCGGCGCATAAGTACACTTCGGACGCTTGTCCGTTAATCACCCGTTTGATATGGGTGGTTGCTTCCTTTTTATGGCATTTTTCACACAGCATATTCGTCACTCCCATCGATTGGTCGTATTCGGTAACATCAAAAGAAACCGCACCGCTAATCCAGCATCGCCGCCTGCAGCAGCATGCTTTTGAACACCGCCGCGCGTACCGCGTCCCGGTTTTGCGGGGGCACGCTGTGATAGCAGTTGTCGGAAACCGCCGCCGCCATCAGCTTGGCGGCTTTTGGGGCCAGCTGCCTGCTGTGGGTAAGGTTTTCCAGGATAATCCTGGCGGTGGTGGCGTCCAAAGAATCGCCGATGCTGTTGACCACATGCATCATGGCCGGTCCTCTGCCGGTGTTGACGCGGGTAATGCGGATATACCCGCCGCCGCCCCGGCGGCTTTCCACCAGATATCCCTGCTCCGGGGTAAACCGGGAGGTCAGCACATAGTTGATCTGGCTGGGTACGCACCCGATGGAGCCGGCCAGCTCATTGCGCTGGATTTCCGCGACCCCCTGGGCCGCTTCCAGCATGGCAAGAATTTGGTTGGCAATCTGGTCGCTCAATCGCATGCTATCACCTCCGTTTTGCGCAATTTGTCTTTTCCTGACCTTTCAAGCGGAACCCTCCGCTTTTGTCTTTTATTATAGACCATTCATACTAGGAATCAAGGTCAGTTAAAGTCAAATTTTAAAGATTACCAAATTATTTTCTCGCGTTTTCTTCTGTTTTCTCTTGATTTCTTAATTTATTGACTTTTCCTGACTTTCTGTTTCCGCTTCCCGCCCGTTTCGCGTGGGGAACCGAATGGGGCAGCGGCTCCTCCGAAAAGGGATCGGGCGTCAGGTCGTCGGCCAGTTCAAAGTCCGCCTGGTAATGGGGTCTCCCGCCATAGCTTGTACGTGACACATAAAGCCCTCCTTACCCATAACTTGGTGGTATGGATATTGTATGCCGCTTTGGGCGCGGTTATACAAGACGGGTTGGGAAAAGGAAGGATTCCTCCCGGAAAAGCCGCTCTCACCCGTCGATGCGGGGCGCAAAAAAGAAAAACCGGGGGAATCTTGTAACCAACTTCCCGCCCGCGCCATAGTATGGGATGAAAGCCGACACGGAACGGCGAAAGGCAGCCGACAAGCGCTTTTTGCCATCCTCGTGACGGGCTTATCACCGGCGCGATGCGCCGACATTATGCAGGCAAAGCCTGCTCAAGGAGGAAATTTGTATGTGTTGTGGTAATGGTAACGGTTTCGGTGGCGGCTGCTCTTGGATCATCATTCTGATCATCCTCTTCCTCTGCTGCGGCAACGGCTGGAGCACGTTCAACAATGGCTGTGGCTGTAACGACGGTTGCGGCTGCAACAACGGCTGCGGCTGCTAGCTCAGACATAGCACGTCGGTTATAGGGGCGGGGCGGTGCCATCCGCCCCGCCGGCATCAAATCTTTTTTTCCAAATTCATGCGTCACAAGCGCTTATGATCACCTATGGATAAGGAGGAAACACGCATGTGTTGTGGTAACAGCAATTATGGGTTCGGCGGCTGCTCTTGGATCATCATCCTGATCATCATCCTGCTGTTCTTCGGGAACAACGGCAGCACCTACGGCGGCTACAATGACGGCTGCGGTTGCGGCTGCTAATAGGATGGGGTAACCCCAGGAGGGGCCGGACGACCGTTTTGGCCCAATCCAACGAAAAAAGAAGGACGGCGTTTTCAAACGCCGTCCTTTTTCCTTTTTTCATCCGATTCCGATGGACTGAAGCAGGCCGTAGCTCAATAGAGTCATGATAAACCCGGCAACCAAAACGCCGGCCGCCACCATCGGCAGCGCATGCTTAAGGCGCATATCCATAATGGCCGCCACCAGCGACCCGGTCCAGGCGCCGGTCCCCGGCAAGGGGACGGCGACAAACAAAAACAGCCCCAGCATCTTGTACTTCTGCATGGATTTGGATTGGCTCTTTTTCTTCGCCCGCTCCTCAAACTTGTGCCCGAGCTTATGAAACAGCTTGGTGGATTTCATCCAGTTGATGATTTTCCGTCCGAAGATCAAAATAAACGGGACGGGAATGATGTTTGCAAGAAAGCAGATCAAAAATGCGGTCTGCCACGGGATCTGCAAGAGATAGGCCGCCAGCAGGCCGCCGCGCAGCTCCAAAATCGGCATCAGGGAGATGACGAACACCACCAGCTCCCGCGACAAATACTGGTCTAGAAATTGGATTAGGTTCTCAACGATACCATCCAAGCACCAATCACCTCAATCTTTAAAATCAAGCTTGTCCGCAGCCGATCCAGCCTTTTCCCGGCGCGGGATGCAAAAAGTATATTTATCATACCGTATTTTCATTTACAGCGCAAGAAATATTGCGAATTTTTTCGATTTTGATACAAGACGGATACAATTCCTCATCAAAATGCCGCAATGGTCAATCGGCCGAATGAAAAATTGGAAAACCTGCGAAAAATTTCGCCTTTTTCTTTCCAATCAGGCGGAAAATATGCTAGAATAGAAAATAAAAATGTTCGCCCCCTTTTTGGAAAGGGTGCTTGAATAGGGGAAGTTAACTATGTTCGATTCCGTCGCTAATGTTTTGGCCATTGCCCTGCCGGTGCTGGCCGCTGTGGTCGCCCTCATCGCGTTTGTCCGAATCCTGACCCATGCCTCTGCCGACAGCAAGGGGCGGCGGATTAACGACGTGCAGATGAATCCGCCGGTGCTCACCCGCCACAACGAGCAGGATGATGTGGACTATATGGGGGTGGACACCTATGACAACACCATCACCCTCTCGCAGGAGGAGTATCCCTACCGGGTCCTTGACGAGGAGCCGCAGCCGGAAAAGGCGGGAGAGCAGGGGGCGTCGGTATTTGCTGGGCTGCTTGCCAATGTGGAGGACATCAAGGAATTTTACGAGCAAAACCGCAAGCAGGCCAAGGACGTCATGCTGATGGCGGCCGTCTCCTGCTTCTGCGGCATCTGTTTTCTGGCCTTCGGGGTCGTCTGGATGGTCCTGCAGCCGGAAGGAATCCCTGCGGGGATTTGTTCCCTGATCTGCGGGCTGGTAATGGAGCTGGCGGCGGTGCTCTTTTACTGGATGCGGCTGAAAACGGCCAGGCAGGTCAACCGCTACTATCAGCGGGTGCTGGGGGATGCGAAGCTGATGAGCGCGGTGGAGCTGGTGGAACGGATGAGCGAGAAGAAACGGGATGAGACCTACGATGCCATCATCTCCTCCTTGGTGGATGCCTCATTGAAGGGAAAGGGAAGCCAGGTGCCGGACGAGCTTATGCAGGCCATCGCCGCCAAAGGAGAAAAGAAAGGGCGGCAGACGGCCCAGTAAGCAGCAAGCAGCAAAAAAGCCTTATCCGCCGGCGGATAAGGCTTTTTCTTTTCGGGCAGGCTATCAAATGCCAACTGCAGCTTGAGGAGGCAACCGTCCTATGCAGCCATCCCGCATCCACACCCTCACCCAATGCGCCCTGACAATCGCGTTGTCCACTGCACTGTCCTTCGTCACCATCCGCCTCGTGCCAAACGGCGGCTCGGTTACCCTGGCGAGCATGGCTCCCATCCTTTTTCTGTCCTACCGCTATCCGCTGCGCTGGTCCCTGCTGGCGGCGGCCGCCTATGGGGGGATCCAGATGCTCACCGATTTTCACGTCCCGCCGGTGCAGGATTTTCTTTCTTTTGCGCTGGTCGTTGGGCTCGACTACCTGCTGGCCTTCGGCGTACTGGGCCTGGCCGGAACCATCGCAAAACCAATCCGTAACCGGTATTGGGCCGCGGCGGCGGGGACCGCCTTCGTCCTTTTGCTGCGCTACGCCTGCCATGTGGCCTCGGGCATCCTCATCTGGGACAGCTACACGCCCCCGGGCCAGCCGGTGTGGCTCTATTCCCTCGTCTACAACGCCACCTATATGCTGCCTGAGCTTGTCCTCACGGTGGCGGTCATGCTGCTGCTTGTAAAATATGTAAACCCCCGGCAGCTGTCGGCTTAGTCCTCCCCTTCTTCCCGCCAGCTCTTGCACACGTCTACCCAGCCTTCGGCTTTGGAGTAAGCTTCCAGCTCCCGGCAGGTGAGCTCGATGGCGGAATTGGAGGAGCCGCAGGCGGGATACACCGTCTCAAACCGCTTGAGGGAGACATCCAGGTATACCCGCACCTGCGGGTTATCGATGGCGAAGGGACAGACCCCGCCCACCGCATGGCCGGTCAGCGCCAGCGCCTGGTCGGGGGTGAGCATCTTTGCCTTTTTCTCAAACCGGGCCTTGAACCGGGCGTTGTCCACCCTGGCGTCCCCTGCCGCCACCAGCAGGAGGGCGCCCTCTCCGTCGGCAAAGGAGAGGGTCTTGGCGATGCGGGCGGGCGCGACCCCCAGCGCCTCGGCGGCTAAGGGAACCGTAGCACTGGATACGGGCAGCTCCATCACGTCCTTATCCCGGCCGAATTGCTTGAGATAGTCTTTTACTGCTTGGATAGACATATGTATTTTCTCCTTATTGTAGTCTTTTTCCTCTTAATTGAGCTATGGATAAGGCCGGATGTCCTCCTCGCCCCCCGACCGGCTCTTCGCCAGTATAACACCAAATCCCCTGCTTTGAAAAGCGGGGGCTCTTTTCCTACTTTTGAGGACGCGGCGGCCAGCTACCGCCCGATTTCTTCTGCGAGGACATGCGGTTTGACCTGCAAGGCCCTCGCAATCCGCAATGCCGTTTCAAGGGCCTTGCAGCGCAGGCCCCGTTCGATTTTAGGATAATAGACCCGGTCAAGTCCCGCCAGCGTGCGGAAGCCCTCCTATGTCATTCCTTTTCGCTCACGAAAGGCGCGGATCCCCCTGCCCGCAACGCCCCCATCCTTCCTATCCCCTTCCCTATTCAGCGATTGTATGAAAAAGTATTTCCGTCACCAATTTAGACGGCCAAGCCATGAGGCGCATCCTTTTGGGTTTTCTTTATGGCGGCTTGCACACTTACCCGCTTGCCAGAAAGGATGTTCCTTTGCCTAAGCTTTACTCTCACCCCATAGCGGGCGGTTGTTGTCTCACTTTGCCGGCCGCTCTTTCGCGAAAGCAATCATTGAAAGGGGCTCCCCTGTTTTCTACAGGGAAGCCCCTTTTTCCATTACATCCGGCTCCAGGTAACACCCTGGGGGGTATCCTTGAGGGCGATGCCCATGTCCTTGAGCTGGTCGCGGATGCGGTCGGCCTCGGCCCAGTTCTTGGCGGCCCTAGCCTCATTCCTGGCGGCGATGAGCGCCTCCACCTCGCCGTCCAAGGACGCCTCTTCCTTCCGCCCGTAGAGGAGGCCCAGCACGCCGGTAAGCTCCTCGAGCAGGGAAAGCCCGGCCTTAGCCGCTCCCGGCGACGGGCTTTCCCCGTCCATGGCGGTGTTGAGCTCCCGCACCAGCTCGAAGATGACGCCGATTCCGTCGGCGGTGTTGAGGTCGTCGTCCATGGCGGTGCAGAACCGGGTCCGGTACCCGTCGAGGGCGGCGAGGAACTCCTCATTCGCCTCCCCTTCGCCGGCGGCGGCCACCTGCCCGAGCCGCTCCCGGCAGTTATAGAGCCGGTCAAGAGCAGCCTTGCACTGTTCCATGATCTCGACGCTGTAATTGATCGGAGTGCGGTAATGGGACGCCACCATCAGGTAGCGGATGGGCTCATAACCGAATTTCTCCGCCACCTCCCGCACCGTAAAGAAGTTGCCCAGGGATTTGGACATCTTCCGCCGGTCCACATTGATAAAGCCGTTGTGCATCCAGTACCGGGCGAAGGGGGCGCCGTTGGCGCACTCGCTCTGGGCGATCTCATTCTCATGATGGGGGAATACCAGGTCCTCCCCGCCGCAGTGGATGTCGATGGTCTCGCCCAAATACCGCCGGGCCATGGCCGAGCACTCGATGTGCCATCCCGGACGGCCGGGGCCCCAAGGGGAATCCCATGCCGGCTCGCCCGGCTTCGCGCCCTTCCACAGGGCAAAGTCCAGCGGGTCCTCCTTTGCGTCCCCCACCTCGATGCGGGCGCCCGATTCCAGGTCCTCAATGGGCTGATGGGAAAGTTTTCCGTAGCCGGGGTCCTTGCGGGTGCGGAAATATACGTCCCCGCCGCTGGGGTAAGCGAAGCCCTTCTCCACCAGCGTCCCGATGATGGAGAGGATCTCGTCGATATTCTCGGTGGCCCTGGGATGGACGGTGGCCTCCTTCACGCCAAGGCCCTTCGCGTCGGTCCAGAATTCGCCGATATACCGGGCGGCCACCTCCTTGACGGTGACGCCCTCCTCGTTGGCCTTGCGGATGAGTTTGTCGTCGATGTCGGTAAAGTTCTGGGCAAAGGTCACCTGGAAGCCCCGGTATTCCAAATACCGGCGCAGCACGTCAAAGACGCACAGGGGCCGGGCGTTGCCGATGTGGATGAAATTGTAGACCGTGGGGCCGCAGGCGTAAATCTTCGCTTGCCCTTCCTTGAGCGGGATAAACTCTTCCTTGCGGCGGGTGAGGGTGTTGTAAATTTTCATGTCCTGGTTCCTCCGTCATGCAATGGATTTTACGAAACTGCTTACTGATCTCGGTCGCCCCGGCGGGATGGCTGCGCCGGCGCTTTTTATTCCCAGCGGGCCTGGCTGAGCACCTGCACCGCATCCTTGAGCCGGTCGATCTCCGCCTCCAGCCGGCAAAGGGTCTGGCTGACCGGGTCGGGAATGTGTACCTGGTCGAGAGGGTCCACCTTCTGCCCGTTTCGCCGCACCACCCGGGCGGGTACGCCCACGGCGGTGGAATCGTCGGGCAGGTCGGTGAGCACCACGGCGTTGGCCGCCACCTTACAGTTGTTTCCCACCTTGATGGGGCCGAGGATCTTCGCCCCCGCGCCGATCATGCAATTGTCGCCGATGGTGGGATGGCGTTTGCCGGTATCCTTGCCGGTGCCCCCCAGGGTCACCCCCTGGTAGATGGTGCAGTTGTCGCCCACCTCGGCGGTTTCGCCGATGACCACCCCCATGCCGTGGTCGATCATCAGCCCCGTCCCGATGGTAGCGCCCGGGTGGATCTCAATCCCGGTTTTCTTTCGGCTCCTTTGGGAAACGAGCCGGGCCAAAAACAAAAAATGGTGCCGGTAAAGCCAGTTAGCCCGGCGGTGGGACTTCACCGCCTTAATTCCCTGGTAAAGGACCCGAACCTCAAAATTGCTTCTTGCCGCAGGGTCCCGCTCCCGGATTGCGGCAACGTCCGCTTTTGCCCTGCTGAACATACTATGACCTCCAACCATTCTGATATACCGGGGAAACCGCACAGGGGAAAAGAAAACGCCTCTGTCCTCCGGGCTTCGGAGGACAGAGGCGGCAAAACACCCGCGGTTCCACTCTGTTTTTTCACTCTTCACTCTGCCTTGTAACGTAGGCGGTACGCGGGGCATTACCCCCGGCGCTGACGGGCGCACCTTCGCCAGCTCCCCGCGAAACGGCTTTCAGCCGGCGGCCGTTTCTCTCTTGGCGGTTCCTTGGTTACTCTTCCCGCTTCTCTGCGCTTCCTGTCTGGATTCTTTTGCGAAGCGGCGCCCGGCCGCTCGTACCTATACCAGTATAGTATACTTTGCCTTCAAATGCAACCCTTATTTTCCAAAGCCGAGGGAGAAGGCCGACCCGCCTGATCCGCCGGGGCGGCCAAAAAGCAAAAAACGGCCTGACGCGCAGGCACTTTTTTGCGCCTTTTTGCAAAGCCGTGTATTTTAAAATCCGAGAAAAGGCGGGCCGGGCAACGCCCCGCCCGCACACGGACGCATCACGTCCCGCTTTTCTTCCGTATGCCGTACAAGGAGGCCGTCCTCCATGCCGCCGCCTTAAAAAGGCGGGCCTCTTCACCCTTAGGGCCCTGCTTTCCTGCAGCGGCCCGGCGAAGCCACGCCCGTCTATCGAAAAATGGATAAGGGAACGACCAGGTCTGTAAGCCGGGTTCTGTCTTGAACAGCCATCTATCTTGGCCGCAGGTCGCCCTGCGGCTCCAGCCACCATGGGGGCATCCGCCGGGCCGGCGTTGGCATCCCCGCAGCGGTGTTGCTCCGGATAGGGTTTACATGGCCGCGCAGTCCCCTGCGCGCCGGTGAGCTCTTACCTCGCCTTTCCACCCTTACCGCGTAAAAACGCGGCGGTATCTCTCTGTTGCACTTTCCCTAAGGTCGCCCTCGGCGGTCGTTAGCCGCTATCCCGCCCTGTGAAGCCCGGACTTTCCTCAGGATACAGGCTTTCGCCCCGCGTATCCCGCGGCTGCTCGGCCTGCTCGCCCCTTATCGAGAGATCCATTATACCACACCAAAAGGCGGGTGACAAATACATTTCCGTCCGCCTTCCCAAATTTCTTCCCTCCAAAAGGCGCAGCGGCCCCTTTTCCTCTTCCTTTCGGCGCCCCTTCCCGGAATGCGGCGCGGCAAGGGCGGTATTATTTGGCCGGGGCGGCAAAACGCCCGCCGCCCGGCACTGCGGATGCAGATGGGCCGCCGCGGGAAAAGACGGGATTGCAGACGGGACAAGGGGCCTTTCCCCGCCGTCCGCGCCCGTTTTTTAAGCGCATCCGGCATAGAGGATCGCCACGCAAAAAGCGCCCGCCGAATCGCATCGGCGGGCGCTTGCCTGCTTCTTTATTGTTCCACCGTAACGATGAAGCCGTCCGTGTTGTTGCCGGAGAGGGTATAGGGCCGGTCGGTGGGAACCGGCACCTGCGTAGTGCCCGTCTCGGCCTTCACGTAATAGATCTCATAGCGTACGCCGTCGGAATCCTCAATTTGCAGATGCGTTTCGCCGAAGGCAAACTGCTTGAGGTAATCGATATACTCCTCCATGCACATGCCCTGCTGGGTCATGAGATAGGCGTGGGGCTTCCCCACATAGCGGAAATGCCACGGCTCATAGGACACGCCGGTGATGCTGCTCTTTTCTTCCGCGTAGCGGACGACAAACCCGTATTTGTAGCAGTTTTGGTTGATCCAGGAATAGACCCCTTCCCCCGTGTAATCCTCCAGCCGTCCAAACCGGTTGAGGATCCCCAAATCCATGGCGTAGCCGGTGTGGTGCTCGCTGCCGCCGGGAGGGGCCACCCATTTGGACGCTTCCGTCGCCCCCACCTGGCTTACCTTATTGGCCAGGAGGGTTTTCTGGTAGTCGTAGGTACGAAAGCCGCTTAGGGCCAGCACGTCTCCGTCGCCGGTAGCCTCATGAAAATCGCGAAGCATCGCGTCTAAAGGCCCCATCATCTCCTCGTCCACCTGCACATTGCGGTCCTTGACCTTGTAGCCGCCCGACTTGTGTTCGTAAACGCCGACGAGACGGCTGGTTTCCGGGAACCGGTAAGGGACCTGGGCGTTTACCAGGATCAAATGGCCCCGGTGGAGCTCTTCGCCGGATAGGGTACGAAAGGTATAGCCCGCGGTATCCGGCGCGGACGCGGCGCTGGGCAGGTTGGAAAGCGCCTGGCCGGGCGCGGCGGGCCCGTTAGCCGCGGCGTCGGCCCAATAAAAGGCGCAGCCCGCCACCACCGTTATGCATAACACCAATACGGCCGCAAGCAATAGGCCGTAGGATGAGCGAATTGTTTTTCGATCAGCAGACATGTTGCAATCCTCCTTGTTTGCCGCTTTGTGCTTAGTATACCGCTTTGGCGGGATTTTTGTCTTTCATACGGCTTATGGCTTTCTTACGGTTTTCTTACATTTGACCCCGCCTTCGGCCGCCGGGCGGTTGCTTTTAAGGGGGAAAAACGATATAATAATTCTAATTTGAACCATTTTACGTCCTTATAGACGCACGGAGGGAAAAAACCATGGCATTGCTGACAAAAGCGCCCCGGGGCACACAGGATATCCTCCCCAAGGACAGCGGGAAGCTGCAGTTTGTGGAGGGATGCCTCCTGGACACAGCCAAAAAATACGGCTTTGCGGAAATCCGCACCCCGGTGTTTGAGCATACCGAGCTCTTTCTGCGGTCGGTGGGGGAAACCACCGACGTGGTGCAGAAGGAGATGTACACCTTCCAGGACAAGGGGAACCGTTCCATCACCCTGCGCCCGGAGGGAACCGCCGGGGTGGCCCGGGCGGTGCTGGAGCATTCGCTGCACAACGATGCGCTGCCGGTGAAGGTGTCCTATGTGACCGGCTGCTACCGGTATGAAAAGCCCCAGGCGGGCCGCCTTAGGGAGTTTCACCAGTTCGGGGTGGAGGTGTTCGGCGCTAAGCAGCCGGCGGCGGACGCGGAGATCATCTGCCTAGCCAACGACGCGCTGACCCACCTGGGGGTTAAGGGCCTGCAATTGCAGCTAAACTCCATCGGCTGCCCTGCATGCCGGGCGGAATACTACAAGGCCCTGCGGGCTTATTTTGAAGCCAGGCAGGAGGAGCTGTGCGACACCTGCAAGGGACGCCTGGAGCGAAACCCCATGCGCATCCTCGACTGCAAAAGCCCCGTCTGCCAGGACATTGCCAAGGACGCGCCGAATATGCTCGACTATCTGTGTGACGATTGCAAGGAGCATTTCGAAGGGGTCAAGGGTTTCCTGGACGCGGCGGGCCTTGCCTATGTCATCAACCCCCGCATTGTAAGAGGGCTGGACTATTACACCCGCACGGTGTTCGAGTTCGTGTCCCAGGACATCGGGGCGCAGGGGACCGTCTGCGGCGGCGGGCGGTACGACGGGCTGATGGAAGAGCTGGGTGGCCCGCATCTGCCCTCCCTGGGCTTCGGCATGGGGATCGAACGGCTGATGCTGGTGCTCAAAAATCAGGGCGTCCAGCTTCCTGAGGACCCGCCCTGCAACGTCTTTATCGCCTCCATGGGGGACGCGGCGGCAAGGGAGGCCTTCCGCATTGCGGCCCTTTTGCGGGAAGAAGGGTTCTCGGCCCAGTGCGACTTGGTGGGGCGAAGCCTGAAGGCCCAGATGAAATATGCCGATAAAATCGGCGCCCAGCACACCATGGTGCTCGGGGACAACGAGCTGGCCGCAGGCAAGGCGAAGCTAAAGGACATGGCCACCGGCGAGCAGGTGGAGGTGGCCCTGGGCGAGGAGCTCATCGACGTGGTCTACCGCACCCAGCTGGAAAAGGAGCTTGCGAACATCTCCCAGGCGGGGGGCGAGGCGGATCTTGCCGCGCTCCTCTCTGGGATTCAAAAGACGGAAGAATAACCGATAGGAAATGGAGTCGATTATGATGAACGACACCCTTGTGGGAATCAAACGCACCGACTACTGCGGCACGCTGCGGGAGACGGATATCGGCCGGGAGGTCACGGTCTGCGGCTGGGTGCAGCGGCAGCGGGATTTAGGCGGCCTGATCTTCGTCGACCTGCGGGACCGCACCGGCCTTGTCCAGCTGGCCTTCGACGACAACACCGACCGGGCTGTTTTTGAGAAGGCGGGGGAGCTGCGCTCGGAGTTTGTGGCGGCGGCCCGCGGCGTGGTCCGCCGCCGGGCGGCGGTCAACAAGGACATCCCCACCGGCCTTATCGAGGTGGAGGTCACGGAGCTTCGCATCCTCTCCCATGCCCAGACCCCGCCCTTTGAAATTTCCGACGACTGCAACGCCAGGGAGGAGCTGCGGCTGAAATACCGCTACCTAGACCTGCGCCGCCCGCAGCTGCAGCAAAACCTGATGCTCCGCCACCGGGTGGTCAAGGCGACGCGGGACTATTTCGATTCCAAGGGCTTTTTGGAGATTGAGACCCCGGTGCTCATCAAATCCACCCCGGAGGGGGCCCGGGACTACCTGGTTCCCAGCCGGCTGCATCACGGGGAATTCTACGCCCTGCCCCAATCCCCTCAGATCTATAAGCAGCTTTTGATGGTATCCGGGTACGACCGGTATATGCAGATCGCCCGCTGCTTTCGGGACGAGGACCTGCGGGCCGACCGGCAGCCGGAGTTTACCCAGATCGACTGCGAGCTGTCCTTTGTGGACATGGAGGACATTTTGGAGATCGGGGAAGGGTTCGTGCAATACCTGTTCAAAGAAACCTTAGGGGTGGACGTACCCCTGCCCCTGCCCCGCATCACCTATCAGGACGCGATGAACCGGTTCGGCTCGGACAAGCCGGACACCCGCTTCGGCATGGAAATCTGCGACGTGTCCGCGCTCGTCAAGGATTCGGCCTTTTCCGTCTTTTCCAGCCCCATCCGGGAAGGAGGCAGCGTGCGGGGGATCGTGGCCAAGGACGCGGCCAAAACCCTCACCCGCAAGGAGATCGACAAGCTGACCGAGTATGTCCGGGGCATCGGCGCGAAGGGCCTTGCCTGGGTGCGCTGGGTGGAGGAGAAGCCCGCCTGCTCCTTCGCTAAATTCATGGCGGAGGGCGAGCTGGAAGCCATCCTTTCGCGCATGGGCGCCGAGCAGGGGGACGTGGTGCTCCTGGTGGCGGACAAGGATAAGGTGGTCCTTCCCACCCTGGGCGCTTTGCGGCTGGAGGTGGCCAAAAAGCTCGGCGTCATCCCCGACCGGTACAACTTCCTCTGGGTAACCGAGTTCCCCTTCTTTGAGTGGGACGAGGACGGGAACACCTGGGTGGCCATGCACCATCCCTTCACCGCCCCCATGGACGAATGCATCGAGTTCTTGGATTCGGACAAGGGCAAGGTCCGGGCGAAGGCTTACGACCTGGTGCTAAACGGGGTGGAGCTCTCGTCCGGCTCCATCCGGATTACCGACCCCGCCCTGCAGGCGCGGATGTTCGCGGCCTTGGGCCTGTCCGACGAGGAAGCGAAGCGCAAGTTCGGCTTCCTGACGGGGGCCTTCCAGTACGGCGCGCCGCCCCACGGGGGCTTCGGCATCGGCCTCGACCGGCTGGTGATGCTCATGGCCGGGGCGGATTCCATCCGGGAGGTCATTGCCTTCCCGAAGGTGCAAAACGCCAGCGAACTGATGAGCGAGTGCCCCTCCCCGGTGGACGAGGCGCAGCTCAAGGAGCTGGGGATTGAGACAATTGCGAAAGAATAAAAGACAAAAAGCAACAGGCCCCGGGCGATGCCCGGGGCCTGTTTTCTTATGGTTCGGTGTCCTTCCCCTCGTGAAGCGGGATTTCTCCATGCTTTTTCTCATACTCAGCAATATGCCGGCGGATCAAACGAAGCAGTTCCTTATTTACGGAACGGTCTTCTGAATCTGCAATATAATGTAGCTTCTTCAGCGTATTCTCTTCAATCCGAAGCGAAAAATCCTTGATTATCATGCCTTTTCTTTTGTCTTTCTTTTCCGCGGGGCAACAACAATCGGTCCATTTTCTTTTTCATAAGCGTCAACTGCATTTTGAATGTATTGAAGCACCTGGCTATTTGCAGACCGACCCTCTCTCTGCGCAAGATAATGAAGCTTATCCAGCAATTCTTCGTCAATCCGAACGGAATAGCTTTTAATCATATCGGCCTCCCATGATTTATTTTGTGTTTTTGGGATATCCACTTTGTTCTTTCCTGTCGTCCAGCGGGATTTCTCCGTGCATTGCCTCATACTCAGCAATATGCCGGCGGATCAAGCGAAGCAGTTCCTTATTTACGGAACGATCTTCTGAATCTGCAATATAATGTAGCTTCTTCAGCGTATTCTCTTCAATTCGAAGCGAAAAATCTTTAATCACCATTCTATCCCGCCTCCTTTCTTATAAGCTTATATTAAGCTCATAAGTGTGCTATAATGCAAAACAAGCTCATATGAGCTCGTAAAATTTTGGAGGTGGTTACATGAAAGTTGCTGTTGTAGGTTCCCGTACCCTTTCTTTGGACCTGACCCGGTACATCCCGCCCGAGGCAGACTGCATCCTCTCCGGCGGGGCCAAGGGGATCGACCAGGCCGCCGAAAGTTACGCCCGCAGCCATGGGCTTCGCCTGAAAATCTTCGCACCCGAATATGCCCGCTACGGCCGGGGCGCACCCTTTGTGCGAAACCGGGCTATGGTAGAGGAAGCCGACCTAGTGGTGGCAATCTGGGACGGAATTTCCCGGGGCACACAGTACACGGTCGACTATGCCAAAAAGCAGGGCAAACCGGTCAAAATATATTTGGTATAGCAACAGCGCAAGGCCCGCCGCCCCTTCCGGGGACAAGCGGGCCTTGCACGTTATGAGAAATGGATAGGAGTAAGCTTATCTGCGTTCGCGGATCATGGCTTTGGAGCCGAAGTAGGTGGCCAGGAAATAGCCGCCGTAGATCAGGACGATGATGACCGCGGTAAAGGTGCTGGTGGCCAGCATATCCAGGTTGCCGAACTGCTCGACAATCCGATTGGCCACCGTCAGCCCCACCACCGAGTGGACAATGGCCAGGGCCAGGGGCATCATAAAGTAAAGGAAGATTTGGGTAAAGAGCGCCCGGCTGACCATCCTTTCCTCTGCCCCCAGCTTCTTTAGGAGGCTGTACCGCTGGACGTTGTCGGCCGATTCGGACAGCTGCTGCAGCGCCAGCACCGCCGCGCAGGTAATCAGAAAGACAATGCCGATATAGATGGCCAGGTAGGACAGAATGGTCTTGATCCCGGCACCCGCGTCGAGCACCTCCTGGCGGGAGTAGTACATGCTGTAGGGCCGGGCGATGGACTCGCTGGTCCCTACCTTGTAGGCGGTATTTACCGCGTCGAAAAAGGCGGCTTCCGCCTCGCCGTCGAGGAAATTGACGTTGGTGATGGAGAGGACGTGCTGGAAGCCCTCCGCCTGGAAGACCGCGTCCGGCAGCACCAGGGTGCCGGTATCCATCATCATCTGGGTGGTCTCGATGACGTTTTCACACGCCTGCTGAACCCCGGCGGTGTAGGTGGCGCCGTCAATCTCCAGCGTACCGGTATTTTTCAGGAAATCGTTGATGATGGGAAGCATATTGGCGTAATTGCAGTTGATGAGGAATTGGTTTTCTAAAAGCTCGATCGGCTCCTTCCCCTGCATTTGCAGGGCCGCGTTGTATTCGGACAACGGGATGGCCTTCATCTTGGTCTCCTGCATGGCCTCCACCGTATAGATACTGGGGACCATATCCTCCCGCGAGTCGAGTATCGTCCGGTAGGTCAGCGGGGAGGAGTAGACCTGCACGATCGTCTCCTCCCTGGTGTAATCGGAGAGGTTGATCCCGTTGGCCAGCAGCTCCTCCTGAAACGCCGGCTTTTCCTCTTCAGGGTTGTCGGGGTAATGGTACTGGGTAAAGGAGACGTCGTAGGGGGTGGTCTTTTGCAGGTCCTTGGTGAGCACGTCGGCCAGCCCCAGGCCGCTCGACAGGGTGCCGATGGTAATGAGCAGCATGATGCAGATGAGGGTCATGGAAAGGAAGGTGGTGTTGATCTTGGAGTTGATCTGCCGCAGCACGAACATGTTGAGGTTTTTCAGATACAGGCGCTTATTGGATTTGACCAGCCGCAGCAGGAAGCCGGACAGGGACATAAAGAAGAGAAGCGTGCCCAGTGCGCCGAAGATAAGAGCGCAGGTAAATTTCCAGTCCAGCAGCATCATGCCGTTGTCAAGGATGCAGTAGTAGGCAAAGCCTAGGCTTGCCGCCGCCAGGACAAAAAGCACCACCGAGACCCACAGCCTGCGGATTTTCAGGCTTTCGTTTTTCTTTGAGGCGGTCAGCAGGTCGATGAGCTTATACTTGGAGATGGAGATGGTGTTGAATACCATGACCACCAGGAAGATGATGCCGAAATAGAGCACCGAGCGCAGGAGCGCGTCCAGGGAAAAGGTAAACTCGAACTGCCTAAGGTCGACCTCAAACATTTTCGCCGTCAGCACCGACAGGCCCTGGGAGGCGAAGATCCCTACAAGCAGGCCCGCCGCCAGGGAGATGACGCCGATGAAGAAGGTTTCCAGGATGACCATCCGGGAGATTCTCCCCTTGGGCATTCCCAGGATCATGTAGACCCCCAGCTCCTTTTTGCGGCGCTTGATGAGGAAGCGGTTGGCGTAGATGATGAGGAATGCCAGGATTACCGAGATAAAAACGGAGACGTAGCCCATCACCTGGGTAAGGGTCTGAAGCATTTCCTCCTGGCGGGCGGATACGTCGAGCATGGCCTGCTGGGATTCGATGGAGTTGAATACATAGAACAGGCACACGCCGAAGGTGAGCGTCAAAAAGTAAACGGTGTAGTCCTTCACGCTCTTCTTGACGTTTTGCAGCGCAAGCTTAGAGAACATTGTTGTTGTCACCTCCGAGCAGGGTCACGACCTCAATGATCTTGTTGAAAAACATCTTGCGGGTATCGCTGCCCCTGACCAGCTCGTTGAAGATCTTGCCGTCCTTGATGAAGAGGATGCGGTGGCAGTAGCTGGCGGTGAAGGCGTCGTGGGTAACCATGAGGATGGTGGCGTGCAGGTCCTGATTGAGGGTTTCAAAGCTTTCTAAGAGCATACGGGCCGACTTGGAATCCAGATTGCCGGTAGGTTCGTCCGCCAGGATCAGGGAGGGGTTTGTGATGATGGCCCTGGCGCAGGCTACCCGCTGCTTCTGGCCGCCGGACATTTGGTAGGGATATTTCCCCAGTACATCCCCGATCTCCAGCTTGGAGGCTACGTTCTTAACCCGCTCGACGATTTCGGCGGCGGGGGTTTTGATGATGGTCAGGGCCAGCGCGATGTTCTCAAAGGCGGTCAGGGTATCGAGAAGGTTAAAATCCTGGAAGATGAAGCCGAGCTGTTCCCGGCGGAAGCGGGAAAGCCGCTTGGAATTGAGGGTGGTGATGTCGCTGCCGCCGATGAAGATATGGCCGGAGGTCACGGTATCGATGGTGGAGATGCAGTTTAAAAGGGTCGTTTTGCCGGAGCCAGACGCGCCCATAATGCCCACGTATTCCCCTTCGCTGACGTCAAAGCTGATCTGATCCACCGCTTTGGTGACGTTTCCCTTGTTGCCGTAATATTTTTCGATGTTCTGTACCGATAAAATGGTGCTCATCGTATTTCCTCCTCGTTGTTTGGACTGCTGTTATCTTACCACCGAAGGCCGGCGACAACCATCGTTTTTCCTTACGTTTGACTTACAGTTTTGCAAGCTTTGCCTGGAGAAGGCCGAACCGCCTGCGGCCCCCTTGGGTGAGAAAGCGGAGCACGCCCCCCGTATTCTTCCGTTTGCTCTGCAATTTAGGCGATCGCCCTGCGGCCCGTCGCCTAACTCCCGTCCCTCCTTTTCCCGCAAAGCGGCAGGCGAGGCAAAGGGGCCGGGCCGCCCCTGGGTATCCCGCGCCGGCTTGCCGCCCCTTTCATGGGGGCCTTGACTTTTGCCGGATTCTCTTTTACAATAAAGCCAAATTAAATGGATTGCCGCCGGGTAAGCGCCTGTATCCCATTTCGATAGGCCTTTGAAGAAATGGGACGCCGGCGCATTTTTTATTGGTTTCTGGCCTTTTTCAGGGCGGCCGGGTCCATATCTCGATTGGAGGAGATTCCCTTGAAACGCACCCCTTGTCTGCGCGAATTTGCAACCTATACCTCGCTCAACGTCCTGGGAATGCTCGGCCTGTCCCTCTACATTCTGGCCGATACCTTTTTTGTTTCGATGGGCCTCGGCGCGGACGGACTGGCCGCATTAAACCTGGCCATCCCGATCTACAGCTTCCTGCATGGAAGCGGGCTGATGCTCGGGATGGGGGGCGCGACCCGCTATACCATCCTGACGGGCCAGGCCGACCCCCGCGCCAACCGGGTCTTTACCAATACGCTGTTTCTCTGCGGCATTTTCTGCCTCTTTTTCCTTACGATCGGCCTCTTTTTCTCCGAATCCATCGTGGCCCTTCTGGGCGCCGAGGGGACCGTCAAGCCCATGAGCCATACCTATCTGCAGACCCTATTGTGCTTTTCCCCCGCCTTCCTTCTCAACAACGTCCTTTTGTGCTTCGTGCGAAACGACGGGGCCCCCCAGCGCGCCATGGCCGCCATGATTGGCGGGAGCCTCTCCAACGTGGTCCTCGACTATGTTTTTATTTTCCCCCTGGGCATGGGCATGTTCGGCGCGGCCTTTGCCACCGGCCTTGCGCCCCTGATTAGCATGCTCCTGCTCTCCCCCTTCTTTCTGCGGCGGAAAAACCACTTCCGGCCTACCCGATGCCGCTTTTCGGGGAAAATGGCCGGCGCGCTCATGCTCAGCGGCCTTCCCTCCCTGATTACGGAAGTGTCCTCCGCCACGGTAATGATTGTCTTTAATTTTCTGCTTTTGGGCCTCAGCGGGAACATCGGCGTCGCCGCCTATGGGATCATCGCCAACCTCTCCCTGGTGGTGCTCGCGCTGTATACCGGCATTGCCCAAGGGATCCAGCCCCTCCTCAGCCGCCATTACGGGGCCGGCAAAGCCGCAGAGGTTAAGGCGGTTATCCGCTACGCCATGACCACGATGCTGATCCTGTCGGGGGTTATATATCTGGCTATCTTCATCTTGGCTCCCCAGATTGCCTCCGCCTTTAACAGCGAGCAAAACCCCCATCTGCAAAGCATCGCCGTTACCGGGCTCAAGCTCTATTTTCTCGCCTGCCCCTTCGCCGGGTTCAACATCCTTCTGGCCGTATCCTTTACTTCTACCGGCACCCCCCGGCCGGCCAGCCTCCTCTCCCTCCTGCGCGGCTTTCTTCTCATCATCCCGCTGGCCTTCCTTCTTTCCGCCCTGGGCGGCATAATCGGGATTTGGTGCGCCTTCCCGGCCACGGAACTGTTGGCGGGGATTGCGGGGCTTTTCTGCTGCCTCTGGGTCCGGCAAAAGCGGCGGACACTGCGCGAGTAGGGCCTCCCCCCGTCAAACGGCGGCCGCGTTTCTAGCCCCCGGCGGGCTTCAGAAAGCCGGGCGTCGCCTTGCTCCCCGGACGGCCTTCCGTTTAGCCCCGACCTGGCTAGTCCGTCCAATCCATCCGGCCCTACTCCCCTTTCCGGGCGGCCGCATCCACCGCAGACCGGGCGCGAAACCATGCCGGCTTACCACACATCCGCCTTTCCCCTAACCGGCCTTGACAAAACGGTGTCAGCCGGCGGGGTTTCCTTCCCTTGTCCCCGGGCCGGTACGCCTGCGCTTTGCAAAAGGCCGCCCCCATGCTCCCCGGACGGCCTTCCGTTTAGCCCCGACCTGGCCTAGCCCGTCCGGGCCATCCGGCCCCTTTTCCCGGGCGGCCGCATCCACCGCAGACCGGGCGCGAAACCCATGCCGGCTTACCACACATCTGCCTTTCCCCTAACCGGCCTTGGCAAAACGGTGTCAGCCGGCGGGATTTCCTTCCCTTGTCCCCGGGCCGGGCCCG
>CAJFTS010000025.1 GCA_904420015.1 uncultured Clostridia bacterium
GGAGATAACATTGTAAAAGGGAATGCTGTCGTCAATCAGGTAGCTTCGATTGCTTCGCTCATTACCCCGTTTTTGGGCAGCATTTTTTATACCGCATTTGGGATTCAGCCAGTATTCTATGCCGCAGTCGTGTGCTTCTTTGTAACGGCTTTGCTTGAATGCTTTATCCGGTTGGATTACAAAAAGCCCGAACAAAAAATGGGGATTGGCGCAATCATCAAAGAAGATTTCTCTGTCAGTATGCGCTTTTTGCGCCGGGAACAGCCCGGTATTATGAAGCTTCTTCTGCTGGCAGCGGCCGTGAGCTTGTTTGTAGCGGGCACTGCTGTGGTAGGCTTTCCCTATTTGGTACGCACTGTGTTGGGACTTTCAGCAACCCATTATGGCATTGCGGAAAGTGCAATGGGGGTTGCGTCTATTTTGGGAAGTCTGTGCGTCGTGGTATTTGCGAAAAAGCTGCGGGTGCGCCATCTTGCCATCGTTTTAGTATCCTTTGGGATCTGCCTCATTCCGTGCGGGATTGCTTTCCTGCTACCGGTAAGTGCTTTTACCCGTTATCTGATTTTACTTGTGATGTTCTGCGCTTGTCAGCTTGGGTGCAGCCTGTTTTCCACCTATGCCATTTCCATCATACAAGGACGGACGCCGGAGCATTTGATGGGCAAGGTGATGTCTTATGTGTTCACCCTTTCCATGTGCGCACAGCCGATAGGACAGATTATGTACGGAACCCTGTTCGATCAATTTGCCGACAGCGCCTATTGGGTACTGATTCCAAGCGGGTTGATGGTGTGTTTGATCGGGCTGGCCTCCACCGGTTTTTTTACGAAGTTTGAAAAGCAAGCATCTACACTAGTTAAGAAGAAACCATTAGAAGGAGGTGGTGACAAGATGGGAAATTAGCCGTACTGAACTTGGGAGAATCTGGCGGGCAAATTGGAGAAAAGTTATTTGTACGGCTTTCCTCCAATCAAAAAAAGAATTGTCTCAATCTATCCGTGGTTATGAGACCGGTGATATTCCGGCTGATATCTCATACGCCACGAGACAGAACAGGCGGAGATGGAACAGCTTGCCGCCGTATTGGAACGGGAAATTGAGGCACAGGCTGGACAGGTTTCGGATGTGAACGCGTTTCTGAAGCTGGTGGACAAATATCTGGATATACAGGAGCTTGATGCAGCTATTCTCAATGAGCTTGTGAGCAGGATCGTAGTACACAGCCCGGTAAAGGAGAACGGGAGGGAGCAGGTACAGATCGATTTGTACTTAACCTATGTGGGGAAAATCCACATCCCTTTGAAGATTGGAAGGGAGTCCTTAAACGAATCGGAACCGGCATGACTTAACACGCCGGTTCCGACCAAAATTCTTGACACGGCTGCCGCCGGCAAGGCTTTTCACGCTAAAAAATCCAGCCGGATTCCCGGTGGCCTTGGACGATTGTTGGAATGGCCGTCCCCTTTGACCGGAACAAAGGGGATGGGAAGGCATGGGCCTGCCGTCCCGGCTGCCCGCGCCGGATTGCTTGATTCTCAATAAATCCAGGCGGTGGGCAGGAAGAAGAGATAGGGCGCGGTAAAGACGGCCATATAGAGGGAGAGCTTATGCTTAATCTCGTCAGATAGGTTCATCTTGCGGAAGGTGAGCTTTTTGTTAAAAAGATAGATCAGATACCCGCAAAGGGCCACCACCAGCAGTACCAGCAGGAAAGCGGGAAAGCTTTCAAAGGGGTTGTTGGACACCGGCCCGGCCACCGCGTCCATCCACCAGCCGTCCGGCCCCAGCATGCACAAAAGCAAAAGGCCGGATCCGATCAGATCCGCGGCGAATCCCAGCAGGAATGCCTTCCATATCGCTTTTTTATACACAAGGTCCAGCCGTTTGATTTTAAGGAATTTCCCTCCCACCTGAAACACGATGGTGTCGATCAAGAAGTTCCCGATGATCGCCACAATCCATCCCACCGGATAGACAAGCAGCAGCCAGACCGGGAAGAGGATGTTATAAAATTTCAATTCCTTTTTCATATAACCTCCTTATTTTGCTTATCGCAAACTCGGTTCACAGAGAAAAGAAGCAGACGATGTACGGCAGGCCGCTGGGCCTAGGGATTGCGAGCCCGCCCCGCCTCAGTTAAGACGGCGGCGGCTAGGCCCAGGCTGGCCCTAGCCTTCCGGAACATGGGAAGGATCGCCTCACGGGCCCGTCCGAAGCCGGCTGGGGAAAAGAGGGGAGGGGATCGCATCGGCTTTTTCACGGGTTGTTTTTCTCAGTATAGCAAAAAAAAGCGAAAAGGAAAAGCCTCGTGCCATTATGCACGAGGCTTTGACCCGATCAGATTTGGTTATGCAAAGACCGATTCGATCACCCGTGAACAGCTTTCCGGTGAATACTGCCATCGGTCCATGTGGTCGCCGTCGAAAAAGTACCGGGGATTCTCCGCAAGGACGCAGGCGTCGAAGGAATCGATGATAATCAGCTTCACCTTCATCCGGTCGGGGATCAGGCTTTTGATAAAGACGCTGGCCTGCTGGCCAACGTATACGTCCTCCCGCGGTTCCGCCAGCCCTGCCAGATTGGGGGAAAGTTCGACGAAAACCCCGTAGCTTTCCACACTGCGGATGGTGCCCGCCACCGTCTGCCCTTGCTCGAAAAGGGCGGCGTTTTCCTCCCAGGTTCCCAGCAGTTCCTTGTGGGAAAGGGTTATCCTGCCGCCTTCTTCCACACTTTTGACCACCGCCCGGATATCCATGCCGGTTTGGAACCGGTCCCGGGGATGGGAGATGCGGGAAACCGAAATGGAGTCGATGGGAAGGAGGGAAGGCAGGCCGCAGCCGATGTCCGCAAAGGCGCCGAAGGGCTCAAGATGGGTGACCCGGGCATCGATGACGTCGCCTGGGGTTAGACTGGTTATGTAAGCCTCTAAGCACGCCTTCTGTACCGTGCGCCGGGACAGAAGGGCGTATTCTCCCTTTTCGTCGTTGGAAAACCCGGTCACGGTAAAGCAGACAGGTTTTCCTACCCGTGAAATGATGGCAATGTCCCGCAAATTTCCTTCCTCGATGCCGATGGCTCCTTCCAAACGGGGGATCATCCCCCGCATGCATCCCAGATCCACCCAGAGATTGTGGGCGCTGTCGCATAAAACTGCCTTGGCTTCTAAAATACGCTGTTCCGCAATGGCGTCGGACAATGCGGCGCGGCTGCGGGTGCGGGACTTGTTTTCCGGGGTGTTGAGAAGATAGCCTTCCGGTTTGAATGTGTTCACGTTTTCATATGCCTCCCTTTTTTTACGCTGGACGCCCTCCTTTGGCATGTATCCCTGCCGCTTGCGATGCGCCGGCTGGGCTGAAGGGTCTCTCCTGTCGTCAAGATGCCGCTGTACCGTTTGCTGTAACAAGGTGCCTTCAGCCAATATCTATGCGGGCCCCCACCCGGCTATTCCAAAAAAAGAAAGGGCCCGCAGCGAAAGCGCTGCGGGCAAGAATCGACCGATTCATTAGGATATGCGCACCTGCTTGACTCCATGGCCGCCCTGGCTGTAGATCAGGTTGCTGGCAAGCTTAACGCAGTCGTCGTCCACCTCTACGGTAAGAATGGTGTTTTGCCGCAAGGCCGGTTCGTATTCCTTTGGGTTAACCGAACGATAGGGATGGAACGCGCTGGACAGGTCGCCGGCCGAGCCGTAGGAGGACATCAGCGGGATGGGGGCGATGGAAACGTCGTCGTTGATGGGGAAAACCATGGTCACGTCCCCCATACGCACGTCGTGAATTTCCTCGCGGGAGTTAAGCCGTACCGCGTGCACGTCGTTGATGCGGTAGCGGATCAAGCGGGCCGCCGTCTCGGCGGAATCGATATTTTCAAATTCTGCAATCACTCGGGTACTCATCATACTGCCACCTTTAACGTTTTGTTCTTTTCTATTTTGTCCGAGCCAAAGAGCGGTATCCCTGAAAATGTGTGGAAGGAAAAATATTTGTAACTATTTTCCAGTTTTGATTCCAGACAGCCCGGGTTTCTGTCAAAGCTTCCGGAATATATCCCCCTGCGAAGGGGCGCGGTAAAGGCGGCGCGACAAAAAGCCTCTGGCTTTTTGTCTATATTGTGGTATAATAGCCCTGCTGCGGTGGTAAGGCAGGCTTAAAAAAGGCCCGTCTGCCGGCCTGTCCCGATGGGGAAGGGTTTCGCGGCAGATCGGGCTTTGATCGAAAAAATGAACGTTGGAAAGGGGACGGCGGTATGAACGTCAACGTTGGGGACACGCTGGAAATGAAGAAGAAGCATCCTTGCGGCGGCAGCCGCTTCCTGGTGCTGCGGTCAGGGATGGATTTTCGCATCCGCTGTCTGACCTGCGGCCATGAGGTTATGGTGCCCCGGGTTAAGGCGGAGCGCAACATCAAAAAGATCATTCCGGCCCCGTCCCACGGAAACGGGAACGGGCCGCTTTAGTGCGGGAGAACCGGAATCCATTCATTATTGAGTAGCGGAGTGAAAGCCATGTTTGACAGACTCGAGGAAGTCGAAAAGAGATATGAGGAAATCTCCCAGCGGCTGTATGACCCCCAGGTGATCGCCGATCAGGAGGAATACAAGAAGCTTATGCGCGAGCATAAGCAGCTGACGCCCATTGTGGAGAAATACCGGGAATACAGGAAGGCCAGTGAGAACGGCGCCCAAGCCAAGGCGATGATGGCCGACGGGACATTGGAGAAGGAGCTTAGAGAGCTGGCGGAAGAGGAATGGGCCCAGTCCAAGGAGGATATGGAGCGCATTGCCGAGGAGCTGAAGGTGCTGCTGCTTCCCCACGATCCCAACGATGACAAAAACGTGATTGTGGAGATCCGCGGCGGCGCCGGCGGAGAGGAAGCGGCCTTGTTCAGCGCCGCGCTGTTCCGGATGTACGGCATGTACGCCGAGCAGCGGGGCTGGAAAACAGAGGTCATCAGCGCCAATGAAACCGAGCTTGGCGGCTATAAGGAAATCAGCTTTTTGATTTCCGGCGAGGGCGCCTATTCCAGGCTGAAGTTTGAAAGCGGCGTCCACCGGGTCCAGCGGGTGCCGGAAACCGAATCCCAGGGCCGTATCCATACCTCCACCGTGACGGTGGCCGTGCTGCCGGAGGCGGAGGATGTGGAGGTGGATCTGAACCCCGCCGAGCTGCAGATCGATACCTTCCGGGCTTCGGGCGCCGGCGGGCAGCACATCAACAAGACCGAATCCGCCATCCGCATCACCCATCTGCCCACCGGGATTGTGGTGGAATGCCAGGATGAGCGCAGCCAGTATAAGAATAAGGACAAGGCGCTCAAGCTCATCAAGGCCAAGATCCTTGACGGCAAGCGTGCCGAGCAGGAGAATGCCATTGCCGCCGAGCGCAAGGCGCAGGTAGGCACCGGCGACCGGTCCGAGCGCATCCGCACCTATAACTATCCCCAAAGCCGCATCACCGACCACCGCATCGGCCTGACGCTCTATAAGCTGGAGAATGCGCTCAACGGCGATCTTGACGAGGTAATCGACGCCCTCATCACCGCCGACCGGGCGGAAAAGCTCAAAGCGTCCGGTGAGGAGTAAGGAAATGCAAACCAAATTGCTGGCCGTAAAGACGGTACGGAAAGAGGATGAGGGGATTATGGCCGCCGCCGAACTGCTAAAGGCGGGCGGCTTGGTGGCTATCCCTACCGAAACGGTATACGGCCTGGCGGCGAACGCTCTCGACGGCAGGGCGGTGCGCCGCATCTTTGCGGCGAAGGGCCGGCCGCAGGATAATCCGTTGATTGTCCACATCGCAAAGAGGGAAACCCTTGAAAGCCTGGTGACCAAGGTGCCGCCTTCGGCCGTGACGCTGGCCGACCGGTTCTGGCCGGGGCCGCTTACCATGATTTTACCCAAGGCCGCCTGTATTCCCGACGAGGTTTCCGCCGGCCTTGATACGGTAGCGGTGCGCTTCCCCTCCCATCTGGTTGCCCGGGCAATCATCGACGCCAGCGGCCTTCCGCTGGCCGCCCCTTCCGCCAATACCTCCGGCCGCCCCAGCCCGACCCGGGCCGAGCATGTCCTTCACGACCTGGACGGCCGGATCGATGCGGTGGTGGACGGGGGCGCATGCGGCGTGGGGGTGGAATCCACGGTCGTTTCCTTGGCGGGCGGTTGCCCGAGGCTGCTGCGGCCGGGCGGAATTACCTATGAGCAGCTGCAGGCGGCCGTCGGCCCGGTTGAGATGGATCCCGCCGTCACCCATGCCCTTGCAAAAAATGCGGTGGCCGCTTCTCCGGGCATGAAGTACCAGCATTATTCCCCGAAAGCCAGGGTGGTTATTCTCAAGGGTAGCGGGGAAGACTATATCCGGTATGTAAACGATCACAAGCAGGAGGGGACGGTGGCTTTGTGCTTCGACGAGGACGCCGCTTCTCTCCAGGTGCCGGCGGTGCCCTTCGGCTCTCAAACCGATGCCGAGGAGCAGGCGCAGCGGCTCTTTGACGCGCTGCGCCGGATCGACGGCATGGGCGCGTCGCTGGCCTTCGCCCGCTGCCCGGATCAGACCGGCGTAGGGTTGGCCGTATTTAACCGGCTGATCCGCGCCGCCGCATTCGAGGTGGTGGAATTGTGAAGCCGTGTATACTGGGGCTGACCGGCCCCACCGGAGCGGGGAAAAGCACCTTTTCCCACGCCCTGTGCAGACTGGGTTTTGCATCGGTGGACGCCGACCGGATGGCGCGGGAGGTAATGGAGCCGGGGTCGCCTCTGCTTTTGGAGCTGGCCGACCGGTTCGGCGGGCAGATCCTCCGCGCGGACGGGTCCTTGGACCGCAAGGCGCTGGCGGCGCGGGCCTTTGCCACCAAGGAGGGCTCCGCGGCCCTCAACGCCATTACCCATCCGGCCATCTGCCGCAGGGCGGAGAGCCGGATGAAGGCGTTGGCGGCGGCCGGGCACACGTTTTTGCTGTTCGACGCCCCCCTTCTTTTTGAGAGCGGGGCGGACCGGCTCTGCGACGTCACCGCCTGTGTGGTTGCCGACGAGGATACCCGGCTGAGAAGAATCCTTGCGCGGGATTCCATCAGCAGGGAGGAGGCGCGGCTGCGTATGTCCGCCCAGCCTCCCGTCTCCTTTTATACCGACCGGTGCGATTATGTCATTGAGAACAACGGCGGTCCCGGCCGGTTACAAGAGCAGGCACAGGCGCTGATGGAAACACTTCGCAGGAGGATGACCGGATGAAGGGCAAAAAGATACTGCTGGGGATTGTAGTCGGTATCTTGGCGCTGGCGGCAGCGGTGCAGGTGCTGCGGTTCGGCTATAACCAGTTTATGTACAGCTCCTATCCAAGACCGGAGGAATACCAGGCGATGGTGATCCAGGCAAGCGGGGACACCGGCGTGGACGAGGCCCTCATCTATGCGGTCATCCGCACCGAGAGCGGCTTTCGTCCCCAGGTGGAATCCCACGCGGGCGCCATCGGCCTGATGCAGATTACCCCCGCCACCTTCGATTGGATCCGGTTTATGACCGGATGGGACGAGCCGCTGACCTACGAGGATCTGAACGATCCGGCGGTGAACATCCGCTACGGCACCCAGCTTCTTTCCATCCTGCTGACCGAGTTTGAAACCCAGGACGAGGCGTTGGCCGCCTATAACGCCGGCCGCAGCCGGGTCAATCAATGGCTCAAGGACGAGCAGTATTCACAGGACGGAGAGACCCTGTCCTACATTCCCATTGAAGAGACGCGCAATTATGTAAAGAAGGTAGAGGACGCCAGGCAAATGTACCAGCGCCTCTATTATGATGCCGACCAATAAAACCGGGGTGGGGATTCCCGCCCCATATGGAGGGATTTTTGTATGGAACCGAATGTTGACGCTCTGAAAAAACAGCTTCTAATGACGAGAAAAAACCTGGCGGTTGGCCTGTCCGGCGCACAGGTCTCCAAGGCCGACGAATACTGCGGCGGCTACAAAGCCTTTCTTGACCAGGCAAAGACCGAACGGGAAGCGGTAACCTATGCGCAAAAGGCCGCGGAAAAGGCGGGCTTTGTCCCCTTTGCCTACGGCAGGAAATATGCGCCCAACGATAAGGTGTACTACGTCAACCGCGGCAAGGCCGTCATTCTCGCCGTCATCGGGGAGGAGCCCCTGGCCGAAGGGGTGCATATCACCGCCGCTCACATCGATTCGCCCCGCATTGATTTAAAGCCAAACCCGGTCTATGAGGACGGGGAGCTGGCCTATTTTAAAACCCATTACTACGGCGGCATCAAAAAGTACCAGTGGACGGTGATGCCTCTGGCGCTGCATGGCCGTGTCATCAAAAAGGACGGCACCGCGGTGGACGTTTGCATCGGCGAGGAAGAAAACGATCCGGTCTTTTGCATCACCGACCTGCTTCCCCATCTGGCGGATGAGCAGATGAAGCGCACCCTCAGCCAGGGCATCAAGGGAGAAGAGCTCAACGCGGTGATCGGCTCCCGTCCTTTGGGGGAGGCCAAGGCAAAGGAGGACGAGCTCGTCAAGCTCAACGTCCTTAAACTGCTTCATGAAAAATACGGTATGGTGGAGGCGGACTTCCTTTCCGCCGAGCTAACCCTGGTCCCCGCCCATAAGGCCAGGGATGTGGGCTTCGACCGTTCCCTCATCGGCGCCTACGGCCATGACGACCGGGTGTGCGCCTATCCGGCCTTGACGGCGATTCTAGCCTGCGACCACCCGAAGCATACGGCGATTACCGTTCTCACCGATAAGGAGGAGATCGGCTCAGACGGCAACACCGGCCTGAATTCCGCCTATCTCAAGGACTTCATCACCGCCCTGGCGGACGCGGCCGGCGTCCCCCCTTATGTGGTGCTCGCCCATTCCGAGTGCCTCTCGGCGGATGTCAACGCCGCACTTGATCCCACCTGGCCGGATGTCAGCGAAGCGCGCAACAGCTCCTTTGTCAACTACGGCGTGGTGGTGACCAAGTATACCGGTGCCCGCGGCAAATCGGGGACTTCCGACGCCTCGGCGGAGTTCATGGGCCGGGTGCGCCGCCTTTTTGACGAAAACGACGTCAAGTGGCAGATCGGCGAGCTGGGCAAGGTGGATGCCGGCGGCGGCGGAACGGTTGCTATGTTCATCGCGGCCTTGAATGTGGACGTGGTGGATGTGGGGGTTCCGGTCCTTTCCATGCACGCGCCCTTTGAGCTGGTGAGCAAGCTGGACGTTTATATGGCGCATCAGGCTTTCTGCGTCTTTTTTGGGGCGTAAATCCCATCCCAAATAACAAAGAGGCTGGGCAGCCGGTATGACGCCGGCGTCCAGCCTCTTTTTCTTTTGGTTCAGCCTTCCCCAAACACCTCCTGGATGGGGGCGAGCAGACGGGATCTGCCGAGATACTCTTCCGCAATCCGGTAAGCCCTTGCCAGATCCGCAATGTTGTCCCGATCGCCGTGGCAGTCGCTCCCCAGTACAATCGGCATCCCGCTGCGCAGGATGGAAAGGGAACGGCGGCGGGTCAAAAGCTGGACCAGGGAATAGCCGTTGATCTGAATCATCAGATCGCTGTCCCGGTACCGGGATAGTAGGTCGCGGCTGTTTTCCACAGGAAACCGCTCGAGATGCGCGATGATCGGCCGCAGGCCGTGATCCGCTATTACCTGGTCGAGGGAGCGAAACACCGCCCTTCCCCAAAAGGAATAGGGCAGCTCAAGAAGGATGAAGCGGGTCCCCTCAATGCAGAGCCGGTCAAGGCCCTCCAGCTCGGACACCCCGGTGGAGAGGTGCACCTCTGCGGCGGTACGGATCTGCGGAACCGGACGGCCCTGTTGCGCAATGACCTCCTCCAGCCGATTCCTCGCCCTTTCCCGGCGGGCGAGAAACTCCTCAATGGGATTTTGCTTGAGATAGAAGTGAGGGGACATCACAACTAAGTCCATTTGATGGGAAAGCTCGGTATGCAGCATTGCCATCGACTCCCTTGTCGACTGACAACCATGATCGGCGCGGGGAAGCAAATGTGAATGAAAATCCACCAGCATAGCAGCAATCCTCTTTTCTCTTGAGAAAAAAGGCCGAACCCGGGGAAATGATTCGGGTTCGGCCTTTGCGTTTTAATTGTGTTTGTGTTGGTCCTTATCCGCATAATAACGCGCGTAATTGTAGTGGGAAGAATACCCGTATTTGTAGGAATAGCCCGAACCCAAGTTGTGGTGGCGGATGTCGTTGAGAACCATGCCGATGATTTCCGCGCCCGCCTTGTCCAGACGGTCTACCGTGTCGGCAATCATCCGGATGGTGCTTTCCTCCTGCTTGATAACGAAAACGACGGTGTTGACGTATTTCATCAAAAGCATCGCGTCGGAGATAATCCCTACCGGCGGCGTGTCGAAGATGATATAATCGTATTGCTTTTCCACCTCAGCCAGCAGCTCGTCAAAATCAATCAGAGAGAGCAGGTTGGACGATTCCTTGCTTGGATAGATGCACGGGAGAATGTCGAACCCATAATCGGTTTCCAAGATCGCCTTTTCCGCAGAGACCTTCTTTTCAATAATGGAATTGATATCCACCGTCGCCTTCTCCGGAGAAATGCGCTTATAAACCGTCGGCCGTTTCAGGTCCACGTCCAGCAGCAACACCTTTTTGCCCGCCTTGACCAGGCCGAGAGCGGTATTGATGGCCACCGTGGACTTGCCTTCCGACTGGTGGGTGCTGGTAATCATAAACCGTTTGATCTGCCGCTTTTCCAGCTCCCGCATTAGAATGATCGAATAAGAGGCATAGGCCTCCATATAGCTGTCGGAAATGTCGTTGTCGGTCAGCAGATGGGCCCGCTTCTTATCCCGGCCTTTGACATGGGGAACCTCGCCGATGACTTCGGTATCGAAGTTCTCTTCCACATCCCGCGCGTTTTTGATCTTGGTAAAGATCAGGCTGTACACCACCACGCCCAGGCAGACAAGCAGGAACGCGCCCACCGCAAAGAGAAGGATATTCTTCATCGGGGCGAAGGGAATGGGATCGGTTGGTTCCTTGGGCTCATCGAGTACGTTGACCGTACCGGTCTTGAGTACCTCGTTGATTACCTGGGGGGAATAAGTGGTCAGCTGCTGGGCAATGTTGTAGGAAAGCTTTGGATCGGTGGTGGTAACCTGGATTTTGACCAAAGGGGTGTCCTCCGGGATGGAGATCGAAATAAAGGACTTTACCTTTTCTCCTGAAAGGGTCAGATCCAGGGAATCGCACACCTGCTCCACCACCCGGTCGCTTTTGACGATTTCCAAGAAGGTGTCCACCAAGCGGAAGGTATCGGTGGTGTTGAGCGCATTGTTCGACTGCTGCGTTACGTTAAACACCATCGTGGCAGTAGTGGAATAATGGGGCACATGAGTCGCATAGGAATAAAAATATCCCCCTGCAGCAGCGGCGACCGTAACCAACAAAATCAGCCATTTCTTCCGCATCAGAAAATACAATAGATCACTCAAAGAAAGTTCCATTCGTTGGGCTCCGCGCTTTTTTCGTATCATAGAATAGACCTCGTATTCCTAATGATTTTTTAATTACAAAACAACTATAGATTATATCGATTTTATTCGACATTGTCAATCTATCTGTCCACAAAGGCGAAGGGGGTGCGCCGATTTCACCTGATTAAAGAAAAAAGGCAAGCCCGGCAGCAAGCAGCTGCAGCGTCAAAATAGCCGGAAGCCCTACCATAAATTTTTTGTGACGGGTTTTATGATGCACAAGGAGCATAGCCGCCAGCATGCCCGCGGCGCCGCCGAATCCCCCTATCGTGAAAAGGGTGCTTTCCGGGATACGCCAGCCGCCCCGTTTGGCCGCCCGTTTGTCGTAACAGGTCAAAAGCAGCGCAGCCCCATTGACCAAAAAAAGATAGCTTAGAAAAAGAGAAAGGATGTCTTGCGGCATGAAATACCCGCCTTTCCGCCAAAAACAAAGGGATTTTGGAAGAAACTCTTATTATAGTCCATCTTATAATGAGACATTTTGTTTGTCAACCAAAACCGTGTTCGAGCCCTATGGGAAAAAGCCGGAAGAGGGGGAAGGGGTATGAAATCCATACGCATTTTGCTGTGGGCTTTGTTGAGTATGCTCTGCCTGTCCGCCTGCGGCGTATCACCCGGGCCTGCCGCGGTGGAGAGCCTGGGTTCCCTGTACGAGCCGGACAAGGAGGATGAGCCTGACTTTACCTATCCGCAGTCGGCCCTCCTGACCCCCGGTACACCCGGTTCCACCCCTTCTTCGGAGGATGAGCTGCGTGGGGTTTGGATTTCCTATCTGGAGCTTGGCTTTCAAGGGCTGGACCAGGAGGCGGCGGCCGCGCGCCTGGCGTCGATGTTCGACCAGATCCGTTACTTCGGGCTGAATACGGTGTTTTTCCAGATCCGTCCCTTTGCCGACGCTCTCTATCCCACCGAGCTTTTCCCCTATTCCCATCTGCTCACCGGCGAACAGGGAAAGGACCCCGGCTATGATCTGCTGCAGCTGGCCGTTACGGCGGCCCATGAGCGGGGGCTTGCGCTGCATGCCTGGATCAATCCCTACCGCATTCAGCTCAATACCGGCGAGGCTTTGGTGCCGGAGGCCCTGGATACCGACGGCCCCTACGCCAAATGGAGCGAGGCGGGATGGGTGGTGCAGACGGGTACCGGCCAGTATTTGAATCCCGGCATTGCCGAAGTTAGGGAGCTGATTGCACAGGGGGCGGCGGAGGTAGTGAGCAGGTACGGGGTGGACGGCGTCCAATTCGATGATTACTTCTATCCCGACGATTTCGGCGACAGCGACCAGGCCCAGTACGACGCCTATGCGGCGGCGGGAGGTACTCTGTCGCGGGACGACTGGCGGCGCGAACAGGTCAATGCGCTTTTAAAGGCGGTGTACGCCGCCGTCAAGAATGCCAGCTCCACCGCCGTGTTCGGCGTCAGCCCGGCGGCGGACATCGAGAAAAACTATACAAACAAGTATGCCGACGTGGCCAAATGGGGAAGCGAGCCGGGTTATGTCGATTACCTGATGCCGCAGGATTATTTCGGTTTTGAAAACGCAAAAATGCCCTTCGAGGCCGTGGCGGAGGAATGGTCGAGGCTGGTGACCGCGCCGCAGGTGAAATTTTATCTCGGCCTGGCTGCCTACAAGACCGGGGAGGAGGACGTGTATGCCGGCACGGGGAAAACAGAATGGCAGACCCATGACGACATTCTCAAGCGGCAGGTGGAGTTCAGCCGCCAGCTTGCAAACTGCAGCGGGTTTTCCATCTACAGCTACTCCTCCCTCTTTGGAGAAAATCCAAGCGCCGTTCGACAAGCAGAAAGAAACAATTTATCCAGTTTGTTGAAATAACATAGACAAAAGAAAAAAGAAACCGCCGCCATTCGCTGTGAAAACGCCGAATGACGGCGGTTTCTTCTAAAGTTTACAGATTATTAATTGTAATTTCCCCCTGCAGTTTGTAAACTTACTCTATTATGTGAATACTGTATACGAACGGGGAAAGCAAAATGCAGTCGTTTTGCTTTTTTCTTCTGTCAAATTACAGCGTTAAACCATTGCGCAAGGGAATGAAGTGAGCGGGTGTTCGGATATATCAAGCCCTTCCAGCCGAATTTAAGGGTGAAGGAATTTGAGATGTATAAGGGCGTTTACTGCGCCTTGTGCAAACGCATGGGGCGGGAGTACGGCGTCCTTTCCCGTATGACCTTGAATTATGACTTTGCCTTTCTCGCCATGCTGGGCCTTGCGGTTGAGGAAGGCTGCGCGGGGTTTGAGCGGCAGAGGTGCTTGTTTAACCCTTTGAAAAAATGCCTGTGCTGCAAGGGCGGCGAGGCCTTTTCCTTTGCCGCTGCGGCATCCATGGTGATGCTTTATTATAAACTTAAAGACAACGTGACCGACCAGACCTTCTTAAAATCCATTCCCGCCCGGCTGGCGCTGCCCTACGCCTCTCATATGAGGAAAAAGGCGAAAAAGCGGTATGGGCAGCTCGACGAGGTGATGGACCGGTATATCCGGGCGCAGGGCGAGGTGGAGAAGCAGCGGTGCGATCAGGTGGATGGGGCGGCGGCGCCGACTGCCGAAATGCTTTCGCAGGTGTGCGCCATGCTCTCCCGAGACCAAAAGGAAGGACGGGTTTTGTCCCGGCTGGGCTATTGCCTGGGCCGGTGGATTTATCTCATCGACGCGGCCGACGATATGAAAAAGGATTTTACGTCCGGCAATTACAACGTCTTTTTGCTGCACGATGAGGTGAAGGAGGAAAACGAAATCGCCCGGGCGCGGGGGTACGCGGAGCAGGTGCTCGAACGCACCGAAGTGGAGGCGGCCGCCACCTTTGATTTGCTGGAGGAAAAGCGCTTCGGACCGATTTTGGAAAATATTTTTTACGAGGGCCTGCCGATGGTGGCAAGGCGGGTGTTTCATCCGCCTCCCAAGCCGCTGTCGCGCAGGGAACGGCGCCGCCGGGAAAAGCAGAACACAGGCGGCTTAAAGAAAACGGAGGTGAGCGGCGAATGACCGACCCTTATAAGGTTCTGGGAGTCTCGCCCAATGCAAGCGATGAGGAAGTAAAAGCAGCGTACCGGGAACTGGCGAAAAAATACCACCCCGACCGATACGGAAACAATCCCCTGTCCGACCTGGCCCAGGAGAAGATGCAGGAGATTAATGCGGCATACGATCAGATTATGAAGCTGCGCCGGGGGGCCGGGGGGAGTTCCGGCGGCTCCTCTTCCTATGGGGGCTCGTCCTACGGCGGTTCCTCCCAGTTCCGGGACATTCGCAATATGATCAATGCCAACCGCATCGAGGATGCCGACCAGCTGCTCGACGGGGTGCCGGGCCCCAGCCGGGATGCGGAGTGGTATTTCCTCAAGGGGAGCGTGCTGTACAAGCGCGGGTGGCTGGAGGAGGCCTATACTCATTTTGCCACCGCAAACCGGATGGATCCGGGCAATGCCGAATACCGCGCGGCCCTCAATCAGCTGCAGTGGCAGCGGAACGCCGGGGGCTACCGGGCGAATCCTTACGGAAACCGGGGCGGCGCGCCGGCACAAACCGGCTGTTCGGCCTGTGACATGTGTTCGGGCTTGATCTGTGCGGACTGCTGCTGCGAATGCATGGGCGGCGACCTAATCAGCTGCTGCTAAACTCATGAAGGAGGAAGGATGCCGATGAAAAGCAGTCAAAAGCTTGCTTTTGGCGGAATCCTGACGGCCTTGTCGGTGGTCGTCATGCTTTTAAGCTTCTTTTCCATCGCCGATTATGCGCTGCCCGCCATTGCAGGGGTGCTTTTGATTCCGGCGGTCATTGAAATGGGCTCCGTCCGGGCGCTGGGGGTTTATGCGGCGACGGCGGTGCTGTCCTTTTTTCTCGCGCCCAGTAAAGAAGCGGCGGTCATGTATCTTGCGTTTTTGGGCTATTATCCAATTTTAAAGGGCGGGATCGAACGGCTGGGGAAGCTGTGGCTGGAATGGATCATCAAGCTTGCGGTCTTTAATGCCGCCTGTATCTCGGCTTATTATGTGGTCACGAACGTACTGGGGATCCCGGAGGATATTCTCGAGGTTTTCGGCGCGTATGGGCCTCTGGTGCTGCTCTTGCTTGCAAACGTCACCTTTGTGATTTACGATATTGGGGTGACCCGGCTGATCGGGCTTTACGTCCACCGGATGCAGAAAACCGTGCGAAAGCTGTTTCGCGGAACATAAGAAGGGATAAAACCGAGGCGATGGGGACGGCCGTCCCGCCGCCCGCTTGTTTGTTAAAATGGGCGGGAGCAGGGGCCGTCCCTTTTTTGCGCCCGAAAAAGGGGCTTTCATGTCTGGCTTGCGCTTCATTTTTCCCTTCGTCTGCCCCCGGCTCCGCCACTGAAGGAGCCGGCGAGGGACGGACAGTGCGGAAAAAAACGTCCTTTTTGTGGCAGGCAGGAATTTTTCGTTGAATTGTGTCGAGGAGGATGGTATAATAAACAGAACCGACCGAAAAATATGCGGGTTTTCAAGAAATTGGAAACTTTGCGCGGCGGGTCTATTTTTACCTAAAAGGAGGAAATCAAAACGAATGCCGTTTTCCTTTCCGAAGCTGATAGTCGTCTGCGGCCATTACGGCGCGGGCAAAACGAATCTCTCTTTAAACCTGGCGCACCGGCTGCGTGAGGAAGGCAAGTCGGTCACTTTGGTGGATTTGGATGTGGTCAATCCCTATTTTCGTTCTTCGGATTATACCGAGGAGCTCGAACGTCTGGGCATTCGGGTGCTGGCTCCCGGCGGCGCAGGGACGACGCTGGATATCCCGGCTTTGCCTGCGAGCATCTTTTCGGTGTTTGAAACCGATGTGGACCACGTGATCTTCGATACCGGCGGGGACGATGCGGGGGTTACCGCCCTGGGCCGTTTCTCCGGCCGGATCAAGGAGGCGGGGGAGTATGCCATGCTTTACGTGGTGAATCAGTACCGGGTGCTCACCACCACCGCCGAAGAGGCGGTTTCCTTGCTCCCGGAAATCGAGGCGGCAAGCCGCCTGAAGGCGACCGGGATTGTAAATAACTCCCATCTGTCCCGGCAAACCACCGCCGCCGACGTACTCGCGTCGGTTCCCTTTGCCGACGAGGTATCCCGTTTGACCGGGCTGCCCGTCCTTTTTACAACGGCTCCCCCGGCTGCGGCGAACGAGCTCGCCGGCCGGATCGGCAATATATTGGAAGCCCAAATTTACGTCAAATTCCCGTGGGAAAATTCTTAAGCTGGAGGTGCTTTGGATGGCAAAAATGACCGTAAAGGCCGATACCTGCAAGGGCTGCGGCCTTTGCATGACCGCCTGCCCGCGAAAAATCATCGGATTTGACCGGGACAAGATCAACAGCAAGGGCTATCACCCGGCTGTCCTTCTCGATGAAGAGAAATGTATTGGCTGCGCAATGTGTGCACAGATGTGCCCGGATTGCGCCATTATCGTGGAAAGGTAGTGAAGAAATGGCAGAACGAGTATTGATGAAGGGCAACGAAGCGTTGGCCGAGGCCGCCATCCAGGCGGGCTGCCGCCATTTCTTCGGTTACCCGATTACCCCCCAGACGGAAGTTGCGGCCTATATGGCCAAGCGTATGCCCAAAATCGGCGGCACCTATCTTCAGGCAGAATCGGAGGTAGCCGCGATTAATATGGTGCTCGGCGCCGCTTCGGCAGGCGTGCGTGCGCTGACCTCCTCCTCCTCTCCCGGCATCAGCCTGAAGACCGAGGGCATTTCCTACATTGCAGGTTCCGACCTGCCCTGCGTCATCATCAACGTCCAGCGGGGCGGCCCGGGCCTTGGCGGCATCCAGCCTTCTCAGGCGGACTATTGGCAGGCCACCCGCGCCCCCGGCCACGGCGACCTGCATATTTTGGTCTTTGCCCCCTCTACCGTACAGGAGATGGTGGACCTGGTGATGGACGCCTTTGACCTGGCCGACCTTTACCGTATGCCCGCCATGATCCTGGCGGACGGCGCTCTCGGCCAGATGATGGAGCCGGTGGAAATTAAAGAGAGACCCAAGCGCGACCTTCCGGAAAAGACCTGGGCCGCCAACGGCCATGAGAATAAGCGTCCCCACAACATCGTCAACTCCCTTTATCTGACCCCCGGCGATCTGGAAGCCTTGGTGGTTGAGCGCTTCAAGCGCTACGACGTCATCAAGTCCAAGGAGCAGCGGTCGGAGAGCTATATGGCCGACGATGCGGAGATCGTGGTGGTCGCCTACGGCGCATCCTCCCGCGTCTGTAAAAGTGCGGTGAAGGCCGCCCGCGCCGAGGGAATCAAGGCCGGCCTTATCCGCCCGATTACCCTGTGGCCCTTCCCGGCGGACGCCATGCAGGCGGCGGCAAAGACCGCCAAGCAGTTCCTTACGGTGGAGATGAGCATGGGCCAGATGGTCGACGACGTCCGCCTGGCTGTAAACGGCGCCGTGCCGGTCGGCTTCTTCGGCCATACCGGCGGCATCATCCCCAGCCCTGCCGAGGTGCTTGGGGAAATTAAGAAACTTGCGGGAGGTGCGAAATAATGGCGATTGTGTTTGAAAAGCCTCATGCATTGACCGATGTGCCCACCCATTACTGCCCGGGCTGCACCCACGGGATTATCCATCGCTTGGTGGCGGAGGTCATCGACGAATTGGGCATCGAGGGAAAGACCATCGGCGTCGCGCCGGTAGGATGCTCGGTGCTTGCCTATAACTATTTCAGCTGCGATATGGTGGAGGCCCCCCACGGCCGCGCCCCGGCGGTCGCCACCGGTTTAAAGCGGGCCCTGCCCGACCGGGTGGTTTTTTCCTACCAGGGCGACGGCGACCTGGCCGCCATCGGCACCGCCGAGACCGTCCATGCCGCTACCCGCGGGGAGAACATCACCGTTATCTTCGTCAACAACGCCATCTACGGCATGACCGGCGGCCAGATGGCCCCCACCACTCTGCCCGGCCAGGTGACCCAGACCACCCCCTACGGCCGTGACGTAAAGGTGGCCGGCAATCCCATCCGTGTGTGCGAAATGCTGTCCACCCTCGATGGGGTGGCGCTGGCGCAGCGGGTATCGGTGGATTGCGTCAAAAACATCCGGGTGGCCAAGAAGGCCATCCGCAAGGGCTTTGAGAACCAGCTCAACGGCCGCGGCTATTCCATCATTGAGGTCATTTCTTCCTGCCCGACCAACTGGGGCCTGACCCCGGTGGAGGCTCTCGACTGGCTGCGGGAGAATATGCTGCCCTACTATCCGCTGGGCGTATATAAGGATACCAGTGAGGAGGCAAAGGGAAATGAGTAAGAACATTGATATGGTTCTGGCCGGCTTCGGCGGCCAGGGGATCCTGTTTGCCGGTAAGGTTGTGGCATACGCCGGCCTGATGGACGGGCAGGAGGTTTCCTGGCTGCCCTCTTACGGCCCGGAGATGCGCGGCGGCACCGCCAACTGCAGCGTCTGCCTGTCCGATGAGCCCATCGGCTCTCCTCAGGTGCTCAATCCCGACGTGCTCATCGCCATGAACCTGCCCTCCTATGAGAAGTTCATCAATGCGGTGGTTCCCGGCGGGAAGGTATTTATCGACAGCTCCCTGATCTCCGGCAAGGTGGAGCGGGAGGACGTGGAGGCTTACTACGTCCCTGCCACCACCCTGGCGGAGGAAAACAACCTCAAGGGCCTGGCGAACATCATTTTGCTCGGAAAGGTGTTCAAGGAGGTCGGCTTCTCCTCGGAGGAAGCGCTTCACAAGGCCATTGAGAAATGCGTCCCGGCCCGTAAGGCCCACCTGAAGGATGCGAACCTGAAGGCCATTGCCATGGGCATGGATCTGTAAAAGAAGAAAAACGCCGTACCGCAATCGTGGTACGGCGTTTTTGGCTTGTTGGAAGGGGAGTCTTATCCGGTCGGTTTCCCCAAAAATTCCTAAGTTTCACTTCAATTTGCTTGATAAGGTCAGGGTGTTCTGTTATAATAGCAAATAATAACAAATATACCTGTTAATCTCTTGAATTCTTATTGTTGTAATAGAACGATCGAAGAAACTCCGGTTGTTTCCCGGCGTTTTGCCTGATAGAGCTCGGCTGGATGTCGGATGGTTCTTTTGTTTCATCATACCGGAATCTTATGAATTTTTGGAGGGATTGCCATGCAGAAGATGCTTGACCGGCTTTATTACGAGGGCTTCGATTGGGGCGACCCGCCCAAGTCGCCCGAATACCGCAAGGCAAAAGAAAACCTGGAGAACCTTTACCGAAAGCTTATGTGCGTACTAGGGGAAGAAAACCAGGCTTTGCTTAACCAGTTCAGCGAAGCCAAGAGCGACGTCTTTACCCTTGAGTGCCGCCAAAGCTTTGCGGAGGGATTTCGTATGGGGGCGGCCTTGCTTATCGACGTGCTTTATCCGGGAAAATAACCTCCGATTTATGCGAAAATGCTACTTGCATCACTTGGGGGATTGTGGTATAATTCTCTAGCGCAAATTCATTTCACACGTGTGCCCGTGTTTCCCGCCGGTGCCGCTTTCGGCGGTTGCGGGGAATGGCAAGGCATGCGGAGGAAAAACTAAGGAGGATTTAGCAAATGGCAGTCGTATCTATGAAACAACTCCTGGAGGCCGGCGTTCATTTCGGCCACCAGACCCGCCGCTGGAACCCGAAGATGGCGCCCTATATCTTTACCGAGCGCAACGGCATCTACATCATCGATCTGCAAAAGACCGTCCGCAAGCTGGAAGAGGCGTATATGTTCATCCGTCAGCTTTCGGAAAACGGGGAATCGGTGCTCTTTGTCGGTACCAAGAAGCAGGCGCAGGAATCCATCCGTGACGAGGCCCAGCGTGCAGGTGCGCATTTTGTCAACGCCAGATGGCTCGGCGGCATGCTCACCAACTTCCGCACCATTCAGAACCGCATCCATCGTCTTGCCCAGCTGCGCAAGATGGAAGAGGACGGCACCTTCGACCTCCTTCCCAAGAAGGAAGTCATCAAATTGAACCTGGAAATTGAAAAGCTCGAGAAGTTCCTCGGCGGCATTAAGGAAATGAAGAAGCTGCCGGGCGCTCTCTTTGTGGTTGACCCGCGTAAGGAAAAGATCGCGGTTTCCGAAGCCAGAAAGCTTGGAATCCCGGTGGTTGCCATCGTGGACACCAACTGCGATCCGGACGAAATCGATTATGTCATTCCCGGCAATGACGACGCCATCCGCGCCGTTAAGCTGATTTCCGCCACCATGGCCAATGCCATCATCGAAGGCCATCAGGGCGCGCAGACCGAAGACGCGGCTGCACAGAAGGCGGAAGCGGAAGCAGAGGAAGACGCCGAAGCAAAAGCATAAGCAATTCGGAATGAACAAAATGCCCGGGCTTTCGGAGGGGCAGGGGAAACGGTTCCCCTGCTATGGGAACTCCTTTTGCACGGGCATTTTTCGGGGATAATCAGAGAATAGAATTGTAATTAGGAGGAATGAGTACAATGGCAGCGTTTACTGCAAAGGACGTAGCCGCCCTTCGTGAAAAGACCGGCTGCGGCATGATGGACTGCAAAAAGGCCCTTACGACGGCCGACGGCGATATGGAGAAAGCAATTGAATTTCTGCGCGAGAAGGGGCTCGCGGCGGCGGCGAAGAAATCCGGCCGCATTGCGGCGGAGGGCGTTGTTTACGCCACTGCCAACGATAAGGCCGGCGTTGTGATCGAGGTCAATTCCGAGACCGACTTTGTTGGTAAGAATGCCGATTTCCAGGCGTTTGTGGCCACCTTGGCCGACACCGTTCTTGAGCAGAACCCGGCGGATGTGGATGCACTGTCCACCTGCAAACCGGCCGGTTCTGATCTTACGGTGGCCGACCTGCTCAGAGAGAAGATCCTTGTCATCGGTGAGAACATTAAGATCCGCCGTTTCGCCCGTTATGAGGGCGTGGTTTCCACCTATGTCCATGGCGGCGGCCGCATCGGCGTAATGGTCAGCTTTGATCTGGACGGCGTGGATGCTTCCAATGAGAAGTTCAAGGAGTGCGCAAAGGATGTAGCTATGCAGATTGCGGCTTTGGGCGCTCCCTACCTCAATCGGGAATCCGTCCCGGCGGAGACCGTTGCGAAGGAGAAGGAAATCCTCATTACCCAGATCAAGAACGATCCGAAGAACAGCAAGAAGCCGGAGAACATCATCGAGAAGATGGTGGAAGGCCGCATCGGCAAGTTCTTCGAGAACAACTGCCTTATGGATCAGGCGTTCGTCAAGGACGGTAGCATGACTGTGGGTCAGTATATCGATTCCGTCGCGAAGGAGCTGGGCGGCAAGATGACCGCTACCGCGTTTACCCGCTTTGAGAAGGGGGAAGGCCTCCAGAAGCGCGAAGATGATTTCGCGTCTGAAGTTGCGGGTATGATTAAATAAGCAATGAAAAGGAGAAACCGCCTCTTCCGGATGGAAGGGGCGGTTTTTTTTAAAATTTCTTGAATGGTAAGTGGGCCGAGAGCTGGATGGATCCATCCAAGGCCGCTTTTTTGTACAGGGGTAAGAATTGCAGGGGCTTCGTTTTCTATTGATTACATCTGTTGTTCAAGCCGGCATGGCTCCAAAACCGTCCTGCCAGAGATGGCATTTTGCAGCGAAAGGCGTATTTGATTTGTCCCTTCGGATAAATCTACATGGGACGGGACGCATGTGTTTAATAGGCGATTATGGTCAATGTCCCGATGCAACTGTGTTTTTCAGCATATATGAACATCAGGAAAAGGCCGCTGGGAAGGATATCCCTCCCAGCGGCCTTTTTTAATGTCAGATTAAGAAAGAAACCAGCGTGTCCACCGAGGATTCGTTGCGTGCACAGGGAAGCATACCGATGAGCTTGAGATCCCATTGCTCTTCGTAGCTGACGGTAGCCCCCGGCTCCACCTCGCACAGCTCGCCCAGCGACTCCAGCTCCAAGAAGTCGTTGCCCGTATAGGTCTCGAAGTTCACGCCGAAATCCGGATACACCCCGTTCGCCTGCCAGGATGAGAACCGCTTGATGAAGGCGACGGAATGGTTTAAATACACCGCCCATCCGGCCTCGTTGTTGGTGCCGATCTTAAAGGGACGATGGTTGAAGGGATCCTGCTGAAGGGTGATGTACCGGTCGCCGAAATAGACCCGGCTGTCGGCCAGATTGGTGTAGGGCCATACCGAAAGGACCCGGTTGGCCAAAAGCCCCGTCTCTGCCGCCGCCTGCGGGACGATAGCCAGCCCGCCGGGCGCCATCTGGGTAATGGCCCAAGGCGCAAAGGTCTGGGCTTCCTTGCCGACGTTTGTGATGCGGTGGATCACCTGCAGCGTTGCGCCGATGCCGAAGGACAGCTCAATCTGATGCTGGACGTGGTTGTATTTCTGCTTGGGCGGGGTAAAGACCGCGCCGGTCTGCGTCTGCTCCCACTTTACCGGGTCGTTGTCCGGGTAGTGGGACTTAATATCGTCCTCCGGACTCAGCCACAGCCGGTGCCCCCCGTAGAAGTGATAGACGCTGCCATCTCCATAAGCCTCCTCCAGCGCCGGATCCTCGATGCTGTTGTCCCGGTCTAAATCGGTGTACAGCAGGTTTTCCCCGCCGTTGAAGCCGAACCAGATGATGCGGGGCCCTACGTCCACCGTTACAAAGGCGGTGACCACCCCGTTGGATAGAGAGAGGCAATTGCCGTAATTTTCATAGGTAAGCAAACGAAGCTGAACCGACATAAGTGTTCCTCCTGTTTTGTTAAAGCTGGATCAGTCGATAGGATTCTTCCCTTCCGCAGGGCTGTATCAGCGGGGAAGCCAAGCCGAACAGGTCGGTGGCTCTGCTTTCCAAATTAAACACGATTTGCGCCCGCTTGTCAAGGGATTTCACCTGTCCATACCGGCCGACGATCGGCAGCCGCGCGGCCTTCCCAGCCCTCTTCAACACCTCATACCCCCGCCCATTCGCTCCGAGAATCCGCAGATAGGGAGGAACCCCTTCTGAAACAGAGGCGGTCAGCCCTAAAAATCCCGCCAGACAGACCCGGCGGATGCGGGCGTGGGAATACCGCTTGGATTTCACAAGGGAATAGAGCTCCGTTAAGCTGCCCGCCTGTCGCACAGCGTGATAGAGCCGGTTGTGCAGACCCTCCGACAGGTCGGGAAGATCCTGCAATTCCATCCTGCTTTTGGTGCGAAGGGAAGCAAGAACCGCCCGCTGTAATTCTTTTAACCCGGCCGGCGCCCGCCTAGCCTCCAGCTCTTCCCTGAAAATGGATACGGCTTTTGGCGGCAGGAAGGCGGCGGCCTCGTCAAACCTCCCCTCGGCGATCCTTTGACGGAGGAAGGAGGCGCTGACAAAACCATCCTGGGGTTTTACCGCGTCATGTCCGGCGCCCTTGCGGGTGATACAAACCGGCTCGATTGGGGAGGAGAGGGAGGAGAGGGCCGCCAGGTATTCCAATGCCAGCGTGTCGTTGGGCGTATCAAGCGGGGCGGCCAGGGAGGGCGCGAATGCCGCCATTGCCTGAGCGCGGGCCTGGGCAAAAGGGAGACCTCCAGCCAGTTTCTCCTTGAGCAGCAAGGAAAACCCTTCGCAGCCTAAGGCCCGCGCGCTTGCCCTCAGCAGGGGAAGGTCCCCGCATTCGCTGCCAAAGCTGAGCACGTCCACGCATCCGAGTGCATCCAGAAGGGCAACCCCGCCCCTTGCAAAGGTCTGGGCCGGGGCCATTGCCCATGGAAGAGGCAGTTCTATTACCAGATCGGCCCCGGCGGATAAGGCGGCCTTCACCCTCGCCGCCTTCTGGAAGACGGCCGGTTCCCCCCGCTGCACGAAATTGCCGCTCATCACGCAGACCACGTGGGTCACACCCAGCTCCCGGGTCTTTTCGATCTGATAGGCATGCCCTAGGTGAAAGGGGTTGTATTCGGCAATTATTCCTGCAATCCGCACCGTTTTCCTCCGTTCTTTGGACACAAAATTACTTGAAATATTGGAAAAAGTGTACTATCATATAAATGTTATGGATGTATTGTACACCAATGGGGTGCGTGTGACAATCCCCTGTAAAATAGTAGGAGGAACGAAATGAAAATTCTGGTTATCAACGCAGGCAGCTCGTCGCTGAAGTATCAGCTGATTGACATGAACGATGAAAGCGTCATCGCAAAGGGGCTTTGCGAGCGCATCGGCATCGGCGGGCATATCCGTCATACCGCTGCCGACGGCAGACAGGTGGAATACGACATTGAGCTTCCCACCCATACCGACGCCTTTAAAGAGGTGGAGAAGGTGTTGACCACCGGTGAGGCCGCTGTGATTTCCAGCATGAGCGAGATCTCCGCCGTGGGCCACCGTATCGTGCAGGGCGGCGCCATCTTCAAGCATTCCGAGCTGGTAACCGAAAAGACCATCGAGGGCATCCAGAGCCTGATTCCCCTTGCCCCTCTCCATAACCATGCGCATATCCAGGGTATCCTGGCCTGCCGTGAAGCGCTGGGCCCGGAGATTCCGGAAGTGGTCGTGTTCGACACCTCCTTCCACTCCACCATGCCCCCGGAGGCATATATGTTCGCCATCCCCTACGAGTATTATGAGAAGTACCAGATCCGCCGCTACGGCTTCCACGGTACCTCTCACCGCTATGTCACCGCCCGCTGCCTGGAAGTGATGGGCAAGCAGGCTCAGGGTACTAAGATCATTACCTGCCACCTGGGCAACGGTTCCTCCCTGGCGGCGGTCAAGGACGGCAAGGTGATCGACACCACCATGGGCCTGACCCCTCTGGACGGCTTTATCATGGGCACCCGTACCGGTACGCTGGATCCCTCTGTGGTTACCTTCATCGCGGAGAAGGAGAATCTCAGCGGCGCGCAGCTGTCGGAGCTGTTCAACAAGAAGTCGGGTATGTTGGGTATCTCCGGCGTCTCCAGCGATAACCGGGACATCGAGAAGGCGGCTTCGGAGGGCAATGAGCGCGCCATTCTCGCCCAGAAGATGCAGCGCTATCAGATCCGCAAGTTTGTCGGCGCGTTCGCCGCTGCGCTCGACGGCGTGGATGCTATCGTCTTTACCGGCGGCATCGGCGAGAACTCGGCCGAGCTGCGCGAGGACGTGTGCAAGAATCTCTCCTTCATGGGTGTGAAGATCAACGACGGCCTGAATAAGGAGACCATCCGCGGCAAGGAAGCGGAGATTTCCACTCCGGATTCCACTGTGAAGGTCTATGTCATTCCCACCAACGAAGAACTGGTGATTGCCCGCGACACCAAGGAAATCGTGGAAGGCATGCAGAAATAAGTCCAATGAAAATAAGAATCGCCCGGCTGGAATTTTCCAGCCGGGCGATTCTGGTTTCTTCGGTTACGATTGTGACGACAGATGCGCTCGCATGAGCGCCCGCACCTCATCTTTTTGGAGCGGCGACAGCTTTCCGTAATCGGCCAGAAATTGTTTCTCCTTTTCGGTCAGGCTGTCATTATCCATCGGCTGCTTTTTTTCGTCTCCGATCAGATATTCGATGGAGACCTGAAAAAAGTTGGCGATTCGCTTGATGATATAAATATCCGGTTCCGCCAGGCCGATCTCATATTTACTGACGGACGCTTGGGAAATGTGCAAAAGTTCGGCCAGCTCCTGCTGATTGAGGCGACGGGACTCCCGCAGGGCTTTTAGGTTTTTAAGCAAAAAATCCCTCCTTCTGCGAACCGGTGTGTACCGTTCCCACCTGGAAACCTGCCGCATAACACCGATGAAACGGCGGAGAAATCCCACCGGCTCAGGTGAAACAGGTCATTTTTACCAAGCTTTATTATACCCGTATTTTCTAAAATTGTAAAGACAAGGTGGAATATATCGAATCTTGAAAGTGTCTCCCTTCTACCCGCATCCCTTCGCATTCCGGCCTGTCCTTATGTGCCGAAAAGCCTTTGGATTTCCCTCTGCCAACCGGAAAAAGCCCGGGTTTATGCCCGGGCGCACAAGGAAATTCTTATTGAAGAGCGGTTTCCTCTTCCCATTTGTTTTCTTCCCGATACCAATCCACAAACCGCCGGATTCCTTCCTCGAAGGGCATGGAAGGACGGTATCCGAGCACCTCCTTAGCTTTGCTTACATCCGCAAAGGTAACAGCCACATCCCCCGATTGCGCCGGCATCCGGTCAAGGGTGGCGGAGATCCCTAGGACCCTTTCGAGTGTTTCCACCATTTCTTTTAAAGAGATGGTGTTGGATTCCCCTAAATTAAAGACCTCAAACCGGCTGCCCTCTCCCATTGTCCAGGCGAGGGCCCGCATCACGCCGTCCACAATATCGTCGATATAGGTGTAGTCCCGCCGGCTGGACCCGTCCCCGTAGAAGGGGATGGGGGCTCCGGCAAGCATGTGTCGGGTAAACTTGTGGATGGCCAGATCCGGGCGCTGGCGCGGCCCGTAAACGGTGAAGAAACGCAGACAGGCGACCTGAATGCCGTAAAGATGGTGCCAGGTATGACACAAAAGCTCCCCGGCCTTTTTGGTGGCGGCATAAGGGGAGATGGGCTTATCTACAGAATCGGTTTCACAGAAGGGGACCTTTTGGTTGTTGCCGTAGACCGAAGAGGAGGAGGCGAACACCAGCCGTTTCACCCCATGCTGCTGCAAAGCATTGAGGAGGGTAAGGGTCCCGTTGAGATTGACATCCGCATACAGAAGGGGCTTTTGGATGGACGGGCGCACCCCTGCGTAGGCGGCCAGATGGATCACCCCGTCCACCGGATGGGAGGAAAAGATGCGCTCCATCTCCTCCGCATCCCGGATGTCGCTGCGGTAAAGCTGCAGCCGGTCTTTCCTTAAAAGCCTTTCCGCCGTCCGGCATACCTTGTCCCAGTTTCGTTCCTTAACGGCAGGGGAATAAAAGTCGTTGAACTGATCGATTCCCACTACCGAAGCGCCCTGCAAAAGAAGCGCCTCGCAGACATGCGAGCCGATAAAGCCCGCCGCCCCGGTGACCACAATGGTTTCCATTCTTCCATCCCTCTTCCTAGCGGCCTACGCCGAAATACGCAAACCCCTTGTCTTCTATATCCTTCCGCTCGTAAATGTTGCGGAAATCGAAAAAGAAGAGCGACGCCATCCTCTTTTTCATCTGCTCGAAATCCAGGTTGCGGAATTGGTTCCATTCGGTGACCAATACCGCCGCATGCGCCCCTTCTACGCATTCGTACTCATCCTTGGCATAGGTGACGGGCAGGCCGGGGAACGCGAACCGGGCGGCGTTTTCCATCGCCGCCGGATCGTAAGCGCGGATCTGCGCGCCTGAGCGGAGCAGCTCCCGCACAATGGTGGTGGAGGGCGCTTCCCTCACATCGTCCGTCTCCGGCTTAAAGGAGAGGCCCAGAATCCCAATGGTTTTCCCCTCCAGATCCCCCAGCGCCGCGGCGATTTTGTCCACCATCTTCCGTTTGTGCAGGTCGTTGGCGTGGATGACCGAATCGATCAGCGACATTTGAACCCCGTATTCCTTGCCGGTGTTGACCAGGGCCTTGGTATCCTTCGGAAAGCAGCTTCCCCCATATCCGGGACCGGCGTGCAGAAAATGAGGGCCGATGCGCTTGTCCAGACCGACGGCGTTGGATACCTGCAAAACGTTTGCTCCCACCGCCTCGCACAAATTGGCGATTTCGTTCATAAAGGTGATTTTCGTCGCCAAAAAGGCGTTGGAGGCGTACTTAATGACCTCCGCGGTCTCGATGTTGGTAAAGACGAAGGGATGGTTGTTGATGTACAGCACCCGATAGACGCTGCGCATAGTTTTGCGCGCCTTGCTGCTTTGGGTGCCGATGACGATGCGGTCGGGATGCATGAAGTCGTTGACCGCCGACCCTTCCCGCAGAAACTCCGGATTGGAGACCACGTCGAAGTCGTAATCCACCCCTCGTTCCTGCAGCACCTGGCGGACCGTCGCCTTGACCTTCCGCCCGGTTCCCACCGGGACCGTGGATTTGTCCACAATAATTTTATATCCGTTCATGCATTGGGCGATGGATTTTGCGGCCTCCAGTACATATTGCAGGTCCGCCGAGCCGTCCTCCTGGGGCGGAGTCCCCACCGCAATAAAGACCACGGTGGCATGCTCCACCGCCTCACGGATGTCGGTGGTGAAGGAGAGACGGCCCGATTTGAGGTTTCGCGTCACGATTTCCTCCAGCCCCGGCTCGTAGATCGGGAGGACCCCCTGCCGCAGACAGTTGATTTTACCTTCGTCCACATCCATGCAGACGACCTTTAGACCGAATTCCGACAAGCAAGCCCCGGATACAAGCCCGACATAGCCGGTTCCGATTACCGCGATTTGGTTCATACGAAACATCCGTTCTTTTTCAAAATTACCCCATTTGCACTCGGTTTATGGGCATGATGTCCATATTTTTCAGGCGAAAAGTTTCTTTTTTTCACTCTTTTTTTATTATATCAGTTCTTTTCATGATTGCAAGAGCATTTCAAAGCCTAATCGTTTCCCATCAGCCCCTTGAATGCGTTGTGGAAAAAGCCCTTGCGCTTTTTTCTGCGGCAAGGCCGTTCGTTGTAGTTAACCAGGATGGCGTCGCGGCCGATGATGTTGATGTCGCACCAGGGGATTACAATGTCGTCCTCCCGCCCCAGCAAGCCGAACAGCCGGCATTTGCCGTAGACGATGATGGACAGGATGGTGGCGTTGCAGGTGTCCACCGCCACATCGCATACCATCCCGATTTTGGTTCCGGTTTTGATGCTGACCACTTCCTTGCAGCGCAGGTCGGAGATTCTACAATGCATTTCCCATCGCCTCCTTTTTCCAGTATATGCGGCGTTTGAACCGGATAGCCGTCCTTTCGCCCGAAAATCGCGGCAGGATGCCGCATCCCGCCGCGCCCTTTTTCCCGGCGGGTATCGCAAAAGGAAAAGAAGGGGAGGGCGGTACTTGTCTTTTTCTGCAATTATGTGTATAATGATAGACAATATTGTTCCAAATGACCAAACCGAGCGCCATTTGGACAGACGGATCTGGAAACGAGCCGAACGCAAGAAGCGGAAAGGAAGACACGACTATGTTTGATACCATGATGGATACCATTGGGTTTGTGAAAAATGCGGACCCGCAGGTAGGCGAGGCGATGGAGCTGGAGCTCAAGCGCCAGCGCCGCAACATTGAGCTGATCGCGTCGGAGAATATTGTCTCCCCGGCGGTTATGGCTGCCATGGGCAGCGCGCTGACCAACAAATATGCCGAGGGTTATCCCGGCAAGCGGTATTACGGCGGCTGCGAGGACGTGGACATCGTTGAGAACATCGCCATCGAGCGGGCCAAGGAGCTTTTCGGCGCCGAGCACGCCAACGTCCAGCCCCATTCCGGCGCCCAGGCGAACCTGGCGGTCTATTTCGCCATGCTCAAGCCCGGCGACACGGTTCTCGGCATGAGCCTGTCCGAAGGAGGCCATCTGACCCATGGTTCCCCGGTCAACATGTCCGGCAGCTACTATAACTTTGTTTCCTACGGCGTGGACGAGGTCACCCATACCATTGATTACGATAAGCTGTACGCCCAGGCGAAGGAGGTCCAGCCAAAGATGATCGTGGCGGGCGCCAGCGCCTATCCGCGCATCATTGATTTTGAGCGTATCGGCGATATCGCCAAGAAGGTGGGCGCCCTCTTTATGGTGGATATGGCCCATATCGCGGGCCTGGTGGCCGGCGGCCAGCATCCCAGCCCCGTCCCTTATGCGGACATTGTCACCACCACCACCCATAAGACCCTGCGCGGTCCCCGCGGCGGCATGATCCTGTGCAAGGAGGAGTATGCCAAGGCGGTCAACAAAGCCGTGTTCCCGGGTACCCAGGGCGGCCCGCTGATGCACATCATTGCGGCTAAGGCGGTCTGCTTCGGCGAGGCGCTCAAGCCGGAATTTAAGCAGTACGCCAAGAACGTGGTGGATAACGCCGCCGCGCTGGCCAAGGGCCTTCTCAACCGGGGCGTGAAGCTGGTTTCCGGCGGTACCGACAACCACCTGATGCTGGTGGACCTGCGCGACCTGGATGTGACCGGCAAGGAGCTGGAGCACCGGCTCGACGAGGTGTACATCACCGTCAATAAGAACACCATTCCCAACGAACCCCGCAGCCCCTTCATCACCAGCGGCATCCGCATCGGCACCCCGGCGGCCACCAGCCGCGGCCTGGGTGTGGAGGATATGGACAAGATTGCGGAATATATCGCGCTTGCCATAAACGACTTTGAGAACTCCGCTGATGCCATCCGCAAGGGTGTTACCGAGCTGTGCGCCAAATACCCGCTTTATTAATCGAAGAGCAAAAAGCCGCCCCTTTTGGGGCGGCTTTCCTTTATGCAGAAAATCGGCTGCTTCAGCGGCTGCCTGAGATGGGAACACCGTGTAATGGCTCGATGTCCCCTTTCGTGTTAAGCGTGGGATTGGCCCTTCCAAGACCAATGCAAAACGCCGGTGAGCGGATGGCTTTCCTTCCATGCGGGGAAAAGGAGGAATAGGGGAGGCCGGCCTGTGCGGGCCGGTAAAAAGACAAAAGGCAGGCCGGACGGTTTTATACCGCCCGGCCTTTTTTCTTTTGCCAAAACTTTTTGCATTACCCCAGAGACGGCTCAATTGGGATAATCTGATCCAAAAACCGGATGTGGTCGATCTGCTCCGTCTCTACCGGTTCTTTGAATATCAAGGTGTAATTAAACCGTTTTACCCCCTCCGGCAGCGTTTTCTTTTCCCCATATCCGCTTTGGAAGGAGGCACTGAGGATGTCCAGCTCCCTGCCGTCCTTGCATACCACCGTGCACGGATAGATGGAGAAGAGGCTGGGGTTGGTCTGCTCAAATTCCTTGCAGGCCTTTTGCTGTTCCTCGTCCATCACGCCGAACAGGTTCAAAGCCAGAGGGGAGAGGTTCCCCGTTTCGATGGTGAACCACTCGGTGGTCAGGCCGGTGGCCAGCGTGACGGAATTGTCTACATAATCGGCGGTGAAGCGGGCGCGGTATTTCATATCATCCTGGCGGGCGCCGGTGATTTGCAGTTCGAATACCGTGCCGGGGATTGCCTGGTCGCTCTCAACGACCGCACAGTACAGAAGGGTGTGGCTTCTATCCTCCTGCGTTGGCGGTTCGTAGAAATGGAAAAGGTTTCCCGCCGAAACCGAGGGGGCCCCTTCCCCCTGCGGGTTGTCCACGATGGAGGCCGGCGTGAGCTGTACCCCGTATCCCATGATGGTTTCCTTGCTGATTTTCGCCGGGTCGTATGCAATCTCACAGATCATATAGGCGCAGTAGGGGTCCCCCACAATCGCCGCCACCCGGGCGCTGAAATTGGGGTTGTCGAGCAGGGTGCCGGACATTTCCACCGCCTGCCCCATACTCTGGGCCACCGTCGTATCATCCCCAAACACGGCGGCGAAATAGCGCTCTAGGTAAGGGGTGGCCGCCGCTGCGGAAACCGATAACACCAGGATCAGGGCGACGGCTATCGCTGCCGCCATGCGGCGTTTCCCTTTTGTGTGGCGGCGGCGTTCCTGTTCGGCGTGCATCCGTTCAGACAGGGCACAGAGGGTCTGGGGGGTTGGACGGATACGTTCGTTGTCCTGACGATACATCTCTTCAAACATGTTGTTCCTCTCCTTCCAGCATCGCTTTGAGCAGATTCCTCGCCCGGAATAAATGGGATTTGACGGTGGATTCCTTTCGGTGCAAGAAGGCGGTGATCTGGCGGACTGAATATTCCTCATAGTAGTACAGATGCACCGCCACCCGGTATTTTTTCGGCAGCTTCATCACCGCCCAGTAAACCTCGCTTTCCTGTGCAAGCTGAGTGGTCAGGTCGTTATCCTGCAGCGGAACAGTCTTTTGCATCCAGCCGCTTCGCAGCAGATCCTTGCACCGGTTGACGGTCACCCGGATCAGCCAGGCCTTGCGGTGCTCTTCGCTTTCAAACGCCCGGTTTTCCCGAATATAGCGCAAGAATACGTCCTGCAGGATATCGTCCGCATTACAGCGGTTTTTTGTCCAGGAAAACGCCAGGCGGTATACCATATCGCTGTAGCGGTTTAGCACAGCATTGATGTCGTCGCCGGCGTATTCCCCTTTCTCTTTCATCGCCACTCCTCCTTTCAACTGGAATACGAGACAGGAAGGGAAAAAGTTGCAGCCTTCCTATCCATCCTACCGGATTTGTGGTAAAATAACAAGAAAACAAATCTGGCAAAAAGGATGTGGCAGTATGAAAGCGCCTTTGGCGGACCGGATGCGCCCGGCGACCCTCGACGACGTGGTGGGACAGACCCATTTGCTGGGAAAGGGGAGGGTGCTGCGCCGCATCATTGAATCGGGCCAGCTTCCCAATATGATCTTTTACGGCCCCTCCGGCGTCGGCAAAACTACCGTCGCCTCGGTCATCGCCCGCACCACCAACCGCACTCTGCATAAAATGAACGCAACCACCGCGTCTACCGCCGATATTAAGGCGCTGGTGGGCGAGGTGGATACTCTGGCCGCTCCCAATGGGATTTTGCTTTATCTCGACGAGATCCAGTATTTTAATAAAAAGCAGCAGCAGACGCTTCTTGAGCATATTGAAAACGGCCGGATCACGCTCATCGCCTCTACCACCGAAAACCCCTATTTTTACGTCTATAACGCTATCCTGAGCCGCTCGACCGTCTTTGAGTTTAAGCCGGTGGAAGCCGGGGAGATTGAAAGCGCGGTCCGCCGGGCGGTGCGCTTTTTGCAGGAGGAAACAGGAGAGCGGATGGAAGCGCAGGAGGATGCCGTAGCCCATATTGCCGCTTCCTGCGGCGGGGATGTGCGCAAGGCCATCAATGCGGTGGAGCTGTGCGTCCTTTCCGCGCCGGAAGAGGACGGCGTGCGGCGGATTACCCTTGAGCAGGCCGGGCAGCTCTCCCAGCGCAGCGCCATGCGCTACGACCGGGAGGACGATTCTCATTACGACATCCTTTCCGCTTATCAGAAATCCATGCGCGGGTCCGATCCGGACGCCGCCCTCCACTACCTGGCCCGCCTGCTGGAGGCGGGGGACCTGCCCAGCGCCTGCCGGCGGCTGATGGTGTGCGCCTGTGAGGATATGGGGCTGGCCTATCCCATGGGGATCGCCATTGTCAAGGCCTGCATCGACGCGGCGCTGATGGTAGGGCTGCCGGAAGCGCGCATCCCCCTGGCCGATGCGGTGGTGCTGGTGTGTACCGCACCCAAATCCAACTCCGCCTACAACGGCATCAATGCCGCCATGGCGGATGTAAAGGCGGGGAAAACAGGAGAGATCCCCGCCTATCTCAGAGGGACCGGCTACGAGGGCGCCAAAAAGCTGGGCCGCGGGCTTACCTATCAGTATCCCCATGAATTCCCCAACCACTGGCTCAAGCAGCAATACCTGCCCGACCAGTTGCAGGGAACCCGTTACTATACCTTCGCGGAGAATAAAACCGAACAGGCCGCCAAGGCTTACTGGGATTTGATTAAGGGAAGGAAAAGCGGGAAGGAAGAGGAGTAGAAAGATCGCAATCACATATCTGTTAATTTCATTCCCACTTGAAGAATTTCACCGCAATTCCTCCGCAGATAATAATCAGAGCCACCATGACAACCAGAGGGAGCCAGGCGACTTCTATGGATAAGCCCAGTGAAGCTGCTTTCAGCAATTTGATCCCCTGCGTCAGGGGAAGAATATCCGCAATCCTCTGCAATGCGGCCGGCATCACCTCGTATGGGAGGGTGGCCCCGGAGAAGATCAACATGGGGAAATACAAAACGCTGGCGACAATACTGGCGACCTGCCTGTTCGGAGCAATCCCGCCCACCATCATTCCAATGCTGAATGTGGAAAGCATCACCAGAAGATAAGAGGCCAGAAAGATTCCCACGGAAC
>CAJFTS010000026.1 GCA_904420015.1 uncultured Clostridia bacterium
CCTATTCGGTGCCTCTTAAGAGGCGTGCTGGTATCATGCCCTTTCAGGGCTGGTGCATACCACGCGTTCAACGCGTGGTTTTGATTTATTCAATTAGGTTTTTCATTTTCCAGTACCGCGCCCTTATCCGCAGAGGATACCATGCCGGCATACCGTTTGAGGTAGCCCGATACCGCTCTGGGCGGCTTTGTCTGCATGGTTTTCTTACGCTGCTGCATCTCTTCTTCCGAAACCTCCAGGTCGATACGGTAATGCGGGATATCGATGGAGATAATGTCTCCTTCCTTTACATAGGCGATGGGGCCGCCGCGGGCGGCCTCCGGAGAGATGTGGCCAATGGCCGCCCCTCTCGTCGCACCGGAGAAACGGCCGTCGGTAATAAGAGCCACCTGCTTGTCCAATCCCATCCCCGCAATCGCAGAGGTAGGCGACAGCATTTCCCGCATTCCCGGGCCGCCGGAGGGCCCTTCGTAGCGGATGACCACCACATCTCCCGCCTCGATCTTGCCCGCATAGATGGCGGCAATGGCCTCCTCTTCGCTGTCAAAGACCCGGGCCGGTCCCTTATGGGCGAGCATTTCCTGGGCCACCGCACTGCGCTTTACCACCGCGCCGTCCGGTGCGATGGAGCCAAAGAGTACGGCAATGCCGCCGGTAGCGGAATAAGGCTTCTCGATCGGACGAACCACGTCGTGGTTGCATACCGCTGCATTCCGGATGGCCTCTCCCAGCGTCACCCCATAGATGGTGGCGGCATCCCGGTCGAGCAATCCCTTTTTGTTCAGCTCGCTCATTACCCCGTACACCCCGCCGGCATGATAGAGATCCTGCATGTGATGATGCCCCGCCGGCGCCAAATGACAGAGATTCGGGGTCTTGGCACTGATTTCGTTGACCTGTTTGAGATCGAAGGGGACTCCCGCCTCATTGGCGATGGCCGCCAGATGGAGCATGGAGTTTGTCGAACAGCCCAAAGCCATATCCACTGTAAAAGCGTTATGAAAAGCCCTCTCATTGAGGATATCCAACGCGGTGATGTTCTCTCTGACCAAATCGAGAATCCGCTCGCCGGTGGCTTTGGCCTGGCGCAGACGATGGGCATACACGGCGGGTATGGTACCGTTGCCGGATAGGGCGATGCCCAGCGCTTCACACAGGCAGTTCATAGAGTTGGCGGTAAACATCCCCGAGCAGGAACCGCAGCCGGGACAGGCGTTGTCCTCAAAGTAGGAAAGCCGATCGTCGGTCATCTTCCCCGCCATATAGGCGCCCACCGCTTCAAAGACGCTGTTTAGGTCCATGGCCTTTCCCTCGTCTGAGGTAAGGGAAAGCATGGGGCCGCCGGAAACAAAAATGGAGGGCAGATTCAGCCGCGCCGCCGCCATCAGCATACCGGGAACAATTTTATCGCAGCTTGGGATGAACACCAGCCCGTCGAAGCAATGAGCTCTGGCCATACATTCCACACTGTCTGCGATCAGCTCCCGGGAAGCAAGGGAGTATTTCATCCCCGTATGGCCCATGGAGATACCGTCGCAGACGGCGATGGTGTTAAACTCCACCGGGGTGCCGCCCGCCGCCAAAATTCCATCCTTGACCGCCCGGGAGATTTGCTGCAGATGGACATGGCCGGGGACGATCTCATTGAAGGAATTGACCACGCCGATAAGCGGCTTTTTGATCTGGTTGTCGGTATAGCCGACGGCTTTGAGGAGGGAACGGTGGGGGGCGCGTTCCGGACCTTTCTTAATGTTGTCGCTGTTCATGAGGATCACTCCATTTCGCCGCTTCGCTCCGGCAGAGAATTGGGATTGCCGCATAAAACCCGTTCCTGCGAAGAAGGGAACCGGGCGAATAATTCTTACGCCTGAGACCAGGAAGGCCCCAGGCGTAACCCAAGCAAAGCCGATTTCTTACTTACCCGGCTTCCAGCTCATCTTTTCACGCAGCTCTGCGCCGACCTTCTCCACCGGATGGTTGGCTTCCATTCTGCGGGTGGCGTTGAAGTAGGGGCGGTTGGCCTTGTTTTCCAGCAGCCAATTGCGCGCGAAGGTACCGTTTTGAATTTCGGTGAGGACCTTCTTCATTTCCTTTTTGGTCTCTTCGGTGATGATCCGGTTGCCAACGGTGTAATCGCCGTATTCCGCCGTGTCGGAAATGGAATAACGCATCATGGACAGGCCGCCCTGCACCACCAGGTCGATAATCAGCTTCATTTCATGCACGCACTCGAAATAGGCGTTTTCCGGCTGATACCCGGCTTCCACCAACGTCTCGAAGCCGGCCTTCATCAGCGCGGAAACGCCGCCGCACAGAACGGCCTGCTCACCGAAAAGGTCGGTCTCGGTTTCTTCCCGAAAGGTCGTTTGCAGAATACCGGCTCTTGCGCCGCCGATGCCCTGGGCATAGGCAAGGGCGATCTCCAGCGCATTTCCGGTAGCATCCTGCTCCACCGCCACCAGATCCGGGACACCCTTGCCCTCGACGTACTGGCTGCGGACGGTGTGGCCGGGGCCTTTGGGAGCGATCATGATGACGTTGACGTCGGAAGGAGGAACAATCTGGCCGTAGTGGATGTTAAAGCCGTGGGCAAAGGCCAGCGTCATGCCGGAACGCAGATAAGGGGCAATGTCCTTTTCATAAAGAGCAGGCTGCTTTTCGTCGTTGACCAGGATCATAACAAGGTCGGCCTGCTTGACCGCATCGGCGGTGTTCATTACCGTCAGGCCCGCATCCTTTGCCTTCTGGGCGGACTTGGAACCCTCGTAGAGGCCCACAATGACCTTTACGCCGCTGTCATGCAGGTTAAGCGCATGGGCGTGTCCCTGGCTGCCGTAGCCAACGACCGCAACCGTCTTGTCCTTGAGCACGCTCAGATTGCAATCCTTTTCGTAGTACATCGTTGCCATAGTGAATTTCCCCTTTATCAAATAGATTTAATAAAACCTTTGCGAACCATTGTGATTTATTCGGCCGTCAGGCAGGACTCCCCCCGCCCGAGCGCCGTAACGCCGGTACGGCACATTTCCAGAATGCCGTATGGCCGGACATATTCGATAAATGCGTTGAGCTTGGAAGCCTCTCCGGTGATTTCCACCCCAATGGATTTGGGTGTAAAGTCTACCGCCTTTGCACGAAAGACATGGACCGCCTCCATGATTTCCGCCCGGTGCCCTCCCGTAGCGTCCACCTTAATGAGCATCAGTTCCCTCGTTACGGTGTTGTCCGGCTCCATCAGCTGGATTTTTTTGACCTCATGCAGCTTTCCCAGCTGCTTGACAATCTGATCCTTGATATAGTCATCGCCGGTGGCCATAATCGTCATCCTGGAATAATCCGGATTCTCGGTCTCTCCTACCGTGAGGGAATCAATATTAAATCCCCGCCTGGAAAAGAGTCCCGAGACCCGCGTAAGCACACCGGAGCGGTTTTGCACAATGACGCTGAGCACAAACTTTTCGTTTTCCATGGTCCTTTCCCCCATTTCCCCGCGTTATGTTTTAAATTCCTGCTTCGCGCCGTATCCAGTGGGAAAACGGCGTTAACGGGAAAACGCGGATTATTTGAGCATGATGTCCTCAATGGTGCCGCCCGGCGGAATCATCGGCAGAACCTTCTCGTCCGCATGGATAATACAGTCGATCAGAACCGGCCCCTCGGTAGTCTTAGCCTCCTGCAAGGCCGCGTCCACCTCGTCCGGTGAAGTAACCCGTATCCCCTTTGCGCCGAAGGCCTCGGCCAATTTCACGAAATCGGTTTTCTTGTCCAGCGTCGTGTTGGAATACCGCTTGCCGTAGAATAACGTCTGCCATTGGCGTACCATTCCCAGCACGCCGTTATTCATCACCATCACAACAAGCGGCAGCTGGTTGGCCACCGCAGTGGACATCTCATTGAGGTTCATATGAAAGCTGCCGTCACCGGTAAAAAGGACGGTACGCTTCTTCTGGTTGGCGATACAGGACCCAATGGCAGCTCCCATTCCAAAGCCCATAGTACCCAAGCCGCCGGAAGTAATGAAAGAACGGGGCCTTGTAAACGGATAATACTGAGCGGCCCACATTTGATGCTGGCCCACATCGGTCGCCACCAAAATATCGTCACCCAAAATGCGGTTGGCCGCCTTAACGACATATTCCGGGCTTAAACCCAAAAAGACCTCCTGGTTTTCCTTTTCAAATTCCCGCATCTCTTCAATATTTGCCTTCCACGCATCGTGCTTCTGTTTTGGCAAAAGGGCGGCCAGCCGTACCAAAATATCCTTGATGTTGCCGATGAGGGATTGCTGTGCTGGGATGTTTTTGCTGATTTCCGCCGGATCGATGTCAATGTGAAGGATCTGTGCTTTTTTTGCAAATTCATCCTTATTCCCGGTAGCACGGTCGCTGAAACGGGTTCCCACCGCAACAATCAGGTCCGCTTCCGCCATGGCCTTAGAGGCGGCGTATCTTCCGTGCATTCCCGTCATTCCCAGAAAGCCGGGATAATCGTGAGGGACCGCAGACAGTCCCATCATACTGGTTCCGATGGGCGCATCCAACCGGTCGGCAAAGGCCAGCAGTTCCTTGGAAGCCTCTGCGCTGACAATGCCGCCGCCGCTGTAGATAAAGGGCCTTTGGGATGCGGCAATGAGCTCGGCCGCCCGGACAAGCTCTTCCTCCGAAGGCATTTGAAAAGGCTCCGCCTCCACTTCCCCGCCTGCCGCATACTCATAAACCGCGATCTGAACATCCTTGGGTACGTCGATCAGAACCGGGCCGGGCCGGCCGGACTTGGCAATCTGGAAGGCCTCCCGTATGGTCTGCTGTAAATGGGCCACGTCCTTGACAATATAATTGTGCTTGGTAATCGGCATGGTAATTCCGGCGATGTCCACCTCCTGGAAGCTGTCCCGGCCGATGAGGGGAAGCGGGACATTTCCGGTGATAGCCACCAAAGGGGTGGAATCCAGATAAGCGGTGGCGATGCCGGTGACCAAATTGGAGGCGCCGGGCCCGGAGGTCGCAATGACCACTCCGACTTTTCCCGTAGAACGGGCATAACCGTCCGCCGCATGGGAAGCCCCCTGCTCATGGGCTGTTATGACATGGTGGATCCGGTCGCTGGCTTTATAAAGCTCGTCGTAGATATTCAGGACCTGTCCTCCCGGGTAGCCGAATACCGTGGTCACACCCTGGCTGATCAGCGTTTCCACAATGATCTGTGCGCCAGACATTTTCATTCTCATCATTCCCTTACCATTTCGTTGTCCTTTTCCTGCAAGGCTTTCCTTCATGAAAAAACCCCGCAGTGAATTTCACTGCGGGGGCCTGTAGCCTTACGTATCTGCGCCTTACCTGGCGCGAACCGGCACCGGTCTTTTGTTTGCAGTGAAACGCAAAGAAGCACTAATCCCTACCAGTACTACAAGTACGAGGAAAATAATGCTAATCAGAATATTTACGTTTGCAAACAGTGACCACATCATACTGGTATCTCCATCTGCGGCCAGCCGGCCGCTTTATTTGCTGTAAGTTTAGCACAGGACCTTACCCCCTGTCAAACCATTTTTCCACATTTTTTCCGTGAAAACAAAAAAAGGGCATGAAACACAAATGTGCTCATGCCCGTGGAAGGATTTTTTGTCATTTTTGAAAGAGAATTATCCAATAGCATCAAATCATCCCTCAATTCCTGTGGAATGACGGAAATATTGCAGGATACCCGCAAATACCATGCAGGTTTACTGTACCGTTATGCTTACCGGATAGGTGCTGGCATTCCCCAGAATCCAGCAGGAATCCTTCCCCGCCACCCGGATCCAGCTGACCGACGTTGTCCCCTTGCCCGGCGCCGCCGTCTTGCTCTGCATATCGATGACCGCTACTACGTCGCTTTCCCCCGCCGTGTCCAAAATGCTCTTGGGGCCAACCACCGTAACATTTTGCAACTGCTGCTCATCGGGCGTAATGGTCTGCCCAAAGGAAGCGTTTAGCACAACAAATTGGCTGATGTTGAAGGTGCGCGCGGTCAAAGCGCTGCCGTCGATGGTGACCGTGACCGATACAATGGTGGAATTGTTGTTTTTAATCCCGGAAAGCTTATCCAAGGCGGTGGCAATGTCAAAATCGAATTGAGACGCGGTTCCTATCTCATTAAAATCAATGGTCCCCACCACCAGCTTGTCCAGACTGTCGATATCGTCCGGCCTGCCATACAGTTCAATCTCCGTGACCGGGGAAATGGTATAAGTTAGAGGCGCATCCGCATAAGCGGCCGGCACATTCTTAAACTCCACTGCGAGAGGGACCTTTTTAATCTTTTGTACACCGATGGTCACATCCATTTCGGTATACTGCGGTTCTACCCCGGTAATCAGGTTTCCGTCCCCATCCAGAAGCTGGATGGTACTGGTCACCTTTGTCGTCGAGGATATGGCGCCGGGCTGTTCCGGTGTGACGGCGACCACCCGTTTGATCCGGTCCACCTGCTGGCGGGAACCCGTGACCGAAATCTGCGGATAGTCGGAAACCGGGCTTTCCTTCTTATACCCTTCCGCCGCCGTAATGTTGGAATCGTCGATTTCCACCGTAAATTCCCGTGTAATATGAATTTCCACCCGGAAGGTAACCGTCTCCGAGGACTTGCGCACCTCCGAAATCCCCGTTGGATAGGTAATCATCACCCGCTTGGTTTGATCGCCTTCGCTGTCGATGCTGCTGACGTCGCTGGGCCGCACCGAAACCTGGATGTCCTCCGCTTTTAGCTTGGCGATGTCAAACCGGCCTCCCTGGACTACGATTTCTTCAATCACCGGGGGATTGTCCTGAGAAACCCGAAACCCCTGCTCCACCTGGGAATCGGTAAAGGCTACATCCACCGGGACATTGTAGAAGGTTCTCGTCTCCTCCGGATACACCACCAGTACCATGAAAAACCACAAGCCAATGGCGCAGATGATGGAAAAAATCAGGACAAACCGATTGTCGTAAAACAGGCGGCCGATTTTAATGTCCCGCAAATGGAATTCCTTTCTCACCTTTTTTTCCTTGGGAGGGCGAGGTGCATTCTTTTGTTTTTCTCTGCTCATTTGTTTCTCCCCTTCCAAAAGAACGGCTTGTCCTTGGCTCCGTCGGCGCTTTTCTCATCCAGAAGAGCCCCGTCTAAGATCGATTTCAGGGTATCCACGCTGATGCTGCGGCGCAAGACCCCTTTTTCCGCTACCGAAATGGAGCCGGTCTCTTCGGAGACCACCACCACCATCGCATCGGAATTTTCGCTCATACCAAGGGCCGCCCGGTGTCTCGTCCCAAGCTCGGTGCTGATTTCCCGGTTTTGCGACAAAGGGAGAATGCAGGCCGCCGCATACACTTTGCCGTCCCGGATGACCATAGCGCCGTCATGCAGAGGCGCTTTGTTGTAAAAAACGTTGCAGATCAGCTCCGGGCTGGGCGAGGCGTCCACAATGGTGCCGGAGTTGATGATGTCGCCCAGCTTTATCTCCCTTTCAAAGATCATCAGAGCGCCCATGCGCTGCCGCTGTAAAATGGTGCAGGAGTCGCACACCGCCTTGATGGCGTTGCGTATGTTTGCCGAGTCGTCTTCCCCGGACGAGCTTAGGATATTCAGCTTCCCGATACGGGTACGTCCCATCTGCTCGAGGACCCGGCGCAGCTCCGGCTGAAAGACAATCAGCAGTGCCAGCAGCCCGATCTGAAAGACGTTGGTCATAATATATTTAAAGGTTTTCAGATCAAAATAATTTGCCAAGGCCGCCATCACAATCAGGATCAGAATCCCCTTGACCAGCGTTTCCGCTCGGGTTTCCCGCACGAGCTTGATGGCGTTATAGATGATAAAGGCAACGATTGCAATATCCGCCAGATCGTTGAGATGCACGGTGTTGAACATGATCTCAAAGCTATTGGCAATGGTGTTGAAAAATTCCGCCATCTTTGTTCTTCCCTTCGTGCGTAGTCCTTTTTTGCCCGTCTTCGATGAAAGAGTGCCGCCGACTGTCCAGACGGCGGCAACACGATGTCCTAGGGTAAAATGAGGTCGTCGTCCGGTATCCGGCCGGATTGAACGCCTTGGTGATGCGACACTATTATTTTATCATACCCGCCGCGTTTTGCATAGTGCTTCCCTTATTTTTCATGACCTGCCCGACAATTTCGGCAAATTCGTCAATCTCCCGCGGCTGGGTAAAAGCAGAGGGCGCCGCGCGTACCGTTCCGGTCTGAAGGGTTCCATACGCCTGATGGGCTGCCGGAGCACAGTGATACCCGGCCCGCACCGCCACCCCCTTCTTTCCCAGAATAGAAGCAGCCTGCGTGCTGTCAAGCCCCTCCAAATTAAAGGAGAGCACCGGCACGCACTGTCCCGCCTGCGGCCGGGGGGTATACAAAAGCACGCCGTCAATCTGACAAAGCCGGTCGTAAAGCCGGCACATCAGCCGCAGCTCATGCTGATAGATTCTCTGGATCCCTTTTGCCCGTACAAAATCCATGCCCGCCTTGAGGCCGAAAATCGCCGTGGTGTTCAAGGTCCCCGATTCATGCCGTTCCGGCATATAGTCCGGCTGCTCCATAGCCAAAGAGCTGCTCCCGGTGCCCCCTTCGATCAGGGTATCCAGCGCATCGCCGTAAGGCGTGAGCAGCATACCGGTGCTCATCGGGCCGTAAAGACCCTTGTGACCCGGCATACAGAGAAAATCAATGCCGCACGTTTTCATGTCGATGGGGACAAGCCCCGCCGATTGGGCCGCGTCCACCAAGAACGCAGCCCCCCGGCCTTTTGCCATAGCTCCGATGGCCTCAATGGGAAGCAGGGTCCCAAATACGTTGGAGGCATGTATACACGCGACCAGCTTGGTTTTCATGTTCATCGCCATGGCAAAGGAATGGACCGTCGCCTCCTCGTTGCCGGGATAGATCGTCGCTACGTTGTAAGCAACCCCTTTTTCCCGCAGGGCGTTCAAAGGGCGCATTACGGCATTGTGCTCAAGGCTGGAGACCACCACGTGGTCTCCCGGTTTGAGCATGCCTTTCAACACAATATTAACCGCATGGGTGCAGTTTTGAGTAAAGACCACACATTCCGGCCCCGGCGCGCCGAACAGCTCCGCCGCCGTCTTTCTGCATGCATAAATGGCGTTGGAGGACTTCAGGCTCATCTCATATCCGCCCCGTCCCGGATTGGCGCCGAGCCGGCGCATTCCCTGATTGACGGCGGCGATCACCGACGGGGGCTTGGGCCAGGTGGTCGCGGCGTTATCCAAATAGATCATAGGCCGTTCGCCTCATAGGTGCCCAACACCCGGATACCGGCCTCCTTGAGCAGACGTACCGCAGCCTCCGTGTTTCCCTGCACCTTCAGGCTGTAGCCGCAGCCGTAGGGATCGTTGGTTTTCGGCGTGCGTTCGATGCTCGAACGGATCCCCTCCCCCATCAGGATATCCCGGCCCATTTGAGCATGGGTGATGGAGCTTATCATAATCCTCGTCGAATTCATTTTCACTCACCTCTATCAAAATTGCCGCAGGTGCGACCGCTTGCGGCAAACAGAAGAATAGATAGTACCGCAATACCATCCTATGCATCAGGCGGGTGAAATGAACACTGGATTTTTACCGCTCGTCCGTGCGGTAGAGCAGGCAGACCGCGTGCGCCGCAATCCCTTCTCCCCGCCCGGAAAAGCCAAGGCCCTCCCCGGTTGTGGCTTTGACGCTCACACAGTCCTCCCCAATGCGGCAGCACTTTGCAAGATTGCGGCACATCTGGTCGATGTACGGGCTCAACTTAGGCGCCTGGGCGATAACGGTGGCGTCGATGTTGCCGACGGCATACCCAAGCCCTCCTAACAATACCACAATTCGGGAGAGAAGCTTGTCGAGACTGTCCGCATTTTCATACTGCGGATCGGTATCCGGAAACAAAGCCCCGATATCCCGAAGCTTGGCCGCTCCCAAGAGAGCGTCGCAGATTGCGTGAACCAACACGTCCGCATCCGAATGTCCCAGCAGCCCTGTCGCATGCGGGATTTCCACCCCGCCCAAAATCAGCCGGCGGCCTTCCACCAGACGGTGTACGTCATAGCCGTGTCCGACACGAATTCCAAATGACATCACGTTTTCCACCCTTTCCTTCCATCCTTTGCGGAATCGTTTGATCCTTATTATAGTACAATTATTTTACAATTGCCAGCCGGCAGTTTCGGTTGAATTTATAGGTCTTATGGCCTATAATAAGAAAGAAACCCTCCAATTATCCGGATCGGCCGCCGCCGCGGAAAGACGATCTCTAGAAAGAAGGAGCAGATATGGGCGACCGCTTTGACAATCCCACTTATTATATTAACCGGGAGCTTTCCTGGCTGGAGTTTAACAGCCGTGTGATGATGCAGGCGTTAAACCCGGGGAACCCGGTATTTGAACAGATGAAATTTTTGTCCATTACCTCGACGAATTTGGACGAGTTCTTTATGATACGGGTCGCGTCGGTGCGCGACCAGCTGCACGCGGGCTACAAAAAGCTGGATGCGGCGGGGCTGACGCCGAAAAAGCAGCTTTCGCTGATCTCCCGGCGCACCCATATTCTGGTGGATGAAATGTACGGCATCTACCGCAACAGTATCCTTCCCGAGCTTTCCCGCAACGACATCCGTTTCCTTCATCCCAGCGAGCTGGCGGAAGAGCAGCTTGAAAAGCTCTCCGGCTATTTTGAAACGGAAATTTATCCGGTGCTCACCCCCATGGCGGTGGATTCTTCCCGCCCCTTCCCCCTCATCCTCAGTAAGAGCCTCAACATCGGCCTGCTGCTGGAAGGGAAGGACGACGACCCGGTTTTCGCCACCGTACAGGTTCCGTCCGTTCTTCCGCGTCTAATCGACATTTCCGGCCCGGAGGGCGAAGGGAAGGATTTTGTCCTGCTTGAAGACGTTATCGCCATGCACATCGACCGGCTTTTCGAGGGGCGTAAAATCATTGCCTGCAATCCCTATCGCATCACCCGCAACGCAGACCTGACCTTCGACGAAGAGGAGGCGGAGGACCTTCTCGCAGAGATCAAGCGTTCCTTGCGGATGCGCAAGTGGGGCTCGGTCATCCGGCTGGAGACCGATTACAATGTAGACGACCGGCTGCTTTCGGTGCTCAAAAAGGAGCTGGAGGTCAGCAAGGATGAGATCTATTTTATCAACGGTCCCCTCAATCTGGATTTTTTGATGAAGCAGCTGTATGGGATTCCCGGGTATGAATCGCTGCGCTACCGTCCCCTGGTGCAGGGGGCAAGCGTCCAGTTCGGGGAGGATTTGGACCCCTTTGCCCTCGTCAAGGAAAGGGATCTTTTGCTGCACCACCCCTACCAATCCTTTATGCCGGTGGTCAAGCTTCTCGAATACGCCGCCGCAGACCCGCAGGTGCTTGCCATCAAGCAGACCCTATACCGGGTCAGCGGGCATTCGCCGGTGGTTTCGGCGCTGGCCAAAGCGGCGGAGGCCGGCAAGCAGGTTACGGTCCTGCTGGAAGTCAAGGCGCGCTTTGACGAGGAAAACAACATTCAGTGGGGGCTGACGCTGGAAAAGGCGGGATGCCATGTGATCTACGGCCTGCCCGGGCTCAAAACCCACAGCAAAATCACTCTGGTTGTCCGCCGGGAAAACGGCGCCATCAAGCGGTATGTCCATCTTGGCACCGGCAATTACAACGATGTGACCGCCAAAATCTATACCGATTACGGCCTTTTCACTTGCGACGAACAAATCGGGCAGGACGCCACCTCCTTTTTCAATACCCTGACCGGCTACTCGGTTCCCTTCGCCATGAAGAAGCTCATTTCCGCCCCCACCCAGCTGCGTCCACATCTGACGAAGCTCCTTGACCGGGCGGCCGACTCCGCCAAGGAGGGCAAGCGGGCGGAAATCTTCATTAAGATGAATTCCCTGGTGGATACGGAATTGATCGAGCATATGTACCGTGCCTCCTGCGCGGGGGTGAAAATCCGGCTGCTGGTGCGGGGGATCTGCTGCCTGCGCCCGGATCTGGAAGGGGTCAGCGAGAACATCGAGGTCCATTCCATCGTCGGCCGGTTTTTGGAGCACAGCCGGGTATACTACTTTGATTTCGATGGGGAAACCGAGCTGTATCTGTCCAGTGCGGACATGATGCCGCGGAATATGGACCGTCGGGTGGAGCTCCTTTTCCCGGTGGAGGACAAACGCATCGCAGAGCGGATTCTGGATGAAATGAAGCTGTATTGGACCGACACCGCCCAGACCTCGGTGATGTATGAGGATGGTAGCTACCACTCCTTGGCGGACACGGCTGACGTGCTGATCAACGCCCAAGAGACCCTGTTGTGCCGCTATGCCGGTGAGGAAGCCTGAGAAGAATGATCGAGCGGCATCGCTCATATATATGACCAATTGTGAAGGGTACGCGGCAGAGCTTTCTGCCGCGTACCCTGTGATGCCGGGATAATTTTGCCTTTTCTGTTACCAGCGGCAACGAAGGGGCGGCGTCTCTCATCCATCCGGCCGCTGGAGCAAGGATGAAACCATGAACATACTCAGCATATTGCTTACGGGAATCGGCCTGTCGATGGACGCCTTTGCCGTTTCGGTAACCAACGGTATGTGTACCCGTTATCTGCGCTTTCGCGATGCTATGAAAATGGCGTTGAGCTTTGGTATCTTTCAGGCCCTTATGCCCGTCCTCGGATATTTTGCCGGTATCACCTTCAGCGACAAAATTGCCGGCATCGACCATTGGGTGGCCTTCCTATTGCTCGCTTTTATCGGCGGAAAGATGCTTTATGAGACGCGAAAGGAAAAGGAAACAGACAAGGAGGCGTGTCAGCGGGGGCCGCTCCGCCTTCGGATGATCCTGGTCCTTTCCATCGCCACCAGCATCGACGCGCTGGCGGTAGGCGTCAGCTTCGCCCTGCTGGACACGGATATCTGGCAGGCGGCGGCCTTGATCGGGCTGACCACCTTTGTCCTATGTCTGCCGGCCGCCTACATTGGGAAGAAATTCGGCGCCATGTTCAAGCAGAAGGCCGAGGTGCTCGGCGGTGTGATCTTGATTCTCATTGGGCTAAAAATATTAATAGAAGGCCTGCTCGGATAACCAAACGGCCCTGGGACGAGATGGATTTCGTCCCAGGGCCGTTTTTTGCCCACCGCGGAAACTTCATGGAAGAATGTGAACCCTCCGTTTGCCGTTTCATGGCCTCATTCAAACATCCTTCGCTGCCGCCTGCTCATCTTTTCCCTTCGTGCCCGGGTGGCCGCTTCGTCTACCCGAAATAAGCCGGATGCTTCCTCCACAAGGATATCGCCCTCCCGGGCTTCTCCCCTTATTTGTTCGAGCGGGATGTGGATAAAGCTTCCGTCCTCCTGCTCACAAACGGCAAGCCCCTCTTCCAGCCGGTCTATCGTCATACGGCGGCCTCCTTCCTATTTTTCCGTTTTTACCGAATAGTCGTTTCCGTCGCTTTGGATCACAACGGTGCCGTCCAGATCGGTACGGTACACCTTCATCCCCCGCTCCTCCGCCTTTTGCAGCGTCTCCTCATGAGGATGGCCGTAATCGTTGCCCTCTCCGCAGGAGACGACGCCGATGCGGGGATTGACCTTCTCTAAAAACGCCTGTGTGGAGGAGGTCCGGCTCCCGTGATGGCCGAGCTTGAGCACGTCCGCCTTGAGCTGGAATCCCTTTTGCAGCATCGCTTCCTCCACCGGCTCCTCCGCATCCCCGGTAAAGAGGAAGGAGGCGTTTGCGTAATCGAGGGCTGCAACCACCGACCAATTGTTCAAGTCCTGAAAGCTGCTGTCCCGGTCCGGCGACAGGATTTCCAAAACCGCTTCTCCCAAATGGTACTGCCCGCCGGTTTTCGCCGCCGTGGCTTTTAAGCCCTTTTCCTCCATGGCATCGAGCATATTTTCATAGGTTTTGGTGGTGGGAACCTGGTCGTCGGGCAGCTGCGGCATCAGAAAAGTCTGGATATCGAACGCTTTTATTACGTCCGCCATACCGCCGATATGGTCGGCGTGGGGATGGGTGGCGATCACATAATCCAAGGTTGTGACCCCCTGCTCCTGCAGGTAGCCGACCACCTTTCCCGCAGCTTGGGAAGTCCCCGCATCAATGAGCATATTTTTCCCATCGCATTGAACGAGAATGGAGTCTCCCTGCCCGACATCGATGTAGTGAACCAAAAGCTCCCCGTCGGTGACGGTGGAGGGCGTATCCGGGGCCAATCCAAATACGCCGAACACCTCGTTCCAAGTAGGAACCTCCAATCCCAGCTTGCCGCCGAAGCTGATGGCCAGTACCAGCACTGCCAAAATCGCCCCGGCGGACAGGTACCATTTACCTCTTACGCTTTTTCTGCGTTTGTCTGCCGCCATAGCCTTCCCTGCCTCCCTTCTGTTTTTTCCGATCCCCTCTGCCGGCCGGCCGGTCGGGACGAATCAGGCACTGGGGCCCCGTCCCGATTAAATCGCCGCGGCCGGCCCTTTTAAGCGCCTCCATCACCAACGCCCGGTTTTCCGGCTTAAAGGATTGCAGCAGGGCTCGCTGCATGGCCTTTTCCTTGGGGGAACGAGGCACATACACCTCCTTCATGGTATAAGGGTCCAGGCCGGTATAAAACATTGCCGTGGAGATGGTGCCGGGGGTGGGATAAAAGTCCTGCACCTGTTCCGGGCGTACTCCTTCTTTTTTGAGAAACACCGCCAGCTCCACCGCATCCTTGAGGGTGCTCCCCGGATGGGAGGACATGAGGTAAGGAACCAGGTACTGCTCCTTCCCCACGCTTTTGGTCAGCTCGTAAAATCGTCTGGAAAACCGGCGGTACTGCTCGATATGCGGCTTGCCCATTTTGTCGAGTACGTTGGCCGAGCAATGCTCCGGCGCCACCTTCAGCTGCCCCGACACATGATAGGCAATGAGCTCTTTAAAAAAACTCTCATCCTTGTCCTCGATCAGATAATCGTAGCGGATGCCGGAACGGATAAACACCCGCTTGACCCCCGGCAGCGCCCGCAGCCGCCGGAGCAGATGCAGGTACTCGCTGTGATCCACCGTCAGCTGCCTGCACGGGGTGGGCGCCAGGCATTTCTTCCCCTTGCAAAGGCCCAGCTCCTTCTGCTTTTTGCAGGAGGGATGGCGGAAGTTTGCCGTCGGCCCGCCCACGTCGTGTATGTATCCCTTAAACCGTGGGGACTGGGTCAGCTTCTTCGCTTCCTGGATGACCGATTCCTCGCTGCGGCAGGTAATCTGCCTCCCCTGATGAAAGGCCAGGGAACAAAAGTTGCACGCGCCGAAGCAGCCCCGGTTGTGGGTGATGGAAAACTCCACCTCTTTTATGGCCGGCACGCCGCCCTGGGCCTCGTATACCGGGTGATAGGCCCGTTCATAGGGCAACTCGTAAATCCGGTCCAGCTCCTCCTGCCCTAAAGGCGGAGACGGGGGATTCTGCACCAGGATCACCTTGCCGTGTTTTTGGATCACGGTTTTTCCCCGCATTGCGTCCTGCTCGTCCTGCTGGATCCGGGCGGCCACGGCATATTCACGCTGATTGGACGCCACCAGCTCGAAGGAAGGGCATTCCTTCGCCGGGCGGGGCTCATACCGGGAGGTGGGCACGCAAAAGCAGGTGCCGCGCACATCGGTGATGGAGGAGACCGGCTCCCCTTCCCGCATGCGGCGGGCGATCTCCGTTAACGACCGTTCCCCCATCCCATACATGAGCAGGTCTGCGCCGGAATCGAGAAGGATGGAGGGACGAACCCGGTCGTCCCAGTAGTCGTAATGGGCGAAACGGCGCAGGGAGGCTTCCAAGCCTCCAATGAGGATCGGGATATCGCCGTAAGCCTCCCGGATCTTCTTGCAGTAGACGATGACCGCCCGGTCGGGACGTTTCCCGGCCTTGCCGCCGGGGGAATAAAGATCGTCGCTTCTCGTCCGTTTGGCGGCGGTATAATGGGCAACCATCGAGTCAATGTTGCCGGAAGTAACCAGAAACCCCAGCTTTGGACGGCCAAAGCTGGTAAAATCCTTTCCCGAGCGCCAGTCCGGCTGGGACAAGACCGCCACGCGAAAGCCCTGTGCTTCCAGCATGCGGGATAAAATTGCCACGCCGAAGCTGGGATGATCCACATAAGCGTCGCCGGTTACATAGACAAAATCCGGCGCATCCCAGCCGAGCGAATGCATATCAGCGGTACAAATGGGTAAAAAAGGCATGAAATCCTCCGTCCGTTTATTCCTGTGGACGCTCCGGCTGCGGCGGCATGCTTGCAATCGCATCCGGCTCGTTCATGTTCATTTCCAGCCACTGCTGCCGGGTGAGCAGCACCTGCCTAGGCTTGCTTCCTTCGTGGGGGCCGACCACACCCCGGGCCTCCAGCTCGTCGATGATCCGTCCGGCCCGGGCATAGCCCAGCCTCAGCCGCCGCTGGAGGAGGGAGGTGGACGCCATTCCCGCCTCCACCACGCATTCGATGGCCTGGCGGATGAGGGCGGAATCGGCGTCCCCTTCGTCAAAGTCGCTTCCGCCGCCGCTGTTTCCTTTTTCCTTGGCGGCCTGCCGGTCGATTTCCTCCATCACCTTCTGGTCGTATTCATTGGTTTGATCCGCCTTGACGTACTCCACCACCCGTTCCACCTCCCGGTCGCTGACAAAGCAGCCCTGGATGCGGGTGGGCTTATTGGCCCCCACCGGGTTAAAGAGCATGTCGCCCCGGCCTAAGAGTTTTTCCGCGCCGCCCGCATCGAGAATGGTGCGGGAATCCACCTGGGAGGACACCGCAAAGGCGATGCGGCTGGGAATGTTCGCTTTGATGATGCCGGTGATTACGTCCACCGACGGGCGCTGGGTGGCGATGACCAGATGCATGCCCGCCGCACGGGCCATCTGGGCCAAACGACAGATGGAATCCTCCACCTCGTTGGGCGCCACCATCATCAGGTCAGCAAGCTCGTCGATGATGATGACGATTTGGGGCAGCGGCGCAATGTCGTCATGCTCCGCCGCCATCAGGTTATAGGCGGTGATATCCCGCACATTGGTCTGGGCAAAGAGCTTATACCGGTCGAGCATTTCCGTGACCGCCCATCCCAGCGCCCCCGCCGCCTTGCGCGGGTCGGTGACCACCGGCGCCACCAGATGGGGGATGCCGTTATAAACACCCAGCTCCACCACCTTGGGGTCCACCATCAGCAGACGCACTTCGTTGGGGGAGGCTTTATAAAGAAGGCTCAACACAATCGAGTTGATACACACCGATTTTCCCGAACCGGTGGCGCCTGCAATCAAAAGATGAGGCATCCGTGCTAAGTCGGCAAAGGCGGCGTTGCCGGCAATGTCCCGGCCCAAGGCCACCGTCAGGCGGCTTTTCGCCGTCTGGAAGGCGGTGGACGCGATCAGGTCGCGCATGTGCACCACGTTTACGTTGCGGTTTGGAATTTCAATCCCTACCGCCGCCTTATTAGGGATGGGGGCCTCAATGCGCACGCCGGCCGAAGCCATATTCAGCGCGATGTCGTCGGCCAGGTTGGTGATCTTGCTGATCTTCACCCCAGCCGACGGTTGCAGTTCATACCGGGTGACCGCCGGGCCGGGGCTGATCCCCACCACCCGGGTCTCCACCCCGAAGGAACGGAGGACGTTAACCAGCTTGTCCGCATTTGCCCGAAGCTCCGCTTGGATATTGCCTCCCCTTCCTGTCCCGGAAGCCGCCTGTTCAAATAAAGACAAGGGAGGATAGCGATAGACGGCCGAGACCGCAACCTCTCCGGCAGGGGAAAACGCGCCCGTGTGTGATTCGCCCGGAGCAGGCGCAGCCGTCGTGCTCCTTTGCTCCTGGGTGCGCACGGCCTTTTGGATCAAGTCGTCGATGTTGGCCTGGTCCTCCGGCGGCAAGGCTGCTTTTGCCGGTTCGGGATTTACCCCGCCCGCCGGCAAATCCGCATGCGGCAGCGGCGCCGGCTCCGGTTCGGTAAGGACATCGTCGTTCTTAACAAGATCCAGCAGCTTTTTGAGCTTCGGCGGCTGCTTGAGTTCCTCTTCCTCCGCCATTACCGGATGGGCCGGGAGCGGTTCGTCCTCCTTGCCGTCGATGGGTACGTCCAGATTAAACCGAGGCCGCTTTTTTCCCTTCATCTGGGCCCGGTTCTTGATGCGTTCCCCCGCGGTTTTCTCCACCTTCTCCACCGGCTTCCAGATCGCGCGGAAGAGGGCCAAAAGCTCCGTTCCCGTCACCAGCATCAGAAAGACGAAGAGCAGCAGGCAGACGATGATCCGCGCGCCGATATATCCCACCAGGGAGATAAAGGGCATACCCAGCAGCCCGCCGAAGATGCCGCCGCCAAAGGTGGTGGGGCCGTCGGTGTAGAGGATACCAAGCTCCTCGAAATAGCCGCCGAAGCTGGGAATTCCTGTCTCATGGGTAAAAATATGTATCGCACAGCAGGCAAGGATCACCAGGGCGAAGGCTTGCCACACCTTCGCCCCCACCGAATGAACCGGCCGGTCCAGCGCGCAGATAACCGCAATATAGCCCAAAATCACCGGCCAAAGATAGGCGCTTGATCCAAACAGGCCGAACACCAGTCCCCGCACCCCCGCCCAGAGCGCCGGGCCCGGAATCAGCACCACCGCCAAAAGCAAAAGGGCGACCGCAAACAGGACGACCGCCCAAATCTGCTTTTTCTTTCGCCCAGCCTCCTTTGCCGCCTTAGCGGAAGCGGCGGGGTTCCTTCCCTTTTTGGGAGCCGGACGTTTTTTTGCCGCATTGGTTGTTGTTTTCTTCTTTGCTGGAGCCACGTTACCGCCACCTCAAATTCATCAATCAGGTCTGACCGAAAGGATACCACCTTTACAGGGCGAACCGGCACACATCCGGTCAGATCCGGCTTGGAATTTCATAGACAAACCGACTGCATCCCTTGTTCTTTCGGCGGCTGGGAAATGGACGTCCCCGGTGCATAGGCCGGATTGAGATAATCAAACGGATCGGTGGACTGCAACGATGAAACCACCAATCCCTCCGACGTCTTTGCCGCTTTGACACAGCCATGATCGGTTTTTATTATCTCATATTCTGCCTCGTCCTGCAAGCCCATTATCCACTCCTGCGGCACACAGGTATACATCAGCATACGGCGTCCTCCCCGTCTTTCTTTTCAATCATCCCGTATAGACAGGAAAGGGCGTCGGAAAGAGAGCCAAGCTCATCAATCAAGCCTTCCGCCACCGCCTGTTCCCCGTCGAGCACGGTCCCAACATCCATGATAAGCTCCCCGTTTTGCAGCATCAGCTGCTTGAAGCGGTCGGCCTCTATCCGGCTGTTCTCGGTAACAAAACGGACGATCCGGTCCTGCATCTTATCGAAGTAGGAAAAGGTTTGGGGCACCCCCAATACCAGCCCGTTCATCCGCACCGGGTGAATGGTCATGGTGGCGGAGGAGGCGATGAAGCTTCTGCGCGCAGAAACCGCCAGCGGCACACCGATGGAATGGCCGCCCCCCAGCACCAAGGACACGGTGGGCTTTTTCATTCCCGCAATCAGCTCGGCGATGGCAAGGCCGGCCTCGATGTCGCCCCCAACGGTGTTGAGCAAAATAAGCAGGCCCTCGATCTCCGGCGCCTCTTGAATGGCCACCAGCTGCGGAATCACATGCTCGTACTTTGTGGTTTTGTTTTGCGGCGGCAAAATATAATGCCCCTCAATTTGGCCCACCACCGTCAGGCAGTGGATGATATGCTTGCCCTTTGCGGTGGTGATGGACCCCATCTTGATGATCTGCTGCTGTTGGTCCTGGGTAGGGGTGGAGGCATCTTCGCTGTTGCCATCCCTTTCTTTCCCGTCCTCTTGGAAATCGTCGGTATTCTCCTGGACTTCGTTCTCGTCAAAGAGCTCTATTTCCTGGGCAAGCGGCCCTTTTTCTTTTTTTGTTACTCGAATCTTTTTCTTTTTTGACATGGTTTTTCCCCCTTTTTCTTCTCCTTTTATTGTATCCGGAAGGAAAGGGAGTATGCGGTGAAAGAAGGGTTAAGAAAAACCGCTTTCGCATCCTCCCATCAAGAATGGGATGCGAAAGCGGCCGTTTGCTTTTCAGCGCTACAGCGCTACTTTATTTTTTGATTCAGAAACCGATTGTCTTGCTTACGCTTCTTTTCTCTTTTTTCTCGTCAGGGTCAACGTACCTACCGCCAGAGCCGCAGCGCCCAGCAGCCCCAGCGCCATCAACGGAGCGGAAGTACCGGTCGGCGGATTTTCTCCCTTCTCCGGGGCTTCGCCGCCGTCTACCGCCCGTACCACAAAGGTTACGGCCGAGGGGTCTGCGGCCAGGTTGCCTTCCAGATCGTATTCGACATGGATAGCAGCCTCGGTTTCCCCAACCAGCTCATAGCCGTCCGGTGCAAACCCATTTAAAACCGAATCGCCCAGATCGAAATATACTTCATAGGACGCATCCTCCAAAACCGTGCCGTCCTCCAGCGCATACGAGACCTCAACCTTCGCCAAAGCCTCTACCATCAGATAGACGGTATCCACCGTGGCCTTCCACTGGCCGTCTACATATTCTAGGCTGGTGGGATAGAGGTATTCCTCTCCCGGATGGGCCGGGACAACCATCTTGTAGCCGTACGGAAGAGGGAGGTCGTCGCTGCTGAATCTGCCGATGTCGTCAAAGAAAACCTGCTCTCCCTTTCCGCCGAAGAGCGGGTTGCCCATGGCGTCCACATACACCAGGGTAAAGGAAACGTCCGCCGGATCGGTGGTGGGAACCACCTCAATTTTAACGTCAGCGGGAGAAGCCACCAAGTTGCCGTTTTCATCCCGCAAAACCGTCACGGTATATTCCATATCCGGGTCCGCCAATGCAAAACCATAGGCGGAAATTTGCTCCAGGTCTGGAGCAATCATATGTGTGCCTTCGGTAAGGTATTCCACCATTCCGGTTTGGGACAGGACCTCGCCGTTATACACATACTGAACCGGAACCGCGATCCAGTCCATTTCAGCTTCGTTTACAAAATATGCCTTTACGCTGTAATGAAGAATGGAGATGTCCTCCATTTCCTTGGGCATCACACGGTTGATCATCAACTGCGAATCGGTCGGAGAATAGAGGGATGACTCAAACGGATTGCTAAACGCATAAATCTCGTATCCGTTTTCGTTTATGTACGTGTAGCCGTCGCCCATGTCGACCAGGGTATCGTCCTTCATCTCAAAGATGAGATCGACCTCCCAGTAGGCAAATTGATAGCCCTCCTGGGCAACCGCTTGCACACGATAGAAATCCCCGTCCTTGGAAAAGCCGTCGCTGCTGTCGACGATTTCAACCGAGCCGCCTCCCTCTTCCCCATTTAGGGTAAAGGCCTCCAGGGAGACGGACGCATCCTTCTCCGGATAGGGCGAGACGGCAAATGCAGAAAGCGCGGTGGTGGAAAGAAGCATCGCGCCTGCAACCAGGCCGGCAAACCATTTCTTTAATTTCATCTGTTTTTCTCCTTTCATGGCGTCGTGTATAGATAGGACCCCTCTATACTGACTTGGACTGCTTTTCTGGAATTTCCAGACTAATTCGTGTATAAAAAAGCGGAGGCTCAAACTTAAACTGAGCCAATCCACTGTATTTTTTCGCCATCGCCCCAATGCTTGTAAGACCGATTCCCCCATCCTTTCGAAGGGAAAAATACGCCCCGGACTCCAAATAGCCTTCGTTTTTCTTATTCAGTTCAGCATATTGGACACGTCCACAGCTGTTTTCCATCAGGATGGCAATGGTACTGTTCACCTGCCGGAGCTTGAGGCGAATCACCCGTTTACCGGCAACCTCCCGGCAGGAATTCACCGCATTGTCCAGGCAGTTGCCAAGCAGTACCGTCATGTCCGCCGCGTCGATCGGGCATAAGCCGATGGAAACTGAACAAATAAAAGAAATCCCGTAGTTTTCTGACTCTGCCGCGTAATATTGCAGCAAAGCATTCAGCATGGGATCGTCGCAGAATTTCTGCGGATCGCTGTAATGGCTGTGCTTTTCCAGCGTCTGCAGATAGTCCTTCGCCTCCTGAATCTTTCCTGTGGCAAGCAAGCTGTCCAGCGTATGCATATGGTGACGAATATCGTGGCGGGATCGCCTTGCCATTTCCATATCCTTTTGAAATTTTTCATATTGCAGCTGTTGAATTTCCAGTTGATTCTTTACCTGAAGCCGCATTTCAATGCTGCGGATCTCCCAGAAAAGGAGCCAAAGCGCCACCATCAGGCTGGCTGTACAGAACAAAAAGGCTGCCAGGTGAGAAAGATAGAAGCTGATTTCTATGTCCGTTTCGGTGGACCGATAAAGGTTGGGGGTAATGCTGAAGATAAACAAAAAATACAGCCCCAGCAAGACCAGTACCATCGCTAAGCTCTGCCGGAGCATTTTCGGCTGAAGGTCCTGCAGGTATTGGCGCACCATATATCGCATGGCCATCCAGGCAAAGGGCAACGTTATGCCGCTAAATAGCGCGTAAGCCAGCAGCACGATCGGACGGTATTTCATAATGGACTGGTTATATTGCGGAAAGAGCAATACCGTCGCATTTACACTGACATAAATGATGATGGCATACGTCAGAACCAAGCACAAGATTAGAATCTTTTTGCGAAAATCATCCCGGATAACAAAAAAGAAGCTCAAGATATAGACCAATAGTACCATCATCATGTAGAGGTTGGCCGCCAATTCCGAATCCAGCCTTCGGTCCTCCTGATAAAGAGGCTGCATGATGACGGAAAATCCCACAGAGGCCGCCGCTAAAACAGAAAAGAGCACCAAAAGGCAAATCTGTTTGGAATATCTATACTGCTCCGCCCGGAAGGGAAGCAGGCATAAAAGGAGGCAAGGCAGGATTTGAAGTGCAAAACCACAAGCATCCAAAAGCATGACCCACATCGTCCAATCCCTCCAGTTAATCGGCAGCCTTTCCCTTTTCAAAATTTCCAAACGATACGCCGGGTGCCCTTCGGGAAAAGGTGAGGAAGCCCCGGCATCCTTTTCTCAGAACCTTGCGGCTCCAAAAAAAGCCCTCTCGTGTTCACTTTTTAGGGGGTAGCAACAAGACGGCGCTGCTTTTATCCGGTTATTTTTTCTGCTGTTCAATGGGAAGCAGCCTAAAAACACACAAATCTCCCTCGAGGCAAAATCGTCTTTCCCCAAGAGGGACGAGGATTCCCGTCCCTCTTGGGCCTTTTCCCATTGTAACACAAACGCAAGCCGATTTAAGCCGCCGGATTTTCCCTTTTCCTTCTAAGCGGCCATGCCAATGCGAATTTGTTTGGTCAACGGCTGGTTCTTCTTCGTTTCCTTTGCAGGAGGATAAGCAGCATGATAAGCGGCAAGGATAACGCAGCCCCGCTCAAAGCGGCTGCCGGCACAGATACGCCGGTGCCCGGCTGGGTGGGCTTTTGCGGGTCGGCAGGCGGCTTGGGAGACGGGTCTGCCGGCTGCTGGGCCTGGGCCGCCGTCTCAACCACGGCTTGCACAGGCAGCGATACAAAACTGGTATCGGTAGAGGCGAAGCGCATCTCAAAGGTATATGCCGTTTCCTTTGTTAAGCCGGAGAATCGGTTGGACGTCTGCCATTCCCCATCCGCCAAACGATATTCCGCACCGTCCACCGGTTCGAGTATAACGGTATCCTCTGAAACTGATTGGACCGCAGGGGGATTCGGGGCCGCAGGACGGGCAGGAATCGAACAGATCTGAATTTCCGAGGCAAAAGCGGTCTGTGTTGCCGGATAGCGCAGAGACAGCTCGGTTCCCGGAATCACCGGGAGCGGCTCGCCGGCGGCATAGGCCGCGTCGGTAAAGTCACCGGTCAGGCTGTACTGCACTTCGGGCGAAACGGCGTCCCTGGTCGTCTCGGCCGCAAAATCAATGCCCGGATCCTGAGGGGCCTTAGGACGGTCCGGCACCACCAGCTCTTTGACCAGCGAGGCGAAGTTCGAGTCGGTAGCAAACTTCTGAATGTAAAGATTGACCCCCGGCGTCACCGCCAGCGCTTCGTTATTGGGAATATAGGCGTCGGACATATCCGGCGAGGTACTCACCAAATTTGTTTTGCCGTAAAGCAATACGGTGCGCTCATTGACATAATCAATATCAGAAAGGACTGCCGTCAGACGGGTAGGAAGCGTTTCCACATATGTAATTTTGCTTTCCAGATCGGTCAGCAGCAGGTAGGCGGAGCCGGACGTGTCGCCGCTCTCCACCAGATAGGGTGTCACCGAACCGCCGCTTTTTATCGGATTCCCTTTTGCATCGGTCAGCCGATACCGGCCTTCGTCAAAGGACACCGTCTCATTTTTGTAGTCATAGGCCAGCGCACTGCGGTAAACCCGGATGGTATAGGTCACCGGGGTTTTTCCTTCCTCCTCGCAGAGAATGGTCACATCGGTAAAATCGCCGCTGGTCAGTGCAATCTCCTGCGAGGCCTGCGAAGAGCCTACCGGAACGCCGTTGACGGTGATCGAACCGGTTGCAGAAGGTACCAGCCTTATGGTCTCATTGGGGTAGGTAACGGCCTCTTCTAATAATTGTTCCCCGCCGGACAGGTCGACTGCAACCGTAGCCGTACTCTCCTCTATGAGCAGGTCGGTCAACTGCGCTTGGGCCTGGGTGTAATGCTTCTCCCGCACGCCGCCGAATGCACCGTCCTTTTCGGCGACCGCACGGATGGTCATCTCTCGGTCGATTACAATTTCGCCCTCATAAGGAATACCGGATTCCCGCGGGTCGCTGCCGTCGGTGGTGTAATAGACCGCGTCCGCACCGGGAGAGGTCAGCTCCACCGATTCTCCAAACGCGATGGGCCCCTCCTGCTGGGAAAAGGACACGGTGGAAATGGGATTGGTAAAGGCCTTGATGCAGACATTGGTAAAAAAGTACCGGTACCCGTCTGAATGCTCGAATTCACCGGCTATGTCAATCCACTGGTTACCATCTGTACTGATATAGCTTTCGCCGCCGTTTCCAAGGTACTTCGGCTCGCCATACGATTCCGGCAATACCGTACCCTCCGCCGCGATGGGATAGGGATACCGGGCGTTGGTGAGCTTAACGACAATGCTGAAGGTCTCTCCCTCTTGAAGGGGGACAGCATCTAACAACGGAATGGTGTAATACCCGGAATAGCTCTTTATCCCTGTCAGCGTCTGCATGGCCTTGGTGCCGGAAACCGGGTTTTCGGGGTCGGTCAGGTTTACATACACATCGATTTCATACCGGGTATCGGAATCGGTGGTGTAAAAGGAAACCGCCTCCAGCTGTTCGGCCTGTTCAGACGTAAAAACATTGGACGCATAGGCGGTGGTACTGTCCGGCTGGGTCGCCATGCTAAACACCCAGCCTGCGGTGTCATACTGGTAATTATGCTGGTAATTGTCCGCTGCCTCCACCTGGTAGAAGGCGCTGGAAATCATCGACTGATCCTCATAAGAAAGCCAAAAATAACCGTTGTCTCCCCAATCAAGGCCCCAGCTGTTCTTCACAAGCCAGGCCCCGTCTCCCTCAGGGCGGTTCCCTTCCAGGAAGTTTTCCCGGGAAAAGCTGTCGTCCCATCCCACTACGGTAACCGCATGGTCGGGACTCTTTTTTTCGCTGTTGAACCAGGCATGGGTTTCCGCATTGTAGGCGGTATCCTCCGCCGATGCATAATAATCAATGCTCAAGGCCCCGTATTCCATAATCATCTCTTTGATCTGATCGAGGCTGGGCTTTGCAATATCCGTAATGGAATACGGTCCGCCAGCCAGATAAAAGGCATTTTGCAGGTGGTAGCCGGAAGCATCCCGCAGGCTTTCGTCCACCGCTTCCCCGTTGTAAGGGACCGCTTCCTCGAAAACGGGACCCTTCCACGCCGCCATGGCTGCTACGGCCGTAGTATCAAAGCCCCCCATATTGTACGGGTCGATCGGCGTATATAGGAAATTGGCCTCTTCCTCTTGCGCTCCGGTATAGGAAAACCAAGCCAGATGGCGCTCAGACAGGTCGGCCAGCGGGAACCGGCTGAGCAGGCCCGATTCCACCGACGCCAGGGCGGAAAAGGCCCAGCAGGTCCCATAGCTTCCCTGGTTTCGCATCGGTCCGATCACACCCGTTTCCCGCAGGTCATAGCGTTGCGGCAGAATCGCCCGGTTGCGGGCGGTATATTCACTGGCGGAAAGATAGGAAAGGTCCAATGTGGAAGGCGCCTTCCCCACCCTTCCGTTTTGCAGGTATTCCAGATACGCTTCATTGATCGGAGCAACCGAAATACCAGATTCCTTTTCCCTTTCCTCCGCCGGGGCGGCGAAGGCCGACATAGAGCTGCCCAGCAGCATGAAAGCGGCAAGCAGCAGGGCAATCCAGGATTTTCCTCTGTTTCTCATTTTTCTTCCTCCTATCAAAATTCTTATTTTCTAGCTTCTATTGTACTTGCTTTTTGTGAAAATAGAAATACCGTTCGCACCGTTTTTCTGCCGTTGAACCAAAATACCTCAGAGGAAAAATGCCGGTATTCGCTGGGGCGGATATGTGGTATAATGAAGCAAAACCATACATCCCGCGTTATTTTTGGCGCCTGCCTTGGTTAAAAGAGTAGAAAAGAGGGAATTTGCTTGAAAACCAACCCGCCCAATCGATCCGCCGTACCGCTCCAAGTTGTGCCCCAAACCAATCTGAGGCTATGTCCCGTCGCAAAAAAATGCGGCGGCTGCCAGCTGCAAAACATGGCGTATCCCCGTCAGCTTGCATTTAAGCAGGGGATGGTGCAGCGTCTGCTGGGGGCTTATGGGAAAGTGGAGCCGATTCTCGGCATGGAAAACCCGTTTCACTATCGCAACAAGGTCCAGGCGGCGTTCGCATTTGACCGGCGGCGGTCCAAAATTCTGTCCGGCGTCTACCAGTCGAGCACCCATCGCGTGGTCTACGTAGACCGCTGTTTGATCGAGGATAAACAGGCGGATGAGATCATCGTAACCATCCGCGGACTGCTCAAAAGCTTCAAACTAACCCCTTACGACGAAAACCGGGAAACCGGCTTTCTCCGCCATGTTCTGGTTAAGCGGGGATTTCAAAGCGGGCAGATCATGGTGGTGCTGGTAACCGCTACGCCGGTATTCCCGGCGAAAAACCGGTTTGTCGAGGCGCTTTTGCAGGCCCACCCGCAGATTACCACCGTGCTTATGAACACCAACCGCCATCATACCAACCTGGTTCTGGGGGATACGGAGAAGGTCCTGTACGGCCCCGGTTATATTGAGGACACTTTGTGCGGCTGTGTCTTTCGTATTTCGGCAAGGTCTTTTTATCAGGTTAACCCCGTACAGACGCAGGTTCTTTATCAAAAAGCCATGGATCTGGCAGAGCTGACGGGTAAGGAAACGGTAATCGACGCCTACTGCGGCATTGGAACCATCGGCTTAATCGCCAGCCGCCGGGCCGGCCGCGTCATTGGTGTGGAGGTCAACCCCGACGCCGTGCGCGACGCCATCAGCAACGCCCGCCGCAATGGTGTGAAGAATTCGTATTTTATCCGGGAGGACGCAGGAGAATTCCTCACCCGCATGGCGCAGGAGGGCCGGCACGCCGACGTGGTGTTTATGGACCCGCCCCGTGCCGGCAGCACGCCGCGGTTTCTCTCTTCCCTCGCCGCCCTCGCACCAGACCGGATTGTGTACATCTCCTGCAATCCGGAGACCTTAGCGCGGGATCTGCGTCTGCTGGACGGACATGGTTACCGTGTCCGGCATATTCAGCCGGTGGACATGTTTCCTCATACCAGCCATGTGGAAGTTGTCTGTCTGTTGACCAAAGCGCATAGCGCGGCAAAGAAAAGCGGGGAAGGAAACGGATTTCAGTAACGTGTACAAAAATCCGCTGTGATTCTCCGGTGAAACGGGAGGATTCCGGCGTTTTTGTTGCTTCGGCTTTTTAAGTATGCTATAGTAATAAGGTGAATTGAAGAAAATGAGGTGTCCCTCATGCAGCTGCGTGCGCTTTTTGTAGAAAAAACGGACAACCCCTTCCTACAGCTGTTTCGTTATGTTTTTGTCGGCGGTATAGCCGCCGTTTTTGATTTCGGTACGCTGTATCTTTTGGATGAATTTTGTCGCATCCATCATCTGCTCGCCGCGGCCGTCGCTTTTTTGGTAGGCGTCACGGTCAATTATCTGATATCCAAGCAGTTTGTATTTACCCAGAAGAAGGCTTCCCCGGTGGCGGAGTTTTTGGAATACGCGGTAATCGGTGTAATTGGGTTGGGATTGACGGAAGGGATCGTTTATCTCTGTACCGACATTCTGGGATTTTATGTGATGCTTTCCAAGCTGGTCGCGACGGTATTGGTGTTTTTCTGGAACTTCTTCGCCCGCCGCATCTTCCTATACCGCAGCAAAGAAAATGAATGACACGGGAGAGATGGTATTGAAAAAAATCGTAATCATCGGCGCCGGCCCTGCTGGTCTAACCGCCGCATACGAGCTTTTAAAGGCGCCGGAGCCATATGAAGTGATAATTTTGGAGGCGTCCCAGGACATCGGCGGAATTTCGCGGACGGTACGCTACCACGGCAACCGCATGGACATCGGAGGGCACCGCTTCTTTTCCAAAGACAAGCGGGTGATGGACTGGTGGTTTTCCCTGATGCCGCTGCAAGGGGCTCCCTCCTTCGACGATTATGTGCTCGACCGGGAGAAGCCCTTGGCCGAAAAGGGCCCTGATCCGGAGGAGGAGGACCGGGTCATGCTGGTGCGCGACCGGGTTTCCCGGATCTACTACATGAAAAAATTCTTTGATTATCCGGTCAGCCTGAAGCTGCAAACCCTGCGGAATATGGGGTTCCTGCGAACCATGGGCGCAGGCTTCAGCTACTTAAAATCCATGGTGTACAAACGCAAAGAGGTATCGCTGGAGGATTTTTACGTCAACCGGTTCGGCAAGGTGCTGTACCGCATGTTCTTTGAATCCTATACCGAAAAGGTATGGGGGCGGCATCCCTCTCAAATGTCGGCGGAATGGGGAGCTCAGCGGGTAAAAGGGCTGTCTGTCACCGCCGTCATCCAGGATATGCTCCACAAAGCATTCGGCCGAAAGAACGGCAACGCGGTGGAGACCTCCCTGATTGAGCAGTTTTATTATCCCAAATTCGGTCCTGGCCAGCTTTGGGAGACGGCAGCGGCAGAAATTATGAAAATGGGCGGGGAAATCCATATGGGATGCCCGGTCACACAGGTGAAGGTGGAGCAGGGACGGGTCGTTTCGGTTTCCTATCAAACGGAAGAAGGGCCCCACGAGGTGAAGGCGGACGTGTTCCTTTCCTCTATGCCGGTCAAAGACCTGGTTGCGAGCTTCTCCGGACAGCCGGTGGACGCAGATGTGTCCCGGATTGCCGCCGGCCTTCCCTATCGGGACTTTATTACGGTAGGGTTGCTGGTGGATAAGCTGCATCTAAAAAATGAGACCGCAATCTCTACCTTGGCCAACATTGTACCCGATTGCTGGATCTACATCCAGGAGCCGCAGGTACATATCGGACGGCTGCAAATCTTCAACAATTGGTCCCCCTACCTGGTCAAGGACCCGGAACGCACCGTATGGATTGGGCTGGAGTATTTCGCAAACGAAGGGGATGAGCTGTGGACCATGCAGGCGGAGGATTTTATCTCTTTTGCCGCGGGAGAGCTGGAAAAAATCGGCGTCATCCGCCAAGCGGAAATCCGCGATTCGCATGTGGAATATGTGCGAAAGGCTTATCCCGCCTATTTCGACACCTATGAAGAGATGGATCAGGTGATCGCCTATCTCAATCAAATTGAGAACCTGTACTGCATTGGGCGCAACGGCCAGCACCGGTACAATAATATGGACCATTCCATGCTCACCGCTATGGAGGCGGTGAAGAACATCCGCACCGGCGTTACGAGTAAAGACAATGTCTGGAATGTGAATACGGAAAAAGCATATCATGAGCAAAAAAATGTGTAAAAAGAGGACGGCCGGATCCATCCGGCTGTCCTCTTTTTTCTATTTTATCCCTCGTCCATAAGTTTCCTACGATGATTGTATCCCTCCGGTCTAAACTAGTACAGGAGGTGATTTTATGGCAACCGCCAATTGTATCCATTGCGGCAATCCGCAGGAAGCGGAAAAGATGCAGCAGTATTTCAATACTCTGCCTACCAACTTGCAAGAAACCATCAAGCAGAGCGGAATCGAGCTGCACAACGAACAGGAACTGAAAAACTGCGCCGAGCATTTCCTGCACAACTAAACAAAAGGGGTCCGTTTTAAAACGGACCCCTTTTTCGGGTTGCTTATTCCTTTTCAAAGGCATCCTTGCCGGCGCCGCAGAGCGGACAGACAAAATCATCCGGGACATCTTCCCACTTGGTGCCGGGAGCAATCCCCTCGTCGGGAGCGCCCTCCGCCTCATCATAAACATACCCACAGAGTGTGCATACGTATCTTGCCATAAAAACATCCTCCTATCTTTTCCTTTTCACCCCAACGGGGTGAGTTACCACATTTTGCTGACAAAAGTATACTATATCAGTACATGTTTGTAAAGAGGGATTACTCATAGAATTACAAATATTTCTTCAAATATTCTCCCGTATAAGAGGCTTTCACCTTTACGATCTCCTCGGGCGTACCTACGGCCACGATGGTACCGCCCTTATCCCCGCCCTCCGGGCCCAAATCGATGAGGTAATCCGCCGTTTTAATCACGTCCAGGTTATGCTCGATAACAACCACCGTATTGCCGGCGTCCACCAGCTTGTGCAGCACCTCAATGAGCTTGTGTACATCCGCAGTATGCAGGCCGGTTGTCGGTTCATCGAGGATATAGATGGTCTTGCCGGTCGCACGCTTGGAAAGCTCGGTTGCCAGCTTCACCCGCTGCGCCTCGCCGCCGGATAGGGTGGTTGCAGGCTGTCCCAGCTTCACATAACCCAAGCCTACGTCGAAAAGCGTCTGCATTTTGCGCTGAATGCGGGGGATGTTTTCAAAAAAGCTTAGGCTTTCCTCCACCGTCATTTCCAAGACATCGTGGATGCTTTTGCCTTTGAACTTGACCTCCAAGGTCTCCCGGTTGTACCGCCTACCCTTGCAAACCTCGCAAGGCACATAGATATCCGGCAGAAAATGCATCTCGATTTTGATGATGCCGTCCCCCTGGCAGGCTTCACATCGCCCTCCCTTTACGTTGAAGGAGAAACGGCCGGCTGTAAAGCCTCTCACCTTTGCATCCTGTGTAGAGGCATACAAATCCCGAATATCGTTAAATACGCCGGTGTAGGTGGCGGGGTTGGAGCGGGGCGTCCGTCCAATGGGCGATTGATCGATATCGACCACCTTATCGAGTGCATCCACTCCCTCAATACGATCGTGATCGCCGGGCCGGGTACGGGCCCGGTTAAGGGTATGGGCCAGGCTTTTGTAGAGCACCTCGTTGACTAGGGAAGATTTCCCCGAACCGGAAACGCCGGTGACACAAGTAAAGGTTCCAAGTGGGATCTCCACATCCAGGTTCTTTAGATTATTCTCCCTGGCGCCCACAATTCGAAGCCGCTTGCCGTTGCCCGTTCGGCGGGACTGCGGAACGGGGATGGTTTTCTTTCCGCTGAGGTATTGTCCGGTCACCGAACGGCCGCAGGCCTTGATTTCCTCCACCGTTCCCGCGCATACCACCTCGCCGCCGTGAATGCCGGCCCCGGGGCCGATATCTACGATGTAGTCGGCGGCATACATGGTATCCTCATCGTGCTCCACTACGATTAGGGTGTTGCCCAGATCCCGCAGGTGCTTGAGGGTAGCGAGCAGCTTATCGTTGTCCCGTTGATGCAGGCCGATGGAAGGCTCGTCAAGGATATAGAGCACACCCATCAGGGAGGAGCCGATCTGGGTCGCCAAGCGGATGCGCTGGCTCTCCCCGCCAGACAATGTGCCGGAATTGCGGGTGAGAGTCAGGTAATCGAGCCCCACGCTCTGTAAAAAGCCCAGCCGTTCGCAGATTTCCTTGAGAATCTGGTGGGCGATCATCTCCTCACGCTCAGTCAGCTGCATGCTGTGGATAAAATCCAGCGCGCCGCTCACCGACATGGAACATAACTCATGAATGTTTACCCCGCCCACCGTTACCGCCAGGGATTCCGGACGGAGCCGCTGGCCGTGGCAGTCGGGACAAGGACGTTCGCTCATGAAGCCCTCGATTTCCTCCCGGGCCCAAGAGCTGCTGGTCTCCCGGTAACGACGCTCCAAATTGGTGATGATCCCCTCAAACGCAGCGTAATAGGTTCCCGAACCGTATTCGCTCACCCGGGTCATCTTGATTTTTTCCCCTTTGGTGCCGTAAAAGATCACATCCAGGATATTTTTCGGCAAGTCCTTGACCGGCGTATCCAGAGAAAAACCGTAATGGGCGGCCAGACCTTCAAAGTACATCTGAGAAATGGTTCCCCCGTCGGCATTTCCCCAGCCGGAGGCCTTGATGGCGCCTGCGCGGATGGATTTGTTCTTATCCGGGATGACCAAATCCGGGTCCACCTTCATAAAAATTCCCATGCCGGTACAGGTGGGACAGGCACCATAGGGGTTATTAAACGAGAACATCCGCGGCGTCAGCTCATCCACACTGACCCCATGCTCCGGGCAGGCGTAATTTTGGGAAAAGGTCAGCTCTTCCCCGCCGATGACGTCCACCACCGCGATGCCGCCGGACAGAGCGGTAGCCGTTTCAACCGAGTCGGCCAGACGGCCCCGGATCTCCGGCTTTATTACCAGCCGGTCCACCACGATTTCGATGGTATGCTTCTTATTCTTTTCCAGCTTAATGCTCTCGGACAGATCATATAAATTCCCGTCCACCCGGACCCGGACATAGCCGGACTTACGGGCCGCCTCAAACTGCTTGACATGCTCCCCCTTGCGGCCCTTTACCACCGGCGCTAAAATCTGGATCCGGCTGCCCTCGGGCAGAGCCATCACCTGATCGACAATCTGATCCACCGTCTGCTGTACGATTTCCCGGCCGCAGACGGTGCAATGGGGAATCCCGATGCGCGCATAGAGCAGCCGCAGGTAATCGTAAATCTCCGTCACCGTGCCTACCGTAGAACGAGGGTTCTTCGAGGTGGTTTTCTGGTCGATGGAAATAGCGGGCGACAGCCCCTCGATCAGGTCGACGTCCGGCTTTTCCATCTGCCCCAAAAACTGCCGGGCATAGGAGGACAGGGATTCTACATACCGCCGCTGCCCTTCGGCGTAGATGGTGTCAAAGGCCAGCGACGATTTTCCAGACCCGGAAAGGCCGGTAAACACCACCAGCTTGTCTCTGGGTACCGACAGATCCACATTTTTTAAGTTGTGCTCCCGAGCGCCCTTAATATACAATTGATCCTTAGCCAAAGAAAGACCTCCACTCTGTCCTTATCGTTTTCCCGATTCCAGCTGCTTAATTTTATCCCGCAAAAATGCTGCGTGCTCGAACTCCAAAAGCTTGGCGGCCGCCTTCATTTCCTTGGTCAGCTGCTCGATCATCCTCTGCCGTTCGGCTTTGGTCAGGCGCTTTGCACTCCCCTTTGCAGCCTTGCCTGCCGCGCTTTTTTCCTTCGGGGTAATCTCAATGATATCCGAAACCTTCTTGACGATGGTTTGGGGCGTAATCCCATGGGACTGATTGTACGCCATCTGGATCTCCCGGCGGCGCGCCGTCTCGGTAATGGCCCGTTCCATAGACGGGGTGACCGAATCGGCATACATAACGACCTGGCCCTGCGCGTTGCGGGCCGCCCGGCCGATGGTCTGGATCAGCGAGGTTTCCGAACGCAGGAACCCTTCCTTGTCCGCATCCAGAATCGCCACGAGCGAAACCTCCGGAATATCCAGCCCCTCCCGCAGAAGGTTGATTCCCACCAGCACGTCGAACTCGCCCAGACGCAGGTCCCTGAGAATCTCCATCCGTTCAATGGTATCGATGTCATGGTGCATGTAGCGCACCTTGACCCCCATGTTCTCAAAGTAGGCGGTGAGATCCTCCGCCATCTTTTTGGTCAGCGTCGTCACCAAAACCCGCTCCTGCCGGGCAGAACGGGAGACGATCTCCCCATACAGGTCGTCGATCTGCCCCTCGGTGGGCTTGACCACCACCTCCGGGTCCAGCAGCCCGGTGGGCCGAATCACCTGTTCGACGATCTGCGCGCTCTTTTCCCGCTCAAACTCGCCGGGAGTGGCACTGACGAACACCACCTGGTTGACCCGCTCATAGAACTCGTCAAAATTAAGCGGGCGGTTGTCGTAGGCGGAGGGAAGCCGAAACCCATAATCAATCAAGGTTTTCTTGCGCGCCCGGTCTCCGGCATACATCCCACGCACCTGGGGGATGGTCACATGGGATTCGTCCACAAACAGAAGATAATCCTCCGGGAAGTAGTCGAGCAAGGTAAAGGGCGCGCTCCCCGCCGGACGGCCGGAGAGCACCCGCGAATAATTCTCAATCCCTTTGCAAAAGCCGATCTCCCGCAAAAGCTCAATATCGTACCGGGTCCGCTGCTCAATCCGCTGTGCCTCCAGCAGCTTGCCGTTTTCCCGGAAAAACCGCAGCTGCTCCTCCAGCTCCCTTTCCAAATCCACCACCGCACGCTCGATCTTTTCCGGCGGCACAATATAGTGGGACGCCGGGTAGATGGCCGTATGGCCGAGAAGCCCTTTGAGCTCCCCGGTCAAAGGGTTGATTTCGCTCAGCCGCTCAATCTCATCCCCAAAAAACTCCACCCGGATAACCGTCTCATTGGAATAGGCAGGGAAAATCTCCACCACATCCCCGCGCACGCGGAATTTGTTGCGGACAAAGTTGATGTCGTTTCGTTCATACTGGATGTCGATGAGCTTATCGAGCAGTTCATCCCGGCTCTTTTGCATGCCGGGGCGCAGGGAGATCACCATGTTGCGGTAATCAATCGGGTCGCCCAAGCTGTATATGCAGGAAACCGAAGCGACAATGATCACATCCCGCCGCTCCGACAGGGCCGATGTGGCGGAATGCCGCAGCTTATCAATCTCATCATTGATAGCGGAATCCTTTTCAATATACGTATCGGTGGAAGGGATATAAGCCTCCGGCTGATAATAATCGTAGTAGGAGACAAAATATTCCACTGCGTTATCAGGGAACATCTCCTTGAATTCTCCGTACA
>CAJFTS010000027.1 GCA_904420015.1 uncultured Clostridia bacterium
CCCACTGCGCCGCTGGCGCGCCCGGGGTCGGGGCCTGGCGGAGCCATACCGGGGGCGTCTAAATCGAAGCGGAAGGCCGCCGATCGGCCTGCGCCCTCTCGCGAAGAAACTAAAGGCGGCGTTTTGTATCCTCGCTTCGAGGGGAGACGCGCCTGGCCTGGGGTAGAAAGGGCATGGCCTCTCGGGGCAAATGAGCATGCACAAATCAGGAACGCCCTCCGTATGATGTAGTACAACACATAGGGAGGGCTTTTGCTGTGCAAAAACCACCTCCGCGTTCTCCCGGGACGCTTGGCTACGGGGGAACGGTATGGGTTGTACTTTCCGATTATTGGAGGTGTGTACCATTCCCATGCATAACCATAGATCCGAACCCTGCGCGGTGGTGGGCGGCGACATGCGCATTGCCAAGGCGGCAGGGCTGCTGGCGGAGGACGGGTTTGAGGTGAAGGCGTTCGGCCTGGATAACGGCATTGAACTGGGCAGCGCCATCAAGCGGGCCAGCAATGTGGAGGAAGCGGTGGTATCAAGCCGCTTTGTCCTTTTGCCCATCCCCCTGTCTCAGGATTCTCTGACCATTACGGCCCCTCTCTCCCGCCAGCCGGTTTACTTACATGAGCTGTTTCACGCGGCCGGTCCCGGCCAGCTTTTGCTGGGTGGTATGGTGACCCCGGCCCTGAATCAAAAGGCCCGTGAAAAGGGGCTGAAGCTGATCGACTATTATAAACGGGAAGAGCTCATCGTTCGCAACGCCATCCCCACCGCCGAGGGCGCTATCCAGATTGCCATGACAGAGACCTCCGTCACCCTGCACGGGGCGCGCTGTCTGCTTACCGGTTTCGGCCGGGTATCAAGGGTGCTGGCGGCGAAGCTGGCGGCCCTAGGCGCGAAGGTGACGGTAGCTTCCCGGCGGGTCAGCGATTCGGCCTGGTGCGACGTATACGGCTACCGGCACGTCAATATCGCATATCTAGGCGAGGAAGCGGCAAAGGCGGATGTGATCTTCAACTCTGTACCCGCGCTCCTTTTCGACCGTCCGGTGCTCAAACGGATGAAGCGGGATACCGTGATTGTGGATCTGGCGTCCAGGCCCGGCGGTGTGGACGATACGGCGGCGGAGGAGCTGGGGGTGAAAAGCATCCTCGCCCTCTCCCTGCCCGGCAAGGTGGCTCCGGCCACGGCGGGCGCCATTATCAAGGATGCAGTGATGAATATTTTGGAGGAGGAGACACCATGTCAAAGCTGAAGGTAGGCTTTGCGATGTGCGGCTCGTTCTGCACCTTCGCCAAGGTCATTCCACAGATGCAGGTGCTGGTGGATGCGGGCTATGAAGTGGTGCCGGTCATGTCCCCCATCTCCTATGCCACCGACACCCGCTTTGGTAAGGCGGAGGACTTCCGCAGCCAGGTGGAAGGCATCTGCCAAAACCCTATCGTCCACACCATTCCGCAGGCGGAGCCCTTTGGGCCGAAGAAGCTGGTGGACGCAATGATTGTAGCCCCTTGCACCGGCAATACGCTGGGGAAGCTTGCAAACGGCATCACCGATACGCCGGTGACCCTGGCGGTCAAATCCACCCTGCGAAACGAGCGGCCTATTCTCATCGCCGTTTCCACCAACGACGCTCTTTCCGGGTCGGCGGCCAACATCGGCGCCCTTCTCAACCGCAAGCATTTTTATTTTGTCCCCATGCGGCAGGACGATTGCGTCAAAAAGCCCACCTCGATTGTGGCGGATTTTACCCAGATCCTTCCCGCCTTCGAGCAGGCTCTTCTAGGCAAACAGATCCAGCCCATCCTGGTGCGGGAAGGGCAGTGATACGGGAAAAGGGAAAAAGGCCCTCCGGCGGAGAACCCGGAGGGCCTTTTTTACAATTGAGGGCTTTGGAGCAGATAACCGCTTGCAATGGTAAACTGCCGACCCATGATTTCAGCGATTTCATACAGACGGCGATGGTCTTCCGGCTTCATGCGCTTACGCAGGCCGAGAAGCAATGAAAGAACATATTCGAAATATGAGCTTGGAAACATCAATATCCCAGTGGAATCCTTAATGGAACTGGCGGCATTATATAAAACTTTGATTGATTATCTAATCGGCGTGCCGGATGACCCGCAGCCCAAATAGGGTTCCCCTCTTCTCTGCATGGAGTGAATGGAGTGAAAGGAAAGGCGGCGGAAGGGGGAAAAGGCGCTAGGGACGGGGATGCTTCTTTTTCCCTTTGGCCCCTCCCGCCGGAGAAGGGCAGGGGAAAATCAAGTGAAATATATTCACATAATCCGTACAATTTCCGGAGCGCAATGAGGCTATATTTTTACTCCCGGCTGGATGCCCGAAAGATTCTTAAGGGCGCAAACCTTGCCTCCGAACGTTACGCCGCTTTTCTCCCTTCCGCCGCCCTTTCCCGGGCTTCGTTCTTTCGGCTGCCAAGAAAGAAGGGGACATGGGGAAAGGGCGAAGTGGAACCAAAGGGACGGCGGTGCAATCGCCGAAAGCACAAAGCTCAAAATACATTGCGTTCCAAAGGCATGCGGAAGAAACGCGAGACCGGGCAAAAACCTGGATGGGAAAGGGGACGGCTCCACGGCAGCTTTGAAGCCTTGCTCGGACGATTCGCCCATTCCCGCCTTTTCGCATTGCGCCTGAGACGCAACCGTGCTATCATGGTGGTAGGACCGAAGGGAGGAATCGGCATGGATGGACGCGAGCAATTGTATTCGCTCCTCGAGGGAAGCGGCAACATCGTGTTTTTCGGCGGAGCCGGGGTCTCTACCGAAAGCGGGATCCCGGATTTTCGAAGTGTGGACGGGCTTTACCACACCCATTACCGCTACCCGCCGGAAACCATATTAAGCCATACCTTTTTTCAGGCGCATCCCCAGGAGTTTTATACCTTCTACCGGGACAAGATGCTCTGCCTGGATGCAAAGCCCAACGCCGCGCATTGGGCGCTGGCCGCGCTGGAGCGCCGAGGCAAGCTCAAGGCGGTGATTACCCAGAACATCGACGGCCTCCACCAAAAGGCGGGCAGCCAGGAGGTGCTTGAGCTGCACGGTTCTATTTATCGCAACTACTGTACCCGCTGCCACGCCTTTTATCCGCCTGAGGCGGTGCGGAATGGGACGGGAGTCCCCACCTGCTCCTGCGGTGGGATCATCAAGCCGGATGTGGTGCTTTACGAGGAATGTCTCAATGAAACGGTACTTGAGGAGGCGGTGCGGGATATCTCCCAGGCGGAGGTGCTGCTGGTAGGGGGGACGTCGCTGGCGGTCTACCCGGCGGCAGGACTTTTGCGCTATTACTCCGGCAAGCACTTGGTCCTCATCAACAAATCGGAAACCCCGGCCGACCGCAGCGCCGGCCTGGTACTGCACGAGAGCATCGGCGAGGTGCTTGCGCCCTTTTGCGAAGGATGGGCGGAAGAAGCAGACGGATAAGCCGACGGGCTTGCCGGACGCCGGCATGGGGGCCCGGCGGCTTTGCCGGCAGGGGGATGGATTCCCTGCAAAAGCTCCGGCAAACGGGCGCGCGGGACGTGTTCCGCGCCTGCGGGGAAAGGGCCCCGGCGCCTGCACAAGCGGGGCGCGCTGGGAGGGGCGGTCCTGGGGATACCGCAGCCAGGGCCTGCCGCAGGTACAGGCAGGGCGAGCTGCATGCCTTTTTCAGACGTCTTTGACAGCGCACTTCTACTGTGGAAAAATGAGAAATCCCGGTGAGAAATCACCGGGATTTTTGTCGGTTCGAGCGCAGATGAAATTCGCTGATTTGGATAAAACTTAGTGACAACGGCCAAAAGGTTTGGCGGGTCTACTTCTTGTATTCCCAATCGGAAGCGACTAAAATAATGCAGTCGAAAAAATAGGATCATCCGCTGGGCCGCCTTAGGTTGCAGGAAAACGGCGGATGCCAGTTCTCATTTTAGAAAGGCGGATTTCGAGGATGAAACACAACCGCGTCTTTACCCTTCCGGTTCTTTCACTGATCGCTCTGGGGTTCATCTTGGGCACCAGTGAATTCATCGTAGTAGGGATCCTGCCGGATATTTCCGACGGGCTTTCGGTTTCCCTGTCGGTGGTGGGGAACCTGGTCTCCCTGTTTGCCGCCGCCTATGCGCTGGGAACCCCTTTTGTCACCGCATTTACCAGCAAAATCCGCCGGTATCATTTGCTGCTGCTGTTGATGATTCTTTTTCTGGCCGCCAATCTCTTGAGTGTAGTGGCCCCAAACTATGGGGTGCTGCTGGTTTCCCGGCTGCTGGTGGCCGTGGTATCCGGTCCCCTGATTTCCATCGGCATGACCTTTGCCGGGGACGTGGCTCCGGCCGAGCATCGGGCGAAGGTGATTGCGTGGATCTTTTCCGGGTTCAGCATCGCCTCCATCGTCGGGGTTCCGCTGGGACCCATGGTAAACCAGCTGTTCGGCTGGCGGATGACCTTTCTTTTTATCTGCGTCCTTGGGGTGGGGGTGTTATTCTGGCTTGCATTCTCTCTGCCCAAGAGCGGGGAGGTGAAAAGCACCGGCCTTCTGACCCAGTTTGTCCTGCTCAAGGATCGGCGGATTCTGCTAGGGCTGCTCATTACCGTATGCGGCGCGGCGGGCACCTATGTCTTTTATACCTATCTGACCCCGGTGCTGCAAAACGAGCTGGGGATTCCCAAAGCCTATCTCAGCATGGTTCTGCTGGCTTTCGGCGTCAGCTCCATCGTCAGCAACCTCCTCTCTGGCCGTATTGCCGAGCGGGGCGGCATGAAAAGGCTGCCCGTTTGCTTCCTTCTCCAGGCCGTGGTACTTGCCTGCCTTCCGTTTACGACGCATTCGCTGGTTTTGGGGCTTGTCAACATCCTTGCCTTAGGCGTGCTGATGTACCTGATGAATTCCAGCAACCAGCTGCATTTTCTGGATGTGGCGGGGCAGGATTATCCCTATGCCCAGAACCTGGCGTCCTCCCTTAATTCCGTTTCCTTCAATATCGGCATTGCCCTGGGATCCTTCCTGGGCAGTCTGGTGGTGGACCTATTGGAGATGCGCGATACCGGCTTTGTGGGCGGGGCGCTGGCGGCGATGGCTTTTGCTGCGGTGCTTGTGCTCAATCGGGTGGAGCGAAAGCAACCCGCATAGCATTGCCGGACGAAAGGGAAAAGCCCCCGGCCGCCCAGCGGCCGGGGGCTTTCCTTATTCGGTCAGGTAATCCTTGATTTCCTTGTAAATGCGGATGTCCGCCATGGCCACCAGCAGCAGCCCCTGAGGCGTGTATTCCTCATATTCCACCACCCCGTCCCTGCGGATTAAGGCGGCAAGGCCCGCCTTGTCGAAGGGCAGCAGCAGCTTAACCCGGCGGCGCATGGGCGGGAGGGCCGCCTCCACCGCAAAGAGCAGGGCGTCGAGACCTTGCCGGTGAAGCGCGGAAATGCGCACCGCGTTCCCCACCGCCGGCAGGTCGTCCAGCCCGCCCACCTGGTCGCATTTGTTGAGCACCGGGATCACCGGCGTATCCCCGCAGCCCAGGGAATCCAGCAGATCCCGTGTGACCTCCAAATGAACGGCCGCCTCCGGGCTGGATGCGTCGCAGACGTTGAGGATCACGTCGGCCATGGCCGCCTCCTCCAGGGTGGAGCGGAAGGCGTCTACCAGATGATGGGGGAGACGGCGGACCAGCCCGACGGTGTCGATGAGGATGACCGTCTGCCCGCCCGGCAGCTTGAGCGCCCGAGCGGTGGGATCCAGGGTGGCAAAGAGCTTGTCCTCCGCCAAAACCCCCGCGTCGGTAAGGGCGTTCATCAGGGTGGATTTCCCGGCATTGGTGTAGCCCACCAGCGCCACCGTAGGAGTCCCCGCCTTTTTCCGATGGGTGCGCAGGTGCTCGCGCCGCTGCTCCACCTCGTTTAGCCTGCGCCTGAGGCTGTCGATGCGGCGGCGGATGTGGCGCCGGTCGGTTTCCAGCTGGGTCTCGCCTGCGCCGCGGGTACGGGTGCCTGCGCCGCCGCCGATGCGGGACATCTCCACCCCTCGCCCGGTCAGCCGGGGGAGCATATAGCGCAGGGTGGCGAGCTCCACCTGAAGCTTTCCCTCGCTGGTGTGTGCGCGGGCGGCAAAGATGTCCAGGATCAGCATGGTGCGGTCCATGACCCGCAGTTTGGTCTCCTTTTCGAGATTACGCAGCTGGGTAGGGGACAGCTCACAGTCGAACAGCACAAGCTGTGCCCCGTCCGCCTCGCACAGCTGCTTGAGCTCCTCGAGCCGCCCGCTGCCGATGCAGGTGGCGGTATCCGGAGAGGAGCGCTTCTGGATAACGCGGGAGACCGGCTGTATCTGTGCGCTTTTGGCCAGCTCGGAAAGCTCGTCGAGGGAGGCGGATACATCGTAATCCCCGCAGTCCACCGCTACCAGGACGGCGGCGGGCAGGGCGGCTTGTGGCGTGGTTTCGATCATATGCTTTCTCCTTTGCAGTTTGCCGCAGCAATGTTACGTGAAGCTTATGCCTTTATTGTACCCGCAATTTCCCCCATTTTCAATCATAGAGGATGGAAAATAGGGGAACCGCTGCAAAAAAACGCAACAAATCGGCTGGAAATTGCAGTTGAGGGGCGGCGGCGGTTTTGGTACAATGAAGCCAGAGACAAACGTCAAGGAGGAACCATCATGATTTCGCAGAAAGAGAGAGCGCTGCTGCGGGAGCTGGCCCGGCAGCAGATGGAATATGCCAACCTGCCGGTGATGGCGGAGCGTAAGAAGCGCTGGTACGCCTTTAACGACAACCTCGAACCGGTGACTCCCATGGTTACCTTTGAACCGTGGACCTTCTATGACGACATCCGTCCCGCTCTTCTTTGCGAAAGCCCTCAGGCCCGGCGGATGGAGGAGGAAATCCGCAAGCAGATCGTGGTCCATGAGCGCATCGGAGACGACCGGGTGGTGCCGGATTTCTTTCTTATAGAAAACCACGCGGAATTCGTCCCCTTCGGCCTTCCATGGAACCGGCAGGAGAGTGCGGAAAGCGCCGGCTATCACGTCATTCCCGTGATTGAGGACTTGGAGGACGATTACCATAAGCTCAAGAAATCCACCTGGTCCTTCTCCACTAAGGAGGCGGATGCCTTCAAGGCCCTAGTGGAGGATACGGTTGGCGACATCCTCCCTGTCCAGGTGCAGACGCCGCCCCCCTATGCGGTGCTGACCCAGTGGCTGCTGCGGTATATGTCTATGGAAACCATGATGTTTTCCATCTACGACTACCCCGAATTGGTGCACGAGATGATGGACCGCCTCAGCAACGATTACCTGGAATATCTGGCGGACTTAGAGAAAAACGGTATGCTTACCGTCAACAACAACAATCTCTGGCTGGGACAGGGAACCTGGGCCTTTACCCATGAGCTCAACGCCGAGCCGGGCAAGGTGACTTTGAAGGATACATGGGGCTTTATGGATTCCCAGGAGACGGTGGCCATCAGCCCGGAGATGTTTGCGGAATTCTTTTTTCCCTATTACCAGCGCATCGGGAAAACCTTCGGGCGGCTGAACTACGGCTGCTGCGAGCCGGTGGACCCGGTGTGGGAAAACTGTGTCAGCAAGCTTGACAACCTGTGCAAGGTTTCGGTTTCCCCCTGGGCCAATGAGGAAAAGATGGGGGAATACCTGCGGGGTGGAAAGGTGGTCTACCACCGCAAGCCCAGCCCCAACTTTATCGGGGCGGATGAGGTTTTCGATGAGGAGGGCTTCCGGGCGCATATCCTCAAAACCATAAAGGCGGCCAAGGGCTGCCGGCTGGAATTCTCCTTCCGGGATATTTATACCCTCAAGGGCGAGCTGGACCGTCCCCGCCGTGCAGTGGAAATAATACATACCCTACTGGAGAAGCATTGGGAGGGCTGATCCCCTTTGTGCCCGGCAGGATAAGGGGCCTGGCCATGCGTTACAGCAGGAAGGCCCGGCGCAGCGTGGGTGTTGAGAAAGAAGCAAAGGACAAGGGGGAGGGCTTTTTTGGCCCAATCCTCTTGTCCTTTTGGTTTCGAAAGCCACCGGCTATGCCGGTGGAGATGTCCCGCAAAAGAGCGTTCACTTTGAGCATCGAGGGAAGCGGGCTGCTTAAAGCCAGCCGAACGGTGACGGAAGGCTTCCGGTTAACATGAGGATCCGCCTGTTTACAGGCCGCGGGGCAGGGGATGCCAGTGAAATAAATATCCGTGCGTCTTGAGACGCTTGCTGGTAATAAACCCTTCTAGGGCTTATTACCGCCTTCGGCTTTGCCGGAGGTTTTGACTGCGCAAGCCACCGGCTTTTTCCGGTTTAGGAATCCCATATAAGCGTTCGCTTCCAGGTTCGAGCGAAGCGGGGTGATGTGTGTCCATAGGTAAATGGCCCGTTCACAGGCGGCAGGGGTTGGATGCAAGGGACAAGAGGTTTGCGCGTTTGATGGCCGGCCGGGAACAAGCCCTTCCAGGGGGGCCATTCAGGCCGCTGCTTTTAACTGGGGGTCATGGCCTACGGGATCCTTAAAAGCTAAATTGGCGGAAAAGGATTGCTTTGGCCGACCTACCGATAAAGCCGTAGGGCTGTTTCCACTTCGACGGAGAAGGACAAAGAGGGCGCCGGCGGGAAAAAGAGGACGCCACGTCCCACAAAATGGCACGGCACGCGGTAACGATCGGATCAATCGGATGGCTCACAAAGGGAAGCTTCCTTTTGCGAACCGTTGCCGGGGGCAAATGCCGACCCGGGCATGGAAAAACAAAAAAACGGACCGCCGTGGCGGTCCGTTTTTTTGTTGTATCAATCGGTAGCGCTGGGGACGACGACCTCGCCGTTGAGCGCCTTCTGGGTCTTATTAAGGAAGGAGTCGATCGTCTTGCGCTGCATAACGTAGTTGGGCGCGTCCTCCAGACCGTTTACCTTCACCAAAACAGTACGCGCCGTATCGGCGTAGAAGTCCACCGTAATCGGCTGCGTGGTCCCATCCGAAAAGTTGTAGGTGACCGTCATCACCCGTTCCCCGGAAGGCTCCTTATCCGTCACCTCGTCCGCCGAAAGCTTGCCGAGGCTCTCGTAGAGCTTCTTAATGCAGTCCGCGGATACGCCGTTCCCGTTCGCCACGCCGCCAGTCACCGTTTTCGATCCGTCCTCTTCGGTGACGACCGGTTCAAACTTCGCCGTTACCTGGGACGAGTCGATGTCAAAGGAGGAGAGCAGCTGGATGTTGATGAGCACCGGGATCGGGTAAAGCAGCTGCCGGTCGGTCAGCTCCATATAGGGGACATTGTCCGCCTTGACGGTGTAGACCACCCGCTTGTCCGCCGTGGTGGCGTAGTAATCCCCCTCGTCGTTCTTTGAGCCGAGCCAAAGGCTGCCGCTGTAGGACTGCTCTCCCGCTGTAAAGGTAAAGGAGAGGGTCGAATAGGGCTGGTCGAGCCCGTACTCGGACAGCTGGGCCGGATCGGTGACGATGGCCGTGACGCCGGAAGCCAGAATCCGCGTCAGGCTGGAGGGGAATGCGTTGTCCACACTGACGCTGGCCCCGGCGAAGTAGGGAGAGGTAATGGCCTTATCCACATAGCCGGCGGGATGGGTTTCGTTGTTCTTATAGGGGTTCGATTCGATCACGATGGGCTGCGGATGCAGGGAACCGCCCAGCTCCGCTTTGACGAAAACGGCTTCGTCCTTGGCCTCTTCGCTCAATTCCGAGTCAAAAATGATATTGGAGACGAAATTGGTCACCCCGTAGAAGAGGGAGCCGGTGGTTTCGGTGAGCAGGTAGACCTTGCTTTCCCCGGGCAGGCGGGCGTAACGGCCGCCGGACGGGGAAGCGTCGCCCAGCTCAATGGAAAAGGTACTGCCGTCGGTGTAGGTCACAGAGACCTCCGCCGCCACCGGATCCAGTCCATAGTCGGCCGGATGAGAGGGGTTCTCGTCAATCAGGCGTTCGGCATAGAAGCCGGAAGCAGCCACCGCCAGGTTTTCCAGCTCCGTATCGTTGGTGCGCAGCCCGTCGAGAAGGGCGATGGCCAGGCCGTCGTCCCCCCGTTCGGCAGTGAATTCCCCCTTTTCATTTTTCACCGTAACGCTTTGCACCTCATCGCTGGTTTTATCCACAAAGGTGGCGGCCAGCTCCTGCTGGGATACGACGGAGGAGCTTTCCTCCCCCGTATCCGAGCCGAACAGGAAAAGCGCGCCGAGGGCCGCCGCCAACAGGACGATGACGACGCCTACGATAATCAGAGCTTTGATTTGTTTCCTCATAGATGTCTCCTTCGCAGCCAAATCACAACGCCCGCAACCAGGAGGAGCAGCGGAACAGCCACGGTAAAGAGCACAATACCGATCCAGACCGCCTGGGTGTTGGTCACACTGATGGCCGTGTCGGATACGGTGCGGGTGCTGATGGCTACATCCTGGCCTTCCCGGCCGCTGATGGAATTATAGATTTTCATGATGATGTCGTCGTTGATGCAGCTGAAGATGGACGACGCGTTGAAGAAGTCGTTGGATCCCACCGCAATGACGTTGGCGGTAAACTCCGTCGTGCCTTCGTAGCGGGTGTTGGTGGACACGGTAAGCACATCATAGGAATTGGTGGTCGCATCGATGGGGTTGCCGTCGGAATCCACCATCTGAGCCGTGTTTGAGGAGGTGACCACCGATTCGGTGGTAATATTGCCCTTGCTGGTGAAGAGCAGCTCGATGGGCTTGGAGTTGGCGACCACCGGAGGCACCTGGCTGGAGGTGAAATCCTGCGCGTAATCGCTGGCGCCCAGGTTACCGATGGCGATGTTGGGGCTGTTGGAGAAGTAGCGGTTCTGCTGGGTTTCCACCAGCATGCCCTCTCCGGCCTTGATCCCCCATTCCGCTAAGAACGCGTCGAAGTTTTCCAGCGGCGCATAGGAGGCGCTGAAGGTGACCATCAGGGTGGGGCGGTTGGCGTCCTTAGCCAGATACGCGTCCAGGAGCTTGAGCTCATCCGCCGTGTAGTCGAGCTTGGGCGCCGCAATGACCAGGAAGTTGGTGTCCTCCGGGATACCGTCGGTGGCCAGGCTGATTTCTTCCGTCTCAAAGCCGTTGTCCGACAGAAGCTGCCGAAAGGCGGCCAGGCTGGTGGTATCCTCATTGTGGCCGGTGACGAAGGAGACCTTCGGCACCGTATCCATAGCGCAGGAAAGAATCTTCGATACCAGTGTCAGCTCAATTTTCTCTCCCGTTACACTCGAGCTGCCGGTGGTGGTACTGGTCTGGATATCGAAAAGGTCGTATACGCTGATGGTAAAGTGGCGCTTGGCCGATTCGATGATGATATGGAGAGGGCTCAAGGATTCTTCGCTGTACTTTTGGGCGAAGGTGGGATTGGCGTCGAGATCAATATACTCCACCTTAATGTGGTTGTTGGCCTTGGAAATCTCCTCCGCGATGCGGGGGAGGCGGTTGAGAGGCACCCCGGTGCTTTCGTCGTAGGCTTCGTAAGTAGACTGGGGCGAAAGCATATAGATGACGATGTCCTCGTCCACGTCGGCTAAATAGTCGATCGCCTCCTCCGACAGCGAATACTTTTGATCGCTGGTCAGGTCCACCCCGAGGGGAAACCGCTCGTACAAAGCGGTGGCCAAAATATTGATGAGTACCACCACCACGATAAAGCCCGCAGTGATGGCGGTAGCAATTCCGCCGTACCGGAAGGAACGGCTTTTCGAAAAGTTCTTTTGATTCATAAAAGGGTTCCCTCCTTAGCTCCATCTCTTTTTGTCAAGCACGCGGATGGTCAGGAAGACGAAGATTGCCGCGACGCTCAAGAAAAAGACGATGGCAGAATAGTCGATCACACCGATGGTAAAGGGATAATAGCGGTTGTTGAAGGAAAGCCATTCCACGATCTTATCGAGGACGGAAGAGGAAAAGAACGCGGTGACGCCGTCGATCAGGATCAGAACAAACGAGACCGCAAAGGTCAAAATAGCGGCGATCAGTTGGCTCTCGGTCAGACTGGAAATAAACAGGCCGATGGCGATAAAAGCCGCCCCCATAAAGAAGGAGCCCAAGAGGTTTCCGATGATGACCATCCATTCCGGCGAGGTGAAGGCGGACAGGACAATACCGAACAGAACGTTGATGAGGATGGCCAGGCCGTAAACAGACAGGGCCGCCAGGTATTTGCCCAGCACCAGGGAAAACAGGCTTACCGGGGACGTCAGCAGAAGCTGGTCGGTTTTCTGCCGCTTGTCCTCGCTGAGAAGTTTCATGGTCAGAAGCGGAATGACCATCAGAGAAATGGTGAACATGGCCGAGAAAACCGGTGTCAGGTCGGCGTTGAGCGAGGCCATGCAATACAGATAGAAGAACAGGCCGGAGAAGAAGCAGAACACCGAGAGGAACACAAAGCCGATGGCCGAATGAAAATAAGATTGGAATTCCCGTTTAAATACAGCAAGCATCAGCGCCGACCTCCCATCTGTTTTTCTCCCGTCAGCTGCAAGAACACGTCCTCCAGCGTCAGGTCGTTGGTACGCATGGCCATCAGCGGCCAATTGCGGTCGGAAAGGCGGCTGAAGATCTCCCGGCGCACGTCGGTACCGGTTTCGGTCTCGATGGAAAATTCGTACACGCCCGGCTCTTTCTGGCCGCTGCGGGTGATTTCCACCAAATGGGGCAGCTTCGAGAGAAGCTTGTACACCTCGTCGCCGGGTCCGGCCACACGGATAATCAGCTTGTGATCCGCCGTCATGGAGGTAGACAGGTCGTCGGGGGTGCCGTCGGCTACGATATGGCCGTTGTTGATGACCACCACCCGTTCACATACCGCCTGCACTTCCGTGAGGATATGGGAGCTGAGGATGACCGTGTGGTTTTTGCCGAGATGCTTGATGAGATTGCGGATCTCAATGATCTGCTTGGGGTCCAGGCCAACCGTCGGCTCGTCGAGGATCAGCACGTCCGGGTTCCCCAGAAGGGCCTGGGCCACCCCCACCCGCTGCCGGTAACCCTTAGACAGGTTCCCGATGAGGCGGTTGTACACGTCCTCGATCTTCACAAGGCCGCAGATCTCCTTGATGTGCGCCCGTTTGGGAAGCGACACCTTCTTGAGCGAATAGGCGAAGTCCAGATAATCTTTTACCGTCATATCCAGATAGAGCGGCGGCAGCTCCGGCAGATAGCCGATGTGCTTTTTCGCCTCAATGGGATTCTCCAAAACGTCGATCCCCGCCACCGAGGCCGATCCGGACGTAGCCGATATGTACCCGGTGAGCATATTCATGGTAGTGGATTTCCCTGCGCCGTTGGGCCCTAGAAAGCCGAGAATTTCTCCTTCCTTTACCGAGAAGGACAGATCCTCAACGGCATAGTTTTTTCCATACCGTTTGGAGAGGTTTTTCACCTCTATCATATGTGTTCCCTCCTAATTCTTGTGCTGTCGGTCTTTTATCGAAACGCTTCCTCTGCGTAAAACCGCGCCGAAACGGCAAGATTGCCGCAAAAAAGGGCAATTGCCGGAATGTCAATATTCTATCAGCAATTGCCCGATCATGTGTAAACATTTCATGACGAAAGGGAATGGGCCGTCGAATCCCTTACCGGCCGGTCAGCCGCTTGGCGTTTTGCGAAAGGATCAGCAGGCGTTCCTCCTGGGACAGATCCATTTCCTCGAGATAGGCAAGCTCATCCTTTGCGTTCCACATGGGGAAATCGGTCCCGAACAGCACATGATCCGCGCCATAATGGCGGATAAGCTGCTCGGCGCGCTTTACGCCCAGAAAGGCGATGGAGCTGCAGGTATCCACATACACCCGTCCCTTTGGAAGGACCGCTTCCGCTTCCTCCCAGCGCCGGTACCCTCCGAAGTGGGCCGCCACCGCCGTAAGGGTGGGAAAATCGGCCAGTACCCTTGCCAGCCGGGTAGGACTGGAGAAATCATACCGGTCGTCGCCGGTGTGGAAGAGGATCGGCAGCCGGCCTGCAACCATTTCGTAAAAGGGATACATCTTTCGGTCGTCGATATCGAACTTCTGAAAGTCCGGGTGAAGCTTGACCCCCCGCAGCCCAAGCCGTTCAATCTGCTCGACCGCCTGCTGCGCCTGTTCCCCCGTCAGGTCCGGATGGAAGGCGCCGAAGCCGATGAGCTCCCCATGCTCCCGGCACTGGGAAGCGAGGAAGGTGTTGATGGAGGATACCTGCTCGGGCGTGGTGGCCACCGAGTGTACCACGTACCGGGAGACCCCCGCCCGGCGGCCCACCGCCAGAAGGGTGTTTACATTTCCCACATTGTCCATCGGGATGCCGTAGAAGTGGCCGACGTTCTGTGTCGCCTTCTCGGCAATTTTATCCGGATAAATGTGCGCATGAAAATCCATGATTTCTTCCATAGCCAATCATCTCCGCATCAGAATGGGCGAGAATCACCAAAAATGCCCTTTCAAAAAGAAGGCAGTTTATACTATATTATAACGCCCCCGAACCGCCTTGTCAAAGAAAACCGCGGTTTGGAGGCGTTATTTGCAGGGAATTTGGACGATCACCCGTCTTGGCCGCCGTAAAAGCAGGCGATGGCCTGACGAACCGCGTCCACCGGAAGATGCCGCACCACGAAGGAGCTTCCTCGTTCTCCCACCACCGTCACCCGCAGATGACAAAGCCCCGCCTTCTTCTGAAAGGGGGATTGGGTAAAAGCCAGCCTTTGGATCTTCCAGGCCGGCGCCTGCACCTCGTGGAGAGAGAGGCGTTTGCGGCAGATAAACCGGCAGACCGGCTGCTGGATGGAAGCCTCCGATTCGTAATAGGAGAGCAGGGAAAGAACCAGCATCCACAAGCAGAAGGCCGCCAGCACGGTGGCGAGAAAGGGGATGAGCGCACTGAAAGGGGAGAGGAGGATCTGCACCAGGAAGGCCCCGGGCGGGATGAGAAGCAGTCCGACGCAGGGAAACAAGATGTACCGGCGCAGCGCCCCCTTGGGCGGCCGGACAGCAGGGGCTTTTTCGCCGGTAAGCTCCGGCAGGATCTCCCGGCAGGCGGCGTGTACCCGTTTTCTGCCCACACATGGCAGCAGTACCGCCTTCTGCCCCTCCTGCTTGCCGTAGCCGACGCAGATGACGTTGACGGTAGACAGCCCCATTACATGCAGAAGCAGGCCCTTGCGGATATCCACCGCGCAGATGTGCCGGGTTCCCAGTACCGACTGGTACCGGCCCACCACGCCGGAGCAAACCGTCAGCCGCCCTTCCGACCGGCGCAGGGAAAAACGCAGATACCGCAGAAAGACCCGCAGGAAGGCGATGATCCACCCGATTGCCAGAATGGTGGCCAGCAGGGCGGTGGCGGGAGGGAGCACGGCGACGAAAAAGGTCGCCAAGGTACCGATGGTGCCCAGGATCTGCGCTTCGATTTCCTGCCCGAGCAGCTGCCCGATTCCCTTCACCACCGGGACGGCGAAGAGGATGCCGCCGGCGGCGTTGGAGACGGAGGCCGCCATTACCGCCACAAAAAAGGGATTGGCCCGGTAGCCGGAGGAGACGTCCGGCGCTCTGCCATGGCCTTTGACCCTGGCGGCAATGGAAAGCGCGCGCCGATAGGGCAGATAAAGCTCCACATCCGCCTTGCGCCGGCTGCCCGCCGCCGTATCCAGCCGCAGCCGTGCGCCTCCCACCGCCAGCAGCCACAGCGGCCGTTCCACATCTGCCGAGGAAACGTCCCGAAAATGCAGAAGGACCCTCTTATGCAAAAATACGCCGCTTTCCACCATGATTTCACCGTCTTTGACGGTGTACCAAAGCCGCCCCCAGCGCCAGACGGCCAGCCCGATCACCGCCGAGGCCGCGATCACCTCCTGCCACAGCAGGAGCGACCAGGTCCACGGTTCAAAGGGCAGGGAAAAAAGCTGCTGCGCCACCGGTACGAGCAGCAGAAAGACGTAGCGCTTGAGCTCGGTGGCAATCATGGCCGGATGGGTGCGCTTTCTCATGGCTGCCTCCTGGATTTCTTCCACAGGCGCATCAGCTCCTGGGCGTCATGGTCGGACAGGGCGGGCAGGCACAGCCGGGAGCCGGGCAGGCACAGCGTAACCATCGTAATCCCCAACACCCGTTGCAGCGGGGTTTGATGCAGCTGCAAAAGGAGGATGCCGGAGACGGCGGCGCTGTTCTCCCTTTTCCAAAATACCCCCCGGCTCACATGAATCCGGTTGCCCTCCATCCGGATGCGATAGGAGGAGTAGAATCCCGGAATCCAGAAAAAGAAGCCCCAAAGGGCCACCGCCGCCGCAAAGATGCCCGCCGCAACCCAGCCCTTCCCCAGCACGGGCAAAAGCTTATAAAAGAGCAGGCCGACCACTGCGCAGCCCAAACCCAGCCATAGCCGCCAAAGCAGCATGGCCTTTTTTGCTAAGGTAAGCTTCATGAAGGCGCCTCCTCCTTTCCTTCACCCATATGCTTCGCAAGACCAAAGCATGTCTCATCCTATATAGGGTTACCGAAAACGAAAAAAATACCACACCGCTCATGTTACACAGGACGGTGTGGTATTGCAAGCCGTAAAGGATATTTTATTCGATCCAGTTGTCGTTGCCCTCGTCCACATCCACGACGATGGCGTTGCGCTTTTCCTTGGCGGCCCGCTTGCGGCGGCCCACAATGTTGATCTTCGTAAAGAGGAGAAGCGCACCGGCGCTGACAATGCCGCAGAGAATGACGGCCAGCACGGTATAAAGGACAAAGCTGTTGTACCCTTCCGCGGCCGGGAAGAAGCTGTTGGCCATCAGCGCCAGCACCAGAGTCACGACGGCGGTGAAAAGACCGGCAATCATGCTCACGGTATTGAGATCCTTACGCTTAATTTCCGACAGCCGCTTTTTGTGCTCGATGTCGTTGACCTTCGCATCGATTTCCGCCGCCGTTTTCTTGTCCGTCTGGCGGTTGAGGTCTTCGATAAAGGTGCGCAGGTCGTTGGAATAACGCTTCTTTTCCTCCCAGGAGAAGTAGACGTTGGAGGTAATGTCTTTAATCAGTTCCTCGCAGAAGATCTGCACCGTGTACATGTCGCTGGCTTTAAGCAGATACTTGCGGGCGGTGGACGCGATCATCGCTTCGATGATTTCCTGATCCGGCAGGCCCTTATCCGCGATGTACGGCTTTAAGGAGAGGAATACCTCGTCATTGGCCTGATAGATTTTCTTAATGTACTCGTTGTTTCCCTTGCTGGAAATGGCACAGCGTGTCAGCAGCCAGACGATGATACCGCAGACAATGCCGCCCACGATCCCGATGACCCAGGGGTTTTGGATAAAATCCAACATGCTTTCACATCCTTACTTATTCACTGCGTTGTGTATTACGGCCGCGAAGATTCATATAAAAAACATTATACCTTTGAATACGGCTCTTGTCAAATTCTGTCGTGTATTTTTTCCTTTGGCTGGGAGAACACTACGAACGATTGGGAAAATGCGGTTTTACACGATCTTTACAAAGGATATATTCGCGCTATACATTGCCTTTCTATGATAATACCCGTAAGAAATACAGTGAGGTGTAACAAATGAAAAAATTGCTTTCTCTTGCAACCCTGTTTATTTTGGCCGTGTCCATCCTGGCCGGCTGCAGCGGCGGCGATTCGACCACCGGTTCGGGTGCGGCGGGCGGTTCCGCTACCGCCGGCAGCTTTGACTCCACCAAGGAAATCACCGTCATCTCCCGCGAAGCCTCTTCCGGCACCCGCGGCGCATTCGACGAGCTGATGGGCCTGATTGAAAAATCCGGCGAAAGCGAGGTCAACAAGCTCTTCTCCGAAGCCGTCATCGCCAGCTCCACCGACGAGGTTCCCGCTAAGGTTGAGGTGGACAAGTACGCCATCGGCTATACCTCCATCGGCGCGGTTAACGACAGCGTCAAGGCTTTAAAGGTGGACGGCGTCGCTGCTACCGAGGAAAATGTAAAGAACGGCACCTATAAGGTATCCCGCCCCTTCATCATCGCCTCCAAAGGCGAAGCGAGCGAGATTGCCGCGGATTTCATTAAGTATATCACGTCCACCCAGGGCCAGGAAGTCGTTGCCTCGGAGGGCTATGTTACCATCGACGATGCGAAGGAGTATACCGCTCCCTCCGCGGCCCTGTCCGGCAAGCTGACGCTCAGCGGCTCCACCTCCACCGAAAAGGTCATTGAAAAGCTGCGGGAAGAGTACGTCAAGCTCAACCCCGGCGTTAACATTGAGGTCACCTACAACGGCTCCGGCGCCGGCATCAAGGATGCCCAGGACGGCAAGTCTGAGCTTGCACTCTCCTCCCGCGAGCTGAAGGAGGAGGAAAAGGCTGCGCTGACCCCCACCGTCTTTGCGAATGACGGCATTGCGGTGATCGTCAATAAGGACAACACCATGGACGAGCTGACCACCGAGCAGATCAAGAAAATCTTTACCGGGGAAGCCCGCACCTGGGATAAGGTGTAAAGCGTGAGACAAACCTTCTGCAAGAAAAACCGACAAAGGGACGGACATGGGATATGTCCGCCCCTTTGCGGCGGATAAAGACAGGAGATACCAGAAATGAAGAAAAAGACAATATTAGAGAAAGGGTCGAAGGTGTTTTTCCTCCTTTGCTCCCTTTTTTCCATCGGCGCGGTCTTGTTTATCTGCTATTTTATCTTTGCAAACGCCATTCCCGCCATCCAGCAGATCGGGCTGTGGGAATTCCTCTCCGGCTCCTCTTGGCAGCCCAATAATACCCCGCAGGAGTTTGGTATTTTCAACATGATCGTCGGCAGCATCTATGTCACCGCCGGCGCCATTCTCATCGGCGTGCCCATCGGGCTTTTGGGCGCCGTCTACCTGGCGAAGTTCTGCCCCAAGCGGATCTATCCCGTTTTGAAACAGGCGGTGTCCCTTTTAGCGGGCATCCCCTCCATCATCTACGGCTTCTTCGGCATGATGGTCATTGTCCCGTTTATTTTGGAAAACTTTGAGGGAAACGGCAACAGCGTGCTGGCCGCCTCCATTGTGCTGGGCATTATGATCCTGCCCACCATCATTTCCATCAGCGAAACCTCTCTTCGTGCGGTTCCCAAAAGCTACGAGGAGGGGGCGCTGGCGTTGGGGGCCACGCGGGAGGAATCCGCCTTTAAGGTGATCCTGCCCGCGGCCAAATCCGGCGTGGTCACCTCCATTGTCCTTGGCATCGGCCGGGCCATCGGCGAAACCATGGCGGTGGTTATGGTGGCCGGGAACTCGAACATACTCCCCTCCTCCATTTTCAAATCGGTGCGCACCCTGACGGCCAACATCGTGCTGGAGATGAGCTATGCGTCGGGTCTGCATTACGACGCCCTGATCGCCACCGGCGCAGTGCTCTTTGTGTTTATCCTGCTTTTGAATATGGCGCTGGGGCTCTTGACCAGTAAAAAACGGGCGTAGGGGGCGATTGTATGAAACTGGCTGTCAAGCACTTTAAGGATCAGCTTCGCATCTACCGCAGAAAGCCTCTTTCGCTGGCGCTTTTTCTGCTGGTGAACCTGGCCATGCTGCTGACCATCGCGTCGCTGATTTTCGTCATCGGCTATATCTTTGTAAACGGCGTTTCCCATCTTACTCCGGAATTGGTATTCGGCGCGTACTCGTCGGACAATCCGTCCATGTCCTTCGCCATCGTCACCACCATCATCCTGGTGATCGTAGCACTGCTGCTGGCGGCGCCCTTGAGCATTTTCTGCGCCATTTACCTGACTGAATACGCAAAACGGGGCAACAAGATCGTTAAGCTCATCCGCCTGGCGACCGAGACGCTGGCGGGCATCCCCTCCATTGTTTACGGCCTGTTCGGCTCCATCTTTTTCGGAACAGTGCTCGGCTGGGGCTATTCCATTCTCACGGGCGCTTGTACGGTGGCCATTATGGTGCTGCCGGTCATCATCCGTTCCACCGAGGAATCCATTCTTTCGGTCCCGGACAGTTACCGGGAAGGCAGCTACGGCCTGGGCGCCTCTAAACTGCGCACCGTTTTTAAAATCGTGCTGCCCAGCGCCATGCCGGGCATCCTTTCCGCCGTTATTTTGAGCGTGGGACGCATTGTGGGCGAGACGGCGGCCCTCATCTTCACCCTAGGGTCGGTGGCCAAAATGCCGGGGAGCCTGTTGGACTCCAGCCGTACCCTGGCGGTACACATGTATATTTCCACCCGGGACGGGGGCATGGCGGGGCGTAACACCGCCTTCGCCACCGGAGTGATCCTAGTGAGCATCGTGCTGGTCATCAACCTGCTCGCGTCCTATCTTGCCAAGAAAGTAAGCGGAGGAAACACAGATGGAGAGTAAAATCAGCATCCGCAATATGGATTTGTATTACGGGGACTTCCAGGCATTAAAAAACGTCAATCTGGAAATCCTGCCCAATGAGATCACCGCCTTTATCGGCCCGTCCGGCTGCGGCAAATCCACCCTGCTAAAGTCGCTAAACCGCATGAACGACTTGGTAGAGGGCTGCAAAATCACCGGGGATATTACCCTCGACGGGGAGGATATCTATGGGAATATGGACGTTTCCCTCCTGCGCAAGCGGGTGGGCATGGTGTTTCAAAAGCCCAACCCCTTTCCCATGAGCGTCTATGACAACATCGCCTTCGGCCCGCGCACCCACGGCATCAAAAAGCACCACGTGCTCGATGAGATCGTGGAGGAATCCCTGCGCAACGCCGCCATCTGGGACGAGGTGAAAGACCGGCTCAAAAAGCCTGCCCTGGCTTTGTCGGGTGGCCAGCAGCAGCGTCTTTGCATCGCCCGGGCTCTTGCCGTGCAGCCCGAAGTACTCTTGATGGACGAACCCACCAGTGCGCTCGATCCCATCTCCACCACCAAAATCGAGGACCTGGCCTCGGTTCTCAAGGAAAAGTATACCATTGTCATCGTCACCCACAACATGCAGCAGGCAACCCGGATTTCCGACAAGACGGCTTTCTTCCTGCATGGGGAGATCGTCGAGTCCGGGGATACCATCTCCCTGTTCTCCCACCCCAAGGAGAAGAAAACCGAGGATTACATCACCGGCCGGTTCGGTTAAAAGAAAAAGCAGGAGGAATTGCATTGAGAAATAAATTCGAGCAGGAATTGGACGAATTAAACCGCGATCTGGTCAAAATGGGCGGCCTGATTGAAACTGCCATCTCCAAGGCTATGACGGCGCTCAAGGAAAAAAACATTGCCCTTGCCAAAGAGGTCATCCGCAGCGACAACGTGGTGGACGAGCTGGAAAGCGCCATCGAACGCAAGTCCCTGCGCATCCTTTTGTCCGAGCAGCCGGTGGCCAGAGACCTGCGTTCCATCTCCACGGCCCTCAAAATGATCACCGACATGGAGCGCATCTGCGACCAGGCGGCGGACATTGCGGAGATCATCGTGCAGTTTGAAAAGCGGGAATATGAAGATATCCCGGCACAAATTTCGCAAATGGCGCAAAAATGTGTTACAATGGTCTCGAAAAGCATCGACGCGTTCATCACCTCCGACCTGGACCTGGCCAACGCCGTCATCGCATCCGACGACGAGGTGGACGCCCTGTTCGATTCGTTTAAGGAACGTCTGATCGCCCTGATCCAGCAGGATGCGGAAAAGGGCGAGACGGCAGTGGATCTATTGATGATTGCAAAGTATCTCGAACGCATCGGCGACCATGCCACCAACGTGGCCGAATGGGTGGTTTTCAACATTACGGGCAAGCATAAGGGCGCGCGTATTCTATGATGCGCGCGCCGGCAGAGAAAAGCGGGTGAAAGGATTTGGCAACGGCAATCTGGGTGGTGGAAGACGACGAGAACATCGCGGAGCTGATTAAAACGGCTTTGCAGTCGGCCAGCTACGAGGCGAGGACCTTCGACAGCGGCGCCGCCCTCTTCGAGAGGGGGGACGCGCAGGTGCCGGACCTGATTTTGCTGGACATTATGCTGCCCGGCATGAGCGGGTACGACATCCTCAAGCGGCTGCGCGCCTCCAAGGATATGCCCGATGTTCCGGTCATCTTCCTCACCGCCAAAGGAACCGAGTTCGATAAGGCGATGGGTCTGGAGCTGGGGGCGGACGATTATATCCCCAAGCCCTTCGGCGTGCTGGAGCTGCTCGCGCGTATTAAGGCGGTGCTGCGCCGGTATGCAAAGGGAAGGCGGGAAAGCGCGCAAAGCGTCCCCGCCCCGGCTGAGGAGGTCCGCCGGTTTAAGGATTTGGAAATCAACGTAGCGAGCCGGGAAATCCGCAAGGACGGGGCCGCGGTTAAATTTACCTATAAGGAATTCGAGCTGTTTTTGTATATGTATCAAAACCGCGGGGTGGTCCTCAGCCGGGACAACCTGCTTGAGAAGGTGTGGGGCTACGAGTATGCGGGGGATACCACCCGGACGGTGGACATGCACATCAAATCCATCCGCCAGAAGCTGGCGGACAGTAAGGAGACGCCCAAATACATAGAGACCATCCGCGGCTACGGCTATAAGTTTTTGAAGGAATCGTAAGATGAAGAAGCGGCTGAAATGGATTCTGACGGCGCTGACCCTTATTGTTATGGCTTGCGTGCTGGCCATCTGCTTTTGGTGGATGTCTCAGTTTCGGCTGCAGGACCTTCGCAGGGACCTGTCCAATGTGATGAACACCGCCTCCTATCTAACCAATGTGGGGGATACCGACGACTACGACGAATACGCCAAACGCTTGGCCCAGGGCCTTCACGGGGATATCCGCGTCACCATCGTGGCGGCGGACGGGAAGGTGCTGGGAGATTCCTATGCCGATTATTCGGCGATGACAAACCACCTTGACCGGCCGGAGATGATCGAGGCCATCCGGGACGGGTATGGGGAGGACGTGCGCAAAAGCGAGACCACCGGTGAGGACAACCTATACGCCGCCATGATCCTGACCGACGGGGTGTATATCCGGGTGTCCGCGCCGGTTGCGGTGGCCTACAGCTTTGTTTTTCAGGTGCTGCCTCCGGTGCTGATCCTTTGCGTGGTGGTGTTTTTACTGATTCTGTTGCTTACCAGCCGCCTTTCCGCCCGCTTTATCAAGCCCTTTGAAGAGCTTTCCGGGGCGATGGAGGGGCTCATTGTCGACGGCAGGCCCGGGGACATCTCCGCGCCCCCTTATGACGAGCTGGCTCCCATCGTGCGCAACATGAAGGATCTGGGCGTACGGCTCCAAATGGATATCGCGGAGATCAAGCAGAAGTCGGCTGAAATCGAGGACATCATTTCCGCCACCGACGATGGCGTAGTGGTGCTCGACAGCGCCATGCATATCATCACCATCAACGAGCGGGCCAAGGAGCTGTTCGGCGGCGCGCAGGATGCGAAGAGCTTTGAGAGCGTCTGCCGGGATTTACCCCTGCTCGAAAAGATTAAGAGAACCAACCAGCGTGGGAAGGAATCCCATGTGGAGCTGGACATGCGCAACAAAAACGGCCGCATCTACCGTTGTATCGTCAGTCCCGCCAAAAGCAAGGAGGGCCATACCACCGGCACGGTCCTCTTTTTGTCCGATGTCACCGAGATCATCCGTCTCGAACGGGTGCGGTCGGATTTTGCCGCCAACGTTTCCCATGAGCTGAAAACCCCCCTGACTGCGATCAAGGGCTTTTCCGAGCTGATTGACGCGGGGCTGGTGACCGATGAGGGGAAAAAGCGGGAGTATATCCGCCTGATTATGAAGGAAAGCGACCGGCTTATGGAGCTGATTAACGATATTCTCAAACTCTCTCAGCTGGAGAACGACAACCAGCAGGAGCAGCCGCTGGAGGCGGTCTCCCTGGGAAGCATCGTCAAAGAGGTGCAGATTGTGCTGGAGGGCCGTGCGAAGGAGCGGCAGGTGACGATGGCCTGCCAGGGCGACGGAACCATCCGCGCCGACAAGGAACGTATCCGGGAGATGGTCATCAATCTGGTGGACAATGCCATCAAGTACAACCGGCTGGGCGGCCGGGTTCTGGTATCGGTCGAGCAGAAGGAGGCAAAGGTGATGCTTGTGGTGGAGGATACCGGCATCGGTATCCCGCTGGAGCATCAGCAGCGGGTGTTCGAGCGGTTCTACCGGGTGGATAAGGGACGCAGCCGCAAGTCGGGGGGGACGGGTCTGGGTCTTTCCATCGTCCGGCATACCGCCGAGGCTTACGGCGGGGTAATTACCCTGGAAAGCGAGGAACAGGTGGGTACCCGGATTACGGTGGTTTTCCCACAGGCGTAAAAAGGATAAGGCCGCAGCGGGTACCAACCCGGTTGGTACCCGCTGCGGCTTTCTTTTCGCAAAAGGTCAGCCGAGAGCCACGTCCAAAATCATCATGACCAAAAAGCCCATGACGATGCCGAGAACGCTCAGGTTTTTATTGGAGTTGATGGACTCCGGAATCAGTTCCGCCGAAACCACGCTGATCATGGCGCCGGCGGAGAAGGAGAGCAGGAAGGGGAGGATCTCCCGCATGGCCATGGCCGCGACTACGCCGATCACGGCGGCGATGGGTTCCACCAAGCCGGAGGCCTGGCCGTACAGAAAGCTTTTGAGGCGGCTGTACCCCTCTCTTCGCAGGGGAAGCGCTACGCTGGCGCCCTCCGGGAAGTTTTGCAGCCCGATCCCCACCGCCAGGATGCCGGCACCCATTAGAGTGGAGCCGGGTACTCCCATGGCGGCCCCGCCGAAGGCGACGCCTACCGCCATGCCTTCCGGGATATTGTGCAGGGTGACGGCGCTGACTAGCAGGATGCTGCGCTTTAGAGAGGCGCTTTTTCCTGCGGCAGAGGCAACGAAGCTGGATTTATCCAGCAGTTTGTCGGCGACAATCATAAAAAGGCCGCCGGTGACAAAGCCGAGAGAGGGCAGAATCCACTGGGATTTCCCCAATTCGCCGCACAGCTCGATGGCCGGTGCCAGCAGGGACCAGAAGCTGGCGGCGATCATAACGCCGGCGCCGAAGCCCAGCATGATGTTGAGAAGCTTTTTGTTTACGTCGCGAAAGAAAAAGACGACCGCCGCACCCAAGGCTGTGATGGCCCAGGTGAACAAGGTGGCGAGCAGTCCTTGCAGCACGGGATTTATGTTATCAAAGAATTCCACTATATTCCCCCCGAATCGAAGTTTTTGGAGTGCCGAACCTATCTTAGGAGCATGCGGATGACACCCCATATTCAGGGTATGCGGACAGCGTGATTGGGTGACGGGTGCGGCAAGGAGAGAATAAACGAGAATGAGAGATGGGCGTAAGGAGAAGCAGCAAAGTCTTTAAAGATACGTGCCAAAGAAAATGCAAGCTTTTGCAAAAAAGTAATTGACAAGAGGGAACGGATAGGATATAATAACTTCCGTTGCAGCAAATGTGACAGGAAAATTGGGGCATTAGCTCAGCTGGGAGAGCGCTACACTGGCAGTGTAGAGGTCAGCGGTTCGATCCCGCTATGCTCCACCAAAGGAAACCGAACTCGTTTTGGAGTTCGGTTTCCTTTTTTACCAGATAAAATAAAACCGTTTTTTCTTGCCCTATTTAGGTGTGATTGGCTTTGGGAAAGAATGAGCGGGCAAGGCGTCAAGCCTTGCCCGCTTTTTATTGTTGCCTTTAGGCTTATCAAAACCCCTGGTTTTACCAGGGGTAAGTAAAAAAGCCTTGGCAAAAGAAAAGAGTAAAAATGTGGTTTGTGCATCAAAAGAGAAAG
>CAJFTS010000028.1 GCA_904420015.1 uncultured Clostridia bacterium
AGTATTGCAAGCTGGAGGATTTTCTGAAAGCAAAGGACAATCCCGCATTGCTTCCCATTCAGATAGCCTACTATACGGGGCTTCGCATTGGCGAGGTCTGCGGCTTGACTTGGCAGGACATCAATCTTGAGGAACAATATCTCACGGTACGCCGCAGTATGCGCTACAATGGAGCAAGGCACAAGACCGAGATAGGGGCGACAAAGCGGAAGAAAGTCCGCACCGTTGACTTCTGCGACACGCTGGCGGCAATCCTGCGGACAGCGAAAACCGAACAGCACAAAAACCGCTTCCGTTATGGAGAACTTTACAGCCTCAACTACTACAAAGAGGTCAAGGAAAAAGACCGCACCTATTACGAGGTTTACAGCCTGCCGAGAACGGAAGAAATCCCCGATGACTACAAGGAAATCTCCTTTGTCTGCCTCAGACCTGACGGAGCATATGAAGCACCGAGTACGGTGGGGATTATGTGCAGGACGGCAAGTAAAAAGGTCGAGGGGTTAGTGGGCTTCCATTTCCACCAGCTTCGGCACACATTTACAAGCAATCTGCTCTCGAACGGGGCAGCACCGAAGGATGTGCAGGAGCTTCTCGGACACGCCGATGTAAGTACCACGATGAACATTTACGCTCACGCTACAAGGGAAGCGAAGCGCAGTTCCGCAAGGCTGCTGGATAAAGTAGTCAGCGGGGCATAAAAATTTCCCTTGTTTCGGCTCGTAAGGGCAAAAACAAGGGAAAATACATAAGGTTGGAATACAAAACAGGCGTAAAGCCTTGAAAACAAAGGACTTTTAGAGGATTGAATAGATAAATATGAATTTGGAGGAGAATCATGATTGTCTTTTTAATTCCATTTGCTGTAATTGGTGCTATAATTCTGGTTCTTGGTTTTATCTTTTTCGCTACGGTTCAGGAAGCAGCAAAATATATTGATACTATTATCGTCATTGATTGGATTATTGTGGCAGCAATATTTTTATTATCATTTATAGGAAATTTTACGCGGAAAGCTTCTATTCCCAGAAAAATTATTGGGAGCATTACTGTTTTGGCAGCAGCCCCTGTGGCGATAAAGATTACTGCGAGTTACCTGCCGTTATTAAAGGAAGCCGCAATAGGAGCTCAGGCAGACTCCTATAATTTTTTTGACACGATAGTTTTTGGGGGCATTATTTGGTTAATCGGCTTTGGTCTGTGTGCAGCCGCAAGTATACGTTGCGCTACCGATGATGGCGATAAACTAATCATAGGATATATCGGGAATGCGCTCTTGGTGGCAATAGGCGTTGGAGTGGGCAATTTCTTTTTTCATATATAGCATGCCGCCCTTAACCTCAAATATTTCTTTTTCCCTGACATCATTGAAAAAAGATTAACTTATATTCTTGTCTGATTGCCCTATGGTAGTGGTAAGTATATATTTTCAGGTTATTTATTTGGCAAGGAGTACGATAATAAAAGGGGCATCGAATGTGCCCGCCCCTTCCGCACCTGCGGTGAGCAAGTCGCGCACCGCAGGTTTTTCTTTTGCCGCCGAGTAGGCAAGAAACCCCCCGGTTGTACCGGGGGGGTAAAAAAGCTTTAGCAAAGGGAAGAACCTCCTGTTCTACAATAGAAGCGGTCTGGCAACCACAGCATCCAAACACAGGAGGTTCCAGTCAAATGAATGACATAAAAAGTTTTCACACAGTTAATGGAGATACAAGTATCATATTGTGTTGTCTATAGGAATCGAAACAAATCAGGTCTGTGGATTTATCAAAAAGGGAAAATCATGTTTCATATGACCTATCCTTATCGCAAAGTGTGTGATTCAGAACAGTATAGCATTTGACCCAAAATATTAAAGACAAGAGATATATGGGAAACTCAAGGCGGATATAGGAAAAATCCTTAGAGGGTTGAGGGAACGAAAGGGGTAGAAATCATAGAAGCTCAATGTTGCCCAGATCACATCCATATGCTCGTAGCAATACCGACGTACATGGGAGTGGCGCAATACATGGGATACTTGAAAAGTAAAAGCTGTCTGATGATATTCGACCGACATGCCGACCTGAAGTACAAATATGGGAACCGGCATTTTTGTTGCAGAGGGTAACAGTCGGGAAGTACGAAGGGGCGATCAAAGAGTACATTCAGAATCAATTGCAGAAAGACATTATGAATGGTCAAATTAGTCTCAAGGAGTTCGTAGACCCGTTTACGGGTGAGCCGGTAAAACAAGGCAAATAAAAGCAGCCCCCGAGTAGGGGGCTGCCCGTGATAAAAGTGTGGTTGCCGGACTCTTTCGGCGCCCCCTTTAGGGGGCCACTACAGGAGATAGGCCCTTATAGGGCCTGTTCAAACCACCGGTTGAACCGGTGGCTTTGATTTTTTTGTAGTAATATAGCCCGTGTCGGAATCGGCGTTTAAGCCGTTTTCTACCAGACTGAGTTTGGACCACATAATAGTCGTAGTTCTCAAAATGGGAACCGACATAATTTTCCGTCAGATTATCGCCGCCCACCTCCGGCAGTGTGATAGAGCCTTCCTCATCCATAATGTCCACATCAGCAATCGCCGTATAGCCATGATCCTCGGCTACCTGATAGTGCATCGCGGTGTTGGCGCGGAAGCCGCCGTAAGCCGTGTTGCACTCTACAATCGCCGCCTCCAGCGACTGTACCAGCTCCCCAATCAAACCGGTACGCAGGTGGTTGCTGCCGGGCTCCCCGGTAGGCCGCTTTACCGCTACATTGCAGGCGGGGGATGCGTCCAGCGCTTCATAAATGGCCATCATCCCTTTGGAACTGATACCCGTCGACATGGAAACCACGGGAGTATTTCCATCGGCTGTCGGTTCTTCTCTGGAGGTGGAACTGGTTTTCTCTTCATCCTCCCACTCAGGCGGCGTTGGCTCCATTTGGCCGCTTTGGATAAGCGGGACGCTTGATTTTTGCGTTTCTCCTGCTTGCCCGCAGCCAGCCAGGCAAACCATGACAAGAAGAACGGCCAAAAAAAGAAAGAACGTTCTTGTTCATGGGGAACTCCTTTCTGCGCCGTGCGCGGACCATTGCTTTATTCCATTTGCTCCAGCGTTACAGCAAACCCGTCCGGAAGGGATGAAATCTCCTCAATCCCTGTTTCCAGCCTGCCGAAAGAGACCAGACCGTCTGAATACCCAAAATCCTGATAAAACAGGGAGAGATTCCCCCAGGGAGCATACAGGCAAAGATCACCGGCAGAGGGGTCATAGCCATCCGGTTCTCCCTCTGTGGGAAGCTGTTGCCCTTCCGGCAGATAGGCGATTTTCTCCACACCGTTATAATCCTCAAACGTCAGTTCCAAGGGCAGCATTTCATACAGCGCGCCGGCCGCCGGGGTCTCAAACAAAGTGACCGTATAGGTTTGCCCCTCGGCTGTCATTCGGATCTGCCGCTGAACAGGTTCTTTATTTCCTGTTTCCTCAGACGATGGAATCTTGGAGATGGCGGGCGGCTCCGTTACAGATTCGCCGCTCTCGTTGTCCTGGCTCTGTGAAGAAGGGAGAGCGGAAGCGCCCGATCCCTTCTGAGCATGTTCCGACTGACAGGCGGCGAGGCAAACCGCCAACAGAACCGCCATTGCCAGACTTAACCGCTTTTTCATAAGCGCTCCTTTCCTTTGGCGGCCTTCCTGCTTCCTCCTAGTTTTCTCAATCCTTTGAAGAGGCAGTGGGCAAGGAACACCCATAGCCCCATCAGGCTGATGTAATCCAGATAGAACGACCAAATGGGTTCCCCGTAATCCAAAAAGACGAATTCTGATTGCAGGAACAAATACGTGGGGAAATCCCGGTCAATAAATACAAAAGCGCCGTAAGCTGCAATCAGCAGGCCGATCAGAAGCAGCACCAACCTGCGGACTTTTGAAGGCCTCCATCTACCTGTTTTTCGTTTTGCCAGCCCCAAAAACAGATTCCAGTGCAGCCCCAGGTGAACGCTCATCAGAAGAAAGCCCCAATAGGCGCCCAGGATATGCAGCCTTCGGGCCAGCGCCATCCCTGTGTCAATGGGAAGGAAGGCAAAGACATGGCGGGACATCGCAATGCCGCTGTACATCTGCGCCAGCATCGCGATCAGAAGGAGTATATCTACACAGATATGACATACCCGCATAGGAGTAAACCTGCCTTTGAACAGGTTTTTGTACCAGCCTCGGTTTAAAATGTGATGTACAAGAAACAAAACAAGCATTCCGGCTCCAGCCCATTCGTGGGCTGTTTCGCCCCAAAGCTGATAACCCATCAAAAACAACAGGGCCGGCGTCATCACCACATCCACGATGATTTTTGCGATGGCGGCCTTCTTCATCCGCCTAACCTCCTATCTGTTTCCCCAGCAAATATGCTTCCCGTGGGAAACGGGTATGTTTTGTCATCTCCACCGTACCGCAGCCGACGCCCAAAATCTCCCCCTGGTTTTGAAAGTTGAGGTAGCTGCACAGGGTTTCATAGTGCGCTTTTATATCCCGCATCGTCCAGTCGTTGCTGTCCCAGGCGGCAACGATCAGGACGGTTTTCAGTCCTTTGGCCGTCAGTTGTCCGTTAAAACTGTAAAATCGGTCGATGACGGTTTTCAGCTGTGTGGAAAAACCGAAATAGTAAAGGGGGGTTACAAAAACCGCCGCATCACAGGTCAACAGCTGTTCTCTTAAAGCGGCCATTTCGTCCTTCTGCACACAAGGCCCCGACATTCCACAGGCTCCGCAGCCCAGGCAGGGGTGCAGATTCGCGTGCCCGGCGTCGAACACTGTGATCTCATGACCCGCTTCCTGCGCGCCTCGGATGAATTCCCCGGCCAGCAGGTTGGAGGAGCCGTGTTTATGGGGGCTGCTCTCAATCACTAAAATCTTGCTCATACTTTATCCTCTCTTTTTACGGTAAACGGTTGTACGCTTCTTCAGAAACGGCTTCCAGCCATTCATTGGCGGCATTTTCTCCCGGAACCTCTATCGCCAGATGGGAGAACCAGCTGTCCTTTGCCGCACCGTGCCAATGCTTAACACCTGCGGGAATCACCACAGCATCGCCGGGATGGAGCTCCTGCGCTTCCTTGCCCCACTCCTGATACCAGCCCCTGCCTTCGGTGCAGAGCAGGATCTGCCCGCCGTTTCTGTCGGCCTTGTGGATATGCCAGTTGTTGCGGCACCCCGGCTCAAAGGTCACGTTAGCAACGGGAATTCCCGATGTGGTGAGCATTTTCAGGTAGCTTTGTCCTACAAAATACTGGGCAAAGGCGTCGTTGGGAACTCCAAGCCCAAATAAGCCGCCGCGGGGTTTTTCTGCGTTTTCCGCATCCTTCCAGACCTCCTTCGCCATGCGGAAGGCCGCCCATGCTTTGGGCCATCCCGCGTAAAAAGCCGCATGGGTCAGGATTTCCGCAATTTCCTCTCTGGTAATCCCATTGGTTTTGGCTGTTTGCAAATGATACTGGAAAGATGAATCCACAAGCCCCTGAGACATCAGCGCCACCACGGTGACAAGGGAACGATCCCTCAAAGAAAGGTTATCCTCCCGGCTCCACACTTCGCCGAACAATACGTCGTCGTTCAGCTCTGCAAATTTCGGGGCAAATTCACCCAGGTCGCGGCGGCCCGCCGTCTGTTTTACTGCCATTGTTGATTCCTCCTACTTCTCAAGTTCTTTTTTCACAATACATGGATTTCCGCAGGCAAGCGTGCCTGCCGGAACGGAATCCTTTACCACACTCCCTGCGCCGATCCCCGCGCCGTCGCCAATCGTAACGCCGGGCAGGATTATTGCCCCGCCCCCGATCCAGACATAATTACCGATAACCACGGGAGCAGTGCGGGTGCGCACCGCATCGTTTCCGTATTCATCGGTAAAAAAGAGATCTTCTGCCTTGATTGGGTGAACCGCCGTGTAAATTTTCACATCAGGGCCAATAAGCGTATGGTGGCCGATTATGATATTTCCGGTATCCAACAGGGTACAGTTCATGTTGATCAGGCTGTGGTCTCCTACACTGATATTGCGGCCGTAATCCACAAAAATGGGCTGATTGACACGGGTATGCTCTCCGCATTATCCCAGCAGCAGGCACAGAATCTCCTTGTGAAGCCCCGTGTTCTCCGCCGGCAGGCTGTTATAAAAGCGCATCAAATCCTTTGCCCGGCTGCTCATGCTGCACAGTTCCGGGTCACGCGTATCCTACCATCCGCCGCCCGTCATCTTTTCTAATTCTGTCATAGCCGGTATTACTCCATGGGATTTTCCCAGGAGCCTCTTGTGTCTACATTTGCCTCTTTTGCCAGCGTTTCCAGCTGCTCCATCTCCTTTGCACTCAGTACAACCTGAGCTGCTTTTGCGGCATCCTCCACCTGAGAAGGCTTCGTCACACCGATGATGGGCCGGGTTCCTTTGGCAATCGCCCAGGCAATGGCCACCTGCGCCACAGTGGCGCCATGCTTTTCTCCGATAGAGCGCATGGCATCCGTCAGCTTCTCCAGCTGCGGCAGGATCGGGTTGTAGGTATCCCCCCGCTGGCTGCCCTCCGGGAGAGGATTCTTTGTGTTGTATTTGCCGCTGAGCGCTCCCTGCTCCAGCACCATATAAGCATAGAAGTCAATCCCGGTTTCCTTGCAGTAATCCAGAATACCAGCTTCCTCAGAAGAACGGTACAGCAGGCTGTAATGGTTTTGGACGGCGCAAACGTGAACGCCCTCTTTGCTGAGAATCTCCTCCGCCCGCTTGATCTGCGCCAGGTTGTGGTTGGAAACGCCCACCTGTTTTACCTTGCCGCTTTTGACCAGGGAAATCAGCCCCGGCGTCCAGCGCTCTACATCGGCGGGATTGTGAATCCAGTAGATATCAATATAATCGGTGCCCAGGCGCTCCATGCTGGCGTCGCACAATTGTGCCACCGGGTCTGCGCCACTTCCCGCAATCTGCGGGGTAAATTTGGTAGAAAGGATCACATCCTCGCGGGGATGGGTCCTGGCAAAAGCGCCCAGGATATCCTCGGATGCACCCATGCCGTAAACGGTGGCGGTATCCCAAAGGTTCAGCCCTTCCTTCATCGCCGTATCGAATACTGCCTTCAGATCGGCTTCTCCCAGATGGTTGCCAAATACCTGATCGCCGCCGACAGCGCCAACGCCCCAGGACCAGGTGCCAAGTGCAATCCTCGGGAAGTTCTTTGTGGGTTCCATGATAAAAGCCTCCTTTTTGTTTTTGAGCATTAGCTGCCGGATATTCCGTTGGCAGCCAGCCAGCTGCTCACATCATCCGGCATACTGCTGCCGCCGGAATAGTGGATGCTGAGGGCTTCTCCCATAGCGGCATCCGGCGCCAGCTTTGCAATGGCGGTCAAGCTCTGCCCGAAACGCCCGCCGCCGTGGCTGCAAAACGGGATAATTGTCTTGCCTGCAAAATCGTATTCTTCCAGGAAGGAAGCGATCGGCATGGGAATGGACGCCCACCAGTTGGGATAGCCCAGAAGGATCGTGTCATATTGCTCCATGTTCTCCACATACTCTGCAAGCTCCGGCCTGGCCTGTTCGTCCTGATCCCGCTGGGCTTCGTCCAGCACTGAGTTGTAATCGTCGGAATAGGGGTTCACCAGCGTGATTTCAAACAGATCCGCTCCCGTTTGCCTCTGAATTTCCTCTGCGATTCCCTGGGTATTCCCTCCCCAGGAGAAATAGGCGATCAGGACGGTTCCATCCCCACCGGCGGCATTTTCAATCGCGCCGCCGGATACGGTGCCAAAACCTGCCGCGGCGTTTCGCACCAGCCGGATGCCGATATTGAAGCTCATAAGCTCCGGCTCCAGCGTGGCCCGATAAGCGGAGCGCATATTTTTCGCAAAGTCGTTCCACCCGCCGCCCCGGTAAACCCGCAGCGAACCGGTCTGCGGCCCTGTGGGATCGGTCTGTTCTTCTGTTCCATAAACGCCGTAGTAATCCCAGACCCATTCGCTTACATTGCCGTGCATATCGTAAAGGCCAAATGCGTTGGGGGAGAAGCTGCCCACCGCAACGGTGGTTTCCCGATACTGGCCGGGCTTGGTGTCAAGATTCTCCTGAGAAAAGTAATTCCCTTCAATCTCATAGGGATAATGCCCGTAATAGTTGACCTCTTTTGCACTGGGGGAATTTTCGGTGTTAAACGGCGTTTGTGTCCCGGCGCGGCAGGCGTATTCCCATTCCGCCTCGGTGGGAAGCCGATAGCCGTCCGCTCCCCGGTTCCATGTGACATTCCGCCCATCTATGGTATAGGCGGGGGTCAGCCCCTCCTGTTCGCTGCGCGCATTGCAATACGCGATGGCGTCCAGCCAGGATACCGTTTCCACCGGCAGGTTTTCTCCGGAGAAATTGCTGGGATTTTCACCCGTCACCGCCTCATACTCCGCCTGGGTCAGCTCGTAGGGGCTGATATAGAAATCGCTGACTGTGACGGTGTGCTGCGTTTCATCCTCGCTGCGCCAGGGTTCCGAATCCGGGCTGCCCATCTGAAAGCTGCCGCCCTCGATGAGGACAAAGCCTTCCGGCGGAGCAGAGATATTGGAGGAATTTTCAGAGGAAACCGGTGCATTTTCTGATTCTGTTTGCGATGAAGTGTCCTGCGAACAGGCTGCAAGCGATGCCGCCATCAGCAGTGACAATAGAAATGCCAGGACCCGCCTCATATCATCACCCCTTACTCGGAAAGACCGATTCCAGCGAGCCATTCGGTCACAGCGGCGGCAGGATCGGCGGCTTCCGAACTTCCCACAGAAAGCCCTTCGGTTACGGCTGCATCCGGCTGCATACTTTCAATGGTTCCAATGGTGCCGGAAAAACCGCTGCCGCCGGAAGTGACAAAGGGGGCGATGGTTTTGCCGGAGAAATCATACGCATCCAGGAAGGTGTAGAGGATCATCGGCATATCCCCCCACCAGTTGGGATAGCCCAGATACACCACATCGTACTGCTCAAAGTGATCGACGGTATCTGCAATGGCAGGCCGGGCGTCGTTTGCCTGTTCCTCCTGCGCGATATCCAGCAGGGTGTTGTAATCGTCGGTATAGGGTTCTGCGGGAACAATCTCAAACATATCCGCACCCGTCTGCGAATGGATTTCGTTTGCCACAGACTCGGTATTGCCGGACCAGGAGAAATACACCACCAATGATGTGGCGCCCGTTTCTGTTTCCGGCTGAGAGGATTCCTCACCCTGCGATACGCTTTCGGTAGGGGCTGTGCTTTCAGAAGAGGGAGTATTTTCTCCGGATGCGGCAGAACTTTCCGGCCCGGAGGTCGCTTCTGAGGTACCGCTCTGCGTAGCGCCGCTGTTTCCACAGGCGGCAAGGGTAAATACCATTGTGAGTGTCAACAAAAGAGAAAGTATTTTTTTCATATTAAGAATCTCCTTTCGTTTGGCTGGCCGCCGCAGGGCAGAATTGTTCCGCTTGCCGCCTAACCTTTTCTATTGCTTTTCTTTGCCCAGCGTCATGCACGTTGCGGCGGTGTCGCCGGTTTTGAGATACGTGTAACCGGGCATTTCAAACAGGATGGGCTTGAAAACGCCATAGTCAATTTTTCCGTCTGCATTGAGGATGCTTTCCTCTGCATAGGTGTGATCAATTTTCAGGATGAAATTGTCAAACCCTTTGGTTTCGTAGATGTCCTCCACCGTGCATTCCATGGAAAGCTTTGCCTCATCAATCAGCGGCGCACGGTTTTGCCCGATGCTGTAGTCGAATACCTCGGATTTGTCCGTCTTGCCGCCGCTGACACAACCCACATAGTCCGCTTTGGGGAGCATGGCTTCGTCCACAATGTTCACAGACAGAACCTGCGTATTACGGATACCCTGGTTGGTGTAATGGGGTTTTGCAAGGCTGACCATGATGTGGTCGTGCCCCATAATCCCCACATGGCCCACCAGCACCCAGTTCGGTTTGCCGTTTACCATAGCGCCCACTACCGTCAGCGGCGTGGGGTAGAGGGCCAGCACACCGCCTAGATCTTTTTTCATAGCAAGATTCCTCCCGTTTATTCACTAGCTTTCGCTTGATCGGCTTTCTGGATTTTGTACCGCAGGTAATCCAGACGGTCTAATTGAGCCTGCTTGAAGTGGATCTCATCCAACGTGCTGCTGCGGTGCCGGCTGATCATCGCCAGCCGTTCCTGTTCCGTGTTTTCCCCATCCAGCAGCAGCCGCATGTAGGTCTCCACTTCTTCGCCTGAAAATCCTACGTCGTGAAGCGTCATGATGGTACTCAGACGGTGAATATCTTCGTCATCATACTGCCATGCGCCCATCACTTTTTTCACTGCGCCGCATAATCCCCAGCTTTCGTATTCCCTGAGAATCTCAATGGGGATATTGTAGCGCTCGCTTGCTTCCTGAATCGTCATTTTTTCACCTCGAATACCTTATTACACAAAAAATAAAGGTGTTCCGTCTTGGAACACCTTTATCGTAACGCAGGTTGTTGCATATGTAAAATGCTTATATTTTATTACCAGAAATAACTTTTAGACATTGCGAAGCAAAATCAAGAAAGGCCGATGTTGCGGAAGAAAAAATAGCATCCTTTTTCCAAACCAAAGCAGTACGCGACTCGATTGCAGGGTAAAGCGGAATAAAGCGGAGATTTTCATAGGTGCAGTTTAACTGAATACAAAGCACCGCGCCCATCCCGCTTTCCACTAACATAGCCTCGTTGTAAAGGAGATTACCCGTCGCTGCGATCTTTACTTTATCATACAAATCGCCAAACCAAGCGGCGAGCTCTCCCTGAAAGCCTCTGGAAGCCGTTACCATCGGTGTATTTAGTAAATCCTCAGCACGGATCTCCTCCTTCTCAGCCAGCTCAGAATCTTGCCGCACGAGCACGCCCCACTTCTCCTTGACAGGCATAGAAATAAATTCATATTTGCGGATATCTACCGGCTCTCCCATGACGCCCAAATCCAAGTGGCCCCGTCCAATGTAATCCTGGATGTTGTCGGCATTTCCGCTATAAATCCGAAACTGCACCAGGGGATGTTTTTTCTGAAACGCGACCATAATTTTAGCCAGTTCTCTTGTGCTGCGGAATTCTCCGCTGCCAATGGTGACTTCGCCGGACAATTCTGCGTCTTTATTGATAAAATCTCGCTTCGTTTTGTCCGCAAGGGAAAGCAGCTCCTGCGCCCGGCGTTTCAAAAGCAGCCCATCCTCCGTTAAAACAATGTTGTGATTGCTGCGGGTAAACAGCTTGACGCCCAGCTCTTCCTCCAGCTGCATCATCTGGCGGGAGAGGGCTGGCTGGCTGACATGAAGCGTTTGCGACGCCTTCGTTATATTTTCCTCTCGGGCAATCGCTAAAAAGTAATTCAAAACCCGAAGTTCCATGTACTTGCCTCCTTTTTCCATCTATTATAACTTATTTTTGCATTTTTCGACATCTCTGATTATGTGAAATGCTTTTTATGGATTTAATCATAAACAGACCGCCTTAAAGCTACACGCGTCGACGGTCAAATTCTGATTCATTATTTTATTGCGCAGAACTCTTGTATAAAATTTAAACTTTCCTGCTGATCTGCAGACAGACCTCCATTTTTAGGCTTTATCCTTTCCTTAAATTCTTTATCCAGCTGCTGAACAAGATCACGCTGTCGGTCTGTCATATTATTTAGTCGCACCTGATCCATTTTATCAAACCCGACCAGATAATCCAGCGGCACGTTATAAATGGCCGCCCTAGTCGTGAGGACATCCAGTGTGGGGACTTTGAGATTATTCTCATAGTTGCTGATAACCGGCCCGGCACGTCCGGCCCGACGTCCAAGTTCCTCCTTGAAAGGCCGTAACGCTCACGGGCGGTGAGGGATATGGACTCTCCAGCTACAAAAGCCGCGGAGCGGTTGCCATGCAGCGTGATGTGTTTACAGCGAATGACGCCAGGCTCGGCGGAACAGGGATGCTTTGTACGGCGAAGCACGGCTTCGATTCGGCGTATCAATACCTGCATAGAAACGGGCTTAATCATATAATCGTCTGCTAAAGCATAAACCCCTTCATCTGGTCGGCATCATCCTCCAAGGCGGTCAGCATGAGAATGGGAATCCGGCTCTCTCTGTGAATCTTCTCGCAAAGCCGTCGATTTTCGGAAGCATTAAATCCAGCATATAGCCGAAACCAAAAGCGTCTTTCCCTCTGGAGCCCGTTTTTATCGAAAAACGGGGTTAATTTGGAATATCAACATAGGAACATCCCAATTTTTCCTGACATTTCGTCGACTTCGTGGTAAAATGAAGCTGTCAATTTTCTCAATCCTATCTCCTTGGGAGGGAAGCTGTGATGAAGAAGAAAAAGAACTTGTTATTCAGCGTGCGGGAACATGCGCTGCGGCTTAGCTTGGTCGTGGTAGCCTCGGTTATCATGGCGGCAAACATCAAAAGCTTTGTCGATGCAGGCGGGCTTTTCCCTGGCGGTTTCAACGGCCTGACGCTTCTGATCCAGCGAAGCGCCCAACAGTTTCTCCAGCTTTCTTTGCCCTTCTCCTTGATTAATTTCCTTCTAAACGCCATCCCCGCCGTCATCAGCTTCCGCTTCATCGGCAAACGGTTTACCCTCTACTCCTGCCTGATGATCGTTTTGACGAGTATTCTGACCGACTTGATCCCCTCCATGCCGCTGACCAATGACATTCTTTTGATCTGTATTTTCGGCGGCATCATCAACGGCCTTGCCATCAGCCTATGTCTGCTGGGGCACGCCACCAGCGGCGGCACCGATTTTATCGCCGTGGCCCTTTCCCAGCGGTTGAACGTGGACTGCTGGAATTACATCTTCTTGGGGAACGTCGCCATGCTGATTGTAGCGGGGCTGCTGTTCGGGTGGGACAAGGCGCTGTACTCGATCCTCTTTCAATTTGCTTCCACACAGATTGTCAAAATGCTCGACCCCCGCTACAAGCGGACGACGCTGTTTATCATTTCCGACCAGTCGGAGAAGATCTACGAGCATATACGGGAGTCCACCCATCACGGTGCGACGCTGTTTGAAGGCAAGGGCCTCTACAACGGCGAGGACCGTTCTATGATTTACTCGGTCATTTCCGGCGACCAGGTCAAAAAGGTGACCAAGGAGGTTCACGAGGTTGACCCAAAGGCATTCATCAACGTCCTCAAGACCGACCAGGTGGCCGGGAATTTCTACCAACGTCCGCGGGACTAGGCGGCCGGGTATCTCGTCTGCCGTTGGGTACGTCTAGGGCCAGATTGCCGTTTGTGCTGAGGTCCAGCGCGCGTTCCATTCCACTCTTTGTGCCCTGCGAGCCCGATTGGCCCGGCTGCGCGCTTTTACGGCCTTGTTCATACAAGATACCAGGAAGAAGGAGAAAACACATGAACAAAACACAGTCCAATTTTTGTCTGCTCTGTGTGACCCTATGCTGGTCGACGGAGGTGATCCTGCTCAAAAATATTCCGTCCGATGTTCCCTCCATTGCCGTTACCGCTTTGACCAATCTTATCGGTTGTGCGATTTTGCTGCTGCTCTTTTTCAAAAAGATTTTCCGTCCAATACCCAAACGGCAGATTTTGCGGGTTGTGGGGCTGGGTGCGCTGAATATGATCTATAATCTGCTGATGCTGCTTGGGCTGCAGTACCTCAATGTCTCGACCGGAATTTTTACCTTGTCGATGACCACGGTGGTTCTTCCGGTTCTTCTATTGCTCAAACGCCAGAAGATTAAGGCGAACACCTGGATCGGGGTGGGCCTGATCTTGGCTGGGATCCTCCTGGCGGTCAACCTGCATGCCGACTGGTCGCAGCTTCCCGGCGTGGGTATCATGCTGGTGGTCTGCTTTCTGCGGGCCTTTTATATCATTAAGCTCAACGAAACGGCGAAGGAGATGGAGCCCATCCAGCTGTCCGCCCTCATTCTGGGTGTGGTGGCCGTGCTCTCCATCTTCATTTGGCTTTTCTACCAACCGCGCACCTTTTTCGCCCTTACCTACTCTGCCGAGATGTTGTCGAGTGTTTTTACCTACAGCTATTTCATCTGCGCCTTTGCCACCGTCATCAACATCTTTGCCCAAAAGCAGGCGACTCCCCGGACGGCCTCGGTTATTTATTCACTGGAAATTGTGTTTTCCACCATTTTTTCCGCAACGCTGCCGGACATTCTGGTGGACCGCATCCTGCTAACTCCATCGCTGGTGATCGGCTGTGTTTTGGTGGCGGTCGGCGCATTCGTATCGGAATTTGATTTTGTTACCCGTATGGCGGCATGGAAACGGAGGCGGGCGGCATGAGAAAGCAATCCTCACCGCAATTTCGCAGGGAGCTGGGACGGTTTTTCCTCTTGATTGTAATCCACATGGCGGTCTCTCTTCCTTTTAAGGTGATGATTATGATTCCCGGGTTTACCGACATCCGTCCGGTCACCTGCATACAGCCCTTATTCGGCTTGTTCTATGGGCAGACAGGGGCGCTGGCCTTCGCCGTAGGAAATCTCATCTCCGACATTCTTTCCGACAGCCTCCAGTGGTCCTGTATCGCGGGCTTCCTGGCGAATTATCTATATGTGGTTCTGATTTACAAGCTATGGCACGCAATCCGCAAAAAAGCCTTTTCCCTGCGGCAAGCGAAGGACTTTTTCGCTTATATCGCCATTGTCCTCCTCTCCGCCGCCGTGCTTACCGCCATCATCACCTTGGGCGTCTACGCCGTCTACCCGCAGGTGGACCTGCCCACCCTGATCGGGACGATTTTCTGCAACAACACCATCTTCCCGGTCGTCCTGGGAGCGCCCATCATGATTATGATGCAGGAAGAATTCCACATTCCAGACCTTTGGACCAGGCGGATGAGGGAAAAGGAGGAAAGGGAAAAGACGCAGACGCCTTGACCGAGCCCTCTTTCCCCGGCGGCCGCCCGGCCAGCCTTGTTCCGGCCTTTCTCTAAACGGATGGGGAGGAAATTCTCTCCCCTCCTCCCTTGTCATCCGGAGGAAAATCCGGTATACTAAGGGTAAAATCAAAGAAAACGAGGTGTGTTTCCGTGAAAAAACAGATTCTGGCGGTATTGACCTGCGCCGCCATCTTCTTCGCGCCGGCCTTTTCGGCTACCGCTGCGCCGGCAGAGGGGACGGATTCGCAGACCACCATTCAAATCGTCCATACCAACGACATCCACGGATATTACGAGCAGCCGGATTCCGGCAACCGCGCCCCCACGACGGTGGGCTTTGAAAAGCTCAAAACCATCATCGACCAGGCGGACGCGGATCTGGTGCTGGATGCGGGGGATACCTTCCACGGCCAAGCCTTCGCCACGGTGGAAAAGGGCGAAAGCATTATGGAGCTGATGGCTGCGGTGGGATACGACGCCATGACCCCCGGCAACCACGACTGGAGCTATGGGAAGGACGCCCTGAAAGCCCTGGGCCAATCGATGCAGGCGCAGGAGGGCGGCGTAATCCTTGCCGCCAACGTCACCCGGGAGGATGGCTCCGCCTTCTTCGACACCCCCTATTTGATTAAGGAAATCGCCGCCGAGGACGGCTCCACCATCCGGGTGGGCGTATTTGGGGTATACGATCCCAAGCTCTCCTCTTCCACGGCGCCGGCAAATGTGGAGGGGCTTATATTCCAGGACGACGTTAAAACGGCCAACGCTTTGGCGGATCAGCTGAAAAACCAGGAGGGCTGCGACCTGGTCATCGCCCTCTCTCACCACCTCAACTGCGACGCCTTCGTTGCCCAGACCCGCAACATCGACCTGCTGATCGCCGGACATGAGCACAAGGTAATCAATGAGGACGCCGCCGACCTGGACGGCAAGCCGGTGCGGATTGTGGAGACCGGGTCTCATTTCGCCAATGTGGGCGTGCTCAAGGTGGTGTACGACACCGAAAAGGATCAGCTGATCCCGGAGCTGACCGAGGAGCGGCTCATTTCCGCCGCGGACAGCAAGGAGCTTGCAGCGGATCCGGCGGTCAAGGAAAAGATTGCGCAAATCAAGGAACGCCAGGCTGGTATCCTTCAGCAGGTGGTAGGATACAGTGAGGAAGATATGCCCTATTCCTGGGAGGAGATCCGTCTGGCCGAGCAAAAGATCGGACGGGTGGTAACCGCCTCCTATCTGGCCCAGACCGGGGCGGACGTGGCCATTGAAAACGCAGGCGGCATCCGCGGCGGCATCGACGAGGGGGATATCCTTTACCAGAATATCATCAGCATTTCCCCCTACGGCAACTACATTGTGGTCAAGGAAGTAACCGGGGCGACCCTGCTGGATGCGCTGGAAACCTCCATTGAAATCGGCATGCAGAGCAGCGCGGTGTACGCCAAGCAGCTCGCGGCGGTGGAAGCCGGAGAGGACCCGATGCAGTACACCTGGCCGGATAATTCCGGCAGCTACCTGCAGTTCGGCGGCATTGCGGTGGAATACGACCCGGGTAAGGAAGCGGGCAGCCGGGTGCTGTCGGCGAAGATTGACGGGAAGGATGTAGACCCGGATGCGCTCTACCGGGTGGCCACCAACAACTATGTGGCTGCCAGCTCGGATTATCCCGCTCTGGCGGCTTCCCCCACCGTCAACGAATACGGCACCTGTGAAGAGGCCATCGTGGCCTTTGTCAAGGATACGGCCGCGCTGACGGCGGCGGCGAATACCCCCAACCTGACGGCGAAAACGGCGCAGACGCCGGACACGCCGGATTCTCCCGTCACCCCCGACGATCAGCCTTCCCCCGACACCGGAATTGCACAGACGGCGCCGGTTGTGGCAGTGGTCCTCTTTGGCACCGGGGCGGCGGCCCTTTTGCTCAGACGGCGCAAGAGAGCGTAACCGTTTTATCTGAATTTCTTTTTTCCTTTTCCCATACGGTTTTTATCCGAACCGTATGGGAAAAGTCCTTTCTTTGACAAAACGGCCGCTTATAATAAAAGGGCAGGGCATGAAGGGCCCTACCGGCGGACGGATGTAAAAGAAGAATGCTATTATAACAGGAGTGGACGCTATGCCATCCCGCCAACCGGCAAAAAAGAAAAAGGAACGCAGCGTATTCGGGAACATCGCTTTGTTTACCGCTACGCTGCTCATCATATGCGTGGCTCTGATCGCCATCGCAGGGGTGTATTTTTTGGTGATCGCCCCGCCCAAGCAGCCCGACCGGCTCAACACCTCCGAGTTGTCCGACGAGCTGGTTTTTTCCGCGGAGGACTGCACCAACATCTTCCTGGTGGGCACCAATGACGACCAGACGGAGGCGGGCTTAATCGCCTTGCTCCGGCTCGACCCGGAACGGGGCGCGGTATACGTGGCTTCCCTGCCCACAAACGCCCAGGTGACGCTGGAGGAACGCACCGACACGCTGGCGGGATACTTCTCCTACGGCGGAGTGTTGCTGGCAAAGTCCGCCACCGAGCAGCTTTTGGGGGTGGAAATCGACAAATACGTTTCCATACCCGCTTCCGGCGCGCAAACGGTAATCAACAAATTCGGCGGAGCCACGCTGGATCTGCCGGAATCGGTCAGCTTCTCGGAGGAAAACGGGGAATCGGTCAACCTGGTAAAGGGGAAGCAGTCCCTGGACGGGCGGCAGCTGGTGACCTTGGCGAAATATACCGGCTGGACGTCCTATGCCGGCAGCTGGGATTTTACCGGCTATGCGCTGTGCTCCATGCTCAACGAATATATGACCGAGAACAACCTGGAAAACAAGGACGCGCTGTTCTCCCTGGCCTTTAACGAAAGCCGCACCGACATCAGCGCCTTAGACCTTTTGCAGATGACGCCGGTGCTCGAACGGCTCGTTTCCCTCAACAGCGAAGGGACGGTGGCCCAATCGATCCAAATCACCGGCGAAATTACGGCCGACCAAGTCTTTATCCTATCGGATGAGACGGTACACGCCATTGCCGACGCCTATGGGAGAACCTTAGGATAAGAACGGAGGAGCGGGATTTGAAACGAATTTGTACGGCTGCACTGGCGCTCGTGACGGCCGGGCTGCTTACGGCCTGTTCGGCGACGCCCGGGCCGGCCCAAAGCGCCGGCTCCTCCCTGTCCGCCTCCCCTCCCGTCTCCGACCCTTCCCTTTATGAAGCGGAGATTTCCCCCGACACGGCGGACGGGTACCGTCAGCTCAACGAGCTGGGCCAGACCATCTACCGGCGGATCGTATACGCCGCCGAGGCCCTTAACCCTTCGGCGGTGGTGCTGCCGGCGGAAACGGTTATGGCGGACATCGACGGGGCCTTTAACGCGGTGATGGCGGATCGGCCGGAGCTTTTCTGGCTGCAAAAGTCCCTGAAGATGATTACCGACCAGGGGGAGGTCCGCATCTACTTGGAGTACTCGGTCTCCTCCCAGGAGGAGCTTGCACAGATGCAGGCCGAGCTGGACGAGGCGGTAAACGAGGCCCTGGCAACCCTGCCGGAAGGGACGGACGAGTTCAACCGGGAGCTTTTGCTCCACGACTGGGTGGTACGCCGGGTGGAATACGACAGCGAAGCCGCAGCCGATCAAACAGGGGAATATCCTCAGGCCTACACGGCATACGGTGCCCTTGTGGAAAAGAAGGCGGTCTGCGAGGGCTACGCCAGAGCGATGCAGCTGCTTTTGCGCAGGGCGGGGATGGAATGCCGCCTCATTTCCGGCAAGGCCGGCGGGGACGAACATATGTGGAACCTGGTGACGGTGGACGGGGCCGTCTACCATTTGGATGCGACCTGGGACGGCTCCTTCAAAACCGAAGGCAGCCAGGACATCAGCCATCTCTACTTTAATCTGACCGATGAGGAAATCGGCGCCACCCACTCCGATTTTTCCTCCCCGGGCTGTGTAACGGGGGACAACAACTATTTTGTGCGGATGGGACGGCTCTTCGACAGCTACGACGACAACACCAAGGCGGCGATTGTTTCGGCCATGGCGATGAACGCCATGAACGGCGAATCGATGCTGGAGCTGCGGTTTTCCTCCGCCGAAGCGGCGCAGGCGGCCTATGGCTCGATGATTGAACAAAACGAGGTGTTTTCACTGCTAGAGCAGGCAAATTCCTCTTTGGAGGCGCCTTTGCTCGACAGCACCCAAGTCAGCTACGGCACGGTGGACGAAAACCTGCACGTCATCACCATCCTGCTGCAATTTGCGCACGCCCAATAAAAGGAGGGTTTCGGATGGATATTTGGGACATTGTCTGGGTAGCGGTGCGGCTTTTGCTGGCCGTATACCTGGTGCTGGGGTTCTTTTACTATCTCAAGGCCCAGTCGGAGTCGGCAAAGGAAACGGTGGACGGGAGGCCGGGCAGCGTAGGGCTCGGCAGGGCGGTATACATCATTCTGCTGTGGCCCGCTTATCTGGTGGAGAGAAAAAAAGGCTGAACCGGCCTTCTTCGGCGCTGTTTTGGAAAACGGCGCTCCTTTTGTGCTCAACTCGTTTCGTCTTTTTCCAGCGGCGCAGACGAAACGCCACGGCTGCCGCTGGAGAAACGGCGGTGACAATTCTTGGTAGATAAAAAACGAATTGAGGCGGCGGTGCGGGAAATCCTGCTGGCCGTGGGAGAGGATCCCGACCGGGAGGGGCTTGTGGAAACCCCCGAACGGGTGGGAAGGATGTATGAGGAGATTTTTTCCGGGCTGCACGACGACCCCAAGCGGCATTTAAAGATGTTTACTGACACCCAGCATGATGAAATGGTAATCGTGCGGGACATTCCGCTTTACTCGGTCTGTGAGCATCATCTGCTCCCCTTCATCGGCAAGGCGAACATCGCCTACATTCCCAGGGAAGGAAACGTTTTGGGCCTATCCAAGCTGGCGCGGATTGTGGATTGCTTTGCCCGCCGTCCCCAGCTGCAGGAGCGGCTGACCTCCCAGATTGCAAACTTCCTGATGGACGAGCTGCATCCTTACGGGGTGGCGGTCGTCATCAATGCCGAGCACCTATGTATGACCATGCGGGGGGCGCGGGCCGCCGGTGCCAGCACCCAGACCTCCGCACTGCGGGGCCTGATGCGCTCCGACGCCCGGGCCAGGGCGGAAGTGATGACGCTGCTTTCGGGCAGGTAAAGGAGGAAGCCATGCGGTTTTGCGGGAATGGGTTTGACTTTCCTCTCGGGGAAAAGACCTATGTGATGGGGATTGTAAACGTCACGCCGGATTCCTTCTCCGACGGCGGGCGGTTCCTCTCCCCTGCGGACGCGGTGGCCCAGGCGCTGCGGCTCAAGGAGGAGGGGGCGGATCTGATCGACCTGGGGGCCCAGTCCACCCGGCCGGGGTTTACCCCGGTTTCCGAGGAGGAGGAATGGCGGCGGCTCAAGCCGGTGCTCGAAGGGCTGAAAGGGCGGCTGTCCCTCCCTATTTCCATCGACACCTTTTATCCGTCGGTGGCGGAGCGGGCCCTTTCGGCAGGGGCACAGATCCTCAACGACATTACCGGCGGCAAAGAGGAAGCCATGTTCCAGGCAGCGGCCCGGCATGGGGCCGGCTTAATCCTAATGCATCCGGGCGATGCGGCCGATCTGTCCGAGCACGCGGCGGCCCAGGACATTGGGGAGGCGGTACACGGCTTCCTGTTCGCCGCGGCGATGCGGGCTACCGCGGCTGGGGTTAAGGCGCAGTCCATCTGCCTCGACCCGGGGATTGGGTTTGGGAAAACCATGGCCCAGAACCGGGCGCTTCTGGTCTCCAAAACCGCACGGGTGGAAGGGTTTGCCTATCTGGTGGGCGCCTCCCGCAAACGGGTGACGGCCGACCGGTTCCCCTCCCCTCCCGACCGGCGGGTAGGGGGCACGGTGGCGGCTCACACCCTTGCGCAGCTGGCCGGGGCGGATTTTTTGCGGGTGCATGATGTGTTTGAGACGGTACAGGCGGTGCGGCTGGTCGACGCGGTACGGCAGGAAACCGGCATTTCGTTATAAGAGCGGCCGGGCAGGCAGGCCGCCCCTTGTTGTATGTTTTTTAAAGCGATTACTAGGAGGATCGTATGGATAAAATTATACTGAAAGGACTGCGCGTATTTGCCAACCACGGCGTATTTTACAGCGAAAAGCAGGCGGGGCAGCCCTTTGTGCTGGATCTGGTGCTCAAGACGGACCTGGCAAAGCCATGCCGCAGCGACAATGTGGAGGATACCGTCAACTATGCCGAGGTGGCGAAGGCGGCGGTGCGCACCATGCAGGGAAGCTGCTTTCATCTTATCGAGCGGGCGGGTCAGGCGGTCTGCGACGCCATTCTCGACCGGTTTCCCCAGGTGCGGGAGGTGCAGCTGACCCTTTATAAGCCCCGGGCCCCCATCCCGGCGGACTTTGAGACGGTTGCGATACAGATCAAGCGCAGCCGGACGGGAGGATGAGCCATGCCGGACGCTGTGATCGGCCTGGGCGCCAACCTAGGCGACCGGCTGGCCGCCCTGCAGGCGGCGCTGGATGCGATTTCCCTTTTGCCCGGCACCGCGGTGACCGGGGTTTCGAAGGTATATGAAACCGACCCGGTGGGGTACGACAACCAGCCGGAATTTTACAACTGTGTGGCGGCGGTGAATACGCAGCTGTCTCCCCGGGCGCTGCTGGGGGCGCTGCTGGGGATTGAAGCGGCCGCGGGCCGGGTACGGCTCATCAAAAACGGGCCGAGGACGCTGGATTTGGACCTGCTCCTTTACGAGGGCGCCGCCTTTTCGGACGGGGAGCTGACCCTTCCTCATCCGCGGATGCTGGAGCGGGCCTTTGTCCTGGTTCCCCTCGCCGCGCTTTTCCCGGAGGGAACCGCCCTTTCCTTTCCCTTTGGAGAGGCGCTCGGCAGGTTGGACCGGACGGGGGTACGGCCCACGCCTCACCGTCTGTCGCCTGGGGCGGGGCCGGGATCGGATGAACACGTTTAAAGATTGGGAGGCGTTACCGTGAACTGTGACAAAGCCGAGGTATTGGGCGATCTTCGCTATTTGAAGCTGCTGGCAAAGGAATACCCTTCCATTCAGTCGGCCTCTACCGAAATCATCAACCTACAGGCCATTCTGGGCCTTCCCAAGGGAACCGAGCATTTTATGAGCGACCTGCACGGGGAATACGAAGCCTTCGAGCACATCCTCAACAACTGCTCGGGGGTCATCCGGGAAAAGGTGGACATCCTTTTCGCCAATTCCATGTCCAAGCTCGACCGGGCGGTTCTTTCCACCTTGATCTATTACCCTCATCAGAAGCTCGAGGAAGTCAAGAAAACGGTGACCGACCTAAATGAATGGTACCGGCTGACCCTGCATCGGATGATCGACGTCTGCCGACTGGTGGCGTCTAAATACACCCGTTCGAAGGTGCGAAAACTGCTGCCGCCGGATTTTCAGTTTATCATTGACGAGCTGCTGCACACCAATTACGAGATTAAGAACAAGGAGCAGTACTACGAGAGCATCATCCAGAGCATTGTGGACCTGGACCGGGCGGACGCCTTTATCGAGGCGCTGGCCGGGCTGATTAAGCGGCTGGTGGTGGACCGGCTGCACATTGTCGGGGACATCTACGACCGGGGCCCCCGGCCCGACATTATTATGGAACGGCTGATGGGGCATCACTGCGTGGACATCCAGTGGGGCAACCACGACATCCTCTGGATGGGGGCGGCGGCCGGAAGCGCGGCGTGCATCGCAAACGTCCTCAACAATTCCATGCAGTACAGCAATCTCGACGTGATTGAGAACGCCTACGGCATCAACCTGCGGCCTCTGGCGGTATTTGCCCAGGAAACCTACCACTACTCGGCCTGTTTTGCGCCCAAGAACGCCAAGGACGAAAAGAAATACAGCCCCAAGGACCTGCGGCTGGTCTCCAAGATGCACAAGGCGATTTTGGTCATCCAGTTTAAGCTGGAAGGGCAGATCATCAAACGGCATCCGGAATTCCAGATGGAGGAGCGGCTGCTGCTTGACAAGGTGGATTACCAAAACGGCACGGTGACCATTGGGGAGAAAACCTATCCGCTCAAGGACTTCCAGTTCCCCACCATCGACCCCAAGGATCCCTACGCCCTGACCGAGGAAGAGGAAAGCGTGGTCGAGCAGCTCATCTCCTCCTTTAAGGGGAGCGAGAAGCTCCAGCGGCACACCCGGTTCCTCTATTCGGAGGGCGGGCTGTACAAATGCTTCAACGGCAACCTGCTCTACCACGGCTGCATCCCCTTCCATGAGGACGGCAACTTCATGGAATTCCAGCTGGGCGGGGAACGCCTTGCAGGCAAGCGGCTGGTGGACTATGCGGAGGAAGTGGCGCGGCAGGGCTATTACAGCCGCCCCGGCAGCCCGCAAAAGCGGTACGGGGAGGATTTTCTTTGGTTTTTATGGTGCGGGAAAAATTCCCCTCTCTTCGGCCGGCTGCGGATGGCCACCTTTGAGCGGATGCTCATTGCGGACGAATCCACCTGGCTGGAGCCGAAAAACGCCTATTACAAGCTGACCCAGCAAAAGGAAATCTGCGAAAAGATTCTAACCGAGTTCGGCCTGGGCGACAAGCCCTATTCCCACATCATCAACGGCCACATTCCGGTGCGCTCCCGGGACGGGGAGAATCCGGTGCGGGCCGACGGCAAGCTCATCGTCATCGACGGCGGCTTCTGCAAAGCCTATCAGAAGGCCACCGGTATCGCCGGCTACACCCTGTTTTACAACTCCTACGGGATGCGGCTGGCCTCCCACGAGCCCTTCGATTCCACCGTTTCCGCCATATCGCAGAATAAGGACATCCTTTCCACCTCGGTGGTCTACGAAACGGCCCAGCACCGCATCTTGGTACAGGAGACGGATACGGGCGCGGAGCTTTCGGCCAAGATCGCGGATTTAAAGCGGCTGCTGGCCGCGTATATGCTCGGCGTCATCAAGGAAGACTAAATATACAAATTTATATTTGGGCCCTTTACTTTTCAAAATGCCGATGCTATAATGAGACGGTTACTTTTGACCCATTTCGCAGCCGACGGGTTTTTGCCCCGTTTTCCGGGGAATTTCACCTACCGCGCGCTTCGATTTCGGGCGAATTTTAGAAAGAGGTGTATGTTTGCTATGATGCTCAAGGAAGAAAAACAGGCTGTTATCGTCGACAATGCCCGCCATGAAGGGGACACCGGTTCTCCCGAGGTCCAGATCGCCATTCTCACCAAGAGAATCAACGATCTGACCGAACACCTGAAGGTACACAAGAAGGACCACCATTCCCGCCGCGGCCTTTTGAAGATGGTTGGTCACCGCCGCAATCTGCTCAATTACCTGATGAAGAAGGATATCGAACGGTATCGCGCCGTCATTGAGAAGTTGGGCATCCGCAAGTAAGGCAGCTTTGGGAGGCAGGCGCAATTTGCGCCTGCCTCATGTTGCTTTTGTTCTTTCCCCTTTACCCGCCTGTCCACCGGAGTACGGAAGCGATTTTAGCAGTAAAACGAGCGCTTGAGGGGGTTCCCTGAAACGCTGGTTTCATTGCTAAATGCGCGCCGGCCTCCACGACTGAAATTCTTATTTGGAGGAATTGCATCTATGTTTGAAAACTTCCGCGTATTTGAAACCGAGCTGGCCGGCCGGCCGCTCAAAATTGAAACGGGCAAAATGGCCTGCCTGGCAAACGGCGCATGCTTAGTCCGCTACGGCGATACCGCCGTCCACTGTGCGGTCACCATGTCCGCAAAGCCCCGGGACGGCATCGATTTTTTCCCGCTTTCGGTGGACTTTGAGGAAAAACTCTACGCCGTCGGCCGCATTCCCGGCTCCTTCCTCAAAAGAGAGGGCCGTCCGTCCGACAAGGCGATTTTGGCCTCCCGCCTGATTGACCGTCCGGTGCGCCCCCTCTTCAATAAGGACATGCGCAACGACGTGTCGGTGGTGGCTACCGTCATGTCGGTGGATCAGGACTGCTCTCCGGAAATCGCCGCCATGATCGGCGTTTCCACCGCCATCACCATCTCCGACATTCCTTGGAACGGCCCGATCTCCGGCGTATCGGTGGGGTACGTGGACGGGGAATTCGTCATCAACCCCACCGCCGAGCAGAAGGCTAAGTCCCAGATGGCGGTGACGGTGGCCTCTACCGAGAAAAAGGTGGCCATGATCGAGGCGGGCGCCAACGAAATCCCCGAGGATGTGATGCTCGAGGGCATCCTCTTCGGCCACAAGACCAATCTGGAGATTGTGAAGTTTATCCAGGACATTCAGGCTCAGATCGGCAAAGAAAAGGTTGTGGTTCCTTCTCTGGAGCCGGATCCCGAGATGCTGGAGGCCATCAAGGCCTTCGCCATCGAGGATGTGAAGGCGGCGCTGGACACCGACGACAAGAAGGTGCGCGACGAGCGGTTAAAGCCGGTCTACGCGGCGGTGCATGAGAAGTTCGATGAGCTCTACCCCGACCAGGCGGCCGCCATCGACGAGTGCATGTACCGCACCCAGAAATACGTGGTACGCCGCTGGCTCCTCGATGAGCAAAAGCGGGTGGACGGCCGCGGCATGGACGAGATCCGACCCTTAGCGGCGGAGGTGGGGCTTCTGCCCCGGGTGCATGGTTCGGGTATGTTTACCCGCGGCCAGACCCAGGTGCTCACCGTTGCAACCTTGGGCCCGGTCAGCGACCAGCAGATGCTCGACGGCATCGATCCCCAGGAATTCAAGCGCTATATGCATCAGTATAATTTCCCGTCCTACTCGGTGGGCGAGACCCGGCCCAGCCGCGGGCCCGGCCGCCGGGAAATCGGCCACGGCGCTCTCGCCGAGCGCGCCCTTGAGCCGGTCATCCCGGACGTGGACGAGTTCCCCTACGCCCTGCGCCTGGTCAGCGAGGTCCTTTCCTCCAACGGCTCCACCTCCCAGGGCTCCATCTGCGGCTCTACCCTGGCGCTGATGGACGCGGGCGTTCCGATTAAGGCGCCGGTGGCGGGCATCTCCTGCGGCCTCATCACCGAAGGCGAACGCTGGATGACCATGGTGGACATCCAGGGCCTGGAGGACTTCTTCGGCGACATGGACTTTAAGGTGGCCGGTACCCATAAGGGCATTACCGCCATCCAGATGGATTTGAAGATCGACGGCCTGACCCCGGAGATCATCAAGGAAGCCTTGGAAAAGACCCGTAAGGCCCGCCTCTATATCCTCGACGACGTGATGCTCAAGGTGATTCCCGAGCCCCGCAAGGAGCTTTCCAAATACGCGCCCAAGATGCTCTCCACCACCATCCCGGTGGATAAGATCCGCGACATCATCGGCCCCGGCGGCAAGATCATCCAGAAGATGTGCGCCGAGTGCGACTGCAAGATCGACGTGGAGGAGGACGGCCGGGTGTTCATCTCCTCGGTCAACACCGAAGGCGCCGAGCGGGCGCTCAACATGATCAAAACCATCACCAGCGACCCGGAAATCGGCGCCATCTACAAGGGCAAGGTGACCCGCCTGATGACCTTCGGCGCCTTTGTGGAAATCGCGCCCGGCAAAGAAGGGCTGGTGCACATTTCCCGCCTGGACGTTAAGCGTGTGGAAAAGGTGGAGGATGTGGTCAACGTGGGCGACGAGGTGATGGTCAAGGTCACTGAGATCGACTCCCAGGGCCGCTTAAACCTCTCCCGTCGGGACGCGCTCATCGAAGTGGAGGGTCTGGTTCCGGAGAACGACGTGCCTCCCACCCGGCCCCAGCGCAGCGGCCGGCCTCCCATGGGCGGGCATCGTCCTCCCAGAAGGAACTAAGGATTCGGTTGATGTAAGGAAGGGCCGGATGTCAGAACGCTGTCTGGCATCCGGCCCCTTTTGTTTTTTCGCGCATGACCCGCCTTTGGGCGGGAAGGCTAAAAAAGAAACCCGATCAAGGCGATTTTTGCATCAGGCTCGGCCGGCCGGTGGCGGCCTAGCTTACGGATTTATCACCGGAGAAACGGCGGATGGTATGGAAAGAAAGACGTTGCCCAATGGATTGACGGTGGTGTTCGAGCCCATCTCCTTTTTCCGCTCGGCCTCCTTCGGCATCTGGGTGCGCTGCGGCTCCCAGTACGAGGGGGCGGAGGAAAACGGGGCCTCCCACTTTATCGAGCATATGGTATTCAAGGGGACCAAGGACCTGTCGGCCATGGACATTGCGGTGAAAACCGACCTGTTCGGCGGCCAGGTCAACGCCTACACCACCAAGGAATACACCTGCTTTTACGCCCACACCCTGAGCACCCACGCCCCAGAAGCCTTCGAAATGCTCTGCGACATGGTGGCAAACCCCCGCTTTGACGAACGGGATGTGGAAACCGAGCGGGGGGTGATCCTCGACGAAATCGCCATGTACGAGGACAGCGCCGACGATGTAGCGGCCGACCTGCTGTATGCGGGCGTATGGCCGGGGATGCCTCTGAGCCGTCCGATCCTGGGCACGGCTAAGACGGTTTCGGCGCTGACGGCCTCGCAGCTGAGGGCCTTTCATCGGGAGCATTACACCCCCAACCACCTGGTCGTTTCCGTCTGCGGCCATTTCGACCGGGCAGCCTTTTGGGAGATCATCCAGCGGTATTTCGGCGGCCAAGCGCCCGGCGCGCCGGTTCTCGGACCGGAATGCGGGATTTGGACCCCCTGCCTCTCCCTGCGGGAGAAGGATTTTGAACAGACGGCGCTGCTTTTCGGGCTTCCGGGCCTGCCCATGGGGGATGAAGGGCGGTTTGCGCTGGCGGTCTTTTCCAACATTGCGGGGGCCAACGCCTCCTCCCGCCTGTTTCAGCGGCTGCGGGAGGAGCTGGGGCTGGTCTACTCGGTCTACTCCTACCACGCGGCCCACGCGGGGGCGGGAATCTTTGGGGTGGCGCTGACGGTGACGCCCGACTGCGAGGAGCAGGCCATCGAAGAAACCCTTCGGATCCTGCGCGGGATGAAGGATTCCCTGACCCAGGAGGAGCTGACCCGCAGCAAGGAACAGCTGAAAGCCGGACTTGTGATGAACGGGGAGGGCATCTCCGCCCGGTGCGGCAACGCGGCCAGGGGACTTTTGCTGGAAGGGCACATCCGCACCGAAGACGAGCTGATCGGGATTGTGGACGGGATGACCCTCGAACAGGTGGCGCAGGCGGCCGAACGGGTGCTCGACTTTCAGCAGCTGGCTCTGTCGGCGGCGGGGCGGGTAAAAAGCAAGGAGATTTACCAAAGCCTGATTGACGGGCGGTAATGGGAAGGGTATACTAAACAAAACCCAATTCATTTAAAAGGGGACTCAAGGAAGCATGGGACAGGAATTACAGGACGCACGGCGCATTGTGGTGAAGGTGGGAACCTCCACCCTCACCCACGAAAGCGGAAAGCTCAACTTCCGGCAAATTGAACGGATTGTGCGGGTGCTGTCCGATTTGAAGAACGCCGGCCGGGAAATCATCCTGGTAAGCTCGGGTGCCATCGCGGTAGGCGTCGGAAAGCTGGGGCTCCAAAGGCGTCCCTCCGACGTAGGCGGCAGGCAGGCGGCCGCGGCGGTGGGCCAGTGCGAGCTGATGTTTACATACGACAAGCTTTTTTCCGAATACGGGCAGATCGTCTCCCAGGTGCTGCTGACCAGGGACGACATCGACGACAAAGAGCGCTGCCACAACGTGGCCAACACCTTTGCCCGGCTTTTGGATATGGGGGCGCTCCCCATCGTCAACGAAAACGACACGGTGGCGGTGGATGAGCTGATCGGCATCAATTTCGGCGACAACGATTCTTTGTCCGCCATCGTGGCAAAGCTGGTGCAGGCGGACGCATTGGTGATCCTCACCGACATCGACGGGCTTTACACCGCCGACCCGCACAAGCACCCGGACGCCAAGCGGATCCCGCGGGTGGAACGCATCGACGATTCGGTCAAGGCTTTGGCGGGCGGGGTCGGCTCCTCCCGGGGTACGGGCGGGATGATTACGAAGATCAGCGCCGCCGAGATTGCCACCGCCGCCGGGATCCCCACGGTGATTATCGCCGGGGAAACGCCCCAGCTTTTATACGACCTGTTTGAAGGAAAAGAGGCGGGCACCATCTTTTGTGCCGGATAGCCGGTACTATTTTATAGGGGGGAACCATATGTATGATTTGAACACCTTGGGAAAAAAGGCCAAGTCCGCTTCCCGTATCCTGGCGGTAACCGGGACGGCGGCGAAAAACGCCGCTCTGGAGGCGGTTGCCGACGCCCTTCTTTCCCACACCGACGAAATCCTCGCTGCCAACGAGAAGGATCTGGAGGCTGGAAAGGCCGCCGGGCTGCGGGAATCGCTTCTCGACCGGCTGGCGCTCAGCCGGGAACGGATCGCCGGTATGGCCGGCGGCGTGCGCAAGGTTGCGGCGCTCCCCGACCCGGTGGGGCAGCTTGTGGAGGGGCATACCCTGCCAAACGGCATCCAGCTTTCCAAGGTGCGGGTCCCTATGGGGGTCATCGGCATCATCTATGAGGCCCGGCCCAACGTGACCTCGGATGCGGCGGCCCTCTGCCTGAAGGCGGGCAATGCGGTCATCCTGCGGGGCGGCAAGGAAGCCTTCCAGTCGAATAAGGCCATCACTAAGGTCATGCGGGAGGCGCTGTGTGCCGCCGGCCTTCCCCAGGACAGCGTGGCGCTGGTGGAGGATACCTCCCGGGAGACGGCCACGGCATTGATGAAGCTCAACGAATACTTAGACGTGCTCATCCCCCGGGGCGGCGGCGGGCTCATCCGCTCGGTGGTGGAGAACGCCACGGTTCCGGTCATCGAAACGGGGACGGGCAACTGCCACATTTACGTGGAGGGCAGCGCCGACCTGCAAATGGCGGCGGACATTGTCTTGAATGCCAAAACCCAGCGCCCCTCCGTCTGCAATGCGGCGGAAAGCCTGCTGGTGGACGCATCCATTGCCGAGAAGGCGCTGCCGGTCATTGCCGCGAAGCTCTCTCAAAAGCAGGTGCAGCTGCGGGGCTGCCCGCAGACCTGCCGGATCCTGCCCCAGGCGGTGCCCGCTACCGAGGCCGACTACGACACGGAATTCCTCGATTACATCCTCTCGGTAAAGGTGGTCGCCGGCGTGGAGGAGGCGGTCGCCCACATCAACGCCCACGGCACCGGCCACAGCGAATGCATCGTCACCAAACGCTACGACGCCGCCCAGCAGTTTACCGCCGGGGTGGACGCGGCGGCGGTGTATGTAAACGCTTCCACCCGGTTCACCGATGGGGAGGAATTCGGCCTGGGGGCGGAAATCGGGATTTCTACCCAGAAGCTCCATGCCCGCGGCCCCATGGGCCTTTTGGAGCTGACCTCCACCAAATACATTCTGCGGGGGAACGGACAGATCCGCTGACCCCCGCTCTTCCCGAAAAGGAGGGTCTTTTATGGCGGCCTTTGCCCGTTGCGGCCTTCCGAAACCAAGACGTCGAAAAGCTCCGCGTATTGCGGGGCTTTTTCTCTTGGTTTCGGCGGCGGCGGTTCTCTTTTCCCTTCTCCCGCCGGTCTGTTCCTCTTTCGGCGGGCTCTTCGACCATTCCGAGCTGCGCGCCCAGCTGGAAGAGCTGTTGGCGCCGGCCGTTATGGTGGATCCGGAGCCCTTCGGCGACCTTACGCAGGCCGATCCCCTCGCCCTGACGGAAATCGCGCTGCGGGCGGCCCTCCTGGCCTCTTCCGACCCCTCCCCTTTGACCGACGACAGCGGCCGCATCATCCTTTCCTTCGACCTGGTCAAGGAAAAGGGGGCCGCCCTCTTTGGGGAAGGAATAACGCTGACCCCGGCCTCCATTACCAGCGGGAGCACAACCTTTGAATACGTCGAGGCGGAAAACGGCTACCATATCCCCCATGTGGCCCAGGCCGGGTATTTTGTGCCGCAGGTGACCAGCGTCCGGGCGAGCGGCGGGGTCTACACAGCCGAGGTCGCCTGCATTTCTACCGCGGCGGGCGGATACCAGCGGGACAGCGAGGGGAACACCATCCCTCCCGCCCCCCAAAAGACCATGGTCTATACGCTGGTAAAGCAGGGGGACTCCTTCCGGATTACCGGGCTTGCGGCAACGTGATCCGGCCTAGCGTAAGCCTGCGAAAATGGGCCGGACGGTTCCCATCCTGGCACGGGTGTGGTATACTAGCTTGTATACCTGCCGCAATCCGCCGCAGGGCGGCGGGGCGGCAAGGATGGATGGTTCCCGCCCGAATGGGGCCGGGCTGTAGCAGGCCGGGTTCGGGCGTTTGAATTTTACAAGGATGTGAAGAAAATGGAAGCGAAGATGCGCTATTGCTTTTGCCCTTCTTTGGACGGAGCCCTCCGGGTAAGGCCGGACGAAACCATGGAAGGGGACGCCGCCTATGGTTTCCGCCCCTTCCTGGACGGGGACCATTCCCCCCTGTCCCAGGTGCTGGCCGTTGACACCGGCGTTTGTTCCAGCCGCCCAGACATCCCGCTTCAGTTTGAGGCAAAGGTGGAAAAGCCGGGTGTTTACCGGGTGACGGTGCGGATGAAAAACGACGAGGCGGATATGGCTGTGACGGTATTCTCCACCCATCGGCGGTTTCATCTGATCGACTGCCCGGTGAAAAAAGGAGAGGAAAAGACGGTTGTTTTCTCGGTGCACGTCTGCGATGTGCAGCCGAACGAAGCGCCTCTTATCAAGGGGGACCGGGTTGCGGTGGCGCTACTGGGGAAGCATGCGGTGCTGTCGGCGGTGGAGATTGAGAAGGCGGAGGACGTCACCGTCTTTGTGGCGGGGGATTCCACCGTTACCGACCAAAGCGCCAACTATCCCTATCAGCCTAAGACCAGCTACTGCGGCTGGGGCCAGATGCTCTCCCAGTGGTTCCAGCCGGGGGTGGCGGTCTCCAACCACGCCCAGTCGGGCCTGACCACCGATACCTTCCGAAAGGACGGGCATTGGAAGGTGGCGCTAGAGAATATGAAGCCGGGGGATTTTTGCTTTTTCCAGTTTGGGCACAACGACCAGAAATGCGACGAGCTGCAGGCCTTCGGCGGATACCTGGACAACCTGCGCCGGTATGTAAACGAATGCCGGGAGCGGGGGGTACAGGCGGTGCTCTGCTCCCCTATCAATCGGATCCTCTTTGAGGAAAACGGCGCGCTTAGGGATCTGCTGGGGGAATACGGGGAAGCGGTGCAGACGGTGGCGCAGGAGGAAGGGGTTCCCTTTGTGGATCTCTTGAGCCAGACCACCGCCATTTTCACCGATTTCGGCCCTCAAAAGGCGCCGGACTACTTCTGGAACGACGGCAGCTCGGTGGACCGCACCCACCCCAACGATTTCGGCGGCGCGCTGATCTCCAGGCTGGTGGCTTCCGAGATTGCAAGGCAGGGTATCGCGCCTTTGTGCGAACGCCTCCGGACGGACTTTGTCCCCTATCCGGTGCCTGAACTAAAAATCCGCCCGGTGCAGGGGGCGGGGATTTCCACCAGCTTCCTTCTCAACGACGCCATTAAGATCAACACCGCCACGGTAACCGACCTGTCCGGCTGCCCTCAAAAGGCCGCGGTGCTGCAGCTGCTGGCCAAGGGTATCCTGACCCCCCAGGCCCAAGGCGCCTTTGCCCCCGACGCGCTTCTTACCCTTTCCGATGCAGCTACCGCGATGCTTCGCTCCCTGGGCCTTCCCGGCGAGGGTGTACCGGCAGCCGCCGGGCAAGGGCTTCTCCCCTTCGAGGGCAAGGACGGGGACCCGGTCTCCCGGGAAGGGCTGGCGGCGATGCTCGTCTGCACCTACAACCGCCGCGCCCCGGACAAGGCCATTGTGGGCGGTGTGGAGCGGTATCCCGACCGGGGGAAGATTTCCCCTTGGGCCCTCGACTATGTGCGGGCGGCGGATGAAATGAAGTTTATGGGCCCGGCGGACGACGAGGGGAATTTTCTCCCTCAGGCTCCGGTCACCCGGGCGCAGGCGGCGGGATATCTGTATAAAATGATGGCGACCCGCTGACCAGCCAACCAAACGCATGCAAGGAGGACGTATTGCATTGAACGTGAACAAGGAAAAAAAGCCAATTAAAAAATGGATGCTGGGCCTGTTGATCTTCCTGATCGGGTTTACACTGAATGTCTGCATGAACCTTTTCCTCCAGGACCTGATTGTTTCCCTTATTTCCACCATCGGCTACTGCGTGGTGGCCTTCCTGCTGGAGGCGGTAAGCTATACCGGCATTTTGATAATCGGGCTTTCTCTAAAGGAAAAGCATCCCATCCTTTGCATTGTGGTGCTGGGGCTGGCGCTGTTTGGATACGTGATGTCCGCTTATCTGCGCATTCAGATGATTATGGCAATCCTGTGACCGGGGCGCGCTTCTAGGGCCCATAACCCGGCAAGGGAGGACGCAGGAAGGGCGTTACGGCTGAGTCGACTCCCTCCCGTTCTCCCCCTCTTTCCGCCAAGGCCGGTCTGGGGCGGCTCCTTGTATCGTTTCCGGGAGAAGGGAACCAAAGTGGACTTTTTACTCAGGCGAATGCCTCTCAGCAACATGCGGCAAGAAGTCAAAACCACCGGCAAAGCCGAAGTCTGTAATAAGCCCTAGAAGGGCTTATTCCCAGCAAGCGTCTCAAGACGCACGGAAAATTATTTCACTGGCATCACCTGCCCCGTGGCCCGTTCACAGGCGAATCCCCATTTTATAGGAAGCCTTCCGTCGCCGGTAGGCTGGCCGTTCGCAGCCCGCTTCCCCGATGCACAAAGCGAACGCTTTTTTGCGGGATATCTCCACCGCCAGAGCCGGTGGTTGACTTTTACAACAACGAAAAAACGCCCGGCAGCTATTTTAGCTGCCGGGCGTTTTTCTTCTGCGGGTTTCCCGGTTAAAAGGCCTCCGCCCGGCGCTGCCGGCGCAGCTCATTGCGGCGGATCCCCGCTTCCCATTCCGCTTTTTCCTCCTCGGTCTCCAGGATCAGGCGGGGAACCGGAACCGCCCTTTCCTCCTCATCCAGCGCCACCAGCACCAGATAGGCCCGGTTAATCATCTTGCGTTCGCCGCTCAGCTTTTCCACATAGGTGTCGACCCGCACTTCCATGGAGGTGTTGCCCACATAGGTAATCTGCCCCATTAAAAAGAGGGTGCTGTTGACATGGGCCGCCGCCTTAAATTGCAAATTGTCGATGGAGGCGGTGGTGACATTGCGGCCGGAATGCCGCCGGGCGACCACCGCAGCCACCACGTCGATCCATTCCATCAGCCTTCCGCCGAACAGGCGGTTATAGCCGTTGATATGCTCGGGCATAAGGATTTGAATCTGTTCGGTGCGGGAATCCGCCACCCGCTTTGCCTCTCGTTCTTCCATAAAATCTGCCCCGCTTTCTATTCGTTATTCTCCACATTATACTAGTATGTACCCAAAAAGGGAATGCCTTGCACGTTTTTTCATCGTTTTACTGGGAATGTCCCCCGCTTTCAGGGAAACTTCTGGGTAAGGCGGCGGTTCGCATCCTCCCTTTAGAAAGAAAAAAGCGCCGGCAAGCGGCGCATGGCTATCTCCAATATTTTCGGTCCAGGCTGCGAAACTGCACCGCTTCGGCAATATGCGCCGAGGCGATCTGCTCGGCGGCATCCAAATCGGCGATGGTACGGGCCACCTTGATGAGCCGGTCGTATGCCCTCGCGGAAAGACCCATCTGCTCAAACGCGCGCTGCAGCAGACGCTTGGCGTCCAGCGTCAGCTGGCAATGCTCCTGCATTAGATCAGGCGTCAGGCGCGCGTTGCAGGAAACGCCGCTCCCCTGATACCGATCCAGCTGCAGCCGTCTTGCCCGGTTCACCCTTTTGCGGATATCCGCAGAGCATTCGCCCTTTTCCCTCGACGACAGATCGGAAAACTCCACCGGCGGCACCTCCACATGCAGGTCGAGCCGGTCGAGAAGCGGCCCGGACACCTTCGCCAGATAATTGGCCGCCGCCCCTTTTTTGCAGGTGCAGGGACGGGTGGGGTGTCCATAATATCCGCATGGGCAGGGGTTCATGGCGCACACCAGCATCACCGCGCAGGGATAGGTCAATGTCCCGCTGACCCGGGAAATGGTCGCCTGGCCGTCCTCAATAGGCTGGCGGAGCACCTCCAGGGTATTGCGGGGGAATTCCGGCAGCTCGTCGAGGAAAAGAACCCCGTTGTGGGCCAACGAAAGCTCCCCCGGATGAGGGAGAGAGCCACCGCCCGCCAAGGCCGCCGGCGATACGGTATGATGGGGCGCGCGGAAGGGGCGTACCGTAATCAACGGCGTGTCCTGGGGCAGGCACCCGGCGATGGAATGGACCTTGGTGACCTCCAGCTCCTCCTCAAAGGTCATTTCCGGCAGGATGGACGGCAGGCGTTTGGCGAGCATGGATTTTCCCGAGCCGGGCGGGCCGATCAGCAGAATGTTGTGCCCGCCGGCAGCCGCAATCTCCATCGCCCGCCTCGCTTCCAGCTGTCCCTTTACGTCGGCAAAATCCGCAATTCCGGCAAAGGACACCTGAGGAAACTCCTTCATGCGGACCGGTTTGATGCGCTCCTTCCCCTTCAGATGGGCCAGCAGCTGGGTAACCGACGAGACCGGGTAGACGTCGATCCCATCCACCACCGAGCCTTCCGCCGCATTGTCCGCCGGGATAAACATGCTTTCAAAACCGGCCCGCTTGGCCTCCATTACCATCGGCAGGATGCCGTTGACGTGCCGCACCTCCCCGGTCAGGGACAGCTCTCCGGTAAACGCCATGCCGGTGGGGTCAAAATCCAGCTGGTTGGAGGCGAGCGCAATGGACAAAAGCAAAGGCAGGTCGTACAGCGGCCCTTCCTTTCGGATGTCGCAGGGTGCCAGGTTTGCCACAATCCTCCCAAGCGGCACCTCCATGCCGCAGTTGCGCAAAGAGGAGCGCACCCGCTCCCTTGCCTCCTTCACCGCCGCATCCGGAAGGCCTACCACGTCGAAGCCGGGAAGGCCGGTGGAAATATCCGCTTCCACCTCCACCTCGAACGCCTGCAGGCCGAAAAGTCCCATACTGGATAGACGTGCAAACATGTATACCCCTTTTCTGCGTGCCCGCGGCGCGCGTCTTGATTGCTAAAAAGGCGGCAGATGTCGCCATCTGCCGCCTTTATTATAATACCATCATTCGATAAAATCAAATCATTCTTCAATCTGCATCTGCAATGCTTGTTTTCTTTTCCTTCCCTTTGCAAGCAGCGACGCGCCCACCGCCGCCAGCAGCCCCAGCGCCAAAACCACAACCGAGAGGATCAGCAGCTGGAACAGGGCGTTTTGGATAAACTCCCTACAGAAAACCGAGAAATAGTCCATGGAAAAGAAGAACTTATTAACCAGGTGGGAGCTGATGAAAAACACCGCCGGGATCAGAACGAAAAAGCCGCTGGCAAAGAGGGCGCGGGAAAGCCATGGCAAGAACCGCCCTTTCCCCGCAGCAAAGAACAGCGCAAGGGTCAAAACCGCCGCTGCGCCAGCTCCAAGTCCCATAAACAACGGCACCTTAAGGTGAATGCTGCGGATTGCCGCAGCCAGGTTATCAAAGCTGATGAGAGGAAGGATGTTGGAGGCGTAGGTACTCGAGATCCGTCGTTTAAAGGCGGTTACACTATCCCGCAGCGCCTGGCTGTCCTCCATTCCCTTTTGGGCAAGGGAAGCGTCGATACGCTCCTGCAGCTTTTGCTGCAGCACCGGCGATTCTACCTCCATATCCACTTCATCCGATTCCCCGCGGATATAGGCATAAAATCCGTCAAGGAAGGCGGACAGATCCTCTTCCACCATCTCCGGCGTGGCCAGGTCCTCGATCACCGCATCCTCAAAGCCGGACTGCAAAATATAATCGGAAAAATCCTCCTGCGCCTTTTGGGCCGCCTGTTCAAAATAGTTCATCTGCGCAAAGGAGTATAGGATTGCCTCCTTGTTCTCCACCGTCAGCAGATAGGTGCCGCCCAGCTGGAGCCCGGCCACCGCCGCCATCAGCAGAAAGGCAAGCAGGTAGGAAAGCCCATTCCTAAGTATCCGTTTCGTTCTCATGTCAACCCTCCTGCCCGCTGCTTGGAGGATCTACCCGGTCACAGTGTACCAGATACCGGGTGCTGGGAAAACCGGCCGCATTGAACGGATAGCAGGTATACAAAATCAGCTCTTCCTTGTCCCGGTTGATGGGCGGCTCGTTTACAATGTCCACCACTTCTCCCAAGGTGACCTGGTAAGTAAAGGTGCCGTAGCCGGTTTCCACGATCACCTCGTCGCCCGGCTCCAGCTCGCCCAGCCGTCCAAAAATTTTGCGGGCGTTGTGGCCGGCATACAGAATGGTCCCGCCCTCTCCCGGCAGGTAGCTGCCGGTGAATTGGCCGACCTTCTGCTTAATCAGCTTCAGGTCGTCTCCATAGGTTACCTCCAGCGTCAGGCCCAAGGCGGGCAGCTTCAGGGTAGCGTAAACCTCACCATACTCCGGATACTCCATCCCGCTGGCGGTTACCTGCCCCTCCTTCTCCTTCGGCTCGTCGGCTTCCGGCACAGAGGAGGCCGCCAGCTCGCTCTGAGACACGGAAGAGACGGCATCCGGCTCCGTCAGGAAATAATCCGCCGAGGAATAGAGGGGAATCAGAAGATTTCCACCCATCCCAACCAGCAAAAAACCGATGAGAAAAAGGGAAGCAGTAACTGCAACGTTCCTTGCAATTACTGCCGCCGCCTTCTTAATCTTCAAATTCATCCTTAAGCAAGCGCCTTCCTGCGCTTGAAGAGGGCCACGCCGCCGAAGCCGGCCGCCAGGAGAAGAAGCCCCGCAATGCCGAAGCCGGACAGCATGGTGAACAGATCGGTCGTCCCATCCGCCGCCGTTACGGCGAACACCGTGGACGGATCCACCTTATCGTATACCTTGCCGTCTTTATAGAAGATGAACATGCCGTAGGTACCCGCCGTGCGGTCGATGACCACTTCCAGCCCTACCGCCTTTGCACTGTTTTCAATCGCCGAAACGATGGCCGTCTTGTCGGCCGTGCTCAGCGTCTGCAGGTTTGTCGAGCCGTTCTTTTCAAAGATCGCCTTGATCTTCTCAAAATTTTCCATAACGATGTCACAAGCCTCGTCGCTGACCTCGTATTCGCTCAGATACCGTTCGACCCGCACGATCTGGTCGTCTCGAAACTTAAAGGTCTCGCTGCCGACGGTATACTCGCCCTTGACAAAATTCAAAACATCCTGCTCATTGTAGGCCGCCGCGCTGAAGGAAGCCGAAGCAAACAGCATTACAGCAAGAAAAGCAGCCAGGCATTTCCCACGTCTTTTCATAATGCACCTCTCTTAGTACGATTATCTTTTCGGTTATTTCAAAGTATAAATACAAAATCCTGTTTTGTCAACCGGCTGCAGTCTTTTCGGCGAGTTTTTTAATAAAAAAAGGATACTCCCGCCTTCCTTCCTATGCGATAAAATCATTCAGAAAGAAAAGCGATTTTGTAACCTTTTTGATACAGATTTCCACTCCCCGCGATGATACAATAGAGGCGGTAGAAAGCAAACCAAAGGAGCTTATGAAACGGATGAAAAAAATAATCAGGCGCAGCCTGCTCCTCCCGGTGCTGCTTGCCGCCTCCATCCTGCTGAGCAGCTGCTCGGGGGGCGGCTTGTTCGCCGGCTTCGATATGAACAACCTGATGAAACCGCCCAAGCTGACCGGCACCCAATCGGGCATCCAGCAGGCGCTGGAGAATGCGTTGAACAACAAAAGCTATACGCTCAAATACCCCAAAAGCGGAAAGGAGCGTTCCGCCTTCATCCCGGTGGATTTCGGGGAAAAGGGGATGGCGGTGCTGGCTCTTTATAAACAGGACGGCGCAAAAATCCACATTAACGTCATTGTGGAGGAGGACGGCGAATACCGGTCCATCGGCGATATCGAAGGGGCGGACAGCGAGGTCCATGCGGTACAGACCGCCGACCTCGACGGGGACGGCAGCGTGGAAGTGGTCATCAGCTGGCTGACCACCAGCTCTTCAGACAAGTGGCTGACCGTCTACAGCTTTGAGGAGGGGGACAACGGGTATACCCTCTCTCTGAAGATGGAGACGGGCTTTACCGGCATGCAGATTGTGGACTTGGACGGAGATTCCCGGCAAGAGCTGCTTTTGATGAGTGTGGATTCCACCAACAAGACCGCAACCGCCACCATGTACCGCATGACGCAGGACGGGGTGGATTCTGAGCATGTGTACAGCGCGAAGATGGACGGCAATGTTTCTCCCCGGTCAACCGGTTCTTCCCCCTATCTGGAGATCAAAACCGCCCAGCTGCGCAGCGGGATCAACGCGGTCTTTGTGGACGGCTCGAAGGGCACAGACTACACCATTACCGAGGTCCTCTACTGGGACGGCACTGCCTTGAGCAACCTGTTTTACGATGATTCCTTTGAAGCGGTGGTGGAAACGCAGCGGCCCACTACGGTGCTGTCCATGGACATCAACCAGGACGGCTGGATTGAGATTCCCAAGGTGACGGAGCTTCCGGGCTATTTCGACAAGAAAACGTCGGAAAAGCTGTGGCTGACCACCTGGTACCGGTACGACGGACGGGTGGACGAGGACACCGGGCAGGATGCGCAGAAGGTGCTTGCCTGTAACATCAACAGCACCGACGGGTACTATTTCAGCTTCCCGGATGAATGGGTCAACGCCCAGTCGGTCACCATCGAACGCAATTCCACCGACCGCACCTCCAGTTTTTACGCGTACGAGTGGGATGGGGAAAGCTTCCGGCGTACCGACCTTTTGATGACGCTGCGCGCCTTTACCACTGCGGTATGGGAAAAATCCGAAAGCAGCGCGGGCTATGAATATTTAGGCGAGCACGGCAGCATCGTCTATGCGGTAAAAATCGAAGGCCGCGCAGCGGATTTCGGCATTGACCTGGATTTCGTCAAGGACCATTTCGTCATTATGGCGGACCTGTCCTGACCGGCTGCCGGACCAAATTGGATGTGAGAGGGATGATTGGATGAAAAGCATTTTGGTCGCGGAGGACGAAGGGGCCATCCGTGAATTTGTGGTAATCAATCTCAAACGGGCGGGATATACCGTCTACGAAGCGGAGAACGGGAAAAAAGCGCTGGAGCTGTTTGACAGCCTACAGGGCGACGTGGATATCGCGCTTTTGGATATCATGATGCCGGAAATGGACGGGCTGGCGGTCTGCCGGGAGCTTCGACAGAAAAGCCCCAATCTGGGGATCATCATGCTTACCGCCCGGTCGCAGGAAATGGACCGGGTCAGCGGCCTGATGATCGGGGCGGACGACTATGTGACCAAGCCCTTCTCCCCTTCCGAGCTGGTCGCCCGGGTGGACGCCCTTTACCGAAGGGTGGAGATGAACGCAGGCAAGTCGAAAAAGGCCGCTTCGGAAGAGATCGTGTCGGGCGACTTTGTGCTCAATGTGCGCAACCGCACCCTTTCCCATAAGGGGAGAATGATCGAGCTGACCCATGTGGAATATCAGTTTATGGAGTGCTTCATGACCAACCCCGGCAAGGCCCTGGGCCGTACCGACATCCTCAACAAGGTCTGGGGGGAAGGGTATTTCGGGGAAGAAAAAATCGTGGACGTCAATGTGCGGCGGCTGCGGATGAAGATCGAGGAGGAGCCATCGGCTCCCAAGCACATCATTACCGTTTGGGGCTTGGGATACAAATGGCAGGCATAACCTATGCGTAAGAAATTATCGTTGCCGGGTGTGGAGCATATGTCCTCCAAAGGCATTACCCAGCGGTGGCTGTTCAACAGCCTGGGGCTGATCCTTGCCATTCTGATCGTGATTGAGCTGGCTATGGCCTTTATCGTCAAGGACTATTATTACAGCGGCATCCGCTGGCAGCTGGGAAACATCATGACCACCACCCAGGAAAGCTTTTCACGCTATGCAAACCAAAACCAGTCGGAGTTTATCTCCCGCTCCATCAATGCGGTGGAGAATTTCAGCCTCAAGGAACAGGTGGAGCTGCAGGTCTTTGACCAGAACGGGGATTTCATCCTCTCCTCCACCGGTTTTACCCCGGAACTGGATGAGCGGCCGGATTACGACGCGGCGCTGCATGTAAAAAACGGCCAGCCTATCGGCGTCGCTTCCTACCATCTCTCTACCGGGGAGAATGTGATGGCCTACACCTATATCCTGACCAACGCCGAAGAGATGACCGGGGCGGTGCGGCTGGTGGTCTCCCTATCGGCGGCGGACCAGCAGATTTTTATTATCGTATCGGTGCTGCTGGTCATCGGGATCGCGGTGATCCTGTTCGTCATCATGTCCGGGTCCTATTTTATCAACTCCATTGTGATCCCGGTTAAGGAAATCGGCGTTACGGCGCGTAAAATCGCCTTGGGCGACTTCGACGCCCGCATTGAGAAGAAATACAACGACGAAATCGGCGACCTGTGCGACACCATCAACTACATGGCCGGGGAGCTGGGCACCACGGAAAAGATGAAGAACGATTTCATCTCCTCGGTTTCCCATGAGCTGCGCACCCCGCTGACCGCCATCAAGGGCTGGGGGGAAACGCTGATGGACCTAGACCCGGTCCGGGATAAGGACATGATGGAAAAGGGGATGCAGGTCATCATCGGGGAGTCGGAACGGCTGTCGGGCATTGTGGAGGAGCTGCTGGATTTCTCCCGGCTGCAAAGCGGGCGGCTGACGATGAAGATGGAACGCATCGACATCCTGGCGGAATTGGGCGAGGCGGTATTCATGTTCCGGGAACGGTCCAAGCGCGAACAGATTGAGCTGATCTATTACGAGCCGGAGCTGCTCCCGGCGGTATTGGGTGACCACAACCGCCTCAAACAGGTGTTTGTCAATATCCTGGACAATGCGTTTAAATACTCCGATCCGGGCGGACGGGTCCGGGTGGAGGTGGAGGAGGGAGATGGAGAAATCCGCGTGGTCATCAGCGACACCGGCTGTGGCATTTCGGCGGAGGACTTGTCGAAGGTAAAGGAAAAATTCTATAAAGCCAACCATACCCGCCGCGGCTCCGGCATCGGGCTGGCGGTGGCGGACGAAATCGTCCGTTTGCATGGCGGCAGTCTGGAGTTGCGTTCGATGGAAAACTCCGGAACCGATGTCATCATCACCCTCCCCGTTGCCGACGCGGCGGAGGACGGCGAAGCACCTCCCACTCAACCGCAGTCTTAACAAAATCCCGGACCGCCGCCTGAGAAAGGCGATGGCCCGGGATTTTGTTTTGTGAAACACATTCACTTGTCCGATATAAAAGTCGTTTTCCTTTCTTGCGTCCTGCCGTTTTACCCAAGCGGTCGCTCCTTGAAAGGAATCAGGCGGCTTTTCCCATCCATTTCAAAAGCATTTCAAGAAGGAAACTTCGGCCGGCTTCATCCTATCGCTGGCCGCTATGAAAAAGGGGGAAATAAAATTGAAGTACGAATGCAAATCCATCCAGATCTTGCTGCCGAATTATGCAGAGGGGCTTTGCTGCGAAGAGGAACGAAGGGCGGTGGAAGAGCATGTACGCGGCTGCGAAGAATGCC